>NZ_JASGEN010000019.1:0-61381 GCF_047606365.1 Micropruina sp. | reverse complement strand
GGCGTCGGGCTCGGCCACCGTCCGGGCGTCGGGCTCGGCCACCGTCGAGGCGTCGGGCTCGGCCACCGTCCGGGCGTGGGACTCGGCCACCGTCGAGGCGTCGGGCTCGGCCACCGTCCGGGCGTGGGACTCGGCCACCGTCCGGGCGTGGGACTCGGCCACCGTCGAGGCGTGGGACTCGGCCACCGTCGAGGCGTCTCCGTACGTCGCGGTACACCTACGCTCTGCCCGAGCCAAGGTCTCCGGCGGCGTCATTATCGACATCGCCGCGCTGGATCTCACCGATCCCCAGATCTGGTGCGACTACCACGGCGTCACCGTCGCCGACGGAATCGCGACCCTGTACAAGGCGGTCGGCGACAACTGGTCGACCGATCGTGGCTTCGACTACTCCCCGGGCGCGAAGCCGTCGGCGCCGGACTGGAGGCCCGACAACGAGTGTGGTCACGGCCTGCACTTCTCGCCCCGACCCAGCCAGTCACGCACCTACTACACGGCAGCCACGCGCTACGTGGCCGTCGGCGTGGCGCTGGCGGACCTTCGCCCGATCTTCGGGTTCGGCGCTGCGAAGGCCAAGGCGCCGCGTGTGGTCACGCCGTGCCGTGAGGTGACCATCGACGGCGACCCGGTGGAGGCGGCGAAGTGATCACCGCATCCCCCGAGGTTCGGCACCACGCCGACCAGCAGCGCCGCCGCCACGTCACCCGCAAGGTTCGGGCGTGGGGGGTCGCCCTGGCTGTCGGCCTGGCCGCCTGGACGACCGCTCTCATCGCGCTGCTCATCGCGATCGGGGTGATGGGCAGATGACCGTGACCTCAGCCGCCGACCTGGCCGTGGACAGGGATACCAACCCCACGAGTAGCGATCCCGTCGAGGAGTACTTGCGCGAGGTGCGCGAACAGATGCGCCGAGCCGGCCGTCGGATCAGCATGTCCGGGCTTCGGCGCCTCTACTGGCGGTGGCTGGAATCGGCCCAGACCGACTGGGACTTCAGCCGCTACTGCCTCACCTATGCGGACCCGACCGGGGAAGAAGCGACCCACCGTGCGCTGGCTGCTCAGGTGCGGAGGCGAGTGCGGTGACTCTGCCTGACGACATCCGTGACGAGATCCAGGCCCCATCTGGACTCACGGTGTGGCGCCGACCTGGGTGTCCCGATGCCGAAGGTCGCTCAGCGGATCCACAAGCGCCCGAACTACCGGTGCGGTCGTGAGCAAGGACACGAAGGCGCCTGCGCCTGGCCCGATCCGGGGCCGGTGAAGAACAACCAGAAGGAGGAACCCGATGACTGACCGGAGACGTACCGATCCGCTGACCGGGGAGGTGATCGAAGATCCACCGATCCGGCCGTTCGCTGACTGGCTGCGGGAGCAGGCCAACGGCAAGACCCACAACGAGCTCGGTGAGGCGCTGTGGGACCTGATCGCGCGCGTCGAGGAAACCCGCAAGAAGGGAACCCTGGCGCTCACGATCACCGTCGAGCCGATGCCGAAGTCTGACGGCAATGTGCTGGTGATCTCTGACAACATCCAGCTGAAGCTGCCCGAGTTCAAGCGGGACGCGTCGGTCGCCTATGTCGACCGGAACGGGAATCTGTCCCGGAACAACCCGCGACAGCCAACGCTCACCGGACTGCGTGACGCGTCCGCACCTGAATCCACCACGATCCGAGAGGCACAGTGATGCCCGAATACACCGAAGCAGAGTCGATCGCCGTGCTGGCCAGGGCAACCGTCCCACCGGTCGTGCTCGAACCGGGCCAGATCTATGCCCGCGTCAACGAGGGCGAGGTGGTCGTTGACGACACCGACGATTACGCGGAGAAGCCACGCCGGGTCATTCGGTCGGCGACGGTGCGTGACGCTGACAGCTTCCTGTCCTACGTTGAACAGCGCCAGGCCGACCGGTCCGGGTTCGAGGTCTGGGCGGATGTCGAGAAGCTGACCGTGACGGGTGTGCTCGACGGTCACGACGGCTGGCGTGGCGACCAGGTGCGGCTGCAGCTGCAGTACTCGCCGGAGTGGAAGGCGTGGACCGCGTTGTCGGGGAAGCTGCAAGCGCAACTCGAGTTCGCCGACTTCGTCGAGGACCAGCTCTCTGCGATCGCGGAACCGGATGGTGCCGCCTTGTTGGAGATCATCCAGTCAATGCAGGGCACGACGAAGGTCGCTTGGCAGTCGGCGGACTGGCTCGACAACGGTGCACGGGCGTTCCAGTGGGTCGAGGAGGTCGACGCGAAGGCGGGACGCCGCGGCAAGTTGGAGATCCCGTCCAAGTTCACCCTCGCGTTGCGACCGTTCGTCGGCTCCGACCCGTTCAAGGTGGTCGCGAACCTGCGGTACCGCATCGAGCACGGCTTGTTGAGGGTCGGGTTCAAGCTGCCCGAACTGGGACGGGTGGTCGAACAGGCATTCGACGACGTCCTCAACACGGTGGCCGCCGGTGTGTCGGTGGAGATCATCGCCGGCCAGCCGAGCTGACCGACCCAACGCTCAACAGAAGCCCGCCCAGACCATCTGGGCGGGCTCCTTCGCACTCTCCACGAGGAAGAAACCCATGAAGATCATCAAACTCGAGGCCGAGAACATCAAGCGCCTCAAGGCTGTCGCGATCGAGCCCGACGGGACTCTGCAGATCGTCACCGGCCGCAACGCGCAGGGCAAGTCGTCTGTCCTGGACGCGATCTGGCTGGCACTCGGCGGCGGCCAAGCATCGAAGGACACGCCCCGCCCGATCCGTGACGGTGAGGACGAAGCACGCGTCACGCTCGACCTGGGCAATCTGACCGTGACCCGCACCTGGGACGCGGAGAAGGGCAAGACGACGCTCGTCGTCCGGGCCCCGGACGGCTCGCGCTATCAGCAGCCGCAGACCCTGCTCGACCAGCTGGTCGGGAAGCTGTCGTTCGACCCGTTGGCGTTCACCCGGCTGACTGCCCGCGAGCAGCGGCAAGCCCTGCTGGATCTACTCGGGCTCGACTTCACCGCGGCGGACCGTGAGCGAGCCCGGCTGTACGACGAGCGGTTGGAGACTGGCCGGCGGGCGCACGCCTACGGTGACCTGCCGAAGCTACCCAAGGGTGCCCCGATGGTTGAGGTGCCCGCCGCTGATCTGTTGGGCCGCATCAACGAGGCCGCCAAGCTCCAGCAGGACATTGACGACACCCGGGCAGCGATCGCCCGTGACGTGCGTGAAGTCGAGGAGATCGACCGCCGCATCGCCCGGCTTCAGCAGGACCGGGACGCCACACAGGCCAGGATCGCGGACCGTACGGACCAGTTGGGCGTCTTGCCGCTACCTGCCGACATCGACCAGCTGCGTGCCCAGGTCGCTGATTTGGAGGCCTCGAACGCGGAGGCCCGGGCCAACCGTCAGGTGGCTGAGAAGCGGGAAGCACAGAAGGCGCTGCAGGAGCAGTACACCGCGCTGACGCACCGGATTGACGGGATCGACGATTCGAAGCGGCGGGCGCTCGCCGCCGCGCAGATGCCGGTCGACGGCCTCGGCTTCGACGATCAGGGCGTCACCTTCAACGGTGTGCCGTTCGGGCAGGCGTCGTCCGCGGAGCAGATCCGGGTCAGTCTCGCGATGGCGATGGCGCTGAATCCGTCTCTGCGGGTCATCCGGATCCTCGACGGGTCACTACTCGACGCCGACAGCATGCAGGCGATCGCCGGCATGGCCGCCGACCACGACTACCAGGTGTGGGTAGAAAGAGTCTCCGACGACGCTGAGAGCGCTGTTGTGATCGAGGATGGTCAGGTCGCGCGATGAGGCTCCATATGGCGTACATCTGCGGCCCGATGGCTGGCCACGCTGACCTGAACGAACCAGCGTTCCGTGCCGCGGCCGCAACGATCCGGGGCCGGGGAGATATCCCGCTGGTGCCGCATGACATCCCGCCGCATGTTCACGTCGACGAATGCGCCGCCGTGTACGGCGAGAAGGGCGCCCAGGGTGAGGGCGGGTCGGAGGTTCCCCACGATGGGGGCTGCTACCTGCGTGCTGACCTGGCCGAGCTGCTCCGCCAGGGCGACTATGTCTACCGCCTACCAGGCTGGTCCCGATCGCGCGGCGCCCAGATCGAGTGCCTGATCGCTCGACTGCTGCACATCCCTATCGAGGACGCACCCGGAGCGGAGGCGGGCGGATCACCCATCGAGGCACTCGCACTACTGGCGGACGAGATCCGCCGGCAGGACGCGAAGTGGGGCCAGCAGAACCACCCCGACGGCACTTCGTCAGTGTGGTCGGTGGTCGCTGACCGCAATCGAAAGGTCACGGATCGGCTCGCGGCCGCGGGCCGGGTGACGTGGCGGCACATCCTCGTCGAGGAAGTGACCGAAGCGATCGCGGAGCAAGGCGACCAGCTCTCGGATGAACTCGTGCAGGTCGGCGCCGTGGCCTCGCAGTGGATCGCCGCCCGGGAACGGAGGGTGGCCTGATGGCCCGCCCGACCCCACCGGTCATGCTGCCCTGCGGTCACTTCGCGCAAGGCAACAACCCGGACGGCACACCCCGCTGCACGATCTGCGCAGAGAAGGCCGCCATCCAGAAGTCTCAGGAGACCGCCGAAGCGAACCGGGCCGCCGGCCGGGATTGGACGGGCGGAGTGGACCCTACGGTTGCACCTGCCGATCAACCGGCGACGGCAGGTGCACAGGCCACTACTGGGGCGACTGAACTGCTCGGTGCCGGTACACCGGTGGCGGGCGTGTACGACATGCCTGACCACCTGTACCACGCGGACCCGCTGCGGGCGTACGGCACGGAGTCGCTCTCCGCGACGTCAGGTCGGTATCTGCTCGCACCGTCCACGCCGGCGCACTACCGGTGGAAGGTGGACCATCCCCCGGCCCGCACGGCGGCGATGATCTTCGGGTCAGCGGTGCACGCCCTGGCGCTCGGCACCGCCGACCTCGCCGAGTTCGACGGCGGCCGCTCGTGGAACTCGAAGGCCGGCGAAGCGTTCCTCGCTGAGCATCCCGACCACGGCACGGTGCTGCCGATCCTCGCCCACGAAGCCCCGGCCGCCAAAGCTATGGCGCGGGCCCTGCTCACCCATCCAGTCGCAAAGCTCGGCCTGACCGGCGGCACACCTGAGAAAGCCATATTCGCTCCACATCCGGCCGGGATCTGGCGCCGCTGCAAGGTCGACTACCTGGCGCCCGCCGCCGGCAACCGGCTGATCCTGACCGACATCAAGACCACCGACAACGCGGCACCATCCAAGTTCGGCAAGTCGGTCGGCGACTACGGCTACCACCTCCAGGCATCCGCCTGCGGCTGGCTCGCACGCCAACTCGGCCTTGCGAGGGACACCACCATGATCTTCGCCACCGTGGAGAAGAACCCGCCCTACCTGGTCGCCGTCCACGAAATCGACACCGCCGACCTACGCCGCGCCGACGCACTCAACGAGGCCGCCGCCGAGCGGTTCGCCCGCTGCCTCGAAACCGGCACCTGGCCCGGGTACGCACCGAAGGTGCACCGGGTCACCGTGCCGGTCTGGACCGCCCGCGTCGAAGAGGACACCCTCGACGACCTCGCAGACGAAGGAGAACCTGAATGACACGCAACACCGACATCGCCCAGCGGCCGGCGGCAACGCTCGCACCCGCCCAGGTCACGCAGGCCACTGCCGTTGAGCAGGCCAGGGCCGTCGCCGAAGTCCAAGCGGCCGTCACCGTCGCCCGGAACTGCCCTCGCGACGTCAACCAGGTCGAGGCCGAGGTGCGCAGTCTGTGCACCCGCCTCGCCGTCGCTGAGCGAGCCTTCTACGCCGTCGAGAACCGCGGCTCGGGCGCCTCGGTGCACCTCGCCCGAGAACTGGCCCGCATCTACGGCAACCTCGACTACGGCGTCCGGGAGCTACGCCGTGACGACGAAGCCGGCGAGTCTGAAGTTGAAGCGTTCGCGTGGGACCAGGAACAGAACGTGCGCACCCGCCGCTCGTTCCAAGTCCCCCACGCCCGCATGAAGGGCCGCGGAGTGAACCGCGGTCGGGTACGGCTCATCGACCTGCAGGACATCTACCTGAACAACCAGAACATCGGTGCCCGCGCCGTCCGGGAATGCATCTACGCGATCCTCCCCGACTGGCTGAAAGCGCTCGCCGAAGACCTGTGCCGGGCAACCCTGGCCCGCGGCGACGGGCAACCTCTCGACGAGCGGATCCAGAAGATGCTGGATGTCTTCGACAAGCTCGGCATCACTCAATCCCAGGTGGAGACCCGCAGCGGCAAGCGGCGCAACCAGTGGACGCCGGAAGACCTCGGCCGGCTCGCGATCGACTACCAGTCGATCACCTCCGACGGCATCGACCCCGACACGATCTTCCCCAGCGACACACTCGACGCTCTCCAAGCTCAGTCCCAGGCGCAAGCGGTACAGGACGAGCCAGCCGGCCAGGATTGGCCGGACGTCGCCCAACCCGGCAGCGGGACATCGTCGTGAGAACCCGCCTCGCGAGTCGGGTGTCCAGCACCCTGCCCACCGGCCGTGTCTGGATCGTCAAGTCCAGATCCGGCGCCGGGCGATGGGGAGTGATCTGGCGTTCCTCTCACGACGGCAAGATCCGGGTGGAGAGATTCCCCACCCACAGCCGGGCGATGCGGTTCGCTGACGCTCTGACAACCACAGGACCGTCATGAACCGGCCCAAGCAGATCGGCACGGCCGCCGAGTCGGCCCTCGTCAAAGCGGCCCGGCAGGACGGCTTCGGCCAAGCGGAACGGCGCGCGTTGGGCGGCAGTAAGGACCTCGGCGACATCCTGCTGTGCCCGGGCGTGATCATCGAGGTCAAGGCCGGGAAGCAGACCGAGAACCCGTCAGATGGGCAGGTCGCGGCGTGGTGGGCCGAGACCCGCGCCGAAGCCGTGCATGCAGCCGCGGACGTGGCGCTGCTGGTGCTGCGACGTCGCGGCAAGGGTGACCCGCTGGCCTGGTGGTGCTGGATGGATCTCCGGCAGCTGCTGCACCTCACCTCGGTGGGGATCATGCCTGACGAACGAACGTCGACTGTCCTGATCCGAGCGAGCGTCGCTGACGCCCTGCGCATGCTCCGCGCAGCCGGATGGGGCGACCCGCTCGACGCCTGAACACTCATCAACGAACGAGGGCCCCGACCGGTCAGGTCGGGGCCCTCGGCATATCTGGAGGACTCAATGACCATCCATGGTGATCTGGCCGCCTATGACGCGTTCCTGCGTGGCAAAGCCGACTTCCACCACACCTACGGCCGTCCCGTCGCCGACGATGAGGTGAACCCGCTACTCAAGCCGCATCAGCGGAAGATTGTGCAGTGGGCCGTCGAGGGTGGCCGACGGGCGATCTTTGCCGCGTTCGGGCTCGGCAAGACACTGATGCAACTCGAAACGCTGCGGCTCACACTCGGCGGCCGCGGCCGTGCCCTCATCGTGCTGCCGCTCGGCGTCCGGCAGGAGTTCACTCATGACGCCGCCATGCTCGGCATCCCTGTGCAGTTCATCCGCCGCACCGACGAGATCACCGGTGACGGGATCTACCTCACCAACTACGAATCGGTACGGGACGGACGGCTCGACCCGAACGAGTTCACCGCCGCGTCCCTGGACGAGGCCTCCGTTCTTCGCAGCTACGGGTCGAAGACCTACCAGGAGTTCCTGACGCTGTTCGATCAGGTGCGGTACCGGTTCGTCGCGACCGCGACGCCCAGCCCGAACCGGTACAAGGAACTGATCCACTACGCCGGCTTCCTCGGCGTGATGGACACCGGTCAGGCACTCACCAGGTTCTTCCAGCGTGACTCGACGAAGGCGAACAACCTGACCCTCTACCCACACAAGCGGGACGAGTTCTTCCTGTGGCTGTCGACGTGGGCCGTGTTCGTGCAACGTCCCAGCGACCTCGGATTCGACGATGACGGCTACATCCTGCCCGACCTGGACGTCCGCTGGCACGAGATCCCCGTCGACCACATGGCGGCCGTCGAGTACGACCGTGACGGCCAAGGGCACCTGATCCGCGGCGGTGTCCTCGGCGTCACCCAGGCTGCTCGGGAGAAGCGCGACACCATGGCGCCCCGGATCGCCAAGATGGCGCAGCTGGTCAGCGAGGCGGCTGAGGACCACTTCATCCTGTGGCACGACCTCGAGGACGAGCGGCGCGCCATCAAACGGGCCCTGCCGGACGCCGTCGAGGTGTACGGCTCACTCGACCTGGACGTCCGCGAGGAACGAATCATCGACTTCTCGCAAGGCCGTAGCCGGCTGCTCGCGACGAAACCCGAACTGTCCGGATCCGGCTGCAACTTCCAACGCCACTGCCATCGGGCGATCTTCGTTGGTGTCGGGTTCCGCTTCAACGACTTCATCCAAGCGATCCACAGACTTCACCGGTTCCTGCAAACCGAGCAGGTCCGGATCGACATCATCTACGCCGAATCCGAGCGTGAGGTTGTCCGCACCCTGAGGGAGAAGTGGGCCCAGCACAACGACCTCGCCGCGACGATGTCGGAACTGATCCGCACCCACGGTCTGAACCATCTGTCGATCACCGACGAACTGCAGCGGTCCATCGGTGTCGCCCGCCAGGAGGCGACCGGCGACGGCTGGCTGGCTGCGCTGAACGACTGCGTCCCCGAGACGATGACCATGGACACCGACAGCGTCGACCTGGTCGTCACGTCGATCCCGTTCAGCAACCACTACGAGTACACGCCGAGCTACAACGACTTCGGCCACACCGACAACAACGCCCACTTCTGGGCACAGATGGACTTCCTCACCCCGCAACTGTTGCGTGTGCTGAAGCCGGGCCGGATCTACGCCTGCCACGTCAAGGACCGGATCCTGTTCGGCAACGTGACCGGTGCCGGCATCCCGACCGTGTCGCCGTTCCACGCTGAGGCGATCTTCCACGGCGTCAAACACGGCTTCGACTACGTCGGCATGATCACGGTCGTCACCGACGTCGTGCGAGAGAACAACCAGACCTACCGGTTGGGCTGGACAGAGATGTCCAAGGACGGCACCAAGATGGGCGTCGGCTCACCCGAGTACATCCTGCTGTTCCACAAGCCACAGTCGGACCGGACCAAAGGCTACGCCGACACCCCGGTCACCCACGACAAGAGCTGGTACAGCCGCGCCCGATGGCAGGTTGACGCGCACGCGTTCTGGCGTTCCGCCGGGGACCGGCACCTCACACCCGACGACCTACTCGCCCTGCCGGTCGAGGACCGCTCACGGCTGTTCACCGAACAAACACTGCGCGAAATCTACGACTACACCGAGCACGTCACCGTCGGTGAACAGCTGGACGGCAAGGGTGCCCTGCCGGCGACGTTCATGTCGCTCGCGCCGGGCTCTTGGTCGCCGTGGGTGTGGCACGACATCAACCGGATGTTGACGCTCAACACCGAGCAGTCACAGAAGGCACAGACCATGCACGTCTGCCCGTTGCAGTTCGACGTCGTGGATCGGCTCATCGAACGGTTCTCCAACCCTGGCGAACTCGTCTATGACCCGTTCGGCGGGCTCTCCACGGTGGCGTTACGCGCCCTGAAGCTCGGCCGCCACGGCCGGACCAGCGAACTCAACCCTGACTACTGGCGCGACGGCGTCGCCTATCTACACGCCGAAGAACGCGCCCAGAACGTCCCCACCCTGTTCGACCTGATGGAGGCAGCATCATGACCAGTCACCGCGCCACGGCGTACATCGTCGCCAAGGCGACCCGCTACCGGTACGGCTCACCCAACCCTGAGACAGGCCTCAAGAGAGTCGATTCGGTTCGTGCCATCGCGATCCGGTGAGCAGTGATGAGTGAGCACCTGACCCGCGAGGACGTGGTAGTCGCCGCCACCAAGGCAGCCCTCGGAGCGCAGCCGCACATCCCGGCCAGCATGCACGAGTACTCGCTGATCGTGGACGCAGCCCTCCCCGTGATCGCCAAGGCCATCACTGACCGAGTGCGGGCACACCACCACCGGGAGGACCCGTGGTGCCTCGGCGATTGCCCCGCCGACGTGCTCTGCGACGAGATCGACACCGAAATGGGAGTGCAGCGGTGAGCCCGAAGCGGATCCAGCGGAAGCGCGCCAAGGGATGGCGGACGCCGCTCTGCTCCTGTGGCTGCGGCCAACCAGCCCGCTACGTCGGACGCGGAACGAAGTGGGGAAACCCGATCAGCCTTTCCGACGTCGGCGGACAATACCCGAGCCTCAACGACCAGCAGATCGCGACCCTCATCGTCAGGGACTTCACGGTCCTCGCCAACCGCGGACGCCTGTCCTTCCCGAACTGGCGATTCCTCGGCGGACGCCGCGGACCGGTGGAGTTCACCTACCCGCCCCTCACCGAGATCCGGGCCGAACTCGTCGGCCACGACCTCATGTGCTGGTGCCCCGTCGACGGGCCCTGCCACGCCGGCGTCCTGCTCAACCTCGCCAACCAAGGAACGCAACCATGAGCCTCACCGTTACGGACCTGTTCGCAGGATTTGGCGGTGCATCGTCCGGCGCCGTCCTGGTGCCTGACGTCCACATCCAGATCGCCGCCAACCACTGGGCCCTCGCCGTCGAGGTCCACAACCTCAACCACCCGACGACCGACCACGCCCAGGTCGACCTGCACCTTGAAGACCCGCGGTTCTTCCCCGCCACCGATGTGCTCTGGGCATCACCCGAGTGCACCGCCTGGTCGCAGGCCGGCGGCGGCAAACACGGGCCGCTGTCCGGGACGCTGGCCGAGCCGGACCTGTTCAGCGTTCTCGACGAGGATCAGCTACTCACCACCGACGAGGACGAAGCGACCCGTTCCCGGCTGCTCATGTTCGACGTGCTCCGCTTCATCGAGCACCACCGCTACCGCGCCGTGGTCGTCGAGAACGTCGTCGACATCGCCACCCAAGCCAAGTACGCCCGGGCATGGGCGGCGTGGAAGCGTGGCCTGACGAACCTCGGCTACCAGTACCGTGTCGTGTCGCTCAACTCGATGCACGCCCAGGCGCTCGGCCTGCCCGCACCTCAGTCCCGGGACCGGCTCTACATCATCGCCTGGCCAGCAGGTGACCGGGCTCCCGACGTGGAGCGGTTCATCCGCCCGAAAGCATGGTGCCCTCGCTGCGGCACCGTGGGTGAGTCGCGGCAGGCGTGGAAGAACGGCCGCACCGTGGGCCGCTACCGCGCCCAGTACGTCTACGTGTGCGCCGCGCCGGGCTGCGGCCAGATTGTCGAACCCGGCTGGCTACCAGCCGCGGCCGCGATCGACTGGACCCTGACCGGCACCCGCATCGGGGACCGCGCCAAGCCACTCGCACCGAAAACGATCGCCCGGATCAAGGCCGGCATCGCCCGCTACTGGGCACCGTTCCACCTCGAAGCTGGCGGCAACCAGTACGACGCCGCCGACCCCCGGCATCCCCGCCATGGCCAACCGGACGCCTACTACCGGGCATGGCCGGTCGAGGAGTACTTGCGGGTGTTGCACGCGTCAGAGTCGAAAGCGCTCGTCGTGCCCGTCGAAGGCCGCGACGGCAAGCAGGCCCGGACGGCCGGCGAATCGCTCCGCACTCTCACGACCCGCGCCGAGACAGCGTTGGCCATGATGCCGTTCCTCGCTGAACTCCGCGGCGGCGGATCGGACGCCCGCTCGGCGCTGCAAGCACTCGGCACCATCACCGCCGGCGGCAACCACCACGGCCTGGTCACCAATCACCGATTCGAGTACAGGGTTGGCACGACTGACACCTACCTGCCCACGGTCACGGCGTCCGGCAACCACCTCGGGTTGGTTACCCCGCCCGCGTTCCTGACGCAGTTCCGTGACCGGGTGCGCGACCTAGACCCGCACAGTGAGCACCTGCCCACCATCGTTGCCGACGGGGCGAACCATGCCCTCCTGACGCCTTACTACAGCGCCAGCGGGTCTGCACGCCCCACCGATACGCCTGTCGGCACGCTGACCACCCACGACCGCTACGGCCTCGTCATGCGCAACAACACGCCCCGCACCGGCGACGGCGCCGAAATGAGCCTGCCAATCAGCGAAGCACTCCGCACCCTCACCACGACAGGTCACCAGTCGCTCATCACCGCCGACGACATCACCGACGCCCAAGTCGACGACTGCTACTTCCGGATGCTCGAACCCAGCGAAATCGGCATCGGCATGGCATTCGACCCGAACTACATCGTGCGCGGTTCCCGCCGCGACCAAGTCCGCGGCTACGGCAACGCAGTCACCCCACCCGCAGCACGTGACCTGGTCGCGTGCGTCGCTGAATCGCTGGGAGTCGATGCCGCATGACTGGTCACGCCTGCCCATTCAGCGCCGGTGAACTGCTCGCGCTTGGCGCGATCGCCGAGACCCGCAGCCACCAACCCAACCCGCCCGCCGGCGCCGCCCGGCTCGCCGCCAAGTGCTACGAGCACCACCACCAACACCAACACCCCGCACAACCCAGCGAAGGAGAACCCGACGATGAGTGAGACCGAGACCCGAGTTGCTGGCGCATCCGATGATCTGGTCGAACTCGACGGCGCCATCTACGACGAGTTCGACGGCTACGACTGGGACCACCGGTTGACGTTCGACAACGGCGTCCGCCTGATCCTCCGCTACGACCGCGACGGAGACGGCATCTGGCGCATCGAAGCCGCCGACTCGGACCTGGTGAAGGTCATCCGCTGCGAGGACCGCCCCGGCTACACCGGGCCCGACGGACGCATCTACAGCGACGAGGCGATCGTCACTGGCGCCACCAAAGTCAAGCACAAGATCATCCGCCGCACCCCGAGACAGGACTACGACGATGCCTGACCGCGACCACACCTGCGCCAAGCATCAACCTGGCGAGCCCTGCTACTGCCACTGCGGATGCCGCTGTACCGGGTGCCTCACGGACCGCACACGCCGCCAGAAGCGCCGCAAACACCTCGGTGGCGGCACAGTGCCCGCCAGCTCAGCACACGCCCACCTCACCCGGCTGCTACGCCGCACGACCCTGTCCGAAATCAGCCGAGCCACCGGCATTTCCCGGGCCAGCCTCCGCCGCCTCGTCGACGGTGACGTAACCCGCATCTACCGCACCACCGAAGCCGCCGTGCTCAGCGTCCGAAACATCACCCCAACCTCCACAATCGGCACCCGCCGACGCCTGGAAGCACTTTGCGCGATCGGCTGGTCCCTCGCCGAGATCAGCCGCCATGCAGGGATGTCAGACTCCTGGGCAGCGATGATCCTCCGCTCCATCAGGACCACGCCAGACGTAGCCGCCAAGATCCGGGCCATCTATGACCAACTGTGGAACCAGCAGCCACCCACAGACACCTGGGGCGATCGGATCAACCGCGGCCGGGCCAAAGCCCGCGCCGCCCGCCGAGGCTACGCACCACCACTCGCCTGGGACGACGACACCATCGACGAAGCCCACGCCCAACCATTCGGCCACAACCCGAGCACACAGCCCAAGCGGAGAACCGCCACCATCATCGAGGCCATCGACGACGGCGCACCCCTCGCCGACCTCACACGCAGGTTCGGCATCAAGCCCGACTCGATCTACAGCGTCCTCAAACGAGCCGGACGCGCCGACCTATGGGACCGGATCAGCCCCCGAATGGACCGCAACCAACCAGAAACGAGAGCAGCCTGATGCCAAGAATCCGCACCCTCAAACCCGAGATGTGGGCATCCGGCGACATCTCCCGACTCTCCCGCGAAGCACGACTCCTCGTCGTCGGCCTCATCACCATGGCCGACGACGACGGACGATTCCTCGCCAGCCCCAACGCAATCCTCGGACACGTCTACCCCAACGACGAAAACGTCAGCCCAGCCCAAATCAGGAAATGGCTCACGGAAGCCTCAGAGAACGACGAACCAGTCCACCTGTACGACCTGGACGACGTCCGCTACGGCTGCTTCCCGAACTGGCATATCCATCAGCGCATCAACAGGTACGGCGCATCGAAGCTGCCCGCACCGCTCCTTGAGTGTGCACCACGGGAGGCACGCGGTGGGCGTGATGAATAACAGCCATCCTCACGTACTTGTGCGTGAGTCCTCACGCACAACTCACGGAGCCCTCACGCACACCGCACACGCAAGCTCACGGAGTCCTCAGTGCCCTGATCACTGGATCACTGGATCACTGGATCACTGGAACGAAATGAGTGGTTACGTAGCAAGCAAATCGCTACTTAACCAACGCGCGAGCGCGCAGCACCGCAACGGTTTGCTTGCCGATCGGAACAACACATGACCGCACCCAGCCGCAACGCCGCCGAGCAAGCACTCGCAGCCCTCACGCATGCACTCCGACCTGACTGGCCAACCGGAAGCATCCTCACCACCATCCGGAAACGAACAGGCGACCCACTCGACCAAGTCGCCGCCGCCGCCCTGTACGCCGCCACCCGACGCGATCAGCACACACCCCACCTGATCACCGAAGACACCGGAGCCGCCTACGACAGGCTCACCGGCCGCGTTCGGCCCCAGGACCAGCAACCCCAACCAACCCGCGGGTGCCCCTACCACACCAGCCAGCCTCGCGACTGCCCAGAGTGCGCCGGCCAACGCCGAACGACCGCCACACCCGAGCAAGTCGCGCACCACCTGGCCGAGATCCGAGCAACCATCCGAACCGTCCAACAGACCCGAGAGGACCAACCATGACCGACTTCCCGATCTGCGACTGGTCCGGCCTGATGCGCATCAGCTGCCCACCCGAATGCCCAGACCACGGCAGCGGCTTCACCGGCACGGCCGCCGAGCAGCGCGTGATGCTCGGCGCGATCGAGGGTGCCGCGTTCAGGCATCCAGTCACACACATCGCCGACCTGGAGCACGTCGCAGGCAGACCACTACCGGCCTACCGCGCCACCCAACGACCCACAGGCGGCCCCTGGACCATCGAACGCATCCCTGCCGACATCGGCTGCCCCAACACCCACGGCAGACCACCAGGCGCCCAGCTGTGCCACGCCTGCGCCAACCTGCTCCACGGCCTACTCGCCGACACACCCGAACTGATCACCGAACTCGCCACCGCCCGACGCCGCGGCGTCCGATTCGTCGGCGGCACCGACGACGCCGGCGGCGTCCCATGGAGCGAAGCCGCCAGCCGCTGCCACCGCGACCTGGTCGAGTTCGGAGCCGAACTACCCGACCTCGACCAGCACACCGCACTCGTCCGACTCGGCCACCTCCACCGCCTCGGCCGGCGAATCATCGACCGACCCCGCGACCTGATCAACCTCGGCAACTGCCCCATCTGCAGCCACGAGATCCGCCAGGAACGACCCACCGTCACCGAACTGGAGCAAGCCACCGCGCAAGTCCGATGCAGCCACACACCCGTCGACGGACCTTCCTGCCCGTACCGCGCCGACTGGCACGACCACCAACGCAAACTCCTCGACCAGCGGGCCGACATGCTGCTCACCATCAACGAACTCGTCGGCGTCCTCACCGAAGCCGGCGAACCAGTCAGTCGCGACCGGATCAAGTACCTGATCCGCAAGCACGGACTCCCCCGCGAACGCATCACCCGGCCACACCTGCGCGGCAAGGCCATCGTCACCGAACAAGTCTGGGTGCATCGCCTCGGCGACGTCCGCGACATGATCGCCGAGATGACCGCGAACGCTGCGCACGTCAGCTAGCATTACCCTCGATGTCGGGACGAAGTGTGTCCAGACCAACGTTCAGCGTGACACCGGCCGCTCAAAGATGATCACCAAACCAGCGGTCCCGCCCGGCCCCACACGGCCCTTCACCTCAGTCTCCGTCACGGACTTCACCATCCAACCCTGAGCTGCATAGCCATTGAGCATCTGCTCCAACGCGTCCGTGTTGACCTTGTCGCCGATCAGCGTCTGCCGCACCGAAGCAACCTTGTACTCCATCAGCCGACCCTGCGAGATCATCCACTGCCGCCACGCCGCGGCAGCCTGAGGATCAACACCAGCCGCGCCAGGCGGCCCCTGCACCACACCCATCACGGCATCGTCACACGCCAGCACCCACGAACGCCAGAGGTGCCCATGCCACTCCGACCCTGCATCGACTGCGGCAAACCCACCGCCGGACGCCGCTGCCGCACCCACCAAGCGACCTACGAACGCGGCCGGACCCCCCGCCCCACCAACCTCACCCGCGACCCCGACGAACGCGACAGACGAGCAGCAGCAGTCGCCGCACACCGCGCCACCCACGGCGAATGGTGCCCAGGCTGGAACACCCGAGCAGCACACGACGTCCACCCACCCAACATCCTCACCGCCGACCACGACACCGCGGTCGCCAACGGCGGCGATCCGAACGGACCGCTCATCGTGCGATGCCGCGTCTGCAACGGCGCCAAGTCCAACCGGTAGCCCCCACCCCCACACCCCCACCAAGGAGGGGGGCAGGGGGGCCCGCGAGGGCGCCCACCCTGGCCACACCACCCCGCGGTCACCTGGAAAAGCGCGTCTACGAGTCTGGGGGTTGGTGGTCTGATGGCTGGCACTGGCCCGATGGGCTCGTTGAATCCGAGGCGGACGAACCCTCGTGTCGGGGTGCGGGTGCTGCCAGCGGGAGGCTGGGATGGCCCGATTCCGGAGTGGCCTCTGATCGAGGATCTTGGCCTGACGACGGATCGCGAGACGCGGTTGAGCAAGATCGCCGACCTGGAGTTCCTGGCTGAGGACGACGAGTTGGCGCCGGCCAAGCGTGCACGGCTGGATCAGAAGATCGCGGCCGAGCGGCGCGCGGTGGCGCTCATCGAGGAGAAGATCGGCCGGCAGAAGGACCTTGAGGTCTCGCTGTGGGAGAAGCTGTGGCGGTCTCCTCAGGCGGCGGCGTGGCAGCAGTTGGGCTGGACTCGGGACGTCGCAACCTATGCGCGGCTGAGTGTGCTGGCGGAGATGGGCGACCTGAAGCTGTTGCAGGAAGCCCGGATGTGGTCTGATCGGCTTGGTTTGACGCCGAAGGCGATGCGGGCACTGCTGTGGGTCGTCTCCGATGACGAGGTCGGCGCTAAGCGGCAGCAGAAGTCGGGTCAGGCAGGCGCTGCGAGTGCAGGCCGCCGGTTGGCTGCGGTGGACCCGGCCGGCTGATGCCGTGGCGCGGACCGGCGGTCAAGGGCGAGTTCCCGACGCTTGGCCACCTGGCTGTTGAGTGGATCGAGGCGATGCTCCCGATCCCCGACGGTCCGAAGAAGGGTCTGCCGTTCAGGCTGTACGACGAGCAGGTGCGGCATCTGCTGTGGAAGTACCGGCTGAACCCGGACGCCGTCGAGGATGACGGCAACGATGCGTTCGCCTACTCCGGGTCGATGCTGGTGCGGGGGCAGAAGTGGGGCAAGGATCCGCTGCTGGCCGCGGTCAACCTGTTCCACGCGTTCGGCCCTTGCGAGTTCGCGGGCTGGGACGCGGACGGTGAGCCGGTGGGGCAGCCGGCGCCAACTCCGTGGGTTGCGATTGCTGCCCTGAACGATGAGCAGACCGACAACACCTGGCTCCCGCTGTTGGAGATGGCGCGGAACTCAGAGATCGCGGACATGTTCGGTGTCGAGATCAACGACACGTTCATCAAGCTCCCTTGCGGCAATCCGATCGAGTACCTGACGACGACAGCCTGGGGCCGGCTGGGTGGCCGGTTCACTCACGCGTCGATCACCGAGTCTGGTCTGTTGATCGGAGAGGGTCAGCGCGGCGGTCTCACGTTCGCGCGGACGTTGAAGCGGAACGTCGGCGGCATGAACGGCATGTGGACGTCGGCGACGAACACGTGGGATCCGACCGAGGGGTCTGATGCTCAGAAGACGTATGAGGCGAAGGACCCGCACGTGTTCGTGGATGCCCGGCTCGCACGGGTGCACGTCGACCTTGATGACGATGCGGCGCTGCAGCGGGAGATCGTCTACGTCTACGGCGATTCGATTCGGTCCGCCGGCGGCCACGTGTCCGAGCAGCGGATTATGCGGGACTGCCGGAACAAGCAGATGGGCGAGTCAGAGGTTCGCCGGTTCTACCTGTCCGAGATCATCGCTGGCGAGAAGAACGCGGTCGACCCGGCGAAGTGGGATGCACTGACCCGGACCGATGACCCGTTGGTTGCCGATGAACCGGTCACGCTCGGATTCGACGGCTCCCGTTCACGGGATGCCACCGCGATCGTTGTGTGCAGGATCCGTGACGGACGCCTGTTCCGCGGCAAGGTCTGGGTGCCGGCAGACTTCCCGGATCATCGGGTGCCGCGACTCGATGTCAACGACCAGGTCGACGCGATGTTCACGGCGTACGACGTCCGGTACATGTACGCCGACCCGTACCGATGGCAGGACTACCTCGACGTGTGGGCGGCCCGCTACCAGGGCCGCATCGTCGAGTTCCCGACCAACGTTGAGCGGCGCATGGATGCCGCCATCGAGCGGTTCCAGACGGCCTACAAGGACGGGGCCCTCACTCACGACGGGGACGTGACCTTGGCCGATCACGCGAAGGCTGCGGCGTTGGTGAAGGGGAAGCGGAAGCCACCCCGGGAGGACGACGAAGCGAACCGCGTAGAGCACTATCTGGCACTGGCCAAGAAGGGCGATGGGCTCATCGACGCGTTCGTGGCCGCCCATCTCGCCTATGAGGCCAGGGGACAAGCAATCGAGGACGGCGCTCTGGAGGCCGACGAAGAGATCGAGGTTTGGGGGTTCTGGGAATGAAGGGCAACCGCGTCAGTCTCGTACTTCTCGTCGGTGGATCGGCATGTGTCATCGCCGGGGTCGGGCTACTCCTGGGTATGGGTGCTGCCCTCGTGACGGCTGGTGTCCTCGCGATCGCTGCGGAGTGGCTGATCCGGTGAGCATTCTGCGGTCCGCGTTGCAGTCGCGGGGTGAGCGTTCGATCACGTCGGTGGATGACTACATCTCGATGATGTCGGAGTTCGTGTTCAACGGCGCCGCCTCGGGTCTGAGTCAAACCATGGTGGGAGACACGGACGCGGAGAAGCCGGGCGGCAACTTCGCCGCTTTGGCGCAGTCTGCCTATGCAGCGAACGGTGTCGTGTTCGCATGCATGCTCGTACGTCAGCTGGTGTTCTCGGCGGTGCGGTTCTCTTATCAGCGGATGCGGAACGGCCGTGGGTCGGATCTGTGGGGCGACCAGTCACTCAGCGTGCTGGAGAAGCCGTGGTTTGGCGGCACCACGCAGGATCTGCTGTCCCGGATGATCCAGGACGCCGATCTGGCTGGGAACTCCTACTGGGTGCGTGACGGTGACGAACTGGTGCGGCTCCGCCCTGACTGGGTGAACATCGTGCTCGAGCGACGCAAGCTCAACGGCGGCAGGGTCGGCTTCCGGAAAGTCGGCTACATGTACTACGAGGGTGGCGAGCGGAAGCTCACTGAAGGCACCCCGTTCCTGCCAACTGAGGTGGCGCACTTCGCACCGATCCCCGATCCACTGGCGACATATCGGGGCATGACGTGGCTGACGCCGATTGTGCGTGAGATCCAGGCTGATCAGTTGATGAACCGGCACAAGCGCCGGTTCATGGACAATGGTGCGACGCCGAACCTGGTCGTCCGTCACGGCGAGAAGGCATCACCTGAGTCGGTGCGGAAGTTCCGCGAGATGCTCGACAGGGAGCACCGCGGCGTCGAGAACGCCTACAAGACGCTGCATGTCGGCGGCGGTGCCGATGTGACCTTGGTGGGCAAGGACTTCCGACAGATCGACTTCCGGGGCGTTCAGGGTGCCGGCGAGACACGGATAGCTGCAGCGGCCGGTGTCCCCCCGGTCATCGTCGGCCTCTCTGAGGGTTTGCAGGCCGCTACCTACAGCAACTACGCGCAGGCTCGTCGCCGGTACGCGGACGGCACGATGCATCCTCTGTGGGGCAACGCGTCAGGCTCGCTTGAGGTGGTCGCGCCGGCGCCCCCGTCGAGGTTCGCAGACGGCGGCTTCTCGCGGCTCTGGTACGACCATCGCGATGTCCCGTTCCTGCGTGAGGACGAGAAGGACGCCGCCGAGATCCAGGGTCGGCGGGCGACCACGATCAAGACTCTCACCGACGCCGGGTTCACGCCCGAGTCGGTGATTAAGGCAGTGGACGCCGACGACATGCGGCTACTCGTCCACTCAGGCCTGTACTCCGTTCAGCTGCAACCGCCCGGCTCGGGCGAACCCGTTCCCGCACCAGGAGGCGACAATGCCGAGTGACCTGATCGACCGTGTCGCGATCCCGCCGCGAGAGATGCGCCGTACGACTCCGTTTGCTCTCGCGAACGCTGACGACGATGACGGCCTGACCCTCGACGGCTACGCGGCGGTGTTCAACCGCCGGACGATCATCGACTCCTGGGAGGGGCGATTCTGGGAGCAGATCGCTCCCGGAGCGATGAAGAAGTCGTTCCGAGAAAACCCGCCGAAGGTCCAGTTCGATCACGGTCACCATCCGCTGATCGGGTCGATTCCGATCGGCAGCCCGCTGACCGGATTCCCGCGGGAGGAAGTCGACGCCACGTTGGCGCCTGAGGGTGGCGCGCATGTTGTTGCCCGCCTGCACGACAACTGGCTGGTGCAGCCGGTCCGTGACGCGATCTCATCTGAGGCGATCAACGGCATGTCGTTCCGGTTCGGTGTTGTCACCGAGGTCTGGCACGACTCGGACGGCAAGCAGATCCGCGACGAGGAAGAGCTGTACCAGCTGCTGCGCAGGTCGTGGCTGGAAGACATCCCTGACGACGAACTCCTGCTCCGCACCCTCAAGGAGGTGCGGGTGCCGGAACTCGGCCCGGTCGTCTGGCCGGCGTACGCCGAGACATCCGTCGGGGTGCGTGCTCGCACGATCGATCTGGGGCACCTGGACGACCCCGAAACGAAGAGCTTCTTGGCGCGTGCTCTGCTGCTCGCCGACTCCGCCAAGCAGGACGACAACGCGCCGGAGAGCACCCGCAGGGCCGCCCTCCACGCCGAGCCGTCCACTGACAGGCCGCAAACCACCGAAACCTCGGCCGGTGAGCACCCGTCCGCCGCAGCCCGGCGCCGTCGTGACCGCATGCAGCGGGACGCGCGCAACACAGCGGGCTACTTCATCCGTACCCAGTCACGAAAGGACTGATCATGGCGAAGACCGCCACCGAAGAGGCCCGGACGGGGCCGACCCTGACCCACAGCCAGATGGTCAACCGTCAGCAGGACATCGTCAAGGAGTTGGAGCGACTCGGCGAACTGGAGAACCCGACGCCGGAGGACGAGACCTACTTCGACGATCTCCGCTCCGAGTTCGCGGATCTCGACCAGCACCGCAAGCGGCTCGAACGCGACGCGCAGCTCGCGCAGGTGCGTAGCGCCGCCCAGGGGCTGGGAGGCTTCCGCATCGAACGCGGATCTGCGTCGTCCTCGTCCGACTACGACCGCGACGCAATCCTGGAGCCGGACAGCATCGAGGACAAGCGGTTCCGCAACCCGTGGGACCTGTCCGAGGTCCGCACGTTCAGCCGCGACAAGGACGAGTTGGGCGCCGAGTACCGGGCCCGCGCCGAGGCTGCGATCGAGAAGATGCCCGGCGCATCCGACAAGGTCCGGGAGGCCGCCCAGCGCATCCTGGAGCGTGCCGATCATCCCGACGTGCTGGCCCGGCAGATCCTGGCGACGTCCTCGCCCGAGTACCTGCGGGGATGGGCGAAGTGCGCCCGCGGTGACCAGCACCTGCTGACCGATGCCGAGGCCCGCGCCATGTCGCTGACCGACAGCGCAGGCGGCTACCTGGTGCCGTTCCAGCTCGACCCGACGGTGATCATCACCTCTGACGGGTCCCGCAACGACATCCGCAAGGTCGCCCGTACCGTTGTCGCCACCGGCGACAAGTGGAACGGCGTCTCGTCCGGTGCCGTGTCGTGGTCGTGGGACGGTGAGGCCGCGGAGGCGTCCGACGACTCCACGACCTTCGGTCAGCCGACGATCTCCATCCACAAGGCGCAGGGGTTCGTCCCCATCTCGATCGAGGCCATGGAGGACGCGCAGAACGTCACCCAGGAGGTCGGCCGGCTGCTCGCGTTCGGCAAGGACGTGCTCGAATCCGAGGCGTTCACGGTCGGCACCGGTGATGGCGACAAGATGCCGACCGGCATCGTGACCGCCCTGGCCGGCACGTCCAGCGTTGTGCCCGTCGGTACCGCCGAGACGTTCGCCTTGGCGGACATCTACGCGCTCGACTCGGCACTGCCGTCGCGGCACCAGGCGAACGCGTCCTGGCTGGCGAACAGGAAGATCTACAACCTGACCCGCCAGTTCGACACCAACGGCGGCGCTGGCCTGTGGGCCCGCGTCGGCGAGGGTCAGCCCGCCGAGCTGTTGGGCCGGCGCGCGCTGGAGTCCGAGGCCATGAAGGGCACCTGGAATCCGGCGGTCACTGCGGCGAACCACATCCTGGTGTACGGCGACTTCGAGAACTACGTGATCGCCGACCGGGTGGGTACCCGCGTCGAGTTCATCCAGCACCTGTTCGGCGCGAACCAGCGCCCGACCGGTCAGCGCGGCTGGTACGCCTACTACCGCGTCGGCGCCGACTCCGTCCTGGACGCGGCGTTCCGGATGCTCAACCTGGCCACCACGGCCTGAGCCCCCAAGGTTCGGAGGCCCCTCAGCGACACAGCTGAGGGGCCTCCGAGTCACCCCAACAGACTGAAGGAGCAGAAATGGCCAAGCGCTGCATTGCCCCGTTCGCGACCCTTGTCAACGGCGTTCCCCGTGTGGTCGCTGCTGGCGCGATCGTCGCCGACGACGACCCCGCAATCGCCGGTCGCGAGAAGAACTTCGAGGACATCGCATCTGCGGTCGCCCGTAGCGTCGCCCAGGTCGAGCAGACCACCGCCGCACCGGGTGAACGGCGTCAGGGGCCGAAGCGGAGGCACTGATGCCCGTGCCTGACCTGATCGATCCTCCCTTGGAGGGGTTCGACGCCGCCGCCGTGAAGGCGGCCGCGGGACGCGTAAGGGCCGAATGCCACTGGCATATCGCGCCGGAGTTCACGCAGACGTTCGTCTGTGAGACTCCGCGCGATGGGATCGTCGATCTTCCCACGCTTCATCTGGTGAGTGTGGAATCGGTCACGGTGGACGGCCAGCCAGTCGCTTTCGACTGGAGTGTCTCAGGCCGGGTAGTCCTTCCGGGGCTCCCGTCCGGTGCCAGTCTCCGCAGCCTGGTGATCGTCGCCCGTCACGGCTTCGAGGCATGCCCGCAGTCGCTGCGCGGTGTCGTCGCCGAACTTGCCGCCCCAGGTCTTGGTGGCGGAAAAGCCCGATCCGAGGTCACCGGACCATTCACCGACTCGTACTTCGAGTCGGACGATGCCGCCGAGGTTCTGGCCGCCTACCGGCTACCGGTTGTTGCATGAGCGGCGCTCTCGAACCCTGCACCCTGCACGGTGGCGGCAGCCTTCCGGCCGGGATGATCGCACCCGGCGAGGACGGGAAGGCGGATCTCTACTGGCGGCGCCGCCAGGACTCGCCTGTGATCGCAGGCAACGCGATCGACGCTCGCGGCCGGGTGTGGCTCGTAGAAGACGTCGCGATCTGGCGCGGCCGACCAGGCGGCGTGCATCTACGACTACGGCAATGCAACACCGCCGGCACGCTCACACCGCGCACCGCGTCGAAGTCCGGGTACGGCGTACAACTCATCGACGGAACTCCCGTCGACCTGCTTGGCGTACTCAACGTCCTTGCCACAGACGATCCGGACGGTCACGTCGTTACCCGAGCTGAACTGGTCCCCGTCGGGTCCTGGGTTGGAAAGTCGGGGGACCTCATCAGCTTGACGGACGGCACGCGCTGGGAACAGGTCGGTGACGTCATGGACCGCGCTTCGGGGTCGTGGACGCCCCTGCCCGTCATTGGCCTGAGAGTGGTCCGCGCATGAACCTCGTGGAGCGGCTCGCCGGCCTGCCCGGCGTCCAGCGGGAGGTGGACCAAGCCGCCCGCAAAGTGGCCCGCACAGCGAAGGCGCTGGCCGCCGGTCACGGCAGCCTCGCCGGCGACATCAAGGTCGAGCGGGTTGGGCCGCTCGACGTCGACGTGGTCCTCGAACACGAGGCAGCGCTGGCCATCGAGGTTGGGCACGTCGACAAGGTGTTCAAGTCTGGCTGGGTGCCTGGTCTGCACATCATGCGGAACGCCGCCAACCTCACCACCTGAACGGGAGATGAACGATGGCGTGGCTGGACGCTCCGACGTGGGTGCAGAACCAACTCGACGCAACATTCCCGGCCTGGCAGATCACGCCCGAGGCCGACGATGTCCGGCTCAACCAGTACCCGTCCGTGGTCTGGTCGCTGCAACTGTCCAACCCTGACTCTCGCGGGATCTGGACCGGGAACCTGACCCTGACCCTGACGTGCGAGCCACGGGACGCAGACGGCCACGTCGGAGCTCTCCATGACGCGGTGCAGGCCTGGCAGACACCGGGCCCGATCCAAGGCGTCACGCTCATCAACTACGCCCCCGATCGGTCGCCAGCCGGCCGGGCGGTTCGCACATACGTGCTCATCTACTCCCTGACCTGGGACCACTGAAAGGAAACACCCATGGCAATCGTCAAGGACGGCCTGATCGTCCCGAAGTTCGGGGCGATGTTCACCGCCGTCGAGAACACCAGCCCGATCGGCGTGATCAACGACTTCACCCTGTTGGCCGCTCCGGCGACCGGCGGATGGACCCATCACGGGCACCTCAGCCGGGAGAACCTGCCCGAGACGTCGTCCGACGGCGGCGACACTTCCACCCTGTCCACCTGGCTGGAGATGAACACCGACAGCGAGACCGAGGAGTCGGTCGACACCGTCGTCTACAGCATGCTGCAGCGCGACGCGAACACGCTCGCTGCCCTCACCGCGCTGTCCGGCACGAAGGTGTCGGTCTTCGAGCTGTGGATGGCGGGCACTCGCCGGTTCGGCATCTGGTACCCGTCGATGAAGGCGGCCATGACCGGCCGGCCGACGCCGAACGGCACCGACCAGTACTCCGAGTCGAAGCTGTCGATGACGATCCTCAAGCCTTCGGTGTCGATCGCCGCGCAGCACAACCCGGAGCTCGGCCGGACCGGTTGGCCGAACGCGACCAACCCGGACTCGCTCTACTTCGACACCACCGCATTCACCGGCACCGCGGCTCCGGTCATCGGCTCGGCCCTGCCGTCCGGTGCGGCTGTCGGCGACTCGCTGGTGCTCACCGGCGTCCGGTTCACCGGTGCGACGGGCATCACGATCAAGGGTGCGGCGGTCACCAAGTTCTCGGTGCTCAGCCCGACGATGATCTCGCTGGTCGTGCCGGCCACCGTGGCGGGCGCATCGCCGATCATCGTGACCACCCCCGCAGGCCCCTCCCCGGCCTTCGCGTACACGGCCGCCTGATATGGGCAAGGGGAAGAAGAAGCAGGCGAAGGCGGTCGAGTCGGTTGATCCGACGTCGACCGTCGCCTACTGGCTGGATCGGGCACCGGAGATCCGTGGGATTCGGCGTCCGGCCACCCGGATGAAGATGGCGGCATTGCTGCAGCGGGTCGACCCTGCACGCCTGGTCGCCGACGTCGACATGACCGACATGGCGGGAGTGGTGGCCGACATCGACGAGTTGCTCACCGTCGCCGGCGGTGACGCCTACACCGACTGGATCGAGCAGGTTCCGTTCGCGGACGGGCTGCAGGTCGAGGTGCTGCTGGAGTACTTCAACTCCAAGGTGTTCCCCGACCTGGGAAAAGGCTTGAGCTCGCCGAGCTGAGCGACGGCGCGGAAGTCGAACTCGTCCACGACTTCCGCGCCCACTACCACCTGTCGTGGTGGGAGCAGGTCGAGCGAGGCGACGTCGAAGAGCTCGACCTTCTCCTGGCCGGGCTGAAGCTCCGGCCGGACTCCCTGTGGCGAGCGACCATCTTCACCCGGAACCCGCCAAACCGATCCGAAGATCAATCAACCCAGATGGGCTGGCTGGGCTGGGATCAGCAGCTGGCGCTGCTGTTGGAGATCCGCAACCTGCTCGCCGGGAAGAGCGGACGCCTGCAAGGCCCGCCGACGTCGTCCGGCGAGACACAACTCGAATCCGAGATCGACGTGCTGAAGCAGCTGCGCCGTCCCAACTGACTGAGGGGGTGCGGCGGTGACCGACTATGTCGACAAGGTAGGCATCCGGGTATTCGCCGACACCCGCGATGCCGACCGGGACGTCAAGAAGCTCACCGCGAAGCGCCGCCGCACCGTGATCGAAGCTGTCCTCGACGACGCGGTGGCGAAGCGGGCACTGAAGAGGATCCACGACCACCCCGAGGTGGTGGAGGTTACTGCCCGCGTCGAGAAGGCGCGGGCGAAGCTTGAAGCACTCAAGCGCGACATCCAGAAGGATGCCGACGCGACCGTCAGCGTCAACGCCGACATCAAGACCGCGCGGGCCAAGCTGGCCCAGCTGCGTGCCGACCTGGCCAGCACCGACGACAAGGCCGCGAAGGTCAAGATCCGCGCCGACATCAAAGACGCGATGGCCGGCATCAAGCAGCTGCAGGCGCACCTCGCCGGCATCCAGGACCACAAGGCGCAGATCACGGTCGAGGCCAAGCAGGCGTCGAAGGAACTGGGCAACCTGGAGAAGGAGCGCACGGCAAAGATCCAGGCGAAGGTCGAATCTGTCGCGGCGAAGCTCGAACTGGCGCGGGTCGCTCGCGACCGGATCGTGAACCTGATCGTCAAGGTCCGGTCTTCGGCGGCTGCGGCGCAGATCCGCTCCCTGGTGGCCGGCCTGTCAGGTCTGAATATGTTGCGCGGCTGGGGGCAGTCGCTGTCCAACCTGGGCGCGAACCTGCCGCAGATCGCGATGAAGATCGCGATGATCGGCTCCGCCATGGCGGCCCTGGTGTCGGTCGGGTTCAATGCGGCCGGCGCGGTGGCGGCGCTCGGATCGTCACTGGCCTCCATCGGACCGATGGCACTCGTCGGCGTGGCCGGGATCGGTGCCGCGGTGTCGATCATCGGCACCCTGATCGCCGCGTTCCGCGGCGTTGGTGCCGCAGTGTCGGCGGCCGGCAAGTCCATGGGTGGCGGCGGTGGCGGCGGCGGGTCGATCGGCCAGTCGGCGCAGGAGGCCGCCCAGAAGGCGCAGCAGCTCGTCCAAGCTCAGCGCGCCCTCCGCAACGCCCATGAGCAGGCAGCGCAGGCAGCCCGGAACCTGAAAGCCGCGCAGCGTGACCTGAAGGATGCCGAGCAGTCCCTGGCCGACGCGCAGAAGCGGTCCGTCGAGGCTCAGAAGGCGCTCAGCAAGGCCCGCGAGGACGCCCGTCGCACCATCCGGGATCTCGCTAACGACCTCACCGACGCGAAGCTGGACCAGACGCAGGCCGCCTTCGACTTGGCGGACGCCGAGAAGGCCTACGCCGACGCGGTCCGGCAGGGCGCCGATCCCCAGAAGCTCGCGCGGCTCCAACTGGAGTTGGAGAAGGCTCAGCAGGCGTACAAGAAGTCGGGTGAGGCGGTCGAGGACGCTGGGAAGAAGTCCGACGAGGCCAACCGGAAGGGCATCGACGGTTCCGACGAGGTCACCGACGCGCAGAAGCGGATCGCTGACGCGGCCCGTGAGGTCCGCGACGCCCAGCGTGGCGTAGCCGAAGCGCATCAGCGGGTCGCCGATGCACAACGTGGAGTCCGGGACGCCGCCGAGGCCGTCGCCGACGCGCAGGCAAACCTGCGGATCGCGAACATGAAGACCGCCCAGTCGGCCGGCGCGGCCGGCGGCGGCGTGAACGCGTTCGCGGACGCCATGAAGAAGCTCCCCCCGAACGCCCAGGAGGCCGTCCGGGCATTGCTGCGGCTCGGTGCCCAACTGGAAGGCGTCCGGCGCATCATCCAGCAGCGCTTCTTTGAGGGGTTCGCCGCCCATCTGGACCGGCTGTCCGCGGTGATCATCCCGCAGATGCGGGCCGGGCTCGGCAACCTCGCGGGCGCCCTCGGTGCGTTCACCAACGCCGGCATGGACGCCCTCACCAAGAGCCTCGCCGGCGGCGTGCTGCAGCGCATGTTCGACCTGACCGCACAGTCGGTCCGCAACGCCACCGAGGGGCTGCGGTCGTTCATCGACGGCCTGGTCCGCATCGGTGAAGCCGGTGCGACCTTCCTACCCGCCATCGGGGATCGGCTGGCCGAACTCGGGAAGCAGTTCGGCGAGTGGGCGTCCAACGCCGACCTGGCCGGGATGATGCGCGAGGCCGCAGCCCAGGCTGGCCATCTGTGGTCCGTGGTCAAGAACCTCGGCGGCATCATCGGCGGCGTATTCAAGGCGATGGACACCGGCCGCTCCGCCGGGCTCGCCAGCCTCGCCGACACCTTGGGCCGGATCCGGGACATCGTGAACAGCCCCAGCTTCCAGAAGGCGATGGGCATCGTCTTCACCGGTGCCGCCGTCGGCGCCGCGGCGCTGGCCAAGGCGCTGAACCCGATCGGGAAAGCACTCGAGGATCTGTCACCGCTGCTGGGCGACATCCTTGCCACCCTGGGCGGCGCCGCGGCGTCCGCGCTGACCGGCATCGTCGAGGCGCTGGCCCAACCGGTCGCGCAGGATGGCCTGTCTGCCGCGCTGGCCGCGCTGGGCGAGATGATCAAGAACATCCCGTGGATGGCACTCGGTCAGGCTGTCGGTGTCCTCGGTCAGGCGATCGCGCAGATCGCGCCACTGGTGACCACCCTCCTCAACGCGGTCGCTCCCCTACTCCCCCCGATCCTGGCCGCCGTGGCGATGCTCATCCCGCCGCTGGTGCGACTGGTTCAGGCGGTGCTCCCGCCGCTCGTGACGATCATCCAGGCGCTGATTCCTGTGATCGAGGCACTCGCACCGGTGATCGACGCCCTGACGCCGTTCATTGCCGAGCTGGCAGGGTTCCTAGCCGACCTGCTCGAACCCGCACTGAAGGTCATCGCCTGGGTCATCGAGAACGTTGTGGCCCCCGCGATCAAGTTCATCGGGAACCTGATCGACGGCTGGATCAAGATGGTCGGGGCGTTGATGAGTGGCCAGTGGGTCAAGGCCTGGACGATCGCCCGAGAAACGATGGCGAAAGCCGGCGAAGCTATCCGCGGCTTGATCGTCAGGATGGTGGCGAACGCCCTCGGCGCGATCCTGAAGTGGGCCGTCGACATGGGCGCCAAGGTCAAGTCGATGTGGAATGACACCGTCGCCAAGGTCAAGACTGGCGCGGGTCAGGTTGTCGACTGGGTGAAGGGCATCCCGGGCCGGATCAAGTCGGCTCTGGGTGGTCTCGGCAATCTGCTGCTCGGCGCCGGACAGAGCATCATGAACGGTTTCCTCGAAGGCCTGCAGCGCTCGTGGCGGTACGTGACCGACTTCGTCGGCGGTATCGCCGACTGGATCGCCCGGAACAAGGGCCCGCTCGAGTACGACTATCGGCTGCTGCAGCCCGCCGGCAAGAAGATGATGGCTGGCCTCAAGGACTCGATGGCCGAAGGTTTCCGCGACGTTCAGGGCCTCGTCTCCGGCTTCGCACCACGCATCTCCGCCGACCTCACCACCGACGTGTCTGCGGGTGGCCGTCAGGGCGACGGCATGGTGCAGCTCAACTTCAACGTCGAGAGCATGTCGGTGCGCAACGACAGCGACCTCCGGCGGATCTCGACCGGCCTCGCTGACGTGGTCGCCTCGCGTGGCCGCGCGGCCGGGAATCTTGGATTGGTGGTGACGGGCGCGTGAAGTTCGCAGGTGTGGATTCCTCGGCGGTCGGGGTGCGGTGCTTCCCGCAGATCGGTCAGTACATCGCTGACGGCGACAGCCAAACCGTCCGCCTGCCTGGCCGTGACGGCGAACTGTTCTTGTCGGCCACCCAGGGCCCGGCCGAGTTCCCGATCACGGTGCGGGCAGACGCCGTGAGCGCGGCCGCTTCCCGCACGCTGCTGGACGGTGTGGCGGCATGGCTGCAGCGCGGTCCGGCGCAGCTGGTGTTCGACGAACTCCCCGACCGGTATTGGACTGCCCGGCTTCGCGGCGGTCTCGCCTGGTCACTGGGCGCCGGATCGTACCGGGTCGTCTCGAACATCGTGATGCGCGCCGACGACCCGCACGCCTACGCCCTCACCGATGACACGGCCGTGCTCACCGCTCCCGGCACGGTGACACGCACGAAGGGCAACGCGCCGTCCAGGCCGACCGTGTGGGTGACCGGAACGCTGACGAGTGGTCAATCGGTGACGCTCAACCTGTGGGGTAAGACGGTGACTCTCACCGGCCCGCTCTCGGCTGGCGAGGTAGCACTGCTCGACTACCGGGATTACACGTTCCGAGTCGTCACGCGCACCGTCGTCAATGAGGTACGGCGCAATCTTGAGACGACCCCTCGTGCGACGACAGCCTGGAGCGGTTCACCTGGCACGGGTGGCGCGTGGACGTTGACCTTAGAGACAGACACCCGCTGGAAGGGTGGTGTTGCGCGCAAGGCGGTGTGGACGGCCGCCGGAACAGTAACCGCTTACATTTCGGCGCCCGGCCTCCAGGTTGGAGTCGGGAAGACCTATGTGCTTGCGGCCCGCTTCGCGACCCCCCTCCCCCCGAATGCGTTTATGCAGTTCGGCGGGGGCAGCGCACCTACCTTCTCCTACGGCCCTCAGCAGACCGTTGACCACGGGGACGGTACTGTCACTCTTTGGCGGGCCGGTACTGTCACAGCGGCGGGCGCCGGGGGAAATCTGACGACAGTTCCAGCGGTTTTCTGCGTTCCTCCTGCTGTCGGGGCCGTCCTCATGCTCGGTGACCTCCTGGTCGAGGAAGCGGACACCTTCCGCGGCTACTTCGACGGCGGCTACAGCCCCGACTTGAATCTCATACCAAGTTGGCTCGGTGCCGCGAATAGCTCCGCGTCCAATCTGAGCAACTTCGTCATCACGCCACTGCGGAACCTTGCCGGGAAGCTGTCCAACCTGGCCCGCATCAACTGCCCGGTCGGCGGCGGGCCTGTGTCGTGGACGACGACCGGCAGCATCAGCCAGGTCGCGATCGCCTGCAACTCGAGGTGGATCTGATGCTCATCGACCAGCCGGCCGTCGTCGCACTCGACGCGGCTGGGGCACCAGCCGACGTCCTGCCTGACGTGTGGGACCTGAAGGTGATCACCGAGATCAACGGTGAGCAGACCATTACCTGGACGATGGCAGCCAACGATCCACGGGCCGCGCTGATCGTCAACGAGGCCCTCGTCCAGGCCGACGGCGTGCGCTTCCGGATCAAGAAGGTCACCACCGCCCGCGAAAGCACCGACACCCCCACGATCGCCGTCTACGGCGAAGCCACCTGGTACGAACTGGCTGGCAAACCGAGACTGGTCGACCGGGAATGGACCAGCAGCCTCGCCGGACCGGCGGTGACCGCGGCGCTGGTCGGCACCGGATGGTCGGTCGGTCTTGTCACCGTCACCACCAGCCGATCCTGGACATGGTCTACCGGGAACCCGCTGGAGGTGTTGCGCCAGATCCAGCAGGTCCATGGAGGCGACCTCACCTTCGACACCCAGACGAAGACGGTCAGCCTCCGCCCCACCCAAGGGGAGGACCTTGGGTTGCTTTTCGCCGCCGGCCGGAACGTCAACACGTTGCGCCGCATCGTCGACACCTCACAACTCGTCACCCGGATGCATGCCGTCACCGAGGACGGCTACACCTTCGCCAGCATCAACGGCGGCAAGGACTACGTCGACAACAACACGTGGACCGCCGAGGTCATCCATGGCTACCTGACCTACTCGGAGTCGACCGGGTCCGGCGCGATGCTCGCCCTCACGCAGGCCGCTCTCGCCGAGTACGCGAAGCCGCGCACCACCTACGAGGCCGAGGTGATGGACCTCAGCGCCATCGCCAACGACAACCTCGAAGACCCCCACCTCGGCGACGAAGCGATCGTCTTCGACGAGCAGATCGGCATCCAGGCCAAGCACCGCATCGTGCGCCTGGAGAAGGACATCCTGGAGCCCTGGCACACAGTCGTCACCCTGTCCTCGACGCTACGGAACCTGGGCGACGGCTCGGACGGCGGCAAGTTCTCTGGCGAGGACGACCCCTCGGCAGTCAAGCCGAAACCGCCCACCGGGCTCAACCTGTCCACGGCCGGCTACTGGTACAACGGATCCCCGCGATCCTCAGTGCAGGCCACCTGGAGTCTCGTCACCGAAGGCATCTCCGGATACGGCATCGCGATCGCCTACTACAGCGTCCGAATCACCGGCGGCCGCACCGCCCGCGCCGACAACACCACGGTCGGGTTCGACGGTCTTGACCCCAACCAGCTGGTGTCGGTGCAGGTGTGCGCTGTGTCCGTCGACGGCGTTGCCAGCGACTGGACACCAGCTGCTCAGATCACCACCGCAACTCCGACGGCCGACATCGAGCCGCCGACCCCGTTCACGCTGTCCAGCCAGTCCGGGATGATCACGATCGCGTGGGACCGGATGATCCAGGGTGGCGGCATCCCCTACCCGCCGCCGCTGTACCTGGCGCACATCCAGGTCCAGGAAGGCACCTCGGCGGCAGGCCCATGGATCGGCGCAGGCGCCGTCACAACCGCCGTGCCGACCCTGATCCGCCCGCACACCGACCACATCGGCGAAACCCGCTGGTACCGCGGCCGCTGCGTCTCCACCACGGGTGTGGAGGGAAGCTGGGGAACCACGTCCTCGGTGGTGGTCACTTCCGCCATCAACACGGCAGTGTCCGATGCCCAAGCGGCAGCCAATGCCGCTGCGGTGGCCGCGTCGAATGCGCAGACGACGGCGAACGGGAAGAACAAGATCTTCACACAGATGTTGTCCCCCATTCCCGCCGATGGCCTGACGGTGGGTGATGAGTGGTATGTCCTGAACGTCTCGGGGCAGATCATCGGCGTTCGTATCTGGAACGGGGGCGCGTGGGCCGCTCGTCCCTTCGTGGCGGACTCGGTGATCGTGCCGTCCTCGGTGGGGCCAATCCTTCTGGCCGACGGTGCGGTGACCGCGCCCAAGATTGTGGCGAACGAGGCGCTGATCAACAAGATCTTCACCGACGAACTCGTCGCCAGCAAAGTCTCCGGCGTCATGATCCAGGGCGACGCGATCGACGGCAAGACCGTGACCGGCGCGGTCGTCCGTACCGCAGCATCCGGCGCCCGAACACAGCTCGACACGAACGGCCTCAGAGTCATCGACTCTGGCGGGAACGACCTGGTCAGACTGGGTTTTAGCTACCCCACCGGTCTGGCGGTCCGTGACCCGAAGACCGGTGGGATGCTGGAAGCCTCAGGAATGATCTTCGGATCGCAGTTCCTGACGCCGAACGGGCATCCTCGCGGCTGGGACACGGTCGCGGTGAACACACCGAACTACACCCGGGTCGGTCAGTACGCCACCGCGATCAGCTCGCTGTCCGGCCGCGCGAACCTGGTCGCCTACGTCGCGATCGCCGGGAACTCCGGCGGCAGCGAGCTGAACTCGATGGACGTCATGGTGCAGGTCCACAGCGTCTCCAACCCGGCCTCACCGACCACGAACCGCCTCCATGCTGCCCAGAACCCCGTCTCCTGGACGAACCTCACCGTGATGAACACCGAGACGGTGATCCTGATGGAGCCCGCCGACTTCGGCACCGCCGGGAACGCCTACCCGGTGGTGTGGGTGAGGAACCGGAACTCCGGCTCCCGCAGCCTGCAGGCCTGGGTCGGGCCGATTGCGGTGCTCCCGGCATGACGGAGATCCGCATCGCCGCGCCCACCGACACCGCGGCCTGGACCCAGGTCGTCAACCGGACCCGGGCCGGCGTTGTCCCGTCCGGCTACACCTGGTCGGGCTGGTTCGGGGTCCCCGCTGACAACATGGCCACCAACTGGACGCCGACGTCGACCGGCATCCAGCGCGCCTTCGACGACTTCTACGGCTTCTTGGCCCTGTCGAACCTCTACCAGCCAACCGATAGTGACCGAGGCACTGTCGTCACCGTCAACATGACGGCCACCGGCACTTCGTCGGGCGCCGGTGACTACCTGGTCACCAGGTACCGGTTGGGCGGCTCGGTCAAGACTGCGACGGACACCCCGATGTGGATCACCGAGGGCTCCAACAAGACGCTGACGCAAGTCTTTGTCATCCCCGCTGGTGCCACTGATATCAGCGTCTCGACTGACGCTTCGGCTATCGACGTCGGCGACCGGATCACCGCGCTGTCGGTCACCGCCGTGGTGCAGTACATGCCGGCGCCGAACGCTACGACCTTCCGGATCTGGCGACCAGCGACCGGCCTCACCGATGTCACGTCGAAAATGCTGGGCAGCTTCATCCTCAACGCCGCCCAGTCGGGTGATCTTGAGATCGAACTGAAGTACACCTACGACCTGACCACCTGGGTGGGGAACCCGTCCCGCGCCGGCCGGCTCCTCGTCATCAACCCGTCCCGGTTCACCCGGGTGCACGCCAAGCCGTCCGGCAGCTTCGGGTTCCCCGGCGCCTACTACCAGGTGTGGCACCGCTGGAACAGCGGCAGCAACGTCGCCGACGTCGACCTCGACATCCCCGGCAGCACCACCGCAACCGGCTCGTACAACTCGAAGGTGAAGATCCCACCGCTGCTGATCGACGTCCCCGCCGGCCAATCGTCATCGACGCTCACCATCTCAGTCGCGCTCAACGGCGGCGTGGCGGGCCCGCAACAACCCACCCTGTTCGTCCCCTGCTAAGGAGACCCGCATGCCTCAAGACGGCGTCCACGACTACGTCGACCTGACCCTGATCGTGAACCCATGGCAGGCGATCGTCGCCCTCGCCGTGGTGTTCGCTCTGCTGATCTGGCCGCAACTCTCCGCACGGTCGTCCGTCCGACGGGTCGAGAAGACACTCACCACGAACAACGGCGGCTCCCACATCAAGGACCAGATGGACCGCATCGAGGCCGAGGTGCACGGCATCGCCAAGGCACAGAAGGCGACTGACAAGAAGCTCGCCGATCACCTCACCTGGTCGGACGGATTCGTCCAGGACGTCGATCGCAGAGTCGAGCAACTCGAATCCGGCGAGCCATCCCGCCGGCGCCGATTCTTGTTCCGCCGGCGCCGCTGACCACATCATCCCCGAGCCCCCGACCTCACCCGAGGCGGGGGCTTTCGCATACCTGAAGGAGATCCTTGTGAGCCTCAGCCCGAAGTACACCCATCCCACCGAGAAGTGGACCCTGCGTGGGGACGCCGCCGCGTCCTATCTGCGGATGCGAGCGGACGGCCACCCGGCCGGCGGGATCGATGTCTACTCCCGTACACGAAAGCAACAGGAAGCGCTCTACAAGGCGTACAAGGCCGGGAGGGGCCCGGTCGCGGCGAACCCGGACGGTGACCCGCCGCACATGGACGGCCGGGCGATGGACTACCGGACCACCTCCGGCAACAAGTACGCGCCGGGCGCTGCGCACACCTGGGCGTCGAAAGGTACCGACGGCTCCAAGAGCCCCCGACAGCTCGGCAAGAGTGCGGACTGGTCGGACCGGGCCGCCAAGTACGGGTGGGGCCGCACCGTCTCCTCGGAGCGCTGGCACAGGGAGTACAACCGGGCGAAAGACACCCACCGTGCTGCCGGGCTCAAAGCTGCGCTCAAGACGCTGGGGGCCACGGACGTGAAGAGCTTCCAGAAGTCGCGGAAGCTCACCGCGGACGGCGTGGACGGCCCGATCACCTGGGCCGAGATCCTGCGGCAGCTCGACAAGATCAAGCCGGCCCCCAAACTCGGCGATCGCGTGCTGCGCCGGGGGGACACCGGGCCGGATGTCGCCGAGTTGTCCCAGCTGCTCACCGCCCGCGGCCACGACGTCGGCGTCCCGGCGAACAGCTTCGGGTCCGCGGTGGAGAAGGCGGTCATCGCCGAGCAGACCGCCGGAGGACTCAAGCCGGTGGACGGCAAGGTCGGTCCGGACACGCTGGCCTGGCTGCGGAAGCCGCCGGTCGTGGAGCCCCCGGACGCCCCGCAGGATCCGGATGACACCCAGGACCCGACCCCCGAGGCTCCCGACCCGGTGAGGGACTTCCGCCTGCTGCAGGCGAACACACTCAACGACCAGCGCTTCCCCGACGCCAAGCTGGGCGTGCCGAACGCCTCGCCCCAGTGGCCCGAGTGGCTGGCAAAGCAGCGGCCGTCGCTCATGCTGCTGTGCGAGGTCGACCTGGTGCGCCGCAACGCGATCATGGCAGGGCCGTACTTCAAGCACTGGACCTACTGGGCCGAGGGCATGGTGTCGGTCTGGTGGGACAAGCGGAAGTGGCGCCACACCGGTACCAAGAGCTGGACCCCCACCAAGACAGGCATCCACGGCGGCAGCCGAGCGACCCTCGTCGACACCGAGGGCAGCGATCTCGAGATGGACGTCATCTCGGTGCACATCCGGCCGAGGGCCGCGTTCCCGGCCAGCTACTCGGACGAGCGTGTCGCCCAGGCCAAGCGCGACGAGCTGGACGTGCTGCTCGGCAAACTCGCCCGGAAGGACGTCGCCACCTGGGTGGGGGGTGACTTCAACACCGGCACATACCGCTCGGTGCTGGAGGCCCTCGGCTTCAAGGCCGCCACTCCGCACCAGGCGACGGCGGGCACCAGCAAGCTCGACGCCGTCTGGTTCCGGCCCGGGAAGACCGTCGAGTGCGTCGCCCGCGACCGGACCCTGCTCAATCCCGAGCTGTCCGACCACAAGGCGTGGCTCGTCAACGGCACCATCCGCTCCATTCCCACCAACTGAGAGGGCATGACCATGTCCAACAACACCCGCAAGGCCCTGTATGGGCTCATCCCGACCGTCGTCACCCTGCTGACCGTCTACGGCGTCCTGACCAGCAACCTCGGAGTCCTGTGGGCCAACGTGGCCACCCTGGCAGTCGGCTTCGGCTACGCGGCGTCCAGGGCAACCGGGCACCGCTTCGGCGACCCTGAGGTCCGCCGCGCACTCTACGTTCTGGTGCCCGCCGGAGTGGCACTGGTCGGCGGCTACGTCTCGCTCGACGTTGGCCTATGGACCTCGCTCGTGATGGGCATCCTTGGTGCTGCACTCGCCGGACTGAACGTCGACCCAGACGAGCAGAAGGGCGCCGGCGACGGTCTCGACATCCTGAACGGCAACCCGCCGCCCAAGCCGAAGCGAGGACTTACAGCGCGCTGGGCGATCGCTATGGCAGTAACCACGGGACTTCTCTTGGCTGGCTGCACGGACGCATCGGTCGCCAGCCGGAACCTGTCTTAGGAAGCCGAGCAGTTCCGGGTGAACCGACGAATCGTCGGAATCAACCTGATCACCGACAAGTACCTGTTCATGGTCGAGGGCCGCTGCAGCATCGAATCAGACACTGCCGACCAGCAACTCGAAGTGACGTGCAAGATCGGCGAGAACGCCTACCAGAAGCACTACATCGGCTTCACCAACGGATCGAACATCGCCTACACCGTCGAGCAGTTGGAAACCACCGACGTGAACGTCTACCACTACACGTTCGTGTTCAAGCCCGAGGTCATCGTTCCGAAGGCAACCCGCTAACGAGGCCACCTCCCACCCATAGACGGCCCCCGCTCCACTTCGGAGCGGGGGCCGTTTCGGCGTCTTCGGAGGGCAAGTCTCGGTCCCTCTCGGTCCCTGACGGCTTTCGCCGAACCCTGCCGTTGAGGCGTAGCCCGGTCCCTCTCGGTCCCTCGGCACATTGAGCCAGAATCACGCAGATTCAGCCCTTGAAGTGCCTCCTGACTACGGTCGACGCCTCGATGAGGCGAAGATGGGGGACGAGCCGGCCTGTAAGCCGGATTCTGTGGTCCGAAGACCGGTGATCATCCATCTGCGACCGCCGTTGCCGGCGGCCTTCGCCCCTGCTGGGGCGTGCAACCTACCCGGACGCCTCGCGCGGGCAGCGCTCGAACGGCGTCCGCGAGCCCGTCCGAAGACGGGCCCTTCTTGGTCTTGCTCCGGGTGGGGTTTGCCGAGCCACCCCAGTCACCTGGGGTGCTGGTGGTCTCTTACACCGCCGTTTCACCCTTACCGCCGTCGCCGGCGGCGGTCTGTTCTCTGTGGCACTTTCCCGCGGGTCACCCCGGGTGGGCGTTACCCACCACCCTGCCCTGTGGAGTCCGGACTTTCCTCAGCTTTCGCCGCGATCACCCGGCCGACTCGTCCGGGCTCATGGTAGTGCCACGGCCGGAGAGGGTGATACCGCGAGCCGCCCCGGGGCTGCATGAGGCGATCCTCATCAAGGCGTCACTCGGGTCTCATCGGCAGTTGGTGGAGTACTGACCAGCAGGCGGGCACCAGGCCCGTTCCCCCGATCAGAGGAGACGTCATGTCCGACTCCACCTTCATTCAGCGCATCGCCCGCTGGGCCGTCCTGCCCGCCGCGATCGGCCTGGGCTTCGGCCTCAGCGCCTTCAGCGCACCCGCCGCCGAGGCCGCGACCCACTACTGCAACGGCTACAAGGCGACCATCGTCGGCACCAACGGCGCGGACGACATCGAAGGCACCAGCGGCCGCGACGTCATCGTCGGCCTGGGCGGCAACGACGAGATCGACGGCAATGGCGGCAATGACATCATCTGCGCCGGCTCGGGTCACGACGAGGTCGACGGCGGTTCGGGCAACGACTACATCCACGGCGGATCGGGTCATGACTCGATCGAGGGCGGCAGCGGCAACGACCGGATCTACGGCGCCAGCGGCAACGACCACGTCGAGGGCGAGAGCGGCAAGGACAAGGTCTACGGCAACTCCGGCCACGACCTGGTCGAGGGCGGCTCGGGCAAGGACAAGGTCAGCGGCGGCTCCGGCAACGACACCGTCAAGCAGCGCTACGCCAGCGACCGCGAAGAGGACCGCTGGGAGCACCGGTACGGCTACGACGACTGACACTCCGTCAAATCGACACCACATCCCGGTCGCCTGATGGCGACCGGGATGTTGCGTGTGGGGACCGAACGCCTACTCGGCTCCACCCGGAACTCGGCGGACGACCCGAGCCGGCGAACCGACCACAACCGTCCCGGCGGGGACGTCGCGGGTGACCACCGAGGCCGCCGCGACCACCGCACCGTCACCGATCGTGACGCCGGGCAGGATCGTGGCGTTCGAACCGATCCAGGAGTCCTTGCCGATGACGACCGGCTTGGGCACGACGTCCGCGCGCCGGGCCGGGTCGAGGTCGTGATTGAGGGTGGCGATGACGACGTTGTGTCCGATCAGGGCACCGTCGCCGATCGTCAGGCCGCCCTGATCCTGGAATTTGCAGCCCATGTTGATGAAGACATTGCGACCGATCCTCGTGTTGCGGCCGAAATCGGTGTGGAACGGCGGAAAGACCGTCACCGTGTCGTCGACCGGCCCGCCCGTCAGCTGAGCGAGCAGTGCCCGCACCTCGGCCTCATCGTGGTAGCTGCCGTTGAGTTCGGCGGTGATCCGCAGCGCCCGCTGCGCCGCGCGGTGCATGACGCCGAACAACGGCGAGCCGCTGGGAATGGTGCGCCCGGCCCGCAGTTCGGCAAGCAGGTCGTCGATCGTCAACTCGGCTGGCATGCGAGGCACCCTATCGCCGGGGGCATCGGCCAGGCCTCGAGCGGAACGGGCTGGGCCGGGCTCAGCGGCCGCCCGGAAACACTGCCCGCGGAATCCGGCCGCTCCGAAGCGTCCAGTGCTCACCCTGCTCGATTCGGGACGCCACCGCTTGCTCGAGACTGGTCGTCCGGGGTAGTCGGCGCAGGTCGTAGGGCACCCGCTGAGCGAAGGTGAAGTAGACGGCGTCGTCGTCGCCGCGTTCGACCTGGTCGTCGAGGGTCCAGCGCTGTTGGAACGCCGCAATGTTCGATCCGGGCAGCGCGGCGGCGAGTTCGGGCGCCAGCAGCCAACTGTGACACCAAAAATGTGTCGCCGGCAGATCCGGAAAGTGCGTCGCGTAGAAACGAGTAGCCCGCACGAGGGAATCGTCCACGGCGTCCGGGCTGAGCGCGCCGGACCGCGGCGCGCCGTCCGAGCGGCGACGCGGAATATGCGTCGACAGCACCCATTCGCCATCAGGAAGCGGTTGCACATTGAGCTGCAGGCGCCCCAGCCAGGCGAACCCGCCGGCCCAGACGGTCCGAAGCCAGCCCTGGTTGTGCAACCCGAACCGTCCGTAGGCCAGCCGGTGCACCCAGACCTGCCGGCCGAGGTCCGACAGATTGCGCCACGCCTGCACCTCGGGGACACCGCGGCCGAGTTGATAGGCGACGACATCGGGAGCGGTGACGAGTAGCGCCAGCATCGGGATCGCTCCGGCATCGGGCTGGTCCGGAAGCCCCGCCCACGGATCCGGCCCGTCCACCGCGAACCGGCCGATTCCGGCCCGCAACAGTTCGGCGCGGCCGGCCAGATCGGCCGATAGATCGGGGGCGGTCAGGACGTTCGCCGCCATCCGCTCGACGCCGGGCAGATCCTGTTCGCTGAACCCCAACCGACCCGCGTCCGCCACCACGCGGCGGAGATCAATGTCCACTCGACCAGCCTAGGGAAACTTCTGGGCGAGCAACGCAGCCCGACTGCCCCCCAAGCCGACGAGCGCGAGTAGACGCCTTCCGCCCCTTCCCCAAGGGCGCGCCTGAAGGACGGACGCCGGGGATAGTCGGCAGGAGTCTGATATCGACCCCAGAGTGACCGCGGCACCGACCCAAAACGGTGGACCGTCCGCCGAGAGTGCGACGCTACCTCCACCACTCTGGGGTCGATATCAGACTGCGCCGCCAGTACGGCCAGGCCCTGGTCGGCTTCCCAAGCAAGGCTCAGCCCACTGATCACTGGGCGTCGGGCTGGTGAAGCAGTTGGCTGACCGAGAAGGTGGCACCCCCGGGGTCGGCCAGCGTGGCCGACCGGAACGGCAGTCCGGGGACGTCCGACGGCGCGGCAAGCACCGATCCCCCTGCCGCTGCAGCCTCAGCGGCAGCGGCTTCGGCGTCCGCGATCCAGAAGTCGACGTCCCAGCGGGCCGCACCCGGCGCCTCCACCCCGACCGCGACCACGTCGCGCGGGACCGGCTGACTGGGTTCGCCGCCGACGTATCCGGGCAAACGCCACAGGCTGCTGCCGCCGAACTGCTCGCGGTGCCAGCCGAACACCTCACCGTAGAAGTCGTCGACGCTGGCCAAGTCGGGCACGGTCAACGAACTCATCGACCAGGCGCTGGGCTCGTTGACGAGCTCGGCACCCTGCCGTCCGACCGGCTGACTGGCGCACAGGACGGCGCCGGCGGGGTCGGCGAGCACCACCAGCATCGAGGCCGGCGAGAGATCCATCGGACCGGCCAGCACCCGCCCGCCGGTGCGCTCGGCGCGGCGCGCGGCCTCGGCCACGTCGTCCACCCGCACCTCGGTGATCCAGGCCGGGACACTGCCGGCCTGCGCGGCGGGACCGATGCCGGCCACCTCGCGTCCGCGCAGCCGGGCCAGGGCATAGCCGCCGCCGTCTTCGAAGGTCCAGCCAAACACTCGGCCGTAGAAGGCCGCCGCCTCATCGACGTCGTTGGCCAGGCAGGTCACCCAGTTGGGCACCCCATGGGGGTAACTCGATCGTTCGCTCATGGCTTGAGGTTAGACCTATTACTAGGTTTTTCCAAGTATCTACTTGGATTGTACGATCTGATCATGTCGAAACGGTCCTATGACGACTCCTGCGGCATCGCCCGAGCGCTCGATCTGGTGGGCGACCGATGGACGCTGCTGGTCGTCCGCGAGTTGCTGCTGGGACCCAAGCGCTACACCGATCTGCAGGCGGCTTTGCGCCGGATCGCGCCGGACGTGCTGGCCCAGCGGCTACGGGACCTCGAAGCGGGTGGGCTGGCCGAGCGCGTCGAGCTCACCGGACCCGGCCGGGCGCGGGTCTACCGGTTGACCGATCATGGCCGCGACCTGCAGCCCGTGCTGCTCGCGCTGGGCCGGTTCGGCAGCCGGCTGCCGCTCCCCGATCACCCGGAGGAGCTCAGCCCCGACGCCTTCGCCGTCGCGCTACTCACCGTGTTCCAGCCCGCGCGAGCGGCCGATGTCACGGTGCGGGTCGGGCTGAGTCTTGGCGTCGAGCGGTTCCTCGTGGCACTCGACGACGGACAGCTGGCGGTGAGTCGCGAAGCCGACGGCGAGCCGGACGCGTCCCTGGAGACGACGCCGGGCGTCCTGACCCAGCTGCTGTGGCACGGGCTCCCGCTCGCCGACGCCGAGGCGTCCGGGAAGCTGCGGATCAGCGGCGACCGCCGCGCAGCCGAGGCGTTTGTAGGAGTGTTCGCCACCCGGCTCACCCCGCCGACCGCTGGTTGAGCCTGTCGAAACCCCCTGAACTCGACGTACGGGTTCGTCATCCCGGACTTGATCCGGGATCTCCACGGCCCCGAACCTTCCGATCAGGGAGATCCCGGCGTCCGCCGGGATGACGGGCGTAGCCGGGGGTCTCGACAGCCGAAGCGCGGGTCAATCGGTGAAGGCGCGGAACTCGACCCGGCCGTTGACCAGGTCGGCGGCGACCAGGGTGGCGGTGATCTCGGTGCCCAGCCGCAGCCGGCGTCCGCCCTTGACCCGGGCCTCCACGGCCGGGTCGCGCAGCTGCAGCCGTCCGGCCGTGCGCTCCGGGTCGACGTCGATCAGCAAGCCGGTGAACTCGTGTCCGATGCCAGGGGCCAGCACCATCGCCTCGACCAGGTCGATGATGCCACGCTCGTAGCGGCCGGCCCTGCGCGACGACGCCTCCATCTCGGACGGCAGTTCCTCCAGCGCCGCCAGCACCCAGTCGGGAATCGGCTGACCGGCGCACACCGCGACGCACACCTCGCCGGCGTAGCGGTCGACCAGCCGCCGCAGCGGCGCCGTCACATGCGCGTAGGGGGCGGCGATCGCGGCATGTTCCACTCCGTGCGGGGGCGCTCCGTCGGTGAACGCGTCGTAGCCCGCGCCACGGAACAGCGTCGTGCAGGCGTTCAGCATCGCCGCCTCGCGCGGGACGGCGGCGTCCAGGCTCCGGACGAACTCCGGGTAGCTCACCCGCTGTTTCCAGGAGATGCCGAGGCCCTGCGCGGTGCGGCGCAGCCGGTCGATCGCGTGGTCCTCGGCGGGCGGCAGGGTGCGCAGAATGCCGACGCCGGCGTCCAGCATCATCCGCGCGGCGACCATGCCGGTGAGCAGCGAGATCTGCGCATTCCAGCCCTCGCAGGGCAGGTTCGTGCGGTACTCCAGCGTCCAGGTGCCGTCCTCGGCAACGTGCACCTCCTGCTCGGGCACGCCGAGGCTGACCCCGCCGCGGGCTGCCTCGGCCGCTTCGCGCAGCCGGCCGACCTCGGCGAGCAGCACCAGCACGTTCTCGGCCGTTCCGCCGTCCAGCAGGCGTTGCACCTCGTCGTAGGAGTACCTGCGACGGCTTCGCACCCGGGCCCGACCAACCGTGGACGCCGTCGGCTCACCTGCTGCGTCGAGCCGGATCTCCCAGACCAGCGCGGGGCGCACCACGTCGGGCAGCAGGCTGGCCGCTCCCTCGCTGAGCACCGGCGGGTGCAGCGGCGTCCGCCGCGTCGGTGCGTAGAGGGTCTCCACCCGCTGATGGCATTCGACGTCGATCGGTCCGCCCGGCGTGACGAACGCAGCGACGTCGGCGATCGCGTAGCGAACCAGGTAGCCGTCGCCGTCCCGGCCGAGGTGCAGCGCCTGGTCGAGGTCCATCGACCCCTCCGGATCGATGGTGACGAACGGCACCTCGGTCAGGTCACGCTCGGGCAGCCGGACGTCGGCGGCGGCCCGCTCGGCCTCGGCCAGCACCTGCTCGTCGAACTCGTCGGGGACGCCGAGCAACTCCCGCAGCTGGGCCAGCCCCTCCCGCAAGGGGGCGGGCACCTGGTCGAGGAAAGCAATCTCGCGGCCGGGCATCAGTGACCTCCGTTCGTCGTGGTCACCCTAACCGCGCGACGAAAACTCGGGGGACATCCGGGCGGGCCACCTCCGCCCTCGTCATCCCGGCGAACGCCGGGATCTCTCTCCGCACGCTGAAGTAGGAGATCCCGGGGCAAGCCCGGGATGACGAAGGGCACCAGGATGACGGAGGCCACCGGGACGACAGAGGTCACCCAGACGACGGGGACCACCGGGACGACGGAGACCACCGGATGACCCGGGCCGCAGAAGACGGAAACTCAGGAGGCCGAGTTGCCTGAGCCGGCAAGTGTTCCGGGGGCCTTCAGCACACTGACCGAGTTCCGGATCGCGTCCGTGATCGCGGTGATCGGGGCACCGGGGCGGTCCAGCACAGCCGCCCAGACCGGCACCAGTTCGTCCTCGTAGATGTGCCCGTGACCGGCCGGGGTGTCGAGGCTGGTCAGCATGTCGGTGGAGATCTGGAACCAGGTCACCAGCGGCCACCAGCGCAGTGCCGGGTTGACGTCGCTGCCGGCCCGCTCGCGCATCCAGTCCGGCTCCCGCCAGGCCAGTCCGCCGGTGAACCGGCACATCGGATCGGACGCGTGCTGCAGGTACACCACTCGCGGCGTCTCCCACTTCCCCAACACCCGGCCGTAGGCGTCCGCGACCAGTTCGGTGGGTTGGGTGACGAACCGGATGTTGCGGCCGTTTTCGATCACCGGCGTGATCTCGGGTGATCCGCGCATCCGCGACTGGGTGAGTTCGCGGGCGATCTCGGTGAATCCCGGGGTGCCGATCCAGACCGCGCCGTCCACCTTGCGCAGCATGTCGTCGGCCGACACGAACGCCCCATGGCCGCCGAAGGAGCCCAGTGACTCGCCGCTGGCGTACACCTTCGGACGCTGGTCGGCGGGCAGGTCGTGGATCGCCTCTTCGAGTGCAGCGAACAGCGCCCGTGCGCAGGCCTGCGGGGTTTCCGCGTCGGCCAGGTAGACGAAGGCGCTGGCCAGCTTCGAGTACTGCACCGACACGGTCGCGCAGTCGCCGCCGGTCAGGTATTCGACGGCTTGGACGGAGAACTCGTCGACCCAACCCCGTCCGGCCGGGGTGTCGATCACCAGCGTCCCCCGGGTCAGGGCACCGGTGCGCCGCACTTCGGCCATCGCCACCTCGACCGCCGCCTCGACACCGCCGTCGCCCAGCGACGCGTAGACCCGGATCGGCTCCATGGCCGGCTCCCCCACCACGGCCGCGATGCCCTGCGCGCTCGGCCCGCACGAGGTGAAGATCTGGCCGCGCCGGCCCAGCTCGTCCCAGGACTGCGCGGAGCCCTCGGAGCCGCTGCGGGTCGGCAGCTGCGGTGCGTGCAGGTTGCGCGGACGCCGCCGATCCAGCTTGTCGGCCTGCCGGGATATCCGCTCCAGGGCCTGGTGGAAGACCATCCGGTTGACCATTCGCAGCACCACGACGGCGATCAGCACGGCACCGGCGATGGACAGCACCGAGGGCAGGAACAGGTCGAGACCGCGGGTGACCCACGTCGTGAACAGCACGATCAGCCGAATCAGTGAGGCCAGCAACAGCATCGTCGCGAGAGCCACCAGCGTGGCGGCGATGTCGGTCCAGGCGGCCTGCTCGGACATGCCGACCAGCCGGGCGGTCTCGCGGTGTTCACGAACCGACCACCACCAGCCGGTGATCACCGCCACGATGCCGAGCGCAAGCAGGATCCAGAACCCGCCGGCGAGATGCCAGCTGACCTGCACCTCGAGGTCGAGCAGCCGCATCACGGCGTCCGCGGTCATCTCGAGCAGGAAGCCGACCAGGTAGCCGATGGCGGCGCTGACGCCGCCGACCAGGCCCTGCCACAGCCAACGCCGCGGCAACAGCGAGGGTGCGAAGCTGACCAGGAACATGGCCAGGCCCAAAACGAGCCCAACCCCTGACCAGGCGCCCATCGGGACTCCTCTCGCCGATTCCGGATCACCCTAACGCCTCGGTCCGGTGGGCCTCCGATGGCGATCCGGACGGCGGACGGCGGGGTCAGTGCCGGATGATCCGCCGCTCGATCGCGGCGGCCACCGCGCCCGCCCGGGTGTCCACGCCGAGCTTGGCGTAGATGTGCGACAGGTGGGACTTCACCGTGGCCTCTGACACGAACAACTCCCGGGCAAGCTCCTTATTCCCCAGCCCGTAGGCCAGCAGTTCGAGCACCTCGACCTCGCGTTCGGTGATGGTGATCGCTCCGGGCGTGGCCCGGCGCACCAGGGTGGCCGCCACCGACGGCGCCAGCACCGTCTCGCCGCGCGCCGTGGCGCGGATGCCGGCGAACAGCTCCTCGGGCGGCGCGTCCTTGAGCAGGTAGCCGCGGGCACCTGCCTCCAGGGCGCGCAGAATGTCCGACTCGGTGTCGTAGGTGGTCAGCACCAGCACCTCGGGTGGTTCCGGCAGGGCTCGTAGCGCCGCGGTCGCCTCGGCACCCCCGGGTCCGGACGTGCCGAGACTCAGGTCCATCAGCACCACCTCGGGACGTGCCTCGGTCACCACGCTCAACGCGCGACTCAGCCCGTCGGCCTCGCCAACCACGCTCAGGTCCGGCTGGCCGGCGAGCAGGGCACGCAGCCCGGCGCGCACCACCGGATGGTCGTCAACCAGCACGATCCGGATCATCGGGTACTCCTTCGGGGCACCGGGCCGGGGAAGCAGACCGACACCGTGGTGCCTTCGCCGGGCGCGCTCTCCACGGCGGCCCAGCCGCCCAGATCCTCGGCGCGGGTCCGGATGCCGGCCAGGCCGCGTCCCCGAGTCCCCGAGGCTCGGACGGTGTCGGGGACGAAGCCCCGTCCGTCATCGCGGACGTCGAGCAGCACGGCGTCCGGCTGATAGGTGAGGGTGACCACGGCCCGGCTCGCTGCGGCGTGCTCGACCACATTGGCCAGCGCACCACGAGCCGTCCGGACCAGCGCGGCAGCGATGTCGGACGGCACCGGCACCGGTTCGCCGTGCACCCGCACGGCGACGTCCAGACCGGCCCTGGTCTCGGCCAACCGGCGCAATGCGGTCGGCAGCGCCGCGCCGCTGGGGTCGTCGGAGAGCTCGGCCGGCGCCAGATCCCGGACGACGCGACGCACCTCGTCCAGGCCGTCACGGGCGGTCGCCGCCGCCGTCCGGACGTGGTCGCGGACGGCGGCCGGCTGGACCTCCCAGGCCTGCTCAGCGGCTTGGAGCAGCAAATTGATGCTGGACAGGCCCTGCCCCACCGAGTCGTGGATCTCGCGCGACAACCGGGTCCGCTCGGCGAGCGCACCGCTGCGGTGCTGCTCCTGAGCCAGATCGTCCTGCGCTTCGACGAGCTGCTCCAGCACCTGCTGACGGGCCCGCGACTCGCGGTCAAGCGCGCGGTAGGCGAGCACCGTGAGTAGCGCCACCCCGATCGGGCCGACGATCTGCACCGGGTCGACTCCGTCGGTGATCCGCGCCCACGACACGGTCAGCACCACGGTCATCGCCATCACGACCGTGACCGCCCAACCGAACGGCAACACCTGCAGCACGGCGAACGCCACCGGCACCGCACACCAGGCGAAGGACGGCGCCGCCACCGTCAGCCCCGCCCACAACGCCACCATCGCCACCGCCCAGGCCGTCGGCCACCAGTTGCTGCCCCGCAGCAACCCCCGGGTCGCGTAGGCGACGCCGAGCGCCAGCGCGGCGGTGAGCACGCCCCCGCTGGGCGCGCCGAAACCGTGCCGATCGAGGTAGCGCACCGCGCAGGTGACCAACAGCACCACCAGGACGACCAACAGCCACCGATCGAGCCGTCCGGCCGGCGCGAGGATGCCGTGCTCGCCCGGTCTGGGCGCGAGGGAGCTGCGGTCGGACATGACCGTTCAGCCTAGGCGAGTAGGCGACGTCGGGCATCAGCCGATCGGCTATCCGGCGGCACCCGATTGCCCGACGTCTCGTCGCCGTCCGCGCCGCACAGTGGAAGCGTCAGATCCCCGGACTCAGGAGAGCCCCATGAACCGCACCACGATCGTCGCGTCCCTGACCGCCGTCGCGCTCGGCGCGACGCTCGCCGTCGGAGCCGCGCCGGCGTCCGCGCATTCCGGCCACGACCACGGCCACCAGCATGGCCACGGCCGGCCCGCGACCTACTTGCTGCAGGGCGACCCGGTCAGCGCCGACAACCCGGCCGGCTCCAAATTCGAGGGCATCGGCGCCGATCAGCGGCGTGGCCGGTTCTATGTCAGCGAGGTCACCGGCGGCGAGATCCATCGCGGCTGGGCCGGACGGGCGCAGACCGAGCAGTGGCTGGCCGGCGACGGCACCGACGGACGCTTCACCGCCCGCGGCATCACCGTCGACGCCCAGGGCCGGGTCTACATCGCCGGCGGACCGAACGGGATCGGCACCGGCCGTCCGGACCTGTGGGTCTACGACGCACACGGCAAGTTGCTGGCCGCGCTCCGGGCACCTGGCGAGGACGTCTTCCTCAACGACGTCGCGATCGGCCCGGACGGCGCCGCCTACTTCACCAACTCCAACGATCCGCAGATCTTCCGGGTGGCACCGGGCCGCGGCGGCTGGCGGGCCACCCTGTGGGCGGACGCCTCGGACCGGATCGAGCGGCTGCCCGGCTTCAACCTCGGCGGCATCGTGCTGAGCGCCGATCGCAGCGCCTTCGTGGTCGCCCAGGGCAACACTGGCAAGCTGTGGCGGTTCGCGACCCGCAGCGGCGCCGCGCGCGAGGTGCGCACCGATGGCGCCGACCTGGTCGACGCCGACGGTCTGGTCCGGCAGGGCAGCCGGCTGACCGTGGTGCGCAACTTCTCCCGGATGATCGCCACCCTGCGGCTGACCCGGGACGGCCGCACGGCGGTGCTGCTCGGCCAGCGGGACAGCTCGCCCGACCGGGTGCTGACCACGGCCAAGGTGCTGGACGGCAGAATCCTCTACGTGGACAGCAAATTCGACGAGCCGGTGGCGTCCGGCCCGTACCAGGTCATCACGGACCCGACCCGATGAGGTTCCGCCCCGGCCTGGCGGTGCTTCCGCTCGCGCTCTTCCTCGGAGCCTGCGCGGGCGGGACGGCGCCGGGCTCGGTGCCGCCGGAACCCGGTGCGGTGGCGACGCCGGGTCCGAGCGGTGGCACCCGATCACCCGCCGATCCGGACGCCGCGCTGCTGAAGGCAGCCGCGGACGGTGACGCCGAGGCGGTCGCGGTGGCGCTGCGGGCCGGTGCCGACATCGAGACCCGGGACTCGCACCGCCGCACCGCACTGCTGCTGGCCAGCGCCAACGACGCCGTCGAGGCGGCGCGGGTTCTGGTCGCACACGGCGCCGACCCGGACGCCCTCGACGACCGGCACGACACGCCCTGGCTGGTCACCGGGGTGACCGGCAGCGTGGCGATGCTCGAGGTGCTGCTGCCGGCGAAACCGGACCTGACCATCCGCAACCGGTTCGGCGGGCTCTCGCCGATCCCGGCCAGCGAACGCGGCCACGTCGAATACCTGCGCCGGGTGGTGCGGACCGACGTCGACCTCGACCACGTCAACGATCTGGGCTGGACGGCGCTGCTCGAGGCGGTGATCCTCGGCGACGGCGGACCCCGCCACCAGGAGGTGGTGCGAATCCTGCTCGCCGCCGGTGTGGACCGCACCATCCCGGACGCCTCCGGGGTGACCGCACTGCAGCACGCCGAGCGCCTCGGCCACTCCGAGATCGCCGCGCTGCTACGGGCCTGACCCGACCCCCGCCCACCGTTGGTCGAGCTTGTCGAGACTCCGACCTAGGCTGACCTCCATGAAGCCCGCCAAAGATGTGAACACCGCCGCCGTCACCGCAGTCGGACTGATCGGCGGCTGGCTGACGGCCCGCGAGTCCGGAATTCGCCCGTTGGGCGGCGTGCTGCTGGGCGTCGCCGGCGCCTGGGCGGCCCGCACCTGGTACGCCCGGCACGGCTGGGCCGCCGCAGCCGGACTGTCGGCGCTGTACGTGGGCGCGTTCGGGCTGTCGCACCCGCTGGCGAAGCGGATCGGCGCTTGGCCCTCGGTTCTCGCCGTCACCGCTGTCGCCTCCGGCACCGCGTACCTGGTCTCGGACGCCGACAAGGAGTAGCCCCGCCGCGGAGATCCCGGCGTCCGCCGGGATGACGGTTGGGTCTCGTCATCCCGGTGGGTCCCGCTGAGGTGTCATCCCGGGCTTGCCCCGGGATCTCCTCCCCCGGCCACAGGCAAACCGGCTCAGCCGGGCTGAGCGCCCGCCATCTCGGCCAGCTTCGCCACTCGTTTGGCGCGGAGCGTGCCGGGCGCGTACTTGAGCGTCCAGGTGTCGTTCTCGACCAGGTCGACGGCCTGCGGGTCGGCGGCCGGGGCGTCCGGACGGCTGGAGATGCGCTGCACCACCGAGCGGAAGTAGTAGTGGAAGAACAGCCGGTTGAACTCGGTGAAGTAGATGTCGGCGACCCGGCGGTCGCCGCGGATGATCACCATGTTCTCGTCGTTCTCCAGGGTGGACGCGCGGGAGAAGTTGGCCGAGCCGGTGACCACGATCGGATCGGCGCCGAGCGGGTCACAGAGGGCGAATTTGTCGTGGATGAACGCCACGTGCACGTTGAGTCCGAGTTCGCGGGTGGTGGTTTCGGCCACCCAGCGGCCCAGCGGATGGTCCAACTCGGCGCCCCAGGCCTGATAGACGTTGCGGCTGGCGTCCAGTTGGACGGTGGCCTTGCCGCGGGTCTCCAGCAGGAAGAACCGCAGCGGACCGTCCGGGGTGCCGGCGCCGGCCGCGTCCGCGATCTCCTGGGCGATGCCGAAGGCGAAGGTGGCGCAGACCAGTGAGGTGGCGTCGCCGCCGATCAGCCGGGCGTACAGCTGCAGCGCGCCGAGATCGGGCCGCGGGCTGAACACCGGCGTGATCCCGGACGGCACCCCGGCCCGGTCGATGGGTGCGGGGCTGAGCGTCGCCACCTCGGCTTTGAAGGCCGCGTTGCGGCTGCGCTTCTCGGACGCCGAGTCGTCGCGACGTCCGCCCGGATCGCCGGCCAGCAGCTCCCAATAGGCGGTGTAAGCCCTTGCCGTGGCCGCATCGGTGATCAGCTGGCCGACGTTCGACTGGCCGTGCACACCGCCCATGGTCAGATTGGTGGAACCGGTCCAGACCTGCTGTGGTGCACCGGCCCGGGCCAGCACCAGGAATTTGTTGTGCGCGATCGCGGAGACCCGGGCCTCACGCGGCACGATCGTCCCGTCCGGGAAGCCGGCGGCGGCGATCGCGGCGATATTGGACGTCCGTGGGCCACCGTCGACCTCCTTGAAATCGACGACCAGCCGGAGGTCGACGCCTCGGCCGGCAGCGGCCGCCAACTCGTCCAGCACTGGGCGGTAGCTGAACTCGTAGAAGGCGCCGTGCAGCGAATCGCCCGGCCCGGCGGAACGGATGAAGCCGAGCAGCACGTCGTCCAGGTCACGGCTGAGCCAGTCCAGCGCGGCCTGCCGTCGTTCGGGCGTGGGCTGCCGGTCGGGCGACTTGCCACCGAACTGGCGCTGATAGGCCTGGCTGGACGCCACCCCGCGGTTGAACACGACGTCGTGGATCGCCCCGTGCAGCGGCTCGGTGCGAATGGTGAGGGTGATCGGCTGGTTACGGCGTGGCTTGGCCGGCGTCCCGCGCATCGGGTGGAACCGGTAGGTGTAACTGGTGTCCGGACGCAGCGTGAAGTCGTCCCAGACCAGCGCCTGGATCGGGTGGGTGTAGGTGGACACCTCGTCGTCCGGCTGCGGATCGGGCACCAGCGACCGGAACACCTTGAAGCCACGCAGCCACAGGAACGGCCCACCCTCGGCGGCCCGCTCGACACAGAACCCGAGCAGCCCCTTGCGGGCGAACTCGGTGGCCGTGAGCGCGAACGAGATGCTGTTCACGCCACACACGGCATAGGCCCGGATACCCCGGACCGAACGGGACCGGTATCGCATATCTCAAAGTAGTCCCGCGCGACCCCGGTGATACCTGGCCAACAACCGTCATTCCGGGCTCGACCCGGGATCTCCGCGCGGCCGGCGGTTGATCAGCCGGAGATCCCGGCGTCCGCCGGGATGACGTGGGTCCGACGGGATGACGGTGGTCCGACGGGATGACGGTGGTCCGGCTGGATGACGGACAGCCGGGATGACGCTCGTCCGGCGGTGGGGGTGTCCGGCCAGCTAGTTCGTCAGATTACGTCCGATCTGAAGGGGATTCCGCCTCAGCGGCCTCAGACTCGTCCGGATCGGACGTAATCTGACGGACGCGGTCGGCGTCCTCGGTGCTCGGACGAGGCTGATCCTCCGGCTCACCGCCCTCGGGCGGCTTCTGCGGCAGCCGGGGTGCCCGCGCCATCACAGCCCGGATTCGGCGGTGCGGACCAGGATCCGGTTGCACTCCTCGCAGCGCAGCACCTCATCGGGCGCGGCGGCCCGGTACCGGTTCAGGTCGGCGGCGGTCGCTTCCAGCTGGCAGCCGGAGCAGCGGCGACGGATCAGTGCGGCGGCCCCGGAGCCGCTCTTGACCCGGATCCGGTCGTACAGCTCGACCAGGTCGGCGGGAAGCTCCGCGGCGAGCGCGGCCCGCTCGGTGTTCCGGTCGGCCAGTTCGCCGTCGATCACGCCGAGCTGCTCGTCCCGGGACGCCAGCAGTGCCCGCAGTTCCGTCTCTCCCTCCGCGCGGGCGGCGACCACCTCGTCGCGGGTGGCGGTGGCCTGGTCGAGGCTCTCCATCAGCTCCAGTTCGACGTCCTCGAGATCGCTGATCCGCCGCTTGAGGTGGGCGATCTCGTCCAGCAGTGCGTTCAGCTGCTTGGGGTCGGTGACCGCGCCTGAGTTGACCCGCTGCTGGTCGCGTTCGAGACGCTCCCGCACCGGCACCAGATCGGCCTCGGCCTTGGCGACGTCCAACTCGAGATCGCTGACCGCGGTGTTCGCCGCGATCAGCTGTTCGCCCTGACGGCGCCGGGCCTGCTGCTTCTCGGCGATCTGGGCGAGTTCGGGCAGTGAGCGCCGGCGATGCTCCAGCTGGGCGATGGCGGTATCGATGGACTGCAACGCCAGCAGCCTCGATTGAGCGGTGGCAGCAGCCTGCATGGAATACCTCCTGGAGTTGTGGGCTCGACTCTAGTGGCTCCACCGGGCTTGAGCGGGCCAGCCGTGGACACCCGGTCTCCCCAACTCGCCACGGACACGGTTAGATGGCCGCATGACACTCCTTTACCTCGTCCGTCACGGCCAGACCCCGTGGACCGTGTCCGGCCAGCACACGTCCTACACCGACCTCGACCTGACCCCGCAGGGTGAGGAGCAGGCCAAGGCGCTGCGCTCGAAGATCGACCCCAGCGAGTTCGGCCTGGTCCTGACCAGCCCCCGGAAGCGGGCCCAGCGCACCGCCGAGCTGGCCGGCTTCACCGACTACGAGGTGACCGACGACCTGCAGGAGTGGAACTACGGCGATTACGAGGGCAAGACCTCGCTCGAGATCCGCGAGAAGTACCACCCGGGCTGGCGGCTGTGGTTCAACGGCGTCCCCAACGGCGAGACCGCCGACCAGGTCCGCGAGCGGCTCAGCCGGGTCGTCCGCCGGGTCCGCGAATCGGGCGTTGACAAGGCGATCTGCTTCGGCCACGGGCACGCCTCCCGAGTGCTGGCACTGTGCTGGCTCGACTTCCCGCTGATCTTCGGCCAGGCCTTCCCGGTCGAGGTGGCCAGCCTGTCCATCCTGGGCCGCGAGAAGGAGTCCTGGGCGGTCCTGCGCTGGAACAGCTGATCGTGACCGACGCCGCCACCCCGGCCGGCGAGGCCGCCGACAAGCCGCTGCCGAACCGGCAAACCCCGTTCTCGGAGCCGTTCAAGGCGTTCATCCCGCAGGGCTGGGCGCCGTACTCCGACGAGCTTCCGGACGCCCTCCCGGCGACCGCGTTCACCGCGGCTCGCCGGGCGGCGATCAGCGCGCTGTTCCCGGGTGACCGGCTGGTCATCCCGGCCGGCGAGCTGAAGGCGCGGTCCAACGACACCGACTACCGGTTCCGGCCGCATTCGGCGTTCGCGCACCTGACCGGGCTGGGCACCGACCGCGAGCCGGGCGCGGTGCTGGTGCTCGAGCCGACCGACGACGGCCACGACGCCACGCTCTACTTCAAGCCGCGCGCGCCGCGCACCGATCCGGAGTTCTACGCCGACTCCCGCTACGGCGAGATGTGGGTCGGCCAGCGCGAGTCGCTGGCCGAGATGGAGGCGATCAGCGGCCTGTCCTGCGCGCCGATCAGCCAGCTCGGCGACGCGCTGGCCAAGAACGCCGGCGCCACCCGGGTGCTGGTCGTGGCGGACGCCGACGCCGAGGTCACCGCGTCCATCGGGGCGCAGCGCGCCGAACTCGGCACCGAGGCGGACGCGCTGGCCGACAGCCGGCTGGCCACCGCGCTGAGCGAGCTCCGGCTGATCAAGGACGACTACGAGGCCGACGAGTTGCGGGCCGCCTGCGACGCCACCGCGGACGGCTTCGAAGCCGTGGTCGCCTCGCTGCCCGAGGCGGTGCGCCGCGGTCGCGGCGAGCGCTGGGTGGAAGGGGTGTTCGGGCTGTACGCCCGGCACGCTGGGAACGCGGTCGGCTACGACACCATCGCGGCGTCCGGCGATCACGCGAACACGCTGCACTGGATCAACAACGACGGTGAGCTGCGGCCCGGCGACCTGCTGCTGCTGGACGCCGGGGTGGAGCGGGACAGCCTGTACACCGCCGACATCACCCGTACCCTGCCGGTCTCCGGACGGTTCTCGCCGGCCCAGCGGAAGGTGTACGACGCCGTCCTGGCGGCGCAGCGGGCCGGGATCGAGGCGGCTCGTCCGGGCGCGAAGTTCGGCGACGTCCATGCGGCGGCGATCCGGGTGATCTCCGAGCACCTGCACGACTGGGGCCTGCTGCCGGTATCGGTCGAGGAGTCGCTCGATCCGACCGCCGGTGGCCATCACCGGCGCTGGATGGTGCACGGCACGTCCCACCATCTCGGCATCGACGTCCATGACTGCGCTCAGGCCCGGCAGGAGAACTACCGCGAGGGCACCCTGCGACCGGGCATGGTGATCACCGTCGAACCTGGGCTGTACTTCAAGTCGACGGACCTGCTGGTGCCCGAGGAGTTGCGCGGCATCGGCGTCCGGATCGAGGACGACGTGCTGATCACCGCCGACGGTTGCGAAATTCTGTCGTCGCGGCTGCCCCGCGAACCGGACGCCGTCGAAAGCTGGATGGCGCAGTTGCTTCCGTCGGACTGACCGGCGACGTAGCATTGCGGCGGCTCGGGCAAGGGAGACCGCCATGACGACAGCTCAGAGCAACTGGGACGCCCCGGTCGCCGACACCGATAGCGCCCTCTCGGAACCGGGCTACGTTCCGCCGGAATGGACGTGGGCCCGCTACCACGCCGGCCACCGATTACCCTCCCCCGACCTGGAATCCGCGGTGACCTCGGCCCGCGCCGGCGACGGCTACCTGTGGCTCGGGCTGCACAATCCGTCACAGCAGACCATGTCGACCTTCGGCGAGCACCTGGGCCTGCACGAGCTGGCCATCGAGGACGCCGTCCACGGCCATCGGCGGTCGAAGCTCGAACGCTTCGACGAGCACCTGTTCTTCGTGGTGTCGACCGTCGCCTACCAGGAGCGGGACGCCGACGCACCGCCCGAGATCGTCACCACCGGCGAGTTGATGGTCTTCCTCGGCGACTGGTACGTGATGACCTCACGGCACAGCGGACCCTCCCGGATGCCGGAGGTCCGTGCCCTGGTCGAGCAGGAATCCGACGATATGCCGCGCGGGCCGTCCCGGGTGCTGTACGCCTGCCTGTCGGTGGCGATCGACGACTTCGAGCGGGTCGCCGAGCAGATGGAGGACGATGTCGAGGACTGTGAGCAGCTCGTCTTCGGCGATCGCCGCGAACCCGACCTGGAGCGGACCTACCAGATCAAACGTGAGCTGATCGAGTTCCGCCGCCGGGTCGTCCCGCTCTGTGCCCCGCTGACCGCGCTCTACACCCGGGACTTCGGGCGGATCCACGCCAACGCGAAACCGTACTTCCGCGAACTCGCCGAGCGCGTCCAGGCCGTCCGGGAGACCGTGGTCGCACTGGAGGACCAGCTCAGCAACATCCTGCAGACGGCACTGGCCCGGGCCAGTTTCGACGACAACCGGGACATGCGGAAGATCTCCTCGGCGGTGGCGATCGTGGCGGTACCCACCACTCTGGGCGCCATCTACGGGATGAACTTCGACAACATCCCCGAGCTGCACTGGGGCCAGGGTTACTACGTGGTGATGGCGATGAATGTGATCGGCATGACCGTGCTGTACTTCCTGTTCCGCAAGTTCAAGTGGCTGTAGGTATCCACTAATGTCGCACGGGTGAACGCACCTACGAAGACGAAGGTGGTCCTCGACGAGTCGAGCATTCCCACCCACTGGTACAACATCGTCGCCGACCTGCCGGAGGCACCGCCGCCTGCGCTGCACCCCGGCACCCGCGAGCCGCTCACCCCAGACGACCTCGCCCCGCTGTTCCCGATGGGCCTGATCGCTCAGGAGGCCAGCACCGAGCGCTGGATCGAGATCCCGCAGGAGATCCGCGACATCTACCGGTTGTGGCGTCCGTCGCCGATGATCCGGGCCTGGCGGCTGGAGCAGGAACTCGGCACCAGCGCCCGGATCTACTACAAGTACGAAGGCGCTTCGCCGGTCGGTTCGCACAAGACCAACTCGGCGGTCGCCCAGGCCTACTTCAACAAGCAGGCCGGACGGACCAAGCTGACCACCGAGACCGGTGCCGGGCAGTGGGGTTCGGCGCTGGCTTTCGCCTGCGACGTCTTCGACCTGGAGTGCGAGATCTGGCAGGTCCGCTCGTCGTATGAGGGCAAGCCGTACCGGCATGTGCTGATGGAGACCTTCGGCGCCACCGTGCATTCGTCGCCGTCCGAGCTGACTCAGACCGGACGCGCGCTGCGCGAGCGTTTCCCGGACACCACCGGCTCGCTCGGCATGGCGATCTCGGAGGCGATCGAGGTGGCTGCCGGCGACCCGAACGCGTCCTATTCGCTGGGCTCGGTGCTCAACCACGTGCTGCTGCACCAGACCGTGATCGGCCAGGAGGCGCTGCTGCAGCTGGCTGAGTTCGGCGAGCAGCAGGCGGACGTCGTCTACGGCTGCGCCGGCGGCGGCTCGAACCTGGGTGGCCTGGCGCTGCCGTTCCTGCGCGAGAACCTGGACGGCCGGACGAAGACCCGGCTGGTGGCCTGCGAGCCGAAGGCGGCGCCGTCGCTGACCGAGGGCGAGTACCGCTACGACTTCGGCGACACCGCGGGCATGACGCCGCTGCTGAAGATGTACACCCTCGGCCCCGACTTCGTGCCCGACCCGGTGCACGCCGGCGGCCTGCGCTACCACGGCATGGCGCCGCTGCTCAGCTTCGTCAAGCACCTGGGCCTGATGGACGCGATCAGCATCAAGCAGCGCGAGGCGTTCGCCGCCGGCGTCCTGTTCGCCCGGACCGAAGGGATCGTCCCGGCGTCCGAGTCGAACCACGCCATCGCCGGCGCTCTGCGCGAGGCACGTCAGGCGGCCGAGGACGGCACCTCCCCGGTGATCGTGATCGGCGTCTCCGGCTCGGGCCAGCTCGACCTGCCCGCCTACTCGGAGTTCCTCGCCGGAGACATGGCCGACAGCTGACCCTCACCCGCTGGTTGAGCTTGTCGAAACCCCTCTGTGAACGCGGAGTCTCGGGTCTCGACAAGCTCGACCAGCGATGGGTCAGCCACTCGGGTAAGGAATAGTCCTTCTGTTCTTACCTACTTCTGCCGCGTAAAGTCAGACCCTGATTGAAGGGGCGATCATGTCGACGCAACGCTGAGCAGCAAGGGACAACTCACCATCCCCAAGGACGTGCGCGATGATCTCGGCCTCGTCACCGGGTCCAAGGTGATGTTCGTCAAAATGTCGGACGGCCAGTACCGGATCGTGCCACGCACCGGCCGGGTCGATGATCTGATCGGCATGCTCCATGACCCAGATTCCCCGCCGCTGACCCTCGCCCAGATCCACGAGGCGATCGCCGAGGGCGGTGCGGCCAGCGGCCTGCGTGGCCTGCCGGAGGGACGGCCGTGACCGAGTCGCGGTCGCGACGCATCGGAATCGACACCAACGTCCTGCTCCGCGCGCTGCTGCAGGACGACCCGGCGCAGGGCCCCATCGCGGCACGGGTGTTCCGTCACCGAACTCAGCGAGCCCTGAGGACGCGCTGATCGAAGCCCTTCACCGTCATCCCGGACTTGATCCGGGATCTCTCTCCCGCCTGAGATCCCGGGTCGGAGCCCGGGATGACGTGAGGGTCACCACGTGCACCCGGGGGCGGCCGAGGACCGTCTATACAGTGAAGCCATGGCGACCCTGGGCGTGCTGATCTCGGCCGCGATCAACGCACTGATCATCGGCTGGCTGGCCCGGCGACTGCTCGGTACCCCGGTCGGCTGGCCGCGCACCCTGGTGCTGTCGTTGATCGTCAACGCGGCGACCGCGCCGCTGCTGACCTGGGCGCTGCCCGAACTCGGCGTCGGCCAGGTCGTCGAATGGAGTCCTGCGGCCGGAGCCGCCCTCCTGGTGATCACCCTGTTCGGCGCCTGGATGATCGCCATCGAGGTGGGCCTGCTGGCGATCGGCGAGGCGATCGTGCCGACCGGCACCCTGCCCGGCCCGGTCGAACTGGTCCGCTCCACACCGCAGCGCTGGCGGCGCAGCCGCCGCTACCTCACGATCCTGCGCATCCTCGCCCGGCGCGGGCTGGGACGCTATCTGCGGCCCGGCGTCCGTGCCGGCGAAGCGGACGCCCGAACGGCCCGCGCGCTGCGCGACGCCCTGGCCGACGGCGGGGTGACCTTCGTCAAGCTCGGGCAGATGCTGGCCACCCGGCCCGACCTGCTGCCCGCGGTCTACATCAGGGAACTGTCCACGCTGCACAGCGACGTCCCGCCCGAACCTGCGGAGCGCGTCCGGACGATGATCGAGCAGGAACTCGGAGCCTCACCGGACGAGTTGTTCGCCGATTTCGACGACGAGCCGCTGGCCGCGGCGTCCGTCGGCCAGGTGCACCGCGCCACGCTGCCCGGCGGCGAGGCGGTCGTGGTCAAGGTGCAACGTCCCGCGGCTCGGGCCACCGTCACCGCCGACCTCGACATCGTCAACCGGCTGGCCCACCTGGCCGAACGCCGGACGGCCTGGGGCCGGTCGCTGGGCACCGTCGACCTGGCCGCCGGATTCGCCCGCTCGCTCGACGAGGAGCTCGACTACCGGGTGGAGTTGCGCAATCTCGTCGCCTGCGGCGCGGGTTCGATCGTGGTGCCGCGTCCGCATCCGGCCTTCTCCTCTGCCCGGGTGCTCACCATGGACGCCCTGGACGGCGTCCCGCTGTCGCGGGCGGCTGCCGAACTGGACGCGCTCGACACCGAAACCCGCCGGCGCCTCGCCGAAGAACTGCTGCTCGCCGTCCTGCAACAACTGCTGGTGACCGGCATCTTCCACGCCGACCTGCACGGCGGCAACGTGATGCTGCTGCGCGACGAACGGCTGGCGCTGCTCGACTTCGGCTCGGTCGGCCGGATCGACGCCACCGCCCGCACCTCACTGGCGTTGCTGCTGCTCGCCCTCGACCGACAGGACGGCGCGGCGGCCACGTCCGCGTTGTGCGACCTGCTGATTCCGCCGTCCGGCCTGGACGAACGCGCCCTGGAACGCGAGGTGGCCGAGCTGATCATGCGATTCGCCGGCGGACTGCCGCTCAACGACATGATCGTCGACCTGTTCGACGCGGTGATCCGGCACGGACTGCGGGTGCCCGGGCAGATCGCGGCCGCTTTCCGCGCGCTCGGTGCGGTGGAGGGCACGCTGCGGCTGCTCGACCCGCATCTCGACCTGGTCGTGCTGGCCCGCACCCTCACCCCGCAGCTCACCTCGGACGGCCTGGCGCTGCCCGGCAGCGACGGGGTGAAGGACCTGATCGCCGCCAACCTGCCCGCCCTGCAACGACTCCCCCGCCGGCTGGTCGGCATCGCCGAACGACTGGAGGCCGGCACGCTGGCCGTCCGGGTCAACAGCTTCGGCGAGGCCGGCGAGCGGCGTTTCCTGACCGGGCTGCTGCATCAGGTCGTCCTGGTGGTGCTCGCCGCCACGGCAGCCGCCTGCGGGGTGGCACTCACCCTGAGCGAACTTGGTCCGCAGCTGACCCCGGTGCTCCGGCTCTCCACCTTCGGCGGACTCACCCTGCTGCTGTTCGCCTTCGTGCTCGGCTGCCGCGCCCTCGTCCTGGTGTTCCGCGGACGCGAACCCTGAGCCGTCCGGCCGCTACCCGAGCGGCACGAGGTTGCGCACCACGGCGAAGACCACCGCGACCGCGCCGATCACGACCCACCACAGCCCCGGACGCCCCCGCAACGACCGAGGCGGACGAACCGCCGGCCCGCCCAGCGCTTCGATCGTCCACAGCAGACCGAGCAGCACCAGCACCACCAAGCCGCCGACGACGAACTGATTCGCCGCCCAGGCCGCGGCCAGATCGCCGTGCCACAGCGCCATCCCGACATGGGTGCCGCCGCACAGCGGACACAGCGTCCCGGTCAACTGACGCCACGGGCAAGGGATGCCGAACCCGGTGACCACGGCGACGCCGCTCAGGCCCAGCCCGACCGCGCCGAAAACACCCAGCGCACGCAACCCACGCCGCGCGTCGAAGGCGCGGACGGGGAGCATTTGCGGCGACACGCCGCCATTATCCCCGTCGGTGTGGACAGCCGCCGCAGCGTTGCGCCTCGGTCACCGTAGGATTCGGTGCACCTGACCTCAACCCAGGAGAAACACGTGAGCAACCAGACGTGGAACAACGACCCCGATAAGCCCGAGGGCTCCGGCGAGGGCCAGGAGCCTGGCAGCTACTCCCCTCCCGACTACAGCGCCCCTGATCAAGGCACCCCCGAGCAAGGCAGCACCGCTCCCGGGTACACTCCGCCCGGTTGGGGCGCCCCGACTCCTCCCGCCCCGAGCGGCAGCAGCGGCACCGACGCCCCCGCCCAGGGCGGCTACCAGCCTCCGAGCTGGGACGCCGGTCAGCCCGCTCCGAGCGGCACCAGCGGTTCGGACGCCCCCCAGGGCGGCTACGCAGCCCCCGGCTACGGCCAGGGCTACTCGGCACCCAGCGGGTCCGAGGCCCAGGGCGGCTACAACGCACCCGGCTACGGCCAGCAGGGCTACTCCGCTCCCAGCGGTGCCGACCCGGCCCAGTCGGGCTACGGCCAGGCGCCCAGCACGCCGGACCAGTCCTTTGGCCAGACCCCCTCCTACGGCGCACCGGCCCAGGGCGGTTACGACCCCAACACCGGCCAGAGCCCCTACGGCGGTGCCCCGCAAGGTGGTTACGACCCCAATGCCGGCAGC
>NZ_JASGEN010000018.1:0-11294 GCF_047606365.1 Micropruina sp. | reverse complement strand
CTCACCTGACAAGCCGGTAAAGCCCTCCCTAACTAGTTCAGCCCTCCCGTCGACGGGAGGGCTGAACTAGTTAGGGAGGGCTTTGTGGCGGGGGCCGATCAGCGGGCGAACAGCTTGCCCTGGATGGTGGTGACCAGGCGGCTCAGCGAGGCGGGCAGATCGGACAGGTGCCAATCGGCGGGCGCGTGGTACCAGTCCAGATCGGTCGAGTCGGCGTCCGGGTCGGTGTCGGCGTCGACCAGGGCCTTCAGCCAGCGGTCGTAGCCGCCGAGCACCACCGCGTAGGGCAGCACCTCGGACAGTTCCTCCAGCTCACGACCCTTCGGCATCTGGTCGGTCGGGTGGCCCAGCAATTGCGCCCGCAGCAGGCCCAGGCCGTTCAGCAGCGACGCGCCACTGGCAGTCCGGGCGGGCATCTCCTGACCCAGGAACACCACCAGCAGCGACACCGCGATCAGCGCCAGACCGGTCAGCCCGTAGCTGGTGAAGGCCGCCAGCAGGATCGTGGCCACCACGGCCGCGGCGAACAGGCCGAAGCCGACCTTGAACCACGAGTTGCGGGTCTGGTCCGGACGCCGCGCGAACCAGCCGAGCGCCACCACGTCGTCGTAGAGCTGATCCTGCACGGTGCCGATCACGGTGCCGATCGCCGCCGGCAGTTCGGAGGTCGCCACCGGTTCGCCGTCGACGGGTGCGACGGCGTCGAGCAGCGTCTTCTCGTAGGGCCGCAGCTCGTCGCCGCCGCTGCGCCGGGTGAAGGTCCACTCCCCCTCGGCGTACTTCGACGACTTGGGCAGTTCGTCGATCAGCAGGTGGCCGCGGACCGCCAGATCGAGCAGGGTCGCGGTCACGTCGACCGGATCGACCCGTTCGTCGACCAGCGTGCCGACCTGGCCGGGACGGATGCCGTCGCGCACCCGGAACTCGGCCTCACCGTCGCCGACCGGATGGAACTCGGCGACCAGCGTCGGCTCAGCGGCCGAGACGGCGTCGCGTCCGAGACGGCGGTGCAGGCCCCAGAAGCCGAGCCCGCCGAGCACCAGCAGTGCCAGCGCGATGCCCAGCGGCAGCGGCGCGACCGAGAACGCCCGGCCCAGCGTCCACAGCTCACGGACCTGCTCGTTGACGGCCACCGTGCCCGCCGGGAAGCGCATGATCGCCTCGACGATCTCGCCGGAGCCGCGCGGGCCGTCGTTGAAGGTGGGGTTCGGGTGGTCATGGGTGCCGCCGCCCCAGAAGGCGCACACGCCCGGCGAGACCGGCGGGCCGGCCTCACACTGCACGGCCTCGATCATGGTGGGCACCTGGATGACCGCGGTGAACTCCCTCACCGGCAGGCTCAGCCCCTGCAGCAGCCGCCAGGCGACCGTGGTCTCGCCGGTGGGTTCGGCCGTCGCCGCGCCGTGCACCTGATAGGAGAGCACGACCGGTTGGGTCACGCCCTGCGTGGGCAGGGTAACCACGGTCGCGCCGGCCTGTTCGACGACGGACGCCTCGATCGGCTGCCCGTTCGACGTGGCCTTGATGTCGCTCAGCCGGTAGACGTACTCGCGATCGCCCAGCACCTCGCGGGTGGTGGCGAAGCTCTGCACCAGGGTCGCCGGCGCGGTGCCGTCGAAGGTGATGGTGGCCTGCACACTCAGCGTGCCGTCCGGTGCGAGCGAGCCCTCGACCGCGTACTTCCCGACCAGTTCGGCGGCGAAGGCTCGGGGTGCGGCCAGGCCGGTCAGGGCCGCGGTCACGATGAGGAGGCCGGCGACCAGCCGGGCCAACGGGGTGGTGATGGTCAGTCTCGACACGTTCGATCCTTCGGAGTCGGGCGACACGACAGCGCGGTGCGCGTCACGAAAAGCTATCGCATGGGGGGCCGCGGACCGCGCCGCCGACGCACAAATCCCAGGTGCCTGGGGGGTGGCCGGCGACACCCCGGCCGTTACAGTGTTCGCGTGACGCAGCCGTTTCCTCCGCGCCAGCAGCCCTATCCGCAGCAGTGGGGCCAGCCGCAAGGCTGGCCGGCGCAGCCTTCCCAACCCGGTTGGAACCGTTCCCAGCCGACCTTCGGCCAGCCGTCCTGGCCGCAGCAGCCGGGCAGGCAACAGCCCGGCGGGTTCCAGCAGCCCGGTTATCCGCCGCGCTATCCGCAACAGCCCGGAGGGTTCCAGCAGCCGCCGCAGCGGCCGCGGGGAGGCAACCCGCTCGGCAAGGTGCTGATGCTGCTGGTGGTGGTCTGCTGCCTGCTGCTGGCCGGCGTCATCATGGCGAACATGATCGGCGGAACGGGCGGGACGTCGCGGCCGGTGGAGACCTACACCCCGCCGCCGCCGGACATGGATCCGCCCCCGCTGCCGGCGCCGAAGACCTACTCGGAGGCCACCGAGTGGATGACGAAAAACCCGATCTATCAGCAGTCGACCACCATTCCGACCGACTGCAACAACCTGAAGCCGATCGACGCGCTGAATGCGAGCGAGGACGAACTCAACGCCCATCTGCAGGACCTCACCGCCTGCCTGTTGAAGGTGTGGCATGGGCCCGTGGAGGCTGCCGGCTACCAGTTGCCGCGTCCGCCGGCCACCGTCTACAACCAGCCGATCCAGACCGCCTGCGGCAAGCTGGACAGCGTCAACGCCTCCTATTGCGGCGGTGACCAGCGCATCTACTACGCCAAGCCGCTGCCGAAGATCTTCCCGAAGGAACTGCAGAACACGAAGTTCCTGATGGAGATGATCCTGGGCCACGAGTTCGGCCACGCCATCCAGGCCCGCACCGGCATCTCGATCTCGAGCTCCGCCTGGGAACAGCGGGTGTCCACCAAGGCCGAGGCGAACGTTTTCTCGCGCCGGCTCGAGGTGCAGGCGGACTGCTTCGCCGGCATGTGGATCAACGCGGTGGCCCGCTCGCAGAACCTGGACGACAACGACCTGGAGAACCTGCGCACCATCGCCTACAACCTGGGCGACGACGTGCTCAGCGGCAAGCCGAACATCGACTCCGGCCACGGCCTGGGCGACACCCGGAAGCGCTGGTTCACCACCGGCCTGACCGGCGGCCCGGCCATCTCCCAGTGCAACACCTACACCCCGCCTGATTCCCAGGTGCGCTGAGTCCGGACGGCATTCACCGCCCGACGGCTAGATCGGGTGGTGGTGCAGCGGACGTCCCACCTCGGTGAAGCCCAGCCGGCGGTAGACGCCGCGTCCGGACGGGGTCGCCGACAGGGTCGCCGGGACGTCCGGCGCCCTCGCGATCGCCGCCTCGGTGAGCGCGGACGCGATGCCGCGGCCACGGAAGGCAGGCAGCACCGCCACCGCACCGATGTTGTTCACCCGGCTGGTGGCGATGGAGGCCGCCGTGCCGACACCGACGCCGTCCAGCTCGGCATACAGCCAGGTGGCGCCGGGAAAGCTCTGGCTTCCCGGCGGATGCATCTCGCCGGGCCGGCTGGGCGGACGCCCGTCGGCGGCGAGGAAGATCAACTGCTCGAACCAGGCGATGTCCGCGTCGCTGACCACGCGATGGATGGCGAGCCCGGGGACGAGCGTGGGTGCGCCCCGCTCACCGGCGTCCCGGATCATCCAGTGCCCGGTCGGCTCCGCCTCCCGGCCGGGCAGCCGCAGCCGGGCGAAGCTGTCGCAGACCACGCCGGGGACGTCGCCGGGCACCGCGGCGTCCGGGCTGAGCGTCACCGCACCGAACAGCAGCTGGTGCGGCACCGCGCGGTAGCCGCGGGCCAACCGTCCGTCGTCGTCCCAGCGGGCACCCAGCCCGGCGTAGAGGGCGGCGTGCCAGGCGGCCTCACCGTGGGCGCAGAGAGCGACCGGATCGGCACTCATCCCGGCACGATCAGCGCGGTGGCGATGGCTGCCACGCCCTCGCCGCGTCCGGTCAATCCGAGTCCGTCGGTGGTCTTGCCGGCCACCGACACCGGCGCGCCGAGCGCCGCGCTGAGCACCTGCTCGGCCTCCCGCCGGCGCGGCAGTAGCCGGGGCCGGTTGCCGATGACTTGGACGGCGGCGTTGCCGATCTGATAGCCGGCCTCGCGGACCAACCCGGCCACCTCGGTGAGCAGCCGTACCCCGGACGCCCCGGCCCACTCCGGACGGTCGACGCCGACATTGCTGCCCAGATCGCCCAGCCCGGCCGCCGACAGCAGCGCATCGCACAGTGCATGGCAGGCGACGTCGCCGTCGGAATGCCCGGCCAGCCCGCGCGGCTCGTCCGGGAAGTGCAGGCCGGCGACCCACAGCTCGACGCCCTCGGCCAGCGCGTGCACGTCGCTGCCGATGCCGACCCGGGGCAACGGGGTCACCGCGGGCTCCGGATCACCTCGGCGTACCCGTTGCTGCCGGGCTTGGCGAACCAGGCGAACGGACGGTGCCGCAGCACCCGGCGGAAGGAGTGCCGGCCCAGGCCGGCGCGCAGTTTCAGGAAGGCGTCGGCCAGGTCGAGGTCGGTCGCCGAGGTGATCTTCAGCGACGTCATCGCGCCTTTCACGATCGCCACCGGATGCCCCGCGGCTTCGCAGACCGACAGGTCGTCGGTGCATTCGATGCCCTGTTCGGCGGCGTAGTTGTGGCTCGCCTCCAGCACGTCGAAGTTGAAACCCTGCGGCGTCTGGATGGCCCGCAACTGCTCGCGGTCGACGATGGTCAGCCGGCCGTCCGGCGACTGGGCCCGGATCGAATCGGCCACCGGGATCGCGGGAGCCACCGCGACCGCACCCTCTCGGATGCTGCGGATCACCCGCGACACCACGGTGGCCGGCACCAGCGGGCGGACGGCGTCATGCACCAGCACCACCCGGGTACCGACGAGATCCTCGTGTCCGCGGATCGCCGCGATGCCGCGGCGCACGGACGCCTGCCGGGTCTCGTCGCCCTCGACCAGGGTCACCGGGATCGGTGAGGCTGCCAGCGCCGGCTGGAAATGGTGTTCGCCGTCGCGCGGGATCACCACCACCGCGTGGGTGCAGCCGCCGGCCGCCATGGCCTCGACCGACATCGCCACCACCGCCTTGCCGGCGAGTGTGGTGACGGGTTTCGGAACGGGACCGCCGAAGCGGACGCCGCGTCCGGCGGCGACGATGACGGCGGGCACGGGCTCTGGCACAACGGGCAGTATAGGTCTGCCTCCCGCGCCGGGGCGCGGTTGCGGAGCAGCCGGGTCAGGCCTCGGCCGGCACCGGCTCGCCGGCCCTGGACAGCACCGCCCTGGCCAGTGGCAGGTCGAGCACGACGACGTCCACCACGCCGGTGTGCAGGGAGGCCAGCACGCCGCGGGCCTTCTCGACACCCGCCGCCAGGCCGATCACACAGGGCACCCGGCGCAGGTCGTCCAGGGTGACGGCGATCACCCGCTCCGAGGTGGGCGAGCCGAGTTCCAGGCCGTCGTCGTCGAAGAACCGCCCGGTCAGGTCACCGGCCGGCTTCTGCGCCAGGAAGGTCGCCAGTTCGGCCTCGGACAGCCTCATGTCCTCGACGATGGTCGCCGAGGACCGGACGCCGAAGGTGCCGATCCCGACGAACGCGTGGTCGACCTGCGCGGCTCGCTCCAATGCCTTGCGGATCGCCGATTCGGAGGTGATCGCGGCCTTGGTCTGCGGCGACTCGACGATGGCCGGCGCCAGGAACCGGCTCGGCTCGACGCCGCAGCGACGGGCCAGTGCCTGCACCAGCGTGCCGCCGGCACCCGCGCTGTCGAGCCCCGGGTTGCCGCCGGCCAGCGGCAGCACCTGCACCGCCGCCACCCGTTCCGGTACCTCGGCGACGAACGCCTCCAGGGTGCTGCCCCAGCTGAGTCCGACCCGGTTCATCTGGCCGATCCGCTCACCGAACAGGTCGGCGGCGAGGCGTCCGACCAACTGCAGCGCCTGGGCCGGGCCGCCGTTCGGCGTGCCCACCCGGGCGTCGGTCAAACCGAACCGTTCCACCAACTGCCGCTCCACCTCGGCCACCCGCCGGACCGGTGAGCGCGGATCGTGGATGCGGACCTCGACGATTCCCCGCTCGCGGGCGGCGGCCAGCACCCGGGAGACGGTGGCGCCGGACAGGCCCATCCGGCGTGCCACCTCACCCTGGGAGAGCCCGTCCTCGTAGTAGAGGCGCGCGGCACGGACGAGCGTGTCGATCGATCGTGCGGCAGCCATCGGGCCTCCCCTCCGATGCGGGAGGTTACCGTGAATCAGCGCCTCCCGAGAGTGCCGTTGGCCAGCATGGCGTCCTGCAGCCGTCGCATCGCGACGATCGGACGGGTTTCGTCCACAGTGACGTCGGCATAGCTGAGCTGCTGGCCGGCCGCCACATCGCGGCTGAGCACACAGCCGGCGGCCAGCCCGACCGGCAGGCCGTTGTGGCTGCGGGCCTCGCCGGCCGGCATCGCCTGGCCGTAGACGTGGTGTCCGCCGATCCCTTCCAGTGTCAGCCCGGCCTTCAGGTCGGTCTTCGCCACGGCGACCACTTCCGAGGTCCAGGTGCGGGGCTGGAAGCTGGGCCTGCGGTCGATGACGGCCTCACCGATCGACAGGTTCGCCTCGATCGAGGCCAGGTGGTACGGCCGGTAGATCGCGTAGTAGGGGCCGGTGCCGAGCCTGAGGTAGTCGAGTTCGTGGGTGACCACGTCGTTGCCCGACTTGACGATCACGAAGACGCCGGGCGCGACGTTGCCGGTGACGTATTCGACGACCGGCCCGTCATGGTTCACGATGCCGCCGTCGGAGGCGGGCACCAGCTTCGCGGCCAGCTCGTCGACCGAGCATGGGACGCCGTGCATGCCCGGCACGTCGACCGGGTAGCCGGTGGCGTTGGACAGCGCACACATCTCGACCTGGGTCTTGGTGCCGTCGGTGAACGAGCTGAGCATCTTCGGGTTCATGCCCTTGGCGATCGCTTCGTCGCGGACATCGGTGGGTGTGTCGGTGGGCCGGTTCGGATTGTTCTTGCCCTTGCCCGCCAGCACCACTTCGAGGCCGATGTCCTCGGCGTATTCGATCAGCTTGAGGCATTCGACCGGCTCGTCACCGCGGCAGATGCTGTAGATCGCGCCGCCGGCGTTCGCCATGTCGGCCAGCAGCAGCCCGACCGTGACATCGGCCTCGACGGTCATCAGCAGGGTGTCCTTGCCGGCGAGCAGGCTGGCGTAGGCGACCTCGGCCGCCACGTCCGGGACGCCGGAGACCTCGACGATGACGTCCAACGGCAGCCTGGTCAGCGCCAGGCCGTCGCTGATCGCCACCGACTCGCCCGCCTCGATCACGGCGGCGGCAGCGCTCGGATCGTCGGTGGTGGTCACCCGGTCGCAACCCGCGCCGGCCAGGGCCCGCTCGGCGCGGGTGACGTCGATGTCGGCGACGGCCGACATGAACAGGCCGGGGACCCGGTTGATCTGGGCGACCAGTCCGGAACCCATCTGGCCCGCCCCGACGACCCCGACCCGAACCGGACGGCCGACGCTGCGCTCGCGGGCGAGCAACCGTTGGCTGTAACTCATCGTTGCACCTTCCTCCTGGCACCCACGGCGCTCGGCACGGGGGTGCTCACCACGTTGTTGTTGACCTTGTTGTCCCGGATCCGGTTGTCCCTGGTCCGGGCACGGGTGGCCTTGAGCTGGCTCAGCGCCATCTCGATGGCCTTGCCGGTCTGTTTGTCGCCGGCCCGTCCCGGCAGGGTGGCGACCGGGCCCAGCAGCTGCGGCGCGTCCTTCGCCGCAGCGAAGATGGTCGAGCCGCGCAGCACCTGGGCGGCGATCACCTGATCGGCCGAGTCGTCCACCACCAGCATCACGATGGTCCCCTTGAGCTTGCCCAGCCCCCGGCCGGTGACCAGCAGCCGTCCGGCACCGTGGTGCTGACGGACCATTGCGTTGACTGAGCGGGCGTAGCGGGACTGCTGCCACAGGCCGAGCATCAGCGAGACCACCAGGGCGCCGATCAGCAGCGCGGCGAACTCCCAGCCCATGGGTCAGTCCCCCGAGATGACGATGGGCGACCCCACCGTCGGTTGGGGGCGGGACGGACCGCTGGCCTTGACCGCGCCTGGCAGCAGTGCCTGCTCGGGACTGTTGACGTAGACCACGATGTGGCCGAGGTCGGTGAGATTCAGGTTGGCCAGTTCTCCGACCTCATCGAGCGTCAGTGTGACGCCACCCAGCTCGAGGGTGTCACCGGCCCGGATCGGACGGCTCGGCGCCTGGCGGGTCTTGTGCACCAGGCTGACGTCGGCCAGCGCGTCGGGCAGCGGTTCGCCGAACAGGATGTAGCAGCCGCCCTCGAACATCTCTGCGGTGAACTCACCGATCCGGTCGACGGTCGCCGACCACAGTTGGTTTGCCATGGGTATCTTTCCTTGTCTTCGTTGACGGGGTGGGGTTCGGTGGTCGAGCTTGTCGAGACCGGGGTCTCGACCAGCGGCCACCTGTGAGGGAGCGCTGACCATCCACGTCATCCCGGCCCCGACCCGGGATCTCAGCCGGGAGAGATCCCGGATCAAGTCCGGGATGACGATGGAGGGTTTGATCAACGCATCCTTAGATGGCGAATGAGGCCAGGTAGGCGATCAGCACCGCGACCGGTGAGGTGATCAACCGCGAGAACAGCACCGCCGGCACACCGACGGACACCGTCTCGGGTTCCGCCTCGCCCAGCGACAGCCCGACCGGGATGAAGTCACAGCCGACCTGACCGTTGATGGCGAACAGGGTCGGCAGCGCGTACTGCACCGGCAGCGCGCCGGCCGCGATCTGCTGGCCCATCAGGACGCCGACCACCTGAGCGATCGCCGCACCCGGACCGAGGATCGGCGAGAGCACCGGGATGGCGGTGATCACGCCGAGCAGGATCAGCCCGAACGGATTGCTGACCAGCGGGGTGACGCCGTTGGCGATCCACTTCGACACACCGGTGTAGGTGACGATGCCGATCAGCAGTGACACGTAGGCCATGAACGGGATGATCGTGTTGAGCACCAGCTTCATCGCCTGCCGGCCCGAGGACAGCAGGGTGTTGATGAAGTAGCCGATGGCCTCACCGAAGCCCACCACGAGCTTGGTGAACCCGCCGGCCTCCTTCGCGGCCTGCTTGGCCTGCGCCTTCTGAGCCTCGTACTTGGCCCGGTCGGCGTCCATCGCGTCGACCTGCGTGGAAATCGCCGGGGCTGCCTCGACCACCTCACCGGCCAACGAGACCTCGGCGGGCGTCACCGCCGAGACGAAGATGTCCTCGGTGATGAACTGGGCCAGCGGACCGCCGGGCTCACCCGGGTAGACGTCCACGGTGGGGATCCGCTTGCGCGGGTAGACCCCGATCCGGGCGGTGCCGCCGCAGTTGATCACCGCGCACAGCACCTGGGCGTCCGGTACCTGGTTGGTGAAACCGTCGACGGCCTCGGCGCCGGACAGCTCCGCGATCTTCGCGGCCACCGGGTGGATGCCACCGCTGGTCACCGACAGTACGACCTTCTTCTCATCGGTCGGAGTGAGGGTCAGGCCCGCACCCCAGCCGCCGCGTCCCTTGCGGATGCTCACGCTCTGGTAGCTCATGACTTGGCTCCCTGGATGTGACCGGCCGCGTAGGCGGCGTCGAACTCGTCGAAGCGCTCCTGGTGCCCGCCGCGTTTGATCAGCAACTGGGTGATCCACTGGGTCACGATGCCGCGGATCAGAATGACCACGATGCCGACCAGGAAGTACAGCGCCGCCAACCGGGCGTAGGCGCCCGGGTTGATCGTCATCACACCGGCGGATACGCCGGTCCAGACGAAGATCTCGCCTGCGTTGGCGTGCGGGAAGAACGCCGTCACGGGGTGCACGAACGACACCGCCGAGTCGTAGAACGCCGGCTTGTACTTCTCGGGCAGGAACCGTCCGAACGAGTAGGCCATGGGGTTGGTCAGCATGATCACCGCGATGATCGGCATGATCGTGTAGCGGGTGATCGCGTACTTGCCGGCCCACTGCACGGCACGGGTGACCCGCTCCTCGCCGATCCATGTGGTGATCGCATACATCGCTGTCAGCAGCACGATGAGCAACGGCAGAATGCCGGTGACGAGGCCGGTGAAGCTCTCTGCAGCCGCCTTGAACAGTCCGATGAAGTTCTCGGCGAACCAGGTGATGGCATCCATGTGATCCCCTCCTTTCACTGTTTCGTGTTGATGGTGTGTCGGCTCGGAGTCCGTTCTCCGCGCCCGCCCCTTCTGAAGCTCAGCCGAGCAACAGGAAGGGGTCTTCCAGGACCGCCTGCATGGTGGCGAACGCCCTGGCGGCGTCCGCTCCATCGGCGACCCGATGGTCGAGCGTGAGTCCGGCCTCGCAGACCGTCCGGGGCCGCACGGCCCCGTCGGCATCGAAGACCGGACGCACCTCGACCGTGCCCAGCGACAGCGCCGTCGCCTGGGGTGGGGTCAGTAGTGCGTTGAACCGCTGGACGCCGAACGATCCGAGGTTGGACACCGTGCCGGTGCCACCGCCCAGCGCGTCCGGAGCGACCTTGCCCGCCTTCGCGGTGGCGGCGAGATCCTTGATCGCCGCGTCCAGCGCCCGGATCCCCAGGGTGTGGGGATCGCGCAACACGGGTACCAGCAGGCCGGACGGTGTGTCGATCGCCAGCGCCACCCCGATCCGCGGGTTGGTGCGGACGCCGTCGCCGGCCCAGCTGCCGTTGAGCGCGGGGTATTCGCGCAACATCAGGGCGTAGGCGCGCAGCAGGATGGTGTTCCAGCTGACGCCGGCCAGGGACGCCTTGCGCGCCACCGCGAGCCGGCTCAGGTCGAGCGCCCGCCACACGGTGAACTGGGGGATGAGTGCGGTGGATTCCAGCACCCGCGCGGTCGCCACCCGGATCCGGCGGGACTTGGCGTCGCCCAGCAGTTCGCCCGGCTCGCCGGTCCCGCCCCCGGTGGTTGAGCTTGTCGAAACCGAACCCTCGCTGGTTGAGCTTGTCGAAACCGAGCGTGTCGAAACCCCCGCGCTGGTTGAGCTTGTCGAAACTTCGGCTGACGGTGGGGTCTCGACCAGCGGTGGGCCGCTCGCGATCGCAGCCCGGACTTCCCGCGCCCGGATGGTCCGGTGCGGCCCGGACGGCCGCACGGTCGCCAGATCGATGCCGGCCTGCGCAGCCAGCTTGCGGGCCAACGGCACGGCCCGAGGAGCACGCCCGTCGCCGGTGGAACCGGCCGGCTCCGTCGTCGGGGCGGCCTCCATCGTCGCGGTGGCCTCCGTCGCCCCGGTGGCCTCCGTCACCCCGGTGGCCTCCGTCACCCCGGCAGCGGCCTCCGTCACCCCGGTGGCCTCCGTCACCCCGG
>NZ_JASGEN010000017.1:0-10972 GCF_047606365.1 Micropruina sp. | reverse complement strand
GCCGGACGGCTCGGCCGCAGCGCCGACCGGGCTGCCGCCGAGGCCAACAGCGCGCTCACCGAACGGATCGTCGAGTTCGCCCGCACCCAGCACGCGTTGCGCGCCGCCCGCCGGGTCGATCCGGAACGTAGTCATGTCGGCGCGGCACTGGCCGCCCAGCACGGCGCCACCCTGCGGCTGCTGCTGATGCAGATTCCCGGCCAGTTGGTGTTCAGCCTGGCCAGCCAGCTCGCCCTGATCGTGCTCGCCGGCACCACCGTCGCCCTGGCCGGCGCGGGCGCCGTGACGGTTCCCGAGGCGATCGGGCTGATCGTGGTCATCGTCCGCTACCTGGAGCCGTTCACCATCCTCGCCGAACTCAGCGGAGGAGTGGAGACCTCGGCGATCACCCTGCGCCGGATCGGTGAGGTGCTGAATGCGCCCACCGTCGCGGCCGGCGCCGAGCGCACTGGCCTCGCCGCGCCACCCCGGATCACCCTGCGCGGCGTCGGGTTCCGCTATCAGCCGGACGCGCCGGCCGTCCTGGACGGACTCGACCTGGAACTCGAACCCGGTAGCACCACGGCGATCGTCGGTCCCTCGGGCTCGGGCAAGAGCACGGTGCTGGCGCTGCTCGCCGGCCTGCATCAGCCGAGTGAGGGCAGCATCCACTTCGATGAGGTGGACGGCGTGCGCTTCGACGCCGAGGCCCGGCGGGCGCTGGTCAGCGTGGTGTTCCAGCAGCCGTACCTGTTCGACGGCAGCATCCGGGAGAACATGCTCGTCGGTGACCCGACGGCCTCGCCCGAGGCGCTCGCCGGCGCCGGTGCCCTGGCCCGCGTCGACGCCGTCGCCGCGCATCTCCCCGACGGGTGGGACGCCCGGGTCGGGGAGGCGGGCGGCACCCTGTCCGGTGGCGAGCGGCAACGGGTCTCCATCGCCCGCGCACTGCTGAAGCCGGCGCCGGTGCTGCTGGTGGACGAGGCGACCAGCGCTTTGGACACCGAGAACGAGGCGGCGATCAGTGGCGCGCTGAGCGGCGATCCGACACCGCGCACCCGGGTCATCGTGGCGCATCGGCTGGCCAGCATCCGCAACGCCGACCGGATCCTGTTCCTCGACGAGGGCCGGATCATCGAGGACGGCAGCATCGCCGAGTTGCTGGCGGCCGACGGCAGGTTCGCCGAGTTCTGGCGGCAGCAGCAGGCCGCCGGCGGCTGGCGCCTCGGCCAACGCGATCCGTCATCCCGGACCTGATCCCTCATCCCGGACTTGATCCGGGATCTCGGCGACCGGCAGTCGGTGCCGCCAGTCGGTGCTGGATGAGATCCCGGCATTCGCCGGGATGACGTGGGGAGATCCGGCGCTGGTTGCGGTGACGTTGAGGCTCGCCGTCCGCCCGGATCGGATCGATCAACTTGCTCAGATACCCAGCATCGACGGAAAAGTTCGGGTAGCTTAACTTTCGTGACAACGATGACCCGGACCTCCCCGCCGAAGCCGGCCCGGCGTCGGCTGCGCTGGTTGCTGGGTCCGGCCTTCGTGGCGGCCATCGCCTACGTCGATCCGGGCAATGTGGCGGCCAACCTGACCGCCGGCGCGCAGTACGGCTACCTGCTGGTCTGGGTGCTGATCGCGGCCAACGCGATGGCTGTGCTGATCCAGTACCTGTCGGCCAAGCTCGGCCTGGTCACCGGACGCAGCCTGCCCGAGTTGCTGGGGGACCGGCTGCGGCGCGGTCCGCGGCTGATGTTCTGGGCGCAGGCCGAACTGGTCGCCGCCGCCACCGACCTGGCCGAGGTGATCGGCGGGGCGCTGGCGCTGTACATCCTGTTCGGGGTGCCGCTGCCGCTGGGCGGGTTGATCGTCGGCGTGGTGTCGATGGCCCTGCTCGCGGTGCAGTCCCGCGGCGGGCAGCGCCGCTTCGAGTTCGTCGTGATGGGCCTGCTCGCCGTGATCACCGTCGGTTTCGGCGCCGGCCTGCTGGTCAGCCCCGTCGATTGGGGCGCTGCCGTGGCCGGCATCGTGCCACGCTTCGAGGGCGCCCAGACCGTGCTGCTGGCGGCGGGCATGCTCGGCGCCACCGTGATGCCGCACGCCATCTATCTGCATTCGTCGCTGGCCCGCGACCGGCACGGGCTGCAGGGTGAGAAGGGCGTGCGGCGGCTGCTGCGAGTCACCCGCTGGGACGTCGGGCTGTCGCTGCTGGTCGCCGGCACGGTGAACATCGCCATGCTGCTGCTGGCGGCGGCGAGCCTGAACGGAGTCCCCGGCACCGACAGCATCGAGGGCGCGCACGCCGCGATCACGGCGGCACTCGGTCCCGCCATCGGCGTCATCTTCGGCGTCGGCCTGCTGGCTTCGGGCCTGGCCTCCACCTCGGTCGGCTGCTACGCCGGGGCGTCCATCATGTCGGGGCTGCTGCGGGTGCGCATTCCGCTGCTGGCCCGTCGGGCGATCACCCTGGTGCCAGCGCTAGCGGTGCTGGCCTTCGGGCTGGACCCGACCTGGTCGCTGGTGCTCAGCCAGGTGCTGTTGTCGATCGGCATTCCGTTCGCGGCGATCCCGCTGGTGCTGCTGACCAGCAACCCGGCGGTGATGGGCCGATTCGCCAACGGACGGCGGCTGCGAGCGATCGCCTGGACGGTGGTCGCGCTGATCGTGGCGCTCAACATCGCGCTGCTGGCCCTCACCGCGATGGGGCTTACCCTGGGAGGATGACCAGCGTCGACGACCTCACCCCGGTCGCTCAGGACTACCTGAAGGTGATCTGGTCGGCCACCGAGTGGGGCGATCCGCCGATCACCACCAAAGGTCTCGCGGTCCGCCTCGGCACCACCCAGGCGAATGTCTCCGACACGGTGAAACGCCTGGCCGCGCAGGGTTTGGTGACCTACGAGTCGTACCGTCCGGTGCGGCTCACCGAGCGCGGCGAACGGCTGGCGGTCGCCATGGTGCGCCGGCACCGGCTGATCGAAGCCTTCCTGGTCGGCGTCCTCAACTACCGCTGGGACGAGGTGCACGACGAGGCCGAAGCGCTGGAACACGCGGCGTCCGACACCCTGATCGACCGGATCGACGCGCTGCTCGGCCACCCCGTCGCCGACCCGCACGGCGACCCCATCCCGGCCGCCGACGGCACCCTGCGGCGCCGTCCGGCCGTCCGGCTGACCCGGATCGTCGGACCGCGCCGGGTGGTCCGGGTCTCGGACGCCGACCCCGACGTGCTGGCCCGCTGCCGCGCGCTCGGCATCGTCCCGGACGCCGTGGTCGACGCCGCCGCGATCCCGGACGAGGTGGCGTCCGCGGTCTGGGTCGAGGAGGAATGAACCAGGTGTCAGCCCATCGCCGGCAGCGGCGGGGTAGCCTGGCATAGATCAACCAGTTGAATGTCAAGGAGGCCATTCAAATGTCTGATCAGCCCATGGTCACCCACTTCGCGACCGGTGCCGGCTTCATCGCAGCCCTGGACCAGAGCGGCGGCTCGACCCCCAAGGCGTTGCGTGCCTACGGCATCGACGAATCCCAGTACAGCTCCGAAGCCGAGATGTTCGACCTGATCCATGCCGCGCGGGTCCGGATCATCACCAGCCCGGTGTTCACCAGCGAGCACATCCTCGGCGCGATCCTGTTCGAGGGCACCCTGGCCCGGCAGATCGAGGGGCTGGGCGCGGCCGAATACCTGTGGCAGCGCAAGGGAATCCTGCCGATCCTCAAGATCGACAAGGGACTGGAAGAGAAGGCCGACGGCGTCCAGTTGATGAAGGACATTCCCGGTCTGGAAGAGCGGCTGGACAGCGCCCGGGCAGCCGGGGTGTTCGGCACCAAGGAACGTTCGGTGATCCACGCCGCCGACCCACGGGGCATCGAGCAGGTCGTCGAACAGCAGTTCGCGCTGGGCGAGCGGGTGGTGGCCGCCGGGCTGGTGCCGATCCTCGAACCCGAGGTGACCATCAGCATCCCCGACAAGGACGAGGCCGAGGTGCTGCTCAAGGCGGCGATCCTCGAAGGGCTGGAAGGTCTGGGCGATCGCCAGGTGGCGTTCAAGCTGACCATTCCCAGCGTGGACGGCTTCTACAGCGACCTGATCGCGCACCCGAACGTGGTGCGGGTGGTGGCGCTGTCCGGCGGCTACAGCCGCGACGAGGCCAACGAACGGCTGGCCCGCAACCCGGGCCTGATCGCCAGCTTCAGCCGGGCGTTGCTCGACGGGCTGACCGTGCAGCAGGACGACGCCCAGTTCGACGCCACGCTGAAGGCGTCGATCGCGTCGATCTATGCGGCGTCGATGACCTGAGCTTCGGTCGGCCTCAGCGGCCGCGCATCGCCCGGTTGACGCCCTTCATGGTCGGCATCGGGCCGCGCGGCACCGGAATCTTCGGACGCATCGCGTCCAGCGCCCGCAGCCGCTGCTTCACCTCGGTGATCTGGTGCGGCTGCAGCACGTTCGGCAGCTTCTCGATGTGCTTCTGCAGATTCTCCAGCGACACCTGGCCCTGATCGCGTCCGACCAGCACGGTGGTCACCGCGATGCCGTAGGCGACCTGCTCATGCTTCTTGGTCTCGGTGGCCAGCAGTGCGCGGGCCCGGGCCGGGTTGCCCTCGGCCACCAGCACGATGCCCGGCCGTCCGATCACCCGGTGCACGACGTCCATCTGGCGGGTGGCGGCGATGCCCAGTTCGTAGCTCCACTTGCGCTTGTTGAGCAGCTGGAACGCGACCTCGGCCGAGCCGGCCTGACCCTCGTAGCGCTTGAAGTTGGCCTGCTTCACCCGCCAGGTGAGCACGTACATCACCAGCACCAGAGCGAGCATGACGCCGGTGATCAGCCACAGCCACCAGGGCTGCAGCCACAGCCCGACGCCGATCGAGATCAGCACGGGGCCGGCAACCGCGGCCACCGTCCACCACTTCAGCTGCGGGTCGACCTCGTTGGTGCGCTTATAGGCCTCGATGATCTGCCGGATCCGGCCCCAGTCGCGCGGGTCGTCGGAGTTCTTCTTGCGCAGCTTCTCGGCCTTGCGCTCGGCCTTCTGCTGGGCGGCGAGGGCCTTTGCCTTCTCACTGGCCATGGGTGCTGCTCCCGTTGATCGTGGCTGGGCGGGTGGGGGCGCCGTTGGCCGGACGCTCGGCCGCCCCGTTGGCCACCGGCGCGCCACCCGACAACGGGAGGGTGATGCCGTTGGCCAGCGTGATCGTATCGCCGTTGGTGTGCGTGCCGTTGGCCGGCTTGGTTCCGTTGGCCGGTTTGGTGCCGTTGGCTGGGGTGGCGCCGTTGGCGGCCTTCGCGGCGTCGCGCTCGCGCCGGCGACGCGCCTCGATCGCGGTGCGGTAGAGCCGTCCGGCACGGTACGAGGAGCGGACCAGCGGCCCGGACAGGACGCCGACGAAGCCGATCTCGGTGGCCTCCTGCTCCAACTCTTCGAACTCCTCGGGCTTGACCCACCGGTCGATCGGATGGTGCCGGGCGGACGGCCGCAGGTACTGGGTGATGGTGATCAGCTCGGTGCCGGCGTCGTGCAGATCCTGCAGCGCCTGGGTGATCTCCTCACGGGTCTCGCCCATGCCCAGGATCAGGTTCGACTTGGTGACCAGGCCCTCCTCGCGCGACCAGCGCAGCACCTCGAGTGAACGGTCGTAGGTGAAGCCGGGACGGATCCGGCGGAAGATCCGCGGCACCGTCTCGACATTGTGCGCGAACACCTCGGGCTTGGTGTCGAACAGCTGCTGCAACAGGTGGCGGTGGCCGGAGAAGTCTGGGGCCAGCATCTCGACACCGACGCCCGGGTTCACCGTGTGGATCTGCCGGATCGTTTCGGCGTACAGCCAGGCGCCCTCGTCCTCCAGGTCGTCACGACAGACGCCGGTCACGGTGGCGTAGCGCAGCCCCATGGTCTGCACCGACTCGGCGACCCGCAACGGTTCGCCCTTGTCGTAGCCGGACGGCTTGCGCGACTCGATCTGGCAGAAGTCACAGCGCCGGGTGCAGGAGTCACCACCGATCAGGAAGGTGGCCTCGCGGTCCTCCCAGCATTCGAAGATGTTGGGGCAGCCGGCCTCCTGGCACACCGTGTGCAGGCCCTCGTCCTTCACCAGCTTGGTCAGCTGGCGGTACTCGGGGCCCATCCGCGCGGTGGTCTTGATCCACGGCGGTTTGCGCTCGATCGGGGTTTGCGAGTTGCGCACCTCGAGCCGCAACAACCGCCGGCCCGCGGGCGGGGTTGTCGGCGGCGGGCTGACGGCATCGTCTGCAAGGGTCACCGCGTCATCCTATCCCGACCGGCCGGGACGAGAGCGGGGCTCAGCCGTGAGCGGACGCCGTAGGTTCAGCGGCCGGTGGCGACGGCGTCCGGAAGAATGAATTCGGTGGCTCTGGCGTACGGCTGGAGCGCCAGCAACTCGGTCAGGTGCGGCTCGATCGCCTGCGCGACCTCGACCAGGGACGGCGGCAGTCCGTCGATCTCGGCGGCGATCGAGGTCACCCCGGCGTCGCTGATGCCGCAGGGCACGATGTTGTCGAAGCCGCCCAGGCCACTGGTCACGTTGAGGGCGAATCCGTGCATCGTGGTCTGCTTCGACACCCGGATGCCGATCGCGGCGATCTTGCGTTCCGGACGGCTGTCGGTGGCGGCCAGCCAGACGCCGGTGCGGCCGTCCACCCGTCCGGTCGCCAGGCCGTAGTCGGCCAGCACCCGGATCAGCGCCTCCTCCACCCGGCGGACGTAGTCGACGACGCCGATGCCGCGGGGCAGGAAGACGATCGGATAGCCGACCAGCTGGCCGGGGCCGTGCCAGGTGATCTTGCCACCGCGATCGACGTCGACCACCGGCGTGCCGTCGAAGGGGCGTTCCTGCGGTTCGGTGCGGCGTCCGGCGGTGTAGACCGGAGGATGCTCGACGAACAGCACCTGCGGCGGCAGCTCGCCCGAGGCCACCTTGGCGTGCACCTCGCGCTGATACTCCCAGGTCGGGACGTACTCGCTCAGCCGTGGCGGATCCTCGGTCAGCCCCAGATATTGGAAGTCGACCGGACGTGGATCGGCGGTGCTGCGCGTGGACACCCGAGCAGTCTACGACCGGAGTTCACGGGGCCGGGCATGGGTCGGACCGGGTGCCGGTCAGCGGCCGGCAACGGAATCGAAGATGTCGTCAGCGCCAAGCTGGGTGACGACTCCGCCGACTGCCGAGATCCGGTAGAGCCGGCCCGGCGGACCCTCGGAAAGGCTGCCGCTACCGCCGATCACCAGATCGTCGTTCGTTTCGGCGCTGTTGCGGACGAAGGCCAGCACGCCGCCGATGCCGCGATAGTTCGGTTCGCCGGGCAGGCCATGACCCTCGTAGATCTGTTTCGCCGGGCAGCCCTTCACCGTGCGCAACGGGATGAGCCACGCTGAGCCGTCGCTGTCCTCGTGTTTGGCGATGACCTCGCCGGCACCGCCGACCAGTACCGTCGGAACGCCCTTGCAGGTTGCACCGAGGGCCAGGTAGCCGCCGAAGGAGTCGTCCGGCTCGGCCTTGCCGGGGATACCGGCGCTGTTCTGGGCGATCCGTTTGACCGGTTTGATGGTGCCCTTGCTGCTGACGGTGAAGACCTGGATCGACCCGGTGCGCTTGATCGCGCCCACGGCGTCGCCGGGAGTCCCGACCACCAGATAGCCGTCGCGCGCCACAACGGCGTTGCCGAACGAGTCGTACTTGCCGACCGCTCCGGTCACCGACTTGGTCGCCTGGGTGATCGTCTTCGTCGACTTCACGCCGGACGAGTCGAGGGTGACCGCCAGCACCGCGCCGGCGTACGCCTTGCCGTTCACCTTCGCCTCCGGCGCGCCGATGAAGAGCTGGCTGCCCAGGGCATCCATCGACGATCCGAGGCCGCCGCGCTTGAACAAGCTGGGAACTTTGCCGGAACCCGGCACCAGCGTGACCGGGCTGCCGGTGGGCGTTCCGCTGTTGGTGAGCTTGTAGAGCCGCACCTGCTCGTCGAAGTGAGAACCCTCGTAGGTGCTGAGGCCGACGGCGAGCCGTCGGACCGGCGACCCCACCAGTGCGAATGACGTCACCGTCGTCTCGGCCTTGTTCAGGACCTGGAAGGAGTGCCGGTTCGCCGGTTGGAGGCCGCCGGCCGAGCCGGGGATGATCTGCACCCGGGCGCTGGACGAATCGCTGGTGCCGACGACCAGGTCGGTGTAGCCGTCACCGTTGAGATCCCTGGCCAGGAGCGGATAACTGACCCCGTACTGCGTGGCCGCCAGGTCGTCGGCGACGATGTCGGCGACGCGTCCGGAGCCGTACCAGACCCGGATGAACCGCGCCTCCCAGTCATCAATCATCGTGGCGGCCACGTCGGCCTTACCGTCGCCGTCGTAGTCGGGGTTGGCCGCGGGGATCGGCGCCGCGGCCTCGGCCTCTGCCTGAGGAACCGGCGAGGCCAGCAGCGTCATCGCCGCCGCAGCCAGCACGAGGGGGACCCGAAGTAGCTTCATGCACCACCTACGCACGAGCGGGAGAAAGCGTGGCAGCCGAGTTCGGCGGTGTGTGTGGTGGATCTGCGCGAGGTTCGGTCAGCGTCCGGCGACGGAGTCGATGATGTCGTCGGCGCCGAGTTTGGTGGCGACCCCGCTGGCTGCCGCGATCCGGTAGAGCCGGCCCAAAGGACCCTCGGAGTAGTCACCGGCTCCGCCGATCACCAGATCGTCGTTCGTCTCGGCGCTGTTGCGGACGAATGCCAGCAGGTTGCCGATGCTCCGATATCCGGGCTTGCCGGGTAGCCCGTGCCCCTCGTAGATCTGCCTGGCCCCGCAACCCTTGACCGTGCGCAACGGGATGAGCCAGGCCGACCCGTCGGACATCTCGTGCCCCTTGGTGATCGCCTCACCGGGGCCGCCGACCAGCACGGTGGGGGCGCCGTTGCAGGTGGTGCCGATGGCCAGTGCGTGGCCGAAGAGATCGAGCCGCTCGGCCTTGCCCGGAATGCCTGCACTGCTCTGGGCGATCCGCTTGACCGGCTTGATGGTGCCCTTGCTGCTGAGCGTGAAGATCTGGATCGACCCGGTGCGCTTCACCTTGTCGACGTTGTCCCCGGGCGTGCCCACCACCAGGTAGCCGTCGCGTGCCACCATCGCGCGACCGAAGTAGTCGTACTTGTCGACCGCCCCGGTCACCGACTTGGTCGCCTGGGTGATCGTCTTCGTCGACTTCACGCCGGCCGAATCGAGGGTCACGGCGAGCACCGCGCCTGCCTGGGCTTTGCCGTTCACCTTCGCGTCCGGGGCGCCGATGAAGAGCTGGCTGCCCCAGGCGGCCATGGAACGGCCGAAATCACCACCCTTGAAGGTGGCCGGCACCTTGCCCTTCCCGGGCACCAGCGCGATCGGCTTGCCAGTGGGCAGGCCGGCGCTGCTGAGCGGGTAGAGCCGCACCTCGCGGTGGTAGGAGAAGCTCACAGCAAGGCGCGGCGTCGGTGACTCCACCAGCGCGAGCGCGTTGACGCGTTCGTCCGCCTTGCCGAAAGCCACGAAGGAGTGCCGGCTCACCGGCTGGAGTCCGGCGGCCGAGCCGGGAACGATGTGCACATGGGCACCGGAGGAGTCGGAGGTGGCGGCGACCAGGTCGGTGTAGCCGTCGCCGTTGAGATCCCTGGCCAGGAGTGCCGGGTTGATGCCGTACTCCCCTGCGGACAAGTCGGCCGGCAGGATGTCGGCGACGCGTCCGGAGCCATACCAGATCCGGAGGAATTCGGACTCCGAGTCGTCGTCCGTGGCGACTGCCACGTCGGCCTTGCCGTCGCCGTCGTAGTCAGGCGTAGCCGCAGGGATCGGGGCGGCGATGGCCTGGGGAGCCGGCAAGCCCAGCAGCGCCATGGCCGCCGCCGCGAGTGCGATGGGGACCCGAAGTAGCTTCATGCCACACCTACGCACGAGCCCCAGGAAACGTGGCAGCGGATTGGATACAGAAACACCTCGTCACGCTGCATTGCCCCTGTCCCCGGGCGTTGGCGATCTCGACAATGCTCTCCGATGCAGGGAAACCTCGCCGATTTCATGTCGTAACCCGAAATCGCCGAGCTTTCCCCGTATCGGCGAGCGATGTCGAGATCGCCGACCCGGTGGGGACGACGTCCGGGTCGCTGGGAAGGTGGGAGAGACACAACGGTGCCCGCCACCCCAACGGGGTGACGGGCACCGTCACATTTCAGATCAGCTGATCACAGGCCGACCTCGGCGGCGAAGTCACCGGCCTCCAGGCGGTGCTTGACCGCGGAGAGGAAGCGGGCGGCGTCGGCGCCGTCGACCAGGCGGTGGTCGTAGCTGAGCGACAGGTACATCATGTCGCGCACCGCGATCACCTCGCCGAGCTTCGGGTCCTTGACCACCATCGGACGCTTCACCAGCGCACCGGTGCCGAGGATCGCGGCCTGCGGCTGGTTGATGATCGGGGTGTCGAACAGGGTGCCGGCCGACCCGTAGTTGGTGATGGTGAACGTGCCACCGGACATCTCGTCGGGACCGAGCTGGTTGTTGCGGGCCCGCTTGGCCAGATCGCCGATCTTCCGGGCGATGCCAGCGAGGCTGAGGTCACCGGCGTCCTTGATCACCGGAACCAGCAGGCCGCGATCGGTATCCACCGCGATGCTCAGGTGCTCGGCATCGTGGTAGGTGATCGTGCCGGCCTCGACGTCCATCGATGCGTTGATCTTGTCGAACTGCTTCAGCGACTCGCAGACCGCCTTGCAGATGAACGGCAGGTACGACAGCGACGCACCCTCACGCTGACGGAAGTCGACCTTGGCCTGGTTGCGCAGCCGGCTGATGTTGGTGAAGTCCACCTCGACCGTGCCGGTGAGCTGGGCCGCCACCTGCAGCGACTCGACCATCCGCTTGGCGATGACCGAGCGCATCCGGCTGATCTTCTCGGTGGTACCGCGCTTGGAGCTCGCCGGCGGTGCGGCGGGAGCGGACGCGGGTGCGGCGGCGGGCGCTGCAGCAGCCGGGGC
>NZ_JASGEN010000016.1:0-8792 GCF_047606365.1 Micropruina sp. | reverse complement strand
TCGACTTCGAACGGTTCGTGCACGAGCACTCGGTCGGCTTGCAGCAGTTCGCCTACCTGGTGATCGGCAATCCCGAGGACGCCCGCGACGCCGTCCAGGACGCGCTGCTCGGCGCCATGCGGCAATGGCACACCATCCGCGGCACCGGCAACCCGGCCGGCTATCTGCGGCGCAGCATCGTCAACGCCAACGTCTCGCGCTGGCGCAAACGCCGCCGCGAAGTCGTGGTCGCCGAGGTGCGTGACGAGGCCGTGCCCAGCGACAGCCGGGTGTTCGACTCGATCTACCTCGGCGCGCTCACCGGCCGGCTGACCGGCCGCCGCCGGGCCGCGCTGGTGCTGCGCTACTGGGAAGAGTGCAGCTACGCCGAGATCGGCGAAGTCCTGGACTGCACCGAGGCCAGTGCGCGCTCCTTGGTGCACCGAGCGCTCGGCGATCTGCGCCGCGAGGCCGAGAGGGGGAGCGATGGCTGACGACGATCCCTTCACCGGCCGGAGCGAGTTGGAGGACGCGCTGCGGCGCCACTTCCGCGACGAGGTGGCCCGAACCGACTTCCAGCCCTTTCGGCTCGACGAACTGCAACAGCCCCGGCCGACGCCGGTCCGGTCCCGGCGGAACCGGTGGCTGCTGGCCGCGGCGGCCGCTGTCGCCGTGGTGGTGGGGGCGACCCAACTGATCATCGGGCAGTTGGCCCCAGGGCCGGTGACCGCGGTCCCGGCCAGCGCAACGCCGTCCGCGGGCCCGGTGCAGGCGTCCACCGCGCCGCTGTGGACGCCGCGACTGCCGGCTCCGGTGGACGTGGACCGCTACGCACAGGTCAGCCTGAACGGTTCGGTGTACCTGCTGGCCGGCCGGAGCACGGACGGAACCTGCCGGCTGGACGGCTACCGCTACCAACCCGGCGCCGATCTGTGGCAGCAACTCGCCGACGGTCCGAGTCGCGGCCGGCAGTGTGCGGCGAGCTACGCGTTCGCCTCCGGCAGCCGGATCTACGTGATGATCGACGCCGGCGCCAAAGCCACCGGCGACCGGATGGAGCTGTACGGCTACGACACCGTCGACAACGCCTGGAGCGCTTTCCACGACGCCGGATTGCCCGACGAGAGCGGCTGCACCCCGGTCGGGCTCGATGAGGGCATCTTCTGCCTCGACCAGAGCGACGAGGCGTCCGGTGCCCCGATCGGCTACCACCGCTTCAGCTTCGCTGATCGCCGCTGGACCTCCGGAGCGGTCCAACCGGGCGGGGGCCGAACCCGGCTGTCGGTGGCACCGCTCCGGGTGAACCTGGCCGCCGGCGAGCGGGTGCTGCTGGACACCCGGCTGCCGAGCGGCGGCATCGTGCTGACCGACTGGGATCCGGCGACCGGCAGATTCGCCGAGCTGACCGAGCATGCCGGCACCGGTGCCGAACTGGGCGCCGCGCAACTCACCGCGGACGGCACGGCCTACTTCAATCCGCCTGCCGACCCCGCGGGCCAGGGCATTCCGGCGAGCGACCCGCGGGCCACCACCGGCCTGGCGGTGGACCTCAGTCAGGCTCGCTGGCAGACCGTGGTCGCGCCGCATCCGGCGGGACCACTGATCAGCCAGACGCCCAGCGACGCCGGATGGGCGTTGCGCTACTACGGCGCGCAGGCGTCCGGCTATGTGAACGCCAACGGCTACCTGTACCGGCCCGACCGGCAGAGCTGGCTGGCGATCGCGCCGCTGCCGGCTCCCGAAGCGGGCAACGTGCAGCTGGGCTGGGTCGGTACCGCCCTGCAGTGCCAGCGCGCCGCCCCGCGCAACTGCTGGGGGTTGTCCGCCCGGCCGCTCGCCGAGCTGGCTACGCCACTCGATCAGGCGGCCATCGATGCCAGCAACGCACGGGTCGGCTGAGGGCTCGATGATGGCAGCACGCGTCAGTACGCGCGACCGGTCGGGTTTGGTCAGCAGCGGTACTTCCTGGCTCGGTCGGCACTGGCCGATGCTGGTGATCGCCGGGATTGCCTTCGTCGTCCGGTTGGTTCCCGTGCTGCGCGGCGGCGGCCTCACCGGGCGCGGCAGTTACGATCCGTTCGTCTACTACGGGGCTGCGGCCGCGCTCGGCACCGGGAAGCTGCCCTATCGGGACTTCCTGCTGCTGCATCCGCCCGGCGTGCTGCTGGCCCTGTTCCCGTTCACCGAACTCGGCGAGCTGGCCGGCGACCCGATTGGAATGGCGGGGGCACGGCTGGCGTGGATGGCGATGGGCGCGGTCAACGCCGCGCTGATCTACCTGATCCTGTACCGCCGCGGCCGGACGGCGGCACTGGTGGGTGCCGGCCTGTACGCCGGTTGGTACCCGGCCTGGTACGTCGAGCATGACGTCCGGCTGGAAGGACTGGCGACGCTGCTGCTCCTGGCGGCGTTGTTGCTGCTGGAACGGATCGGTGCGCGTCGCGAGCCGCTGGGCTGGGTGGTGCTGGCGGGGACACTGCTCGGCTACGGCGCCCTGGTGAAGCTGTGGGGTCTGGTGCCGCTGGCTGTGGTGCTGGTCTGGTTGCTGGTGAGTCACGGCGTCCGGCTCGCGGCCGGTGTGCTGGCCGGCGCAGCCGGGGTGATCGGGCTGGTGATGCCACCGTTCGCGATCGCGGCACCGAACTGGCTGCAGCTCATCGTCTTCGCCCAGCTCGGCCGTCCACGTGACGACCACGACTGGCAGTTCCGGTTGCGCTCGCTGCTCGGGATGGGCCCGGTCACCGGGACGGTGGGCACCGTCGCCATGGTGGTTGCGGCGCTGCTCACCGTGGCCGCGATCGTTGTCGCCTGCCGGACGCCGGCCGGACGGCTGCACGCCGCCCTCGCCGTCGCCGGCACAGCGGTGCTGCTGGCCGGGCCGCTCTGGTACCCGCACTATGCGGCGTTCGTCGCAGCCCCACTGTGCCTGCTCCACGGCAACGTCGCTGGGCTGCTCTGGCGGCGGATGACTGCCGGCTGGCTACGGGTGATAGTGGCGGCCGGAATCGCCGCGGTGCTGCTCGGCGGAGTCCTGGCGCTGCTCAGTTCCAGCACCGGGACGCGGTTCCCGGCGGCACGGCTGACGGCGCTGCTGGACGGACGGCCGGGCTGCGTCACCACCGACCGGACCGCGGTGTTGGTGCTGACCAACACGCTGCGTCGCAACATCGCCCGCGGCTGCCCGGTCGTGGTGGACCCGCTGGGCTACCGCTTCGCCGGCCAGGGAACGGACGCCTCGCCGGCGGCCACCCGGCATCGCTACCAGCGGGAACTCGTCGACTACCTGGCGAGCGGGCACAGCGCCGTCCTGGTGTCCCGGTCGCCGAAGAGCTTCGAGCCGGAGCTACGGGCGCGGATCGAATCGTGGCCGGTGATCGGCGGCGTGGGGCGCTACCAGGTGCGGGAGCCGTCGTGAGCGCCGGTCCGGTGGAGGCTCGCGCAGCGGCCGGAGGTCGGTGGCCGGGGGACTGGTGCCGGGGGCACTAGATTCGGACCAGGCTCGGCACGATAAGGAGCATTGCGTGTCATCACACCCCCCTCGGCCAACCTTCCGCCGACCGGTGGCGGGACTGGTGGCGCTGCTGTTGACCGTCGTGCTGACCGCCTGCGGCTTCGAGCCGTCCGCCCCGCATTCCACCCCCGTGCCGTCAGTGGGAGGGAACGGCCCGGCGGCACCGACGCTGGGACCGGTCAGTTCCGTGCCCGATCTGCACGTTCCCGGCCGGCTCCAGGTGGTTGCCGGGACGGCGGACCGGTTCATCATCGCCGGCGACCAGGCGCCCGGACGGTACTCGGCCGACAACGGGCGAAGCTGGCAGGAACTCCCCGCCGAGATGGTCGTCCGCGCCGACCTGCAGCGCGGCGGCGGGCCGTCCTTCGGCTCGTACATCGGCTATCAGGGGACCTTCGCCGGCCTCGTGCCGGCTGAGGAGGGCAGCGGCTACCGGGGGTTGCAGCGCTGGGATCCCGACACTGGCGAGCTGACCTTCTACCCCCTCGACCTGCCGGCGATGGTGCCCGGCGGCGAGGCTGAACCGCTCTATCCCGTCGACTACGTGGGCACCACGATGGTGCTCAGCGACGGCCGGATCCTCCGTTTCGGCGACGGCCGGGTGGAGCAGCTGACGCCGAACTTCGCCGCCACGCCGCGGCTGGACGGGCTCCGCACCGCACTGACCAAGGACGGTGCAACCGCCGTCCGGCTGGGCTATTCGACCACCGGCAACTACGGCTACCTGAACATCGCCCCGACCACGAGTGGTGTCGCCGGCAAGGCATATCGCATTCCCGGTCTGCTCGCGATGGACGTCAGCGCCTTCACCATCCACTATCTGGTGGGCACCACGACGACGCTGCGGGCCTGCCGGGTGAACGTCGAGACCCCGCGCGACGCGACGTGCACGAAGCTGACCGACGGTGACTATCGCCGCTCGCGGTACGACGCGCGGCTGACCACCTCGATCGGCGCGACGCAGGTCTATCTGGTGCGGCGCTCCGGCGGCGGCACGCGGCAGTGGCTGGTCCGTGAGGGCCGGGCCAGCGCGGTCGGCGGCTCCGGCCAACGGTGGCAGTGGTTGCCGCTGCGCGACAGTGGGCAGCCGATGGCGCTGGTCACCGACCGGGCGGGCGTGAGGATGGCGGCCGAGGTGAATCGGAGCGGCACCCCGAGCCCGCTGTTCAGCGCCCCCGCGGTGGCTGCCCATGCGCTGGACGGGGTGCTGGCCACCGGCCGCATCACCTATCAGCAGGACGCCTTCAGCAACCCGGCGGGCGTCCAGCGGTCGGTGTGGACCCGGACGCTCGGCGAGAAGGGCCTCGGCGCCGCCGCACCGCTCACCGACCGCCGGGTGGTGGCGGTGCGCGCCTCCGCGGCTCGGACGGTGGCGCAACGCGGCCGGCCCGGACGCCGCGGCACCACCAGGATCGACTGCTACGACGGCGGAAAGCGGATCGGCAGCTTCCCGGCCGGCCGCGGTTCCTGGCTGCGGACGCTCAGCGGGCCGTACGCCCTGGTCGGCGAGCGGGTGCTGCGGGTGGACGGCACCCGCTACGACAGCGACAAGGTGCTGGCGTTGTTCGGCAGCCAGGTCGTCGAGGCGTCCGGAACCGAAGACTCCGCCTCACGCACGTTCCAGATCCGTGACCTGGAGCGCCCGGACGCCGAACCGGTGCCCTTGGAGTTGCCGCAGCCGGAGGGCCGCAGCTACCGCGACGACGGTTGGCTGGCCTGGAAGGACTGGGTGGTGGCCGGCTACCGGGAGGGTGGCGGTTACGACCAGCTGATCTACAACCGCCGGACCGGGGCCGGCATCACTGTGACCGGCGATGACGAGGTGACTGCAGTCGGCGACGGGTGGGCCGCGGTGACCACCGCGACGACGACGGAGATCCGGGCCCTGGACGGTTCAGGCACCCTGCCGCTCACCCAGGCCGGTCGCGGTGCGGTCAGCACCGACGGTGGGCGCACCGTGGCCTGGACCGACGAAACCGGGGTCCGGGTGGCCGAACTGAGTGGCCTGCAGATGTCGGCGCCACGCCTGCTGGGAGTGATCGCTCCACCCACTTTCGCGCGTGGTGCGGTGTGGCGTCCGCAGTTCGACCTGACCCAGGCGGTGCGGGCCGGCAGCATCGAGATCCGGCGAGCCGACGGCACGCTGGTCCGGACCCTGCCCACCCGGGCCTCCGCACAGGGCTCGATCCGCGGCCCGGCCTGGGACGGCACGGACGCCTCCGGCAAGAAGGTGCCGCCCGGTAGGTACCACTGGACGCTGAGCGTCGAAGGCGCCGACGGCAGCGGTGCCGCCACCGCCGTCGACGGCAGCGGCCCGGCGACCGGCACCGTCACCGCCGCCGGCTGAACTCAACGGCTGTTACAGCCGTTCCCGCAGCCCGGACGCGCGGCGTGCGGTCCGTTCGACGGCGGCCCTCAGCGCCTCCGGCGTCCCGATCAGGTGGACGGCGTCGCGGGCCCGGGTGACGGCGGTGTAGAGCAACTCGCGGGTGAGCAGCGGCGATTGCACGTCGGGCAGCACCAGGGTGACCGCCGAGAACTGGCTGCCCTGGGACTTGTGCACAGTGAGGGCGTCCACCGACTGGATCGGGCCTAGCAGTTCCGGGCTGAGCGGACGGGTGGCGCCGCCGGCGAAGTGCACCAGGGGGCGTCCGGTGCCGGTCAGCACGACGCCGGTGTCACCGTTGTAGAGGCCCCAGTCGGGTTGGTTGGTGGTGACCAGCACGGGACGCCCGGCGTACCAGTCGCCCTCGGCGCCGAACCCGGCCACCGAGGCACGCAGCCAGAACTCCGCCTGCCGGGCCCAGGTCGTGGCGCCATGCGGGCCGTGCCGATGCGCGCACAGCAGCCGGTGCCGGTCGAGCAGCCGCAGGGCCGTCGCAGCATCGCCGGCGAGCGCGGAGCGGTGGATGTCGCGGCCGAGGTGCACCACTCGGGCACGCAGTTCATCCTGCGGCTGGTCGGGCGCGGTGAGGGTGAGTTGCGGATGGCCCGCGGTGGCCAGCGCGAGCACGGTGCCGGCATCACCGGAACGGACCGCTTCGGCGAGTTCGCCCAGCACCCCGGTGAAGCGATAGTTGCGTCGCAGCCGAACCACCGGGCTGTGGCCCTCGGTGCCGCGCCAGGACGCCTGAGTGAGATCGCTCAACACCGCGCCGGCACCCACCGAGCTCAACTGGTCGGGATCGCCGACCAGCACCAGCCGGGTCCGGTCGCCGAGTGCTTCGGTGAGCCGGGCCATCATCGTCAGCGACACCATCGACAACTCGTCCACGATCACCACGTCGTGCGGCAACGGGTTGTCCCTGTTGTGCCGGAAGGCCGGACGCCGATGCGGCTGGGCACCCAACAGCCGGTGCAGGGTGCTGGCGGTAAGCCCGCCCACCCGGTTGGCGACATCGGCCGGCAGGGCATCGGCCGCCTGCCGCAGGGCTTCGTCCATCCGGGCCGCCGCCTTGCCGGTCGGCGCGGTCAGCGCCACGCGTTGCACCCCCTGCCGGAACAGCAGGGCCAGGATGCGGGCGATGGTGGTGGTCTTTCCGGTCCCGGGGCCGCCGGCCAGCACGGTGACACCCGAGGTGGCCACCTGGGCGGCGGCGCGGCGCTGGTCGGGGTCGGCGTCCGGTGGTGGGAAGAGTTCGTCGAGCCAGGTGTCGAGGAGAACGGGGTCGACCTCGGCCGGACGGGTCAAGGTGCGGCGCTGCAGGCTGAGCCTGACCTGCTCCTCCTGTTCCCAGTAGCGGGTCAGGTACAGCTTGTGGTCGATCAGTCGCAGCGGCCGGGTGACGTCGCCGTCGCTGCCGTGCGCCACCGCCGGGCTGTGCCGCAGCGCGGCGAGCCAGCCGTCCGGGTCGGGCCAGAGCTCATCCGGGATCTCGACCAGCTCGTCGTCGCGTCCGGTGACGCCGTTGCGCACCCGGTCGAGTTCGAGGCACACCGAGCCGGCCCGCAGGGCCCGGACGGTGAACGCGGTCGCCAGTTGCACCCGTTCGTCGCTCTCCCGGTACAGCCGGGTGATCTGCCGGGCCGGATGCAGGTCGGCCCAGTCCAGGACGCCGAGGGCGTGGAACTCGCCGACCAGCCCGGACGCGGCGATCGACAATGCCGGATCGGTCACTTCTCGACACCTCCCAGCCGTCGGGACAGTTCCTCCACTAAGGACGCCGGCGGCTGCCAGGCGAACACCCCGGTGTCCGGCCCTGAGGTCGGCCCACCCATGCCGCGCACGAACAGGTAGAGCACCCCACCCAGGTGTACCTCGGGTCGATAGCCGTCGAGGCGTCCGGCCAGGAAGCGGTGCAGCGCGACGCAGTACAACAACGCCTGCAACGGGTAGTGGGAGGCACACATGGCGGCGACCATCGGCCCCTGCGCGTAGTGACCGAGAGTGAGCTCCTCACCGCCCAGCCGGTTGGTCTTGTAGTCGACGACCACGAACCGCGGCTCGGCCGGCGCACCCACCCGGAACACGGCATCGATGCTGCCGGTTAGGAACCCCTTCAACGGCTGGACGGCCAGCACCGGGTCGGCGAGCAATGCCGGGTAGCCGACCAGCGGATCGTCGGGGGAGAGATGGACCCGCATCAGCTCGGCCAGATCGCCCAGGGTGAAGGCGGTGCTGGGCGCCATCGGCAGGTCGAAGTTGAGCTCCGCCAGCCGGTCGCCGACCGGGAGTTGGGCGAGGCTGCGGTGGTCGGTCAGCGGCCCCAGCGGCGTCATGAAGGCCGGCACCAGGGCGTCCGCCAGCCCGGCCGGGGTGACGCCGGGCAGCGGGAAGCGGGGCAACCACTCCGCGGCGGCCGTACGCAGCCCGGCACGCAGGGCGTCCTCGTCGGGGCCCGGATCGACCTGCTCGAACAGGGCGTGCACCAGGGTGCCGAACTGGGTGCCGCCCGGCAGATCGCTCATCGGCGAAGGAGCGGTGTCGAACGCCGACGGCACGATCGATTCGGTCTGCTCCGGTTCGTCGGCCAGCAGCGGCGCCTCGGCATGCACCCCGGCGGTCAACCCCGAATACGAGGTTCGGCGCCAGTCCGGGTCGACGGTGCGGTCGAAGCTCAGTGCCCGCAGCATCGGAACCGAGCCGGTGTCACCGCGGAGCGGTGCGGGTGCACCGGGCTCGACGGGCTGCACCGCCACCGCCCGGGCCTCACGCAGCCATGGCAGGTCGGCGGGGGAGAGGCCGCCCGGTGCGCGGTCGAGCGGATAGCCGGCCGCCGGCGCTGCCGGCAGCCGCTCGCGGTCCCGGTAGAGCACCCGCTGCAGCGCGGAGCGGGGGGTGTGCGGGGTGCGCGCCCACCAG
>NZ_JASGEN010000015.1:0-8314 GCF_047606365.1 Micropruina sp. | reverse complement strand
GTGACCGCCGCCGCACCGACGAGCAGCGCACCGCCGGCCCAACCCAGCCAGCCGAGGTCCGGCCCCGCGGTCGGCTCGGTGGGTGCCGTCTCCGGTTCGGGCGTCTCCGGCTCCACGCTCGGCTCCGGTTCCTCACTCGGTGTGGCGGAGGCCGACGGCGTCGCCGACTGGGTCGGCCGGGTGGTCTGTGTGCCCGTCGCATAGTCGGGTGGCTCGGCGACCGACGGCGTCGGCTCGAAGGCGACCCAGCCCAGACCCTCCAGGTACAGCTCGGGCCAGGCGTGCATGTCGCGGATCGACACGTTCCAGCCGTCCCCGGCGCGCTCACCGGGCAGGAAGCCGACGGCCACCCGGGCCGGGATGCCGACGGCGCGGGCGAGTACGGCCATCGAGGTGGCGAATTGCTCGCAGTAGCCGCGGCGGTCGTCGAACAGGAACCGGGTGAGGGCCTCGTAGCCCGAGCCGGGCGCGGGGTCCAGGCTGTAGCTGAAGGCGGGCGAGCGCAGCCAGTCCTGGATCAGTTGCGCACTCTCGCCGTCGGTGGTCGCCCGCCGGGTGATCTCCTCGGCCAGGGTTCGGATCCGCGCCGGCAGGTCGGCGGGTACCGCGGCGGTCACCCCGCCGTCGGCCGGATCGCCGGCGCCTGCGGCGGCCACCTGCTGCGCGGTCGGTGTTACATCGACGATGGTGGCCTGGTAGCGCAGCCCGTTGGTGGCGGCGTCGCGTCCGTCGCCGGTGGCCAGCACGCTCAGCGAGAGCGGGTCGTGCCGCCAGCTCCCGGACGCCGTGAAATCGGCCGGTGCGTACGGCAGCGGCAGCCATTGTGAGTTGAAGTCGGTGATGCTGACGTCGACCTGGAAGCGCGGACGTCCGAACGCCACCCCGGGCGGGGCGGGCAGCGGCCCGGAGAACAGGTCGATCGGCTCGAGGTGGAAGCCGGTGGCGTCGAAGGCGGGCAGCGAGGTGAGCCGCAACCGGGTGCCGTCGCCGCTGCTGGTGGTGTAGCTGAGCACCTGCCGGTCCACCGGGAGCTGCAGGTTGCGGCGCAGGTCGAGCGACGGATCGCCCATCTGCACCGGGCCCTGGCCGGTGAACGGCGCCGTCTTGGCCGGATCCAGTCCCGGGGTGACCAGGCCGGCCAACAGTGCGGACGGGGTGGCGATCAGCAGGCAAACCAACCCGCCGATGAGCGGGCCCCCGCCGGTCCGGGCGGACGCCGCCGACCGGGGCATCCGTCCGGCCGTGTCGGCCAGCAGCACCAGCAGATAGCCGACCGCCGGCCAGAGCAGCGCGCCGAACGGAACCAATGCCGGCAGCGCCAGCGCGGTGAGCAGGTAGGGAATGCCGAGCGGCAACAGTGTCCAGGCCGCCTGTCGATGGGTCACCGCGAGCTGATCGGCGAGGAAGGCCAGCACGCCGATGGCACTGGTGGTGATCAGCCGGACGCCGAGGTTGGGCCCCATCGGCGCGGACGAGGCCGCCACCCAATGGACGCCGTCGGAGAGCTCGGCGGGCAGTGCGAACGGGTTGGTCAGCCCGGCATTGAGGGCCAGTCCGGCCATCGCCAGGACGCCGAGGGCAGCCTGCGCCAGCCCGGCCACCGAGTCGTTGCGCAAGCTCCGGCGGGCGATGATGCCGGCGGCGCCGATCACCGCGATCAGCAGCACGCAGTCGAGGAACAGCCCGCTGTCGGACGTGATCGGGACGAGCGCGACGAGTGCCAGCGCCATGGCGACCGCAACCGCGGCACCGGTCCGGTCCGAGGTCCGGATCATCGCGGCACCTCGTCGGCCAGGGCTGCCCAGGCCTGCGGGATTCCGCCGCCGGCGGCGTCCCGGACGACCCGCCAGCCGTTGGCCAGCAAGATGTCGGCCGGGTCGTCGGGGCCGGGCTCGGTGGGCTGCAGCAGGATCGCCCGGCACAGTGCGCCGTGCCGCCGCAGAGTGGTGAGCGCGACCGCATCGGCGCGGGTGAGCCGTCCGATGATCGCGATCAGCAACTCGGCCCGGCCACCGCTGTCCGAGCGCAGCGCGTCGGCCAGGTCTTCGGCATCGGTCAGGGTGCTGTCGGTCAGGTGGTCGAGCAGGCTCTCCCGGGTGGTGTCGCCGGCCACCGTCAGCCGGCGTCCGCCGGCCTCGCTGAGCGTCACGTCGTAGCCGGCGTCGATCAGGTGCGCGCCGACCGAAGCGGCCGCCGACACCGCCCATTCGAAGCTGGACGTCGGCCCCGCGCCGACATGCCCGGTGCCGCGGTTGTCCAGCAGGATCAGCGCGCTGGGTTCCCAGGCATGCTCCTCGCGGCGCACCATCAGCGTCCCGGTGTGCGCGGTGGAGGGCCAGTGGATGCGCCGGAGCTCGTCCCGCGGCCGATACTCGCGGATCAGCGCGTCATCGGGCCCCAGCACGCTGCTGCGGCGTTGCGTCGCCTCGCCGATCAGGCCGGTGCCCGCGCCGGCCGTGGCCGCGCCGAGCGGGTGGACGGCGGGTGTCACGGTGAGCAGGTTGCGGCCGCCCAGCCGGCGGCGGGCGCTGGCCAGTCCGAGCGGGTCGAGCGTCGTCGACTGGCAGGGACCGATCCGGTACCGACCCCGCAGGAAGGTGCCCAGGCTGTAGTGCAGCTGGGTCTCCAGATGCCCCCAGCCGGACGGCACCGGCAGCACCGGCGCACCGCCCAGCCCCGGCGGCACCGCGTCCTCGAGATAACCCCAGGCGCCGAGCCCGATGCTGTCCCGGCTCAGCTCGAGCCGGATCGGCACCGACGCACCGGCCGCCACCCGGTCGGTGGACAATCGGCGCCGCAGCCAGGCGCGCCGCGCCGACAGCCAGGCCAGCAGGGTCGCCGCGGCCACCAGGCCGAGCAGCAGGCCCGCCGGCCAGGCGAGCGGACGCAGTCCGGTCACGCCCGCGGCGATCAACAGGATCACCGCCACGGTGGCCAGGCCCAGGCCGCGCGCGGTCAGCCGGATCATCGTTAGTCGCGGTCGGGGACGCCGACGCCGTCGACCGCGGCCCGGACCACGTCGTCGGCGCTCCGTCCGGCCAGTTGGGCGGCCGGGCTGAGCAGGATGCGGTGCGCCAGCGCCGGCGCGGCCAGCGCCTGGATGTCGTCGGGGATCACGTAGTTGCGGCCCTGCAGGACCGCCCGGGCCCGGCTGGCCCGCAGCAATTGCAGGCCGGCGCGCGGTGAACCGCCCAGCCGGACGTCGGGGCTGGTCCGGGTCGCCTCCAGGATCGCCACCAGATAGTCCTTGATCGCGGCATGGACGAAGACCGAACGCACCGCTTCGGTCAGTGCCGCCACGGTCTCGGCGTCGGTCACCGGCCGTAGCTCGCCCAGCGGATCGCCGCCGCCGTGGTGGTCGAGCATCGCGACCTCGGCGGCCCGCACCGGGTAGCCGATCGAGATCCGCAGGCTGAACCGGTCGCGCTGCGCCTCGGGCAGCGGATAGGTGCCCTCCATCTCGACCGGGTTCTGGGTGGCGACCACCAGGAACGGGTGCGGCAGCGGATGGGTGACGCCGTCGACGGTGACCTGGTGTTCCTCCATCGCCTCGAGCAGCGCCGACTGGGTCTTGGGGGAGGCCCGGTTGATCTCGTCGCCGATCACCACGTTGGCGAACACGCCGCCCGGTTTGAACTCGAAGACCCGGTGCTCGGAGTTGAAGATCGACACCCCGGTGATGTCGCTGGGCAGCAGGTCGGGGGTGAACTGGATGCGCTGCGCGGTGCCGCCGATGGCCCGGGCCAGGGCTTTGGCGAGCATCGTCTTGCCGACGCCCGGGACGTCCTCGATCAACAGGTGACCCGACGAGAACAGCGCCACCAGGGCGAGTTCCACGGCTTCGGGTTTCCCTTCGATCACGCTCTGCACCGCGGTGCGGATGTCGTCGGCGACAGCGCGCAGGTCGTCGACCTGGCTCGCTGGGCTGCGTTCCACGTATTCCCCCTCTGGCCTCGGCGCTGCGGCCACCCTACCGGGCGTCTCCGACGCACCGACGGGCGCACACTGATACCTCAGTGGAGGAAAGTGGAGTACAGTGGCGCCAAGTGGAGGACAGAGTCGAGGGGGTGGGTCCCGGTGTTCTTGGGAACCCACACGCCGAAGCTCGATGACAAGGGTCGTTTCTTCCTCCCCGCGAAGTTCCGCGAGGAACTGAACGGGGGCCTGGTCATCACCAGGCAGCCTGACCGCTGCCTGGCGATCTTCACCCCAGCCGCCTACCAGGCGGCTGCCGATCGGATGATCGCGGGATCGTCCAGCCTGGCGAAGGTGCGCTCGGTGCAGCGGATGTTCGCCTCCGGCGCGGATTCGTCCACGCCGGACAGCCAGGGCCGGATCACCGTGCCGGAGCACCTGCGTAACTACGCGGGCCTGCGTCGGGAGATCGTCGTGATCGGCGCCTTGGACCACATCGAGGTGTGGGACGCGGAGACCTGGGCCTCCTACGCCGCGGCGCAGGAGGAGGCCTTCGCACAAATGGACGAAGAGGTATTCGGAGCGGGGTGACCCGCCGAAGCAACACCGTCGCGTGCGGTGCGGCTTCAATCCGAGGGGCGACGCCCCCTGGCGCACCTTCCCCGGTGCCAGGCGGCTCCCACGGATTGAAACCACGGCGCACGCGAGGGTGCCATCCAAGGTTGATGGAGGGGTCGAGATGGACGGGCAGCAGGCCGTGCACGTGCCGGTGATGTGCACGCGCATCGTCGAGCTGCTCAGCGTGCCCCTACAAGCTCCCGGGGCCACCTATGTGGACTGCACCCTCGGCCTCGGCGGTCACGCCGAGGCCGTTCTCACCGCCTGTCCGCAGGCCCGGCTGATCGGCATCGACCGCGACCGGCACGCGCTGGACGCCGCGGCGGCCCGGCTGGCCCCCTTCGGTGACCGGGTGGTGCTGTTCCAGGCCCGTTACGACGAACTGCCCGAGGTGCTCGCCGAGGCAGAGCGCCCGGCGGTGCAGGCGATCCTGGCCGACCTGGGCCTGTCGTCGATGCAGATCGACCGCACCGAACGCGGCTTCGCCTACCGGGCCGACGCCCCCCTCGACATGCGGATGGACGACACCCAGCCGTTGACCGCGGCCGAACTGCTGAACACCGCCGACGTCCCCGAACTGACCCGCATCCTGCGCCGATTCGGCGAGGAGCGGTTCGCCGACCGGATCGCCCGGCGGATCGTGGCCGAACGCGCCACCGAGCCGTTCACCGGTTCCGCCCGGCTGGTCCGGGTGATCGAGCAGGCGATCCCGGCCGCGGCCCGTGCGTCCGGGGGAGGGCATCCCGCCAAGCGCACCTTCCAGGCCCTGCGGATCGCGGTCAACGACGAGCTGACCGCGCTGGCCGGCCTGCTGCCGGCCGCGATCGACGCGCTGGCCCCCGGCGGACGCCTGGCGGTGCTGGCCTACCACTCCGGTGAGGACCGGCTGGTGAAGAACGCGCTGCGCGAGGCGGCCACCGACCGCGCCCCGCGCGGGTTGCCGGAGGTCCCGGCCGCCCTGCGGGCTCGGCTGGTGCTGCTCACCCGGGGCGCCGAGCGCCCCGACACAGACGAAGTGCAGGTCAATCCGCGCGCCGCCTCGGCACGGTTGCGCGCGGCAGAACGGATCAACGAGGTGGCAGCATGACAGCACTCCTGGCCCCGAAGTCCAACCCCGGTCAGCGGCGTAGCGAGCAACGCGCGCCGCGGGAGAGTCTCCGTGAGGTGCGGCGTCCGCAGCGCACGGTGGCCAGCATCCCGTTCATCCTGGGTCTCGGGGTGCTGCTGGCGCTGGGCATGGTGGGGCTGCTGCTGCTCAACACGGCGCTGCAGGAGCAGGCCTTCGCGGTGCGCGACCAGCAGAAGGTGGCCACCCAGCTCGGCTACCGGATGGCCGCCCTGGAGACCGAGGTCACCCAGGCCCGCTCCAGCGAGGGGCTGGCGGTGGCCGCGTCCAAGCTCGGCATGGTGCCCAACCCCTACCCGGCGTACCTGCAGCTGCCCAGCGGCGAGATCATCGGCAAGCCGACCGCGATGACCGGTCAGGAGGTGCCGGACGTCCGCTACCGCACCCCCGAAGAACTCGCCAAGATCGCGAAGGCCCGTGAAGAGGCCATCGCCAAAGCAGCCGCCGAGGCCAAGCAGAAGGCCGCGGAGGCGAAGCAGAGGGCCGCCGAGAAGAAGGCCGCGGCCGAGAAGAAGGCGGCCGAGGCCAAGAAGAAGGCGGCGGAAGCCAAGAAGAAGGCAGAGGCGGCGAAGAAGAAGGCAGAGGCGAAGAAGCCGGGTGAGTCCGGCACGAAGCGGAACGGGAGCGGCCGATGACGGCGCCGAAGTCCACCGCGGCTCGGCAGCTGTCCCGGCTGCGTCGCGCCCGGCTGCCGCTCGCCTCGCCGATCCGCCGGCTGCGGGTACTGCTGATCGCCATCGCCGTGGTCTTCTCGTTGTGTGCCGGCCGCGCCCTGCAGGTGCAGGCGTTCGACGCCAAGACCTACGCGACCGCGGCCGCCGACCAGATGCAGCAGACCCAGGTGCTGCCGGCGTCCCGCGGTGAGATCAGCGATCGCTACGGCGACATCCTGGCCTTCACCGAGGACACCGTGCAGGTGGTGGCCGACCCGAAGATGATCCGGACCAACGGCAAGATGACCGACAGCCAGATGACCAGCTACGACCGTGAGGTCGCGGCCGCCGCACCGCAGCGGCTGGCCGAGATCCTGGCCAGGCATCTGGGCAACACCCCGGACTCGTACCTGCCGCAGCTGACCGACCCGAAGTCGTCCTACAAGGTGATCGCCAAGCGGGTGCCGGCGCAGACCTTCGCCGACATCCAGGCCGAGATGACCCAGGCCAAGCTGCTGGGCCTGCGGCGGATCACCGCACCGACCCGGCGCTACCCGAACGGCTCACTTGCCTCCAACCTGATCGGCTGGGTGAACCAGCAGGGCGAGGCGGCCGGCGGCCTGGAGTTGTCGCTGGAGAAGCAACTCAAGGGCACCGACGGCAAGGAGATCTACGACTCCTCGCCGAACGGCAAGATCCCGCTCGGTGACAACGTGCTGATCCCGCCGCAGAACGGCCGCAATGTCGGCCTGACCATCGACAACTCGTTGCAGCTGCTGGCCGAGCAGCGGCTCGCCAAGGCGCTCGCCGACACCGGCGCCGAAGCGGCCGCCGTGGTGGTGACCAACCCGAACACCGGCGAGATGCTGGCGATGGCCAACGCGCCGTCCTTCGACAGCAACGACCCCGGCAAGAGCAACCCCCAGGACATGACCAACCGGATCACCACCAACGCCTACGAGCCGGGCTCGGTGCAGAAGATCCTCACCTTCGCCGCGATGCTCGACTCGGGCACCATCGACCCCGACGAGAAGGTCAAGGTGCCGAGCGTGATCAAATACGACAAGGTCAACTCGGTGCACGACGCCTGGAACCACGGGGACATCACCCTGCGGGCCCGCGGCATCTTCGCCAAATCGTCCAACCTGGGCACCATCACCCTGGCCCGCCGGATGCCGAAGGAGCAGCTGTACTCCTACTACAACGCGTTCGGCCTGGGGAAGCGCACCAACATCGGGGTGGGCGGCGAGTCCGCGGGCCTGTTGCCCAAGGCGAACATCGCCGACTACACCCGCGACAGCAACTCCTTCGGCAGCGGCCTGTCGGTGACCGCGGTGCAGAACGCGGCCGCTGTCGGCGCGATCGTCAACGGCGGCGTCTACCACGCGCCCACGGTGATCTCGACGATGGACGGGCAGCCCTACACCCGGCCCAACCAGGACACCACGCCGCGCCGGGTGATCAGCGAGAACACCTCGGCGCAGGTGCGTTCGCTGATGGAGCAGCAGGCGCTGAACCAGACCAGCCCGGCGTTCAGCATCAACGGCTACCGGATCGGTGCCAAGACCGGCACGGCGCGGCTGTTCGATCCCGGCTGCAACTGCTACTCGCGTGACCGGCTGGTGGTCTCCACGGTCGGCGTCGCGCCGATCGACAACCCCCAGGTGCTGGTCTACGCGGTGGTCTGGAACCCGAAGAAGGGTGCCTCCGGTGCGGCCGTCGCGGCCCCGATCATGCACGACGTGATGCAGCTGGCGCTGCCCCGCTACGCCGTCCCGCCGTCGTCCACCAAGGGCGTCAAGCTCCCGCTTCAGTAATAGGGTCGTGACCATGGCTGAGCGCGCTACTCGCCTGGCCGGGCTGCTGCCCGGAGCGGGGGACGCCGACGTCACCGGCGTGACCCTCGACTCGCGGGCGGTCCGACCGGGCGATGTGTATGCGGCGCTGCCGGGGCAACGCACCCACGGCGCCCGGTTCGCGGCCGAGGCCGTCCGGCGCGGCG
>NZ_JASGEN010000014.1:0-17596 GCF_047606365.1 Micropruina sp. | reverse complement strand
GCACCCCGTCCGGGTAGGTCGGGCGTAAAGCGCGCGAGCCCCCTGCCAGGGTCTGAAGGACGAAAGCAGAAGTAGGGCGAGCCAGCGCACGGGCGGGACGGGGTGCAGCCCACTCCGCGGAACAGAACCCAACCACCAAGAACCCGACCACAGAACAAAGGTCTCGACAAGCTCGACCAACAGTGACCGAAAGAACCGTCCCCTCGGTCACCCATGGGTCTCGACAAGCTCGACCAACGGCGGTGCACAGAGCTTCACCTGCGGGGAGCACCGAAGTAGGTGCGTAGGGAAGGGCCGCCGATGCCCACGCGCTTGTCTGACGCGGTGGCTATAGTGACCGCACGGCGATGGACCCCGCCGGAACCAGCTGGTTCGAACCGCACACCGCTGATGGGCCTACCGATGTTGCACAACACGGAGGTTCGTCATGCCCATCCGACGATTGGCCCTTGACGTCGACAAGGTGGTCGACCGGCCCGACCTGATCACGCTCGCCCGGGCGATCGAGAATGTCCCCGGGGTGGGTGCGGTCAACATCACGGTGACAGAGATCGACGTCGAGACGATCGGCACCGACATCACCGTCGAGGGCGACGACATCGACACCGAGGCGCTCTTCCGAGCCATCGAGCACGTCGGTGCCGTGCTGCACAGCGTGGACGAGGTGGTGGCCGGCGACCGGATCATCGAACGCGTCCTGCGCGTCCGATGAACTCCGGCATCGAACGGGTGGCCCGCGCGGTGCCCACCCTGCCGCTGGTCCTCGGCGTCACGGACGGCATGCTGAACGCACTCACGCTTGCCGGCGGCGCGTTGTTCCATGGCAACGGTGACGGGCCGACACTGCTGCTCGCACTGCGGGTCGGTATTGCCACCCTGGTCACCGCGACATTCACCATGTTCGTCGCTGACTACGCCGAACGGCGCAGTTCGCTGGTCCGCGCCGCACGACAACTCAACCTGACCGTCCGCGGGCAGTTGGCGGCCACCAACCTCGGTCGCCGTGCATTCCACGAATCGCTCCTGGCGATGACTGTCGCTGCCGGGGCGAGCCTCGCCGGCGCATTCATCCCGCTCGCCCTCGGCGCGACGCTGCCCGGCCCCTCCTGGACGGTGGTTGCCCTCACCGTCGGAATGCTCGGCGTGTTCGGCTGGCTGCTCGGCGGCGTGCTGGCCGGACGGCGGGCGATCTGGGCCTGTGCGATGACCCTCGGCGGCGCGGCAGTGACCGTGATCGGCGTCTGGCTGGACATCGCATGACCGGCCGCAACGAGGGCCGCCCCGCGTCCGACACGAAGCGCTGGCTGACACCCGGCGTCGCTTCCGTCGGCGCGGCCAGCTTCTTCTCCGACGCCGGTCACGAGATCGTCACCAGCGTTCTACCCAGCTTCGTGACCGGCGTGCTCGGCGGATCGGCGGCCGCACTGGGTGTGATCGAAGGTGTCAGCGACGCACTCACCGGTGCCACGAAGGTGATCGGCGGACCGCTGGCGAACGACCCGGCCCGGCGGCGGAAGATGGCCACCGGCGGCTACCTGGTGACCGCCGCTGCCACCAGCACTATTGGGGCGGCGACCGGCGTGTGGCAGGTGGGCGTGCTCCGCGCACTCGCCTGGGCCGCTCGGGGCTTCCGCTCCCCCGCCCGGGACGCACTCCTCAGTTCGCTGGCCCAGCGACGAAGCTACGGACGCGCATTCGGCGTCGAGCGGGCCGGTGACAACCTGGGCGCGGTGGTCGGTCCGCTGTTGGCCGCCGGACTGGTGGCCTGGATCGGCATCCGTCCGACGATCTGGTTCGCGTTCATTCCCGGCATCCTGGCGGCGGTCGCGATCACCGTTGCGGCCCGGGAAGCCAGGCGTCTACATGACGGTTCGGGGCGGCCCGGACGTCGCGTTGTCGCCTCGAGTGGCAACGGAGATCCCGGCGTGCACCGGGATGACGATGGTCGGGAGGATGCCGGGGCGCGCCCGGACAGCGATGCAACCGGGGGCGTGCGGCTGGATCTTCGCGGTCTCTGGGAGACGGGGCTGGCACGTCCGTTGCTTCCCGTGGTGCTCTTCGAATGCGGCAACCTCGCCACCACGATGCTGATCCTGCGAGCCACCGAGCAGCTCGCCGTCGCGGGCACGGCCGGCGCGGCGTCGGTCGCCATCGGGCTGTATGCGGTGCACAACGCGGTCGCGGCGCTGGTTGCGCTGCTCGGCGGGGTCTGGCTGGACCGGTCCGGGCCGCGCTGGGTGTTCGCCACCGGTGCGGCGGCCTACGTGGTCGGCTACCTGTGCTTCGCGAGCGCGGCACCGGGCCTGCTGATCGCCGCAGCCGGTTTCGTCCTGGCCGGAGCCGGCATCGGGCTCGCCGAGACGGCGGAATCAGCCCTTGTCGCACGGGCATTGCCAGATCGGCTTCGGGGCAGCGGGTTCGGCGTCGTGGGCGGCGTCCAAGCTCTCGGCAACCTGGTCGGGACGGCGGTCGCGGGCATCCTGTACACGGCGATCTCCCCCACGGTGGCGTTCGGCTATGCGGCCACGTGGATGTTGCTCGCGGTGGCAGCGTCCGCCTGGTTCAGGACGCCGCGGGCCGGTTGAGCAGTGTCCGGATCCGTTCGCGTCCGATCAGCAACGCCTGACCAAGACCGGCCAGCCCGTGGGTGCGCACGCCGAGCCACACGACCACGGGCAGCCGCAGCACCGCATACCGCAGCGCCGCCGTCCAGCCACGACCGGTCGGCCAGAGCAGCCGCCCCAACTGCTCGACGCTCACCGACACTCCGCGCGCGGCCAGGTTCTCGGCACAGATCCGCAGCTGCACCTGTTGCTGCGGCCCGGCCTCGACCTGGCTGACCTGGCCGGGGTGGATGCGGTACCGCAAGCCCGGCTCCGCCAGATTCTCCAGCTTGCCGATCGCGGCGAGTTCGCTGAACAGCTTGAAGTCCTCGGCATGCGGATACTCCGCCCGATACCGGACGCCGTGCGCGCGCAGCGCGTCGGCCCGCAGCATCACCGCCGGATGCGCGATCGGCGACCCGAACACCAGATGGGCACGGCAGTCCTGGGCGCGGTGCGGCGTCCGGACCAGGCCGGACGCGGCACCGAACAGCAGGTAGTCGCTGCCGCAGGCCACCAGTTTGGGGTCGTGCCGGAACCGTTCCACCTGCCGCGTCAGCCGGCCCGGCAGCATCTCGTCGTCGGCGTCGAGCCGTGCGATGAACTCGCCGCCGGCCTCCTCCAGGCCGCGGTTGAGGGCACCCACCAGACCGGTGCGCTCCAGCCGCAGCACCCGCAGCCGCGGATCGGCACAACCGGCCAGCACCGCCGGCGTGGCGTCGGTGGAGCCGTCGTCGACCACCAGCAACTCGAAATCGGCGAAGTCCTGCGCGAACACGCTCACCAAAGCCCCGCCCAGATGGTCGGCGCCGTTGTGCACCGGCATCAGCACCGTGACCAGCGGTCGGCTCACGTGAGCCGCCGGATCATCCGCCAGGCCGGGCCGATCAGGATCGCGGTGGTCACCACCTCGATGACCAGGTAGCTGTAGCCGATGCCGTCCAGGCCGAAGTGTCCGATGGTGAGCGCCGTGCCGGTGACCGCGACCACGGCGGTCAGGATCTGCATGGCCATCGCCAACCGCAGCCGGCGGGCCACCCGGGCCACCCCGGCGTACAGGATGCCGACCACCGATAGTGGCAGGCTCAACGCCATCAGCCGCACCAACGATTCGGTCTCGAGCGCATACCGCTCGCCCAGCAGACCCAGCAGCAGCGGCGCGCCGAACCAGAGGAAGACCGCACCCGAGACGGACAGGGCGAGCAGGATGCCGGTGAACCGGGCGGTCAGCCGGCGCACATCCGCCCCCGGGCTGGAGGCCTGCGCAATGTAGGGCCCGACGACCGTGCCGAGCAGCAACGCCAGCGCCGAGAACAGTGTCCAGGCCATGGTGAAGCAGGCGTTGAGTTCGGGGCCGAGCCGATCCACCACGATCAGCGGAATGATCAGCGGCGCCAGCGCACCGACCACCATGATCCCGACACTGCTGCCGAAGAACGACCACAGCTCACCACGTGGAGGCAGCGACGGCATCAGCCGGGTGATCGGCTCCGTCCCGCACAGCCGCCAGACGACAGGCAGGTAGAGCACCACCAGCAGCAACGCCGGCGCGGCCCAGGCGATCACCAGCGATTCGCCACCGACCAGCACCAGCAGCGCCGCCCCGGCCGCCAGACCCAGCTTGACCACCGCGTGGATGATGTTCTTGCCGGCCGCCCAGCGGGCCCGGCGCAACCCGACCAGGGTGTTGTCGAGCAGCGCGAACTGGGCCAGTGTCAGCACCAGCAACGGGAACCCGAGCCACTCCCAGTCGTGCACGAAAAGCCGCTGAGTCGGGCCCACCAGCAGGAAGCCGAAGCCCAGCAGCAGCGCCAGGCCGGCGGTCGCCAGCCCGCCCCGCAGCAGGTAGTGCCGGGTGTCGCGTCCGGTGACCGGCAGGAACCGCTCGTACATGCCGCCCAGGCTGAGGTTCGACACCGTCGCCAGCGCGGTCGCCGCCGACACGATCGCGGACGCCCGGCCGACCTCCCCGATCGGGAAGCCGCGGGCGGCGATGGTCCAGTAGGCGAGGCCGAGCAGGGCGGTGATGCCGGTCGAGGCGGTCAGCGCCAGCGCGTCCAGTTCGAGGGTGGCCCGGCTCAGTCGGGCGCGCCAGCCAGCCTTGACCGGCGCGGTGGTGGTGGGTGCGCTCATCGTCGGATCCCCGTCATCGCAGCGCTTCCTCGATCGCGGGCTCGGCGATGCCGGCGATGAAGGCGTGGCCGGCATCGGTCAGGTGGGTGCGGTCCCAGGAGTACAGCTGGGGTTCGGCGGCGGCTCCCGGCATCCGTCCGGCCAGGTCGATCACCGGGGCGCCGAGGCGTTCGGCGTAGTCCTCGGTGATCTGCTGGAAGCTGGTCCAGTCCTGCGCCGGTGTCTGGTCGGGCACCGGTTGGGTGCCCAACACCCAGGACGCCCGTGGCGCGGCCGCGGCGACCCGGTCGTGGATGGTGCGCAGATGCGCGGCGAAACGGTCCCGGTCACCGCCCTGCCAGTAGTCGTTGCCGCCCAGCGACAGCACGATGACGTCCGGATCGATCGACTCGATCAACGGCAGCAGCGCGGGGCGGTCCAGCCAGCCGAGCCAGTCGTTGGTGCTGCTGCCCGACCAGGACAGGTTGTACACCTCGACCGAACCGTGGCCGGCCCGACCCAGCACCCCGACCACCACACCGTCACCGCGCACGGTGAGGGTGTCGGCAACGGAGTCCACGGTGAAGCTGTGCAGTCCGGCGTCCGGGCTGGTGAAGCCGACCTGCTGATCGCCGCTGGACGCCGTGAACAGCTCACCCGGACGCTCGGCGAAGACCTGCACAGTCGCGCTGTCGAAGCCGGCCAGCTGCCAGGTGACGGTGCCGCCGGCCATCGCGCCGGGCACGCCGACCTTGTTGGTCGCAGCCCACGCACCCGCCCCGGCGGTACCCGTCCGGAAGCCGAACATCTCGCCGTTGACGGACGACGGTAGCCAGGTGCCGCCGTCCTGGGCAGCCTCGCCGCGCTCGGCCCGCAACCGGGCGCCGACCAGATGCGGCCAGGTGTTCTGCAGCGCCGTCACCTGGCCCATGCCTTCGGACAGCGAATCGGACAGCACCACCAGCCGCACCGGCTTCGGCTGCCACGGACGGGTGATCGCCAACACGCCCGCGATCAGCGCCACGCCGAGCACGATCGCCAGCAGGGCGAACGGACGGCGGCGCGCCACTCGACGCTCGCCACTCCGCGACTGCGTATGGTCGCCACTTCCTTGGTGGGGGTGGCCGCCGGCCTGACCGGGGTGATCGTTCCTCGGCCGGGTGTCGTCGTTCCACGGTGGGGTGTGGTCATTCCCCGATCGCGCATGGTCGCTCACCGGGCGGCCACCGCCGAGCGTCGGCGGGCCCGGCGACGGGCCCGCAGGTAGGCACCCGGCCCGACCAGATAGCCGCGCCGTTCCGCCCGGGTCGCCTCGACCGGGAAGGCCGCCGATTTGCCGTGGTTCTTCGCCGACCGGGAATCGAGCAGCAGCCGCAGCCCGCCCGGCAGCCGGCGGAGCACGCCGACCGCGGTGGCCGGCGAGCTCAGGAACCGCTTGGTGACAACGGCGGCCATCCCGACGCCGTAGCCGTGCAACTGCTCGACCAGGGCGTCGTGATCGGCGCGATGGTGGTGCCGGACCAGCGCGGCCGGCCAGTACACCACGGTGCCGCCGGCCAGGTAGACGGCCTGGAAGGCGTCCAGATCTTCGCCGCCGCGGGTCAGCGAGCCCGCCCCCAGGGCTTCGTCGAAACCACCCAGTTCATGCAGCGCCGCGGCCCGGAAGGCCATGTTGTTGCCGGAACCGAAACCGCCGTCGAACGGGAAGGCGATGCCCTCCGGCCCCGCCTCGGTGCCCAGCGCGGTGCCGCCGCCGTCGCGACGCCAGTGCACGGCGCGAAGGCCTTTGGCGAAGCCGCCGGCCTCTTCGAAGAACAGTTGGGTCCGGGTGGCCACCTCGGCGGGCAGCACCAGGCCGGTCACGCAATCGACGCCGGGGTCGGTGTCGAACACCGCCGCCAGGGTGGCGACCCAGTCGGCGGCGGGCAGCGCATCGTCGTCGGTGAATGCGACGATCGGGTGGCTCGCCTGGGCCAGCCCGGTGTTCCGGGCCGCGGACAGCCCGCGCCGCGGTTCGGTCACGATCCGTAGTCGCGGGTCGTCGATGCCGGTGAGCAGCGCCGGCGTCCGCCCTGAGGCCGGGTCATTGTCGACCACCACGATCTCGAGTGCCGCGTGGGTCTGGCCCAGCAGTGCCTCGATGGTTTCGGTGAGCCGGGGTTCGCGTCCGAGGGTGCAGACCACCACGGTCACCGGAGTCGGGGTTGTGCGCTCCGCGATGAATCCGGACGGCGCACGCACGCTCCCCTCGGCGACGCTCCGCCGGACCAGGTCGGCGACGCCGTCGGCCGAATCAGCCCGGGCATCGACCATGGCGGACGGCCAGCCGCCCACCGTGCCCAGCACGAACAGCCGGCCCTGCGCATTCGGCGCCAGAGCGTCGTCCACCGTATCCTCGACGGCCCAGGTGACGCACCGGATGGGCGCGAAGTCGTCGCTCACCGACTCGGTCACGGATGCCATGTCGCCGCCTCCTGGGTGCGAGTCCGGACGGGGGTGTAGCGGAAGACGGTCACCCCGTCGGCGTCGATCACCACGTCCCACCCGGGCCGATGCCGCAGGGTTTCGCGCAGGGCGTCCACGGTGCCGAGCGGGGCGATGCCGCGGTAGTCGGCGTAGGCGTCCATCCGCGGGCCGTACAGCGCGAAGGTGGGTGCGCTGCGGTTCTCCAGGTGGGCTTCCAGGGCCAGCAGGTAGTCGGCCGAACGCAGCCCGTCGCCCTCGTTCTGCAGCGGACGGTCGTACTCCCAGTCGTCGGTCAGCCGCCAGGCGTACGCCTCGCTGGCCCGCACCGGCCAGAACGCCGATCCGGGGCTCAGGTAGGCGCGACCCGGGACGCCACGCTCCAGCAGCGCCTGCGCCTGGTACTCGGCCTTGGTCACCGCGTAGTGGTAGTAGGTGGCGAAATAGGCCTGCGCCCCGGCCGCGGCCAGGATGACCAGCACCAGCCCCGCCGCGATCCGACGCCGCAGATCACCGGCCAGCAGCCGGGTCAGCCACGGGCCGACCAGCAGGGCACAGCCGGGAATCGAGTACAGCATCACCCGCAGCAGTGCCTCGCCGCCGTAGCTCTGCGCCAGCAGGATGCCGAACGGCGAGAAGGCCAGCACCGCGATGACCAGCCCGGGACCGCGACGCCAACGCGCCCAGCGCTGCCGCACCAAGGCGGCCACCGACAGCGCGGCGGCGAGCGCCCACAGGCCCAGGGTGGCGATCCGGTTGCTGACGCCGTGCACGGTGAGGGCCAGGCTGCCCAGGTCGGCGGCGGCACCGGTCTTGGCATTGGCCAGCACATCCACCCCGGTGAACAGGCCGTAGGCGCTGGCGATCTCGAAGTTGGCCGCCAGTTGGCCCAGCGCCACCGCGGCGAGGACGGCGGCGAGCCGCCACGACACCCGTCCGAACACCATCAGCACGGCGATCGCACCGAGCAGCCAGAACGGGGTCAGCTGATGACTGACCACCAGCGCGGCGAACACCACCACCGCCAGCACACCGGCCACCCGGTTGGTCCGGGCCCGAACGACCAGAGCGGCGGTGACGATCGCCAGCACGTAACCGAGTGCCTGCGGCGAGAAGTAGTCCTGGGCGACCCAGTTCACCACCAGCGCCACCATCGCGGCGGCCAGCGCGGACGGGGTCGAGAACCGCAGCGCCTTTCCGAGGGTGTACATGGCGAACACGCCGGCGAAGGTGACCGCGAGGGTGAACCACGAGGCGATCGCGAACGCGGACACGCCGCTGGACACGCTCACCCAGCCGATCGCGGCGAAGAAGCCGGGCCAGCCCTGGTAGATGTCGAGGCCCCGGTGCAGGGTGCCGGTGGTGGTGATCAGGTCGATCACGCCGAGGTGCTTGTACGCCCAGTCGACCGACGGCGCGTCCAGGGTGAGCGGCGCGGTGCCGCGCTCGATCAGGCAGGTCAGCGCCAGCGTCGTCCAGAGCAGGCCGACGTGCCGCAACCGCAGCGCGACCAGGAAGGCCAGCACGGCGAGCAGCAGCGACACCGCGAAGGTGGGGGTGGCGACCAGCGGACCGAAGGCGGCACCGGTGCGGTTGCCGGCGATCCCGGGCAGCGAGAGCAGCCAGAGCAGCAGCGACACCGCGACCATGCCCAGCGCGATCCGCGCCCAGCGTCCGGACGGCAACGCGACCGCCGGCCAGGACGGACGGCTCAGCGACATGGCGGAATAGCCCGCCGCCAGCCCGGCGGCGATCGCGGTGACCAGCCTCGGCGGCCACAGCCCCACCCACAGCGACACGGTGGAGAGCAGAACGGTGACGGACGCGCTCAACGCCGGCACCAGGCCCAGCACCGGCAGCCCGGTGGATGGCAACGCCCGCACCAGCAGCAGCCCCGGCACCACCGCCCAGAACGCCACCGCGGCCCAGCCGAGGACCGGAACCGCCAGCCCGATCAGCGTCGCCGCGGACAGCACCAGGGCAGCCCACATCCCCCACGGACGCGGCTGCGCGGGCGGCTGCGGGCGGCGGAGGGCATGGGTCAGCACAGATGAAGTCAGAGTCATGGGAACCTTTGCTTAGGTAAGCCTAACCTACATCAGATTACTGATCTGTCCGACGCCCTCTCAGCGCCCGGACGGCCTCGCCTGTCGCCGTTGGTCGAGCTTGTCGAGACCTCACCCGAGCAGCCCGCCCTCCGTTGGTCGAGCTTGTCGAGACCCCTCGCATGATGCGGCGCTCATGAGGGTCCGGGTTTCGAGAAGCTCAACCAACAGTGCGGGTTTCGACAAGCTCAACCCACAGTGGGGCCTACTCGGTGCGGGCCGCCTCGCCGGTCTGCACCGCCCACAGCGCGGCATAGTTGCCGCCGGCCGCGACCAGCTCGTCATGGGTACCCGACTCCACGATGCGGCCGGCGTCCAGCACCCAGATCCGGTGCGCGTGCCGGACGGTGGAGAGCCGGTGGGCGACCACGATCGCCGTCCGGTCCTGGGTGGCGTCGCGCAGCGAACGCTGGATGGCCGCCTCGGTCTCGTTGTCCACCGCGCTGGTCGCCTCGTCCAACACCAGGACGGCCGGGTCGCGCAGCAACGCGCGGGCCAGCGCCAGCCGCTGCCGTTGTCCGCCGGACAAGGTGATTCCCCGCTCACCGACCCAGCTGTCCAGCCCGTCGGGCAGTGCGTCGATGAAGTCCAGGGCGGCCGCGGCCACCGCCGCGCTCCGGATCTCGTCGCGGCCGGCGTCCGGCTTACCGTAGGCGATGTTGTCGGCGATGCTGCCCGAGAACAGGTACACGTCCTGGGAGACGTAGCCCATCGATCCGCGCAGCGAGTCCCAGTCGAGATCACGAATGTCGGCGCCGTCCAGCAGCACCGCACCGGCGCGCGGATCGTCGAAGCGCAGCACCAGTCGCAGCAGCGATGACTTGCCGGCGCCGGTGGACCCGACGATGGCGTGGGTCTCCCCCGCCGGCACCACCAGGTCGATGCCGCGCAGCACGTCCGGACCGTCGACGTAACCGGCTCGGACGCCGCGCAACTCGACCCGGCCACGAACCGGCTGCGGCAACGAACGGCGTCCGGCGGGCACGGTGATCGGCACGTCGAGCAGTGCCAGGATGCGGCTGGTCGAGGCACGTCCGCGCTGGTACAGGTCGAGCACCTCGGCGACTTCGGTCAGCGGCCAGAGCAGCCGCTGGGTCATGAACACCAGCACCGAGTACAGGCCGATCTCAAGCTGTCCGTTCAGGGTGGCCCAGCCGCCGAGCAGCAGGGTGCAGGTGAAGCCGGCCAGAATCGCCATCCGGACCAGCGGGACGAACGCCGCCGACTGTTTGATGGCGGACAGGTTCGCCTGCCGGTAGGCGGCGGACACCTCCTCGACCCGGCGTCGTTCCCGATCCTCGGCGGTGAACGCCTTGATCGTGGTGATTCCGGCCAGGTTCGCCGCCAGCACCCCGGACAGGTCGGCGACCTTGGCCCGGACGCCGTCGTAGAGCGGCTCGAGCCGACGCTGGAACAGCAGCGAACCGACCACGATCACCGGGATCGGCAGGAACGCCAGCAGCCACAACTGCCACGAGGCCGCCGCGAACACCGCGCCGACCAGCAGCACGTTCAGCGCGGTCTGCAGCAACGCCGGCGCGCCGACGTCGAGGAAGCGCTCCAGTTGGTTGACGTCGTCGTTGAGGGTGGCGAGCGTGCTGCCCTGCGGCCTGGCCTCGTGCCAGGCCACATCGAGGTGCTGCACATGGTCGTAGGCCTCGACCCGCAGTTCGTGCTCGACCCCTTGGGCCAGCCCACGCCACAGCACGTCGGCGATGTACTCCGAGGCCGACTCGATCACCCAGACCACGCCGTTGATCACAGCCAGCCAGACCAACTGCATCGGACGCGATTCGACGCCGAGCAGCGTGCCGACCAGGGACGCGTCGCCGCGCACCACCACATCGACCGCGGCACCGATCAACAGTTCGGGGAACACGTCGGCGACCTTGTTCACCGTGGAGGCGATGACGGCCCAGATGAAGCGTGGCCGGAAACGTCGCTGCCGTTCCCACAGCGCCCGCAACGGCGCCTGCGCAGTGTGGTTCATCTGGTCCCTCCGGTCGAGCGGCCCACCAACCTACCGACCGACACGTCCCCGTCCGGACGCCGTCCGCCCCAACCCCCCTGCCCCACAAAGCCCTCCCTAACTATCTCTGCCCTCCCGCATGTGGGAGGGCAGAGATAGTTAGGGAGGGCTATACCGGGTAGCCACAGAGGTGACCGACCGGTTCAGCGGCCCATCAGCTTGAGCGCCTCGGCGAGTGCCGCCTTCGCCTCGTTCACCTTGCTCTGGTAGGTGGCCAGATCGCCCTTGCGGAGTGCGGCGTCGGCCGCCACGAAGGCGTTCTGCGCTTCGTCGAGCTTGGCCATCGCGGCGGGCCCGGCCGGCTGCGCCGATCCGGACGGCTGCGGCGAGGGGCTACCCGTGCCGGACGGCGAGGGCGAGGCACTCGGCTGCTCACCGGTGGTGGCACCCGCGCTGCCCTCGAAGACCTCGTCGAGCGCCTGCTGCAGGGTGTTGCCGATGCCCACGTGCGCACCGAACCGGACGACCACGAAGGCCAGCGCCGGGTACGAGCCGGTGTTGCCCTGACGCATCGTGTAGATCGGCGCCACATAAAGCAGGCCGTTGCCCATCGGCAACGTCAACAGGTTGCCGTAGGTGGCTGAGGCCGCACCCTGGTTGAGGAACGGTCGCAGTTTCTCGGCCACCTTCGGGTCGGTGTTGATCGCGTTGAAGGTCTGGCCGGGGCCGTCGATCTGATGGGTGTCGGACATCCGCAGCACCCGCAGCTTGCCGTAGTCGGGGCTGGTCGCCTCGGCGACCACCGACATGTAGCTGGCCAGGTTGGAGCGGTTCTTCGGCACGAACACGGTGGTCTGGCTGAACACCGGGCTCTTGTCCTCGGGCCACTTGATGCTCAAGTAGTAGGGCGGCTCCTTGGCATCGGTGCTGGCCTTGACCGGGTCGTTCGGGACCTGCCACAGATCCGACTGCGCGTACCAGGTGTACGGGTCGGTCATGTGGTAGCGGCCCAGGATCTCGCGCTGCACCTTGAACAGGTCCTCCGGGTAGCGCAGGTGGCTGAGCAGGTCGGGGCTGATCGCGCTCTTCGGCTGCACTGTGCCGGGGAAGGCCCGCGAATACGCCTGCAGGATCGGGTCGGTCTCGTCCCAGGCGTACAGCGCGACCGTGCCGTCGTAGGCGTCCACAACGGCCTTCACCGAGTTGCGGATGTAGTTGATGTTGGCGTCCACCTGGGTGCCGACGGCCCGCGACTGGGTGTCGGCCGCCGAGTTCCGCAGGTTCACCAGCTCGCTGTTCGGGTAGCTGCTCGAGGTGGTGTAGCCGTCCACGATCCACACCGTGCGGCCGTCGACGACCGCCGGGTAGATGTTCGAGTCGAGGGTCAGCCAGGGCGCCACCTCCTGCACCCGCTCCTTCGGGGTCCGGTTGTACAGGATTCGCGACTGGCTGTTCACCCGGTCGGTCAGCAGCAGGTTGAAGTCCATGAATTTGGCGGCGTAGAGGGCACGGGTGAAGGCGTCGCCGATCGGCACGCCGCCCTTGCCGGAGTACACGTTCGACTTGCCGTTCGGGGTGTCGAGCTCGATCGGCTCCTGGCCCTGCTCGCGTCCGACGATCGCGTACTGGGTGGACTGTTCACCGAAGTAGATCCGCGATTCGTGGTCGGGCAGCTTGCCCTGCGGCGGAATGTCCCGGACGATCCACTCGGGCTGACCGTCGCTCTGCCGGCGGTTGCCGTAGGCGATCACCAGGCCGTAGCCGTGGGTGTAGACGGTGTGGATGTTGTTCCAGTTCTGGTCGGGCAGTCCGCCGAGGTTCATCTCGCGGGCGGCCACCACCACATCGGTCTCCTTGCCGTCGATGATGTAGCGGTCGACGTCCAGGGCCTCGGGGAACGTGTAGTAGCCGCGCACCTGCTGCAACTGTTCGAAGGTCGGCCCAATCACGGCCGGGTCCATCAGCCGGATGCCCGGCAGCGCCTCGGCGTCCGCCTTGAGCTGCCCGGCCCGCACCTGGGTGACCGCGTCATAGGAGGTGATCTCGGTGTCGGCGATCCCGAACGCCTGCCGCGTCATGTCGATGTGCTGCCGCATGTACGGGTTCTCTTTGTCCGGCTGGTTCGGCGCCACCACGAAGGACTGCACGATCGCCGGGTAGATCAGGGTGAGGATCAGCCCCGAGATCACCATCAGCACCAGCGCCGCGGCGGGGTAGATGCCGCGCTTGAGGATCGGGTTGATGAAGAACAGGCCGGCCACCAGGAACGAGATCACCGCCATCACCAGCTTGGCACCCAGCCGGGCGTGGTCGTCGGTGTAGTGGATGCCGGTGAACAGGGTGCCCTGGGTGAGCAGCATCGCGTACCGATCGAGCAGGCTCTGCAGGCCGTACAGCACCAGCAGCACACCGGCCAGCACCGACAGATGCACCCGGGCCGCCTGGCTGAGTTGCGGACGGCCGGTGGCACGCACCGCGCGCAGCCCACCGGTGGTGAAGTGCACCACCACGGCGCCGATCAGGCTGAACGCGACCGCAGTCAGCAGGAACGACAGGAAGGCCTGCCAGATCGGCAGTTCGAAGACGTAGAACTTGTAGTCGAGGCCGAACACCGGGTCGACCTGGCCGAACGGGACCGCGTTGATCCAGCTCAGCACCGGAAGGGTTTCGGTGACCGCCGACATGCCGGCCAGCACACCGAGTGCGAGCGCGGGGATGGCGACGGCGAATTTGGCGTTGTGCTCGAGCAGCTTGCGGTAGGCGTCCAGCACTGCGCTCTCACCGCGCTGCCGGGGCGGCGGGGCGAGCCGGATGGCGAGCCACATATTGCCGCCGACCAGCACGGCCATCAGCAGCCCGACGCCGAGGAACAGAGCCGTCCGGGTCCACAGTTGGGTGGAGAACACCACCCCGAAGTCGATTGAGTCGAACCAGAGCTTGTCGGTCCACACCTGGGTGAAGACCGCGAACAGGATGACCAGCACGGCAGCAATGCCGAAGGTCAACAACAGCGGCGATCGTCGGTGGACACTTGCAGGCAGGCTCACGCGGGGTCTCCTTGTTCGGTGTCAGTCCAATGTACGTGCCAGCGCGGCGGCCAGCCCGGGAACCAGATCAGTGCTCGACAACAACTCGTCGGGATGGCTGCGGATCCGGGCCACGCCGTAGGAATCGCCGGCCCTGGTCGCCCCGACGACGACCCGGATCTCCTGGCGTTCGGGGTTGCTCCGGACCTGTTCGGACGCCGCAGCGCCCTCACCCAGGCCGGCGTCCGCAGCACCGGGCAGGAAGAACCGCTCCAGGCTGAGCGCGACGCCGGCGACGGTGTCCGGCCAGGCGATCCTGGCCAGCGCCTCGCCCAGGTCGGCACCGCCGGCGAAGCCGTCCTGCTCGATCGCGGACAGGTGGCCCGGCTGGGGGTCGAGGCCGCCGGTCAGGTGCTCGGCGAGCTGCGGTTCGGCCGAGACCAGGTCGGCGGTGGGCACCAGGGCGAACAGCCGGGCGGGCTGGTCCCAGCCGACTCCCCCGACGTGCCGTTCGATCTCCATCAGTGCGGCGATCAGAGCATCGGACGTCACACGCAACCCCTCACGCTGCCGGCCTTCGCCGGATCCTTCAGTTCCTGCAGACTCGCGATGGCATCGGTGAGGGTGGCCACCCGGACCAGCCGGACCGCGGTGGAAACCCCCTGCACGTCGGCGCAGTTCTCGGCGGGCACCAGGAAGATGGTGGCCCCGGCGGCCTCGGCGCCGGCGATCTTCTCCTGGATGCCGCCGATCGCGCCGACCTTGCCGTCGCCGGTGATGGTGCCCGTTCCGGCGATCGACCGGTCGGCGATCAGGTCGCCGGAGGTGACCATGTCGTAGATCGCGAGAGCGAAGATCAGGCCGGCGCTGGGCCCGCCGATATCGGGGCTGATCCGGAACGTCACCCGGGGCTCGTAGGAGTAGCCGATGGTCAGGTTGATCCCGACCACGGGCTGCGCCGGGTTCGCGTTCGAGGCGGCGGTGATGATCGTCTGGGTGAGTTCCTGGCGGTCGCGCAGGATCTTGAACAGGATCGCCTCACCCACGGCCACCTTGTTGATCGCGGCCCTCACATCGTCGGTGGTGCTGACGTCCTTGTCGTTGACCTGCAGGATGAAATCGCCCGGCTTGAGCCTGCCGTCGGCGGGGCTGCCGTTCGACACGCCCACCACCATCGGGTACTCGCGGACCTGCTGACCGGCCGCGCGGAGTGCCGCCGCGACCGCCGACGACTGCGAGTTGTCCATCATCTGCACCTCGCGGGCGCGGATCTCGTCGACGCTGGCGCCCGCCGGGTACACCGCGTCACGCGGCAGCACCTCGCGCGCCGAGAGCCAGTACGACAGCAGCGCCTCGGGCAACGTCAGCTGGCTGTCGGCGCGGGTCACCGAGACGGTGGTGAGGCGCAGTTCGCCGGTGGTCGGATGGGTCGGAATGCCCTCCACCTCGACGCGGGCCTGGCCGTCGACCGGTTCGAACAGGTTCACCGTGGTACCCGGCGACCAGCTGACGAACGGCACCGGGGTGAGCGAGACGACGGCGGCCAAGGCCACGAACAGCAGTGCCGAGACGGCGGCCGTCCAGGTCTGCTTGGTCACCCGATGACCCTACCGGACTCGTGCCAGGCGCCCGGTGCCGACTCCTTGCCGGGTGCGGGACAATGGGGTGGTACCGCGCCGGGCCGGTGGTCCGGCGAACCAGTCCCTCGACCACAGGAGCCCACCCATGGCCAACGATCCGGACCTCCCCGCCGGCGACCAGCCGCCCGAGGAGAACCCGCTGGCCCAGTTCCTCGCCCAGTTCGGCATCACCCCGGGCCCGGACGGCGAGTTCGACATGGCCGCACTCACCCAGCGTCTGCAGGGGGTGATGGCGCAGTTCCAGACCCAGATGGCCGGATTCGGTCCGACCGACGCCAACAGCGGGATGAACTGGACCTTCACCAAGGACATCGCCCGCCGGGTGACCGCATCGCTGGGTGCCGATCAGACCCCGTCCGCGGCCCAGGCCGGACAGGTCCGCGACGCCGTCGGCCTGGCCGACCTGTGGCTGGACGAGGCGATCAGCTTCCCGCGGCTCAGCGCGCCCGCGGTGGCCTGGAGCCGCGCCGACTGGGTGGAGGGCACCTTCGAGACCTGGCGGAAGCTCGGCAACCCGATCGTCACGAGCCTGTCCGCGGCGATGGGCGCGTTGATGTCGCGCGAGGCCGGGCCGGGTGAGGAGTTCATGAAGCCGATGGTCCGCGCGGCGGCGTCCGGCATGTTCGCCGCCCAGGTCGGGCAATCGGTGGGCCGGCTGTCCGCCGAGGTGCTGAGCGTCAGCGACATCGGCCTGCCGCTGGGCACCCATCCGCAGGTCGCGCTGCTGCCCAGCAACATCGAGGCGTTCGGTGCCGAACTCGAATCGGTGACGCCGTCGGACGTGCTGCTGTTCCTGGCACTGCGCGAGTCGGCGCGGCAGCGGTTGTTCGCCGCGGTCGGCTGGCTCGGCCCGCAGTTGCATGCCCTGGTCGAGCACTACGCCCGCGACATCACCATCGACACCTCCGCGCTCGAGCAGGCCATCGAGCAGCAACTGAGCGCGGCGATGAGTGCCGACGACCTGGAACGCGCCGGGCAGGCACTGGCCGGCAAGCTGTTCGAGCCGGCGGTGACGCCCGAGCAGGCCGAGGTGCTGGAGCGGTTGGAGACACTGCTGGCCCTGGTCGAGGGCTGGGTGGACGAGGTGGTCGGCCACACCATGACCCGCTGGATGCCCAACGGGCAGGCGCTGACCGAGATCGTCCGGCGCCGCAGAGCTGCCGGCGGACCCGCGGAGAGCGCCCTGAAGAGCCTTGTCGGCCTGGAGTTGCGGCCCCGCCGCACCCGGGACGCAGCGAACCTGTGGGCAGCCGTCCGGGCCACCCGGGGCGCCGAGGCACGCGACGCGGCCTGGCATCACCCCGACCTGATCCCCACCTCGGCCGACCTCGACGATCCGCTGGGTTACGCCGAACACGGCCACCAGGTGGTCCCCGATGAGCTGGACGCCGAGTTGCAGAAGCTGCTCGACCAGGAGGGCGGGCAGTAGTCGTCACCACCCGGTGACCGGGGACGGTTCTTTCGGTCACCGGGGACGGTTCTCTTGGTCACCGGGGACGGTTCTCTTGGTCACCGTTGGTCGAGCTTGTCGAGGCCCTTGTTTCCTGTGGTCGGGTCTCTGTGGTCGGGTTTGGGTTCCGCGGAGTGGGCTGCACCCCGTCCCGCCCGTGCGCTGGCTCGCCCTACTTCTGCTTTTGTTTTTCAGTCCCTGGCAGGGGGCTCGCGCGCTTTATACGAG
>NZ_JASGEN010000013.1:0-30868 GCF_047606365.1 Micropruina sp. | reverse complement strand
CCGGGGTGCGGTAGTCGCTGATGATGACCAGCATCATCGCCACCACGAAGGCCGCCACGATGGCGATGGTGTAGATCCACATCGGGCTGAACACCGGGATGGTGAGCAGCGAGGTGAACGCGAAGGTGGAGGCCTTCACCGGACCGAACATCCAGCCGAGGATGCCGATCGTCACACCGCCGACCGCACAGCCGATCAGCATGCGCGGGTAGATCCGCTTGTAGCGCAGGTGGATGCCGTACAGGGACGGCTCCGAGATGCCACCCAACAAGCCGGCGGCCAATGCGCCGATCGCGGTCTGCCGTACCTCCATGTCCTTGGCCCGGCTGGCAACCACCAGAACACCGGCGGTGGCGCCGAAGCAGGCGAAGTTCCAGGTGCCCATCGGGCCCTGGATGAAGTCGTAGCCGAGGGTGCTGATGTTGGCGAGCATGAGCGCGTTGAGCGGCCAGTGCAGGCCGAGCGGCACCAGGAACGGGTAGATCATCGGGATCAGAACGGCGAACAGCAGCGGCACCGTGTTGTTCAGCCAGGCGAGTCCGGCACCCAGGCCGCTGCCCAGCCAGATGCTGATCGGGCCGATGAGGAAGCCGGTGATCGGGACCATGATCAGCAGGCAGAAGAACGGCACGAAGACCATCTGCACGTTCTCGGGGAAGATCTTCTGCAGCAGCTTGTGGAGCTGGGCCAGCACCGCGACCATGATCAGCGGCACGAACACCTGGCCGCCGTAGTCGTTGAGCTGCATCGGGAGGCCGAAGATCTGCGCGACGCACTGGTCGGTTCCCAGCGTCGGGTTGGTGGTGCAGACGGTGTCGGCCGCGTTCTTGAGCGACAAGAAGTCGGGAGTGAACATGGCGGCCATGACGGCGCCACCGATCCACGGGTCGATCTTGAGCGCCTTTGCGGCGTTGTAGGCGACCATGATCGGCAGGAAGTACAGCACCGAGCGCCACATAGTGTCCCAGAACACCCAGGTCGCGCCCGCGTCCGTCAGCCGGTCGGCGCCCTGGAACGGGACGATGTGCAGCGCGTCCAGGACGGCGGCGATCGCGATGATCAGCGACGAACCGAGCAGCACGCCGAGCAGCGGGCGGAACGAGTTGGAGAGGTACTCGAAGAAGGCGTCGAGCCAGGCGACCTTGCCGCGGGCCTTGGCTCGTTCGGCGGCCTTGATGTCGGCGTCGCTGGCCGCAGCCGGCTTGGCGCCGCCCTTCATCGAGGGCAGGTTGGTGATGTCGGCATAGACCGACGCGACCGCGCCGCCGATGATGACCTGATAGCGGTCGCCGCTCTGCGGTACCGCGCCCAGGACGCCCTGGATGGCTTCGAGCGATTTCTGATCGACGACGCTGGCGTCCTTCAGTTCGAAGCGAAGCCGTGTCGCACAGTGGGTGAGACTTGTGATGTTGCCGGGACCGCCGACCTTTTCGACGATCTGCTCGGCTGTAGTGGACGCCATTGTCGGTTCCTGTCTACTAGCTAGTTGGGGAAGTCTGGACCGGAAACAAAAAACGACCCGAGTTGCACCGCTCGATGCGACTCAGGTCTTGCCCCGATCGGGTAGCAACCCTTTTTGGTAGGAGCTTCCGCTCCGTCAGCACAGTAGCACCGGGGCTCGGTGTCCGTCAGCAACTCGGCAAGGAAGTCGTGGACGGGATGGCGCCGGATCCGCGAGCAACCCGGGATCTCAGGCGAGAGAGATCCCGGATCAAGTCCGGGATGACGATGGAGGGGTTTGTGGGCGCACGCCAAGCGCCGACGTCGTGACGGGTAGCTGAAGACGTCGGTTGTCCGGGCTCGGGTCAGCGGTCGGGCGGCGGGGGAGGGATCGAGCCGAGATCGGGGACCCTGTCCGGCCAGATGAGGAGTACTCGGCAGGGGGCGTGGTCGACCACGAAACGGGTGTGCTTGCCGAGGCTCTGCGGACCCAGCCGGCGGCGATCGCCGTCGCGTCCCAGGATCAGATAGTCGGCACCATCTGCGGCCGCGGTGACGACACGCTCGGGGAAGCCGGTCTCCAGCCGCGCGGTGGCCTCCTGACCGAGCCGCTCCTGGGCGCGGCGCAGCATGGTTTCGGCGGCGTCCTGGCTGAGCTGATCGATCTCCTCGGTGGCCTTCCGCCGGCGGCCGCGTCCCATCAGCGAGCCGAAGCCCGGATCCGGCGGACCGCCCGGCGAGCTTTCCCGGACGCAGATCAGGGTGACCTCCGCGGACTCGGAACCGGCCAGCTCGCGGGCCGCGTCCACACAGGCCGGCCAGGTTCCTTCCCGGACCCAGATCACGATTTTCATGCCACACCTCCGATGGTGAGTGAAATCCACAATGCCAGCACACCGACGACTATGGCGATCGGGGTGGCGAGCAGGCCGAGCAGGGTGAACTCCTGGATCGGCGTCTCGTGATCGTGGGCCTGCACGATGCGGCGCCACAGCAGCGTCGCCAGCGACCCGACGTAAGTCAGGTTGGGGCCGACGTTGACGCCGATCAGCACTGCGAGCACCGCACCGGACCCCGATTGGGCGGCGAACGGCAGCAGCACCAGCACGGCCGGCAGGTTGTTGACCAGGTTCGCCAGCAGCGCGGCGAGTCCGGCCCAAAGGAACAGGGCCACGAGGGTCTGCCCGGACGGCACGATCTGGCCGATCGCGGCACCCAGACCACCCTCGACGACGGCGGTCACGACGATGCCCAGCGAGAGCACGAAGCCGAGGAAGCCCAGGTTGATGAAGCCCGGGATGTCCTTGGCGGTCACCTGCTTGAGCTTCAGCGCCCGGACGAGGAGCACCAGGGCGCCGGCCAGGGCGACCCAGGCGGCCTCGATCTGGAACAGGGAGGCGACCACGAAGCCGACCAGGGTGAGCGCCAGCACGATCGCCGAGAAGCGCGGCAGCGGTGGCACCTCGGGCGGTTCGGGGTCGGTCGCCGGGATGGACAGGTCGGAGGCGAAGAACTGCCGGAAGGCCAGGTACTCGACGACCAGAACGGCCAGCCAGGGCAGCGCCATCAGCCCCGCGAAGGAGACGAAGGTGAGCCCGGCGGCCGACATGGCCAGCAGGTTGGTCAGATTCGACACCGGCAGCAGCAGCGAGCCGGCGTTGGCCAGATGAGTGCAGGCGTAGGCGTGCGGCTTGGGTCGCACCCCCATCCGGGACGCCGTGGCGAAGACGACCGGGGTGAGCAGCACGACGGTGGCGTCCAGCGACAGCACCGCGGTGACGACGGCGGCCAGGATGAAGACGAAGACCAGCAGGCGCTGGGCGTCGCCGCGACTCTTCGCGGCCATCAGGGCGCCGGCGTAGCGGAACAGGCCGTCCGCGTCGCACAACTCACTGATCACCAGCACGGCGGCCAGGAAGGCCACCACCGGGAACAGGTGCGCGATCTCGCCCCAGGCCTTGTCCCAGCCGAGCGCGCCGGTCAGCAGCACGATCAGGGCGGCGGGGACAGCCGCCACCGCCTCAGGCAACCCGCGCGGCCGGATGACGGCGAAGCCGAGTACCACCACCAGCATTGAGACCGAGATGACTTCGCCCACGGCCGATCACCCTAGACCTATTGCGCGTCGAGTGCGGCCCACCCCAAAGGGTCAGTGCAGAACCTTGCTCTACCAAAGGGGCTCGTCATCCCCGACTTGATCCGGGATCTCCATGGATGCCCGCGACGGAGGAGATCCCGGCGTTCGCCGGGATGACGTTAGGTGTTCGCGGGGACGTGCGCCCTGATGATGTGGATCAGTTGCGGCGCAGAGAGGCGGGACCACCGGGCACGTCGATGCGGACGCCGGTGTCGATCAGGGCGTCGGCGTCGATCCGGTAGACGGCCAGACAGCGATCCGCATACAGCTGGGCGACGATCCGCCGCGAATCGCGGCTGAACACCACGCCCTGGGCTGCGGCACCGGTGGGCAGTTCGTCGACCCGGCGCAGGCGTCCGTTGTCGTTGGCGAACAGGACCAGGCGTCCGGTGTCGCTGTGGCCGGGCCGGTCGCGTCCGATCTGGCTGCCGGCCATGCACAGCGCGACCACCCAACGACCGTCAGGCGAGATGGCGACGCCTTCGGGAATGGACGGCACCGCCGCATGATCGACGGATCGGAAGGGAACCTGAGTCGTGTCCACCAGGGTGACCAGGTCGACATCGGCCACGCTCTGGCCGCCTTGACGTGCCTTGCCTCCCCAGCCGACGTTGCCGATCACGGCCCACCGGCCGGCGGCGTCGGTGTCGACCACGTAGGGACTGACCCCGGTGGCCAGCCGTTCCGGACGCACGGTGACGTCGGCTCCGGTGAGGTCGAGGACGACCGCACCCTGCTCGTCCCGCAGCGACACGATCGCCGCGCTGCCGTCGGGTTGGACGCCGATGCCGGCCAGTCGTCCGGACGACACCGCGACGCTCTGACGCTGTTCGACCCGCTCGCCGGTGACCGCGAACACGATCACCTCACCGCTCACCGTCGTCACCAGCAGCCGGCCACCGTCCGGGGTGAAGGCCACCGCCTGTGGGTGGCTGCCGAGTTCGATGACCTCGACCGCCGGGTCGGCCTCACCCAGCCGAACGACCTGCAGGATCTCGTGGAAGACCAGCGCCTGAGCGTCGCGATCGTACGAGGTCGGAGCCGCCACCGCGGCCCAGCGGGCGTCCGGGGAGAGTGCGACGGCCTGGGGTGGACCGACGATCGAGGTCCGGACGTCGACCGTGGCCAGCACGGCGGACGGTTCGGCGTCCAGGTCGATCAGGCTGAGGGTGTCGGAGCCGACGCCGGCCGGGAACACGTCCCGGCCGGCGTCACGGACCAGCTTGGCGTCATTGGCGCTGACGAAAAGCTCCACGTCAGTGCTCAGTAACCCAGTGCCGGATCCACCACGTTGGCCAGCGGCCGGCCGGCCAGGTAGGCGCGCAGGTTGTCGCAGAAGATCTCGCAGATCCGCTCGTCCTCGCGGCTGTCCAGGCCGCCCGAATGCGGGCTGACCAGCACGTTGTCGAGATCCCACAGCGGCGAGTCGGCGGGCAGCGGCTCGACCGCGAACACGTCCAGGGCGGCGAAACCGACCTGGCCCGAGCGCAACGCGTCGACCAGGGCCTCCTCGTCGATGACGGTGCCACGTCCGACGTTGACGATCGTCACGCCGGGTTTGGCCAGGGACAGCAACTGTGCGTTGACCAGCTTCTCGGTCTGCGCGGTGCCGGGCAGGGTGAGCACGATGTGATCAGCCCGGCTGACGATGCTCGCCAGGTCGTCCAGCGGATGAACCTCGTCGACGTTCTCGACCTCGCTGACCCGACGCTTGACGCCGAGTGTGGTCATTCCGAGCGCCTTGCAGCGCTTGGCGACCTGCTGGCCGATGCCGCCCAGACCGGCGATCAGCACGCTGCTGCCCTCGAGCGGACGTCCGACCACCCGGTTGGGCCACTCGTGAGCCCGCTGCTGGCGCTGCAGCCGGGGCAGCTCCTTGCAGCCGCAGACCAGGCCGAAGATCGCCCACTCGGCCAGCGGAATGCCGTGCGCGCCGGCCGACGTGGTGAACACGATCCGCTGCAACGCCTCGTCGGGCAGACCGGCGGCAACCACCTGACCGCCGCCGCCGGCGGCCATGGTCATCACCCAGCGCAGCTTCGGGTTGGCGGCGACCGTGCGGGCCAGCGCCGGTGGCTGAACGTCCGGGATGCCGTAGAGCACCTCGGCCGAGTCGACCAACTCGTCGAAGCGGGCCTGCTGCTCGGGCGTCCGGCTGAACGAGGGGTCGCCGGCGAAGTCAGCCGGGTGCCGCATGGGCGGCAACAACTCCTGGTCGACCACGACCTCGACCCGAGGGTCGACGGCCGTGACACGGTCGCACAGTTCGGGGGCGAGGGGGGTGGCGACGACCACCCGCACCTTGTCCTGATCAGGCATGCACTGTCTCCTGTCCGGCGTCGTTGAGATCCGTCAGACTACGACCCATGGTCTCGGGGGTGACGAAGGTGGTGAGGAACGAGATCAGCGACAGCAGTGCCGAGTAGATGGCGACGACCCACCAGGCGTTGCCGGTCACGGCCAGCAGCGAAGCGCCGACCAGCGGGGCGATGCCGCCGGCGAGCACCGCGGAGAACTCGCGCGCCGTCGCCACGCCGGTGAACCGGTGCTGGTTCCCGAAGAGTTCCGGCAGCAGCGCGCACTGCGGGCCGAGCATCGCCTGGACGCCGATGCCGATGCCGACGCCCATCACCACCAGGACCAGCCAGATGTGACCCAGCGTGAGCAGCCAGAAGGCCGGGAAGGCGAACACGGTGCTGAAGAACGCACCCCAGCGGTAGACCTGAACGCGACCGACCCGGTCGGAGAGGGCACCGAAGAACACGACGGTGAAGATGGAGATCAGTGCTGCGACGACCGCGCCCCAGGTGCTGAGCAGCGCCTGGCCCTTGTAGGCGGGCAGGCTGGCCACGTAGGCGAGCAGCAGTGCGGAGTAGATCGAGGAGTTGCCGTTCTCACCCATCCGCAGCCCGATGCCGATCAGGATGTTGCGTCGTGAGGTGGAGATGGCCTGGCCAACGGTCTGCTTCACGTGTTCGCCCTGCTTGGCTTCGGCCTCTTCGAGTGCCTCGAAGGCGGGGGATTCCTTGAGTCGCATCCGGATCACGACGGCGACGATGATCAGTACCGCGCCGAGCAGGAAGGGCACTCGCCACAGCCAGCCGAACAGAACGTCGCGGCTGGCCAGTGCCAGCAGTGCGAAGGTGCCGGCACCGAGCAGGGTGCCGACCTGGATGCCGACGAAGGGCAGCGCGGCGAAGAAGCCGCGGCGTTTGCGTGGTGCGAACTCCGAGATCAGCACGGTGGCACCGGCCTGTTCGGCGCCGGCGCCGAGGCCCTGGGCGATCCGCAGCGCGACCAGCAGGATGGCGCCCCAGATGCCGACGGAGTCGTACGTCGGCAGCATGCCGATCAGCATTGACGAGCCGCCCATCAGGGCGATGGTGATGATCAGGACGACCTTGCGCCCGATCTTGTCGCCCATGGCGCCGAACACCAGGCCGCCGATCGGGCGGGCCGCGAAGCCCACCGCGTAGGTGCCCAGTGCGGCGATGGTGGCGCCGGCGGGGCCGAGCGGCTTGAAGAACAGTTCGCCGAAAATCAGTGCGCTGGCGAGGCCGTAGATGTAGAAGTCGTAGTACTCCAGGGCGGAGCCGACGGACGAGGCGAGGGTGGCCCGACGGAGTTGGACCGGATCGACGATGTCCTGCTCTTCGGCGGGTGGAGAGGCGTATTGCTCGGACATGAGAGCTCCTTTGTTCTCGATGCAAGTACCCTAAGTCTGCCCTATAGGCCGAACGATGGTCAATAGATCGAACGAAGTTGGTTCCAGCTGTCGCCCACGAGGGCATGAGAAGGGAAAGGGCCGGCAAGCCCGATCGGCGGGTTGTCCGGTACGGAGGGACGGTTCTTTTCGTACCGCTTTGGTGTCGGGCGTGGGACGAAAAGAACCGTCCCCGCGTACCACTCAGCCGGTGGCCATCGGGTTGCCGAGCAGGGTGGCCACCCGCTTGAGTTCAGCGACCATGGTGTCGCGGACGTCGTCGCTCCACTCGGACTTGTGCTTGGTCACACTGATCGCCAGGATCGGGGCTCGGACGCCGCGGGTGGGGACGACGACGGCGACGCCGACCACGCTGTCGGCCGATTCCTCGTCGTCGATGGCATAGCCGCGAGCGCGGGCCAGGCGAATGTCCTTGAGCAGCCTGGGGACGGTGCGCCGGGACCGGCCGGTGAGCCGCGGTAGCTCGTCGATGCCGTAGTAGAGCCGCTCTATCTCCGAGTCGTCCAACCTGGCCAGCAGTGCCTTGCCCTGGGCGCAGGACGACGCCGGCAGCCGGTCGCCGATGTTCGTGGTGAGTCGGATCGCCGGGTGGCCCTCGTAGCGGGCCAGGCACAGCGTGTCGATGCCGGCGGCGGTGGACAGCCGCAGGGTCTCGCCGCGCAGGACGTCCGACTCCAGGCAGGCGCGATGGAACTCGCTCACCTGGTCGAGGCGGGAGAGGTACGAGCCGCCCAGTTCGACCAGTTTGCGGCCCAGCGAGTAGCCCAGGTCGTCACGGCGGATCAGCCCGCCGAGCTCCAGTGCGGTGCAGATCGTGCTGGTGGACGACTTGGGAACGCCCAGATCGCGGCTGAGGTCGGACAGGGTCATGCTGCCGGACTCGCTCGCGGCGATCGCGTCCAGGACGGCGACGGCCCGGCTCACCGCGGGCGCGGCACCGGGCGGGGTGACATCGGTTCCACCACGAACGGGAGACATGGCCGAAACCCTAGCGTTCGTTCAACTGATTGAACATAGGCCAGTGAACTGAATGCCGATTCCGTGCTGGGTTCGCTGGATGGCCGCAATTGATGCGCCCGGCGTCCGAGGTGGGCCATACTCCCGGCCATGGGCCGGGACATCGAAGCCAGGACGTACACCAGGGAACAACGACAGCGGTACCGCGAGAAGGTGCAGCACTGCCTGGACGTGTTCGAACAGATGCTGGCCGCGGACAGTTTCGACTTCGACGAGCCGATGACCGGCATGGAGATCGAACTCAACCTGATCGGCGCCGATTACCGGCCGAAGATGGACAACGCCGATGTGCTGGCCGCGATCGCCGACCCCGAGTACCAGACCGAACTCGGCCGGTTCAACATCGAATTCAACGTGCCCCCGGGGCGGTTGGCCGGTGACGAACTGGCCCGCCTCGAGGAATCGTTGCGGACGTCGATGAACGAGGCCGAACGGCGGTCGGCGGCGCTGGGTACGCACATCCTGATGACCGGCATCCTGCCGACGGTGATGCCGGAGACCTTCGAGGGCGACTGGATGAGCGAGAACATCCGGTATGCCGCGATCAACGACGCGGTGCTGGCCGCACGCGGCGAGGACATCAACATCGACATCGAAGGTCCGGGCGGCGAAACCCTGGTTCGCTACATCGATTCCGTCGCGCCCGAGTCGGCCTGCACCTCGATGCAATTGCATCTGCAGGTGCGCCCCGAGGAATTCGCCGACAACTGGAATGCCGCCCAGGTGCTGAGTGGTCCGCAGTTGGCACTGGCCGCCAATTCGCCTTTCCTGATGGGCCGGCAGTTATGGGCCGAAACCCGCATCGTGTTGTTCGAACAGGCCACCGATACGCGTCCGATCGAATACGCCAATCAGGGGGTGCGGCCCCGGGTCTGGTTCGGCGAGCGTTGGATCACCTCAATCTTCGACCTGTTCGAAGAGAACGCGCGCTGGTTCCCGGCGCTGCTGCCCGAGCTGGATCCGGAGGACCCCCAGGCCGTGTTCGATGCCGGCGGCGTGCCGCAGTTGTCCGAGATGCGGCTGCACAACGGAACCATCTACCGCTGGAACCGACCGATCTACGACGTGGCCGGCGGGACGCCGCATCTGCGGCTGGAGAACCGGGTGCTGCCTGCCGGGCCGACGATCGTCGACACGCTGGCCAACGCGGCCTTCTACTACGGCACCCTGCGGACGCTGGCCGCCGAGGATCGTCCGGTGTGGTCACGGATGGCGTTCTCGACGGCGGAGGCGAACTTCGTCCAGGGCGCGCGGCACGGCATCGACGCCGACCTGTTCTGGCCCGGGGTGGGGGAGATGCCCGCCTCGGAGCTGATCCTGCGACATCTGCTGCCGCTGGCGCACCAGGGGCTGGACGCCTGGGGCGTCGACCCGCAGATCCGCGACCGCCTGCTCGGCGTGGTGGAGGGCCGCTGCAAGACCGGCATCAATGGTGCGCAATGGCAGGTGGAAGCCGTCCGTGCATTGGAGGCATCGGGAATTCCCCGGGTGGAGGCATTGCGTCTAATGGTGGCCGCCTACGCGGAACGCATGCACACCAATACCCCCGTCCATACCTGGGAAAAGATCTAAGAGGTTGTGAGAAAAATTCAGAGAGGGTATCTGATCGGCACGTCTGTCTGACTTCCTTGTTAAGCTCCGCGGATTGGTAGCGAGGAAAGTTGGGGGGAACATGACCACGCCACCAGAAGACACCGCGCGCGACGATGCCCGAGCGGCGCGTCGAGCCGACGAGACAACACCGGCACCACACCATCGACGACCGCGTCGCACCATGCGCGGGGGACTGCCCTTGCGGGCCTATCTGTTGAACGCCGCGGCGATCGGGATCGCGGTGCTGCTGATTCCGGCGCTGAGCAGGTCGACCGTGACGTCCGCGGTACCCCGGACGGCTCCGGTGACCACGCCGAGCCCGGCCGCACCGAGCCCGACCGCCACGAGCACACCGACTCCCACTCCGAGCGCCACCGCGTCGCCGTTCGCCAACGGGCTGCCGACGCTGCCGCCCGACGGGCAGTCGAGCCAGGACGGGGTCGACCATGACGACAGCCTGCCCGCGCCGCCGCCGGCCACGCTGGTCGCCACCAACGGCAGCGCCTTCGTCTCGCCGGTGCCCGGCGCGATCACGGGTGCGTTCGGGCAGCGGTTCCACCCGATCCTGCACTACTGGCGCATGCACAACGGTGCCGATATGCACGCTGCCTGCGGCACCGTGGTCGTCGCGGCCTACCGCGGCCGGGTGATCGAGGCGGGCCGCAACGGCGGCTACGGCAACCTGGTGGTCGTCGACCACGGCCGCTACAAGGGCAAGCACGTGATCAGCAAGTACGCCCACCTGTCCCGGATCGGGGTGCGGGTCGGTGATCGGGTCGACACCGGTCAGGGCATCGCGCTGTCCGGGACGACCGGGTTGTCGACCGGCTGCCACCTGCATTTCGAGATCAAGGAGAACGGCGTCTACGTCGATCCGGCGCCGTATCTGACCGGCAAGAAGTCGCCACGTCCGGACGGCCCGATCAAGGACCTGGGTCCGACCACGCCGCCCAGCCCGTCGCCCTCGGCCAGCGCCAGCCCGAAGCCCAGTGCGAGCCCGAAGCCGAGCACGAGCCCCAAGCCGAGCACCAGCCCGACGCGCTCGCCCAAGCCGACTCCCACGCCGACCTCGCCGTCGGTGCGCCCGTCGCCCGGGCCGTCCAGCACGCCGCCGACGCCGTCGCCGTCGCCGTCCGATCCGGAACCGAGCGAGACTCCCACCCCGGACCCGCCGAAGCCGACCCCGTCGAACAGCTCAACGCCGTCGGCCGCACCGAAAGAGAGCAAGGCGCCCAAGGATCCGAAGCCGACAGCCTCGGCCAAGCCGCAGGAGCCCAGCCCGACGCCGTCCGAGAAGGAGGAGTCGACGCCTTCGCCGCGTGAGTCGCAGACCGAACGGACGAGTCCCTCGGCATCGCCCACCCCGTAGCGGCGTCCACTATGCTCTGGGCGCGATGAGCGGGCTGATCTCGAGCCGGCGGCGGCGCAGGCTGTTCGCCGCGCCGGTCCACGGCCGGCGTCCGATCCCACGCTGGAGCTGGGCGCCGTTCGCAGTGCTGGCGGGCGGGCTCGCCCTGCTGACCGCACTGCGCGCCCTCGGGCTCGATGGCCCGCAGTGGTACCTGTGGCTCACCGATCCCCGGCAGCCGTTCGTTCCCGCGGTCTTCCTGGGGTCGATCGTCGCCGCCGCGGCACTGTACGGACGGTCCCGCAACGCCGCGGGGCGGGTCGTCGGCGTGATCTCGGTCTCGGCCTTCGCCGTGGCCGCGGTGCTGCTCGGCCTGGTCTCCTATCTGCATTGCAGCACCGACGGCCCACCCTTCTTCGATCAGCTGATCTGGGTGTTGTCCGGGAACGGCGCCGACCCGTGGGGGTCGGCCCCCGGCTGCCCCGTCCAGCCGCCGCTGGCCCACCACCTGGCTCGGCTGTGCGCGCTGTGGGGTGCGCTGGCCAGCGTGCTCGGGGTGGTGGCCGCCATGTTGCGGCGACAGCTCGACCGTTGGCTGGCGGCCCGCGCGGACCGGGCGATCGTCGTCCTCGGTGCCTCCGAGCAGGCCGCGGCGATGGTCCGGGCCGTCGCCGCCGACCGGTCGCCGTCCACCGCCCTGCTGGTGGTCGATCACACCGGCGACGAGGCGTTCGCCGCGACGGTCCGGTCCATGGGTGGTCGCGTCGTGGCCGCCGAGGGCGTGGATGCCGATCTGCTGCGCAGCCTGCTCACCCGGCGCGGCCGGATCGCCGTCGAGACCGTGCAGATCATCGAGGAGCGGGTGCCGGAGGCGCTCAGCACCTTCGCCCAGATCGCCAAGGTGCTGGACGGCGCCGAGCCGAACCCGGCGCTGGTCAGCCGGGTGCAGCTGCGGATCGACGACCCCTGGGCCGCCGAGAACTGGCGCCGCACCGTCACCGGGACCGACCGGACGTGGCTGGCCGACGCGCTGTCGGCCACGGAACAGACCGCGCGGGCGCTGGTGGCCCGGCTCGACCGGGTGCAGGCGGAACGACTGGTGCTGGCCGGACGGGGTGACCTGGCCGCCGCGGTACTGGCCGAGTTGGCTCGTGCGGAACGTCAGCGCCGGGTGCTGCGGGTGGACAGGACGGCGGCGCGGTTGCAGGTGACGGTGGTGGACGAGGGCGCGGCCGAGTTCGTCGCGGAGCACACCGCCCAGCAGGCACGTTTCGGCAACGATCCCGGCCTCGCCGAGGTGAAGGTCGTCGCCCGGCCCGCCACCGACGCCGTCCTGATCGCCGAGGCCGCTGGCGAGTTGAACACCGTACTGGTCATCGCCGACGACGGGCCGGAACTCAACCGACCCACCCGGCTGGCCGGACAGCTGCCGCGGGTGACGATCCTGGCCGTCGATCCGGCCAGTTCAGAGTTCCCCGACCAGCCCCTGGTGGGCCGGCTGACCAGCTTCGGTGTCGGCCTGCTCAGCGGCGATGAGCCACCGGAGGATCACTGGACGCGGATCGCCCGGCTGCTGCACGCGGCCTATCTGGGCCAGCTCGGCGACGCCGTCGGATCCCGCCCTTCCTCGCGGCCATGGGCGGAGCTGCCCACCTTCTACCGGCAGAGCAATCTGCGCCAGGTCCACACGCTGCTCACCGGGGTCGCCCAACTGGGCCGCACCTGGGCCGCGGAGGGAGCCGGCGAGGAACTCAGCGCCGCCGAGATCGACTTCCTCAGCCGGGCCGAGCACGAATCCTGGCGCCGCTTCCACACCGCGCACGGCTGGCGTCCGGGGCCGCGACGCGACGACTCGCGGCTGGTGCACGACTGGCTGGTCGACTGGGACGCGTTGCCGCCCGCGGCCCGGATGCGGACCATCGCCGGCGTCCGGCGGTCGCTGGCACTGCTCGACACCGCGGGCTACCGCTCGCAGCGGATGCGCACGCTGGCACCCTTCCGCAGGCGCGGCGAGGTGCGGGCCACCCGACTGAGCGAGACCCATCACTGGCGCACCGAGTCGGGCGCCGAGATGACCGGAGTCGCGGGGGACTGGCTGGTCACCGATCCGGACACCGGCCGGCAATGGACCGCCGATCAGCGCGCGTTCGCGTCCGGCCACGAACGGATCGAGGGCGATCGCTACCGCCGGACCGGAACGGTGCTGGCCCGGCCCGCACATCTGGGCGAACATGTCGACACGATCGAGGGTCCGGCCCTCGGCCAGCCGGGCGAGTGGCTGGTGCAGGGCAGCCTGGATGAGCGGTGGCTGGTGCCCACGGCGCGGTTCCGGGCCGCCTACGAACCGGTGTAGGCGCTGCAGATCGGGCTGGCCGAACCGGTGGCGTCCGGTTGTCCGCGGGTTGGAAGTGTTTCGGGGAATGTCAACGATTCCCACCTGCGGCTCCCACTCGCCTCGCTAACGTTCTCTTCATGGCGACTTCCTTGAACACCCCGTCCAAGCTCTCGATCATCGGAGCCGGCGCGGTCGGTTCCTCCCTTGCGTATGCCTCACTGATCCGCGGCTCGGCCGATGAGATCGCCCTGTACGACCTCGACGAGAAGAAGGTGGACGCCGAAGTCCGCGACCTCGGCCACGGCAGCCAGTTCACCCCGTCGTCGGGTGTGATCGGCGGCAACAACATCGAGGTCGTCAAAGACTCCCACGTGGTGATCATCACCGCCGGTGCCAAGCAGAAGCCCGGCCAGACCCGGCTCGATCTGGCCGCCACCAACGTCAACATCCTGAAGTCGCTGATGCCGAAGCTGCTCGAGCAGGCGCCGGACGCGCTGTACGTACTGGTCACCAACCCGTGCGACGTGCTGACCGTCGTCGCCCAGAAGATCAGCGGGCTGCCGAGCAGCCGGGTGTTCTCCACCGGCACCATGCTGGACACCTCCCGGCTGCGCTACGCGATCGCCCAGGCCGCCAACGTGTCGACCGCCCACGTGCACGCCACCATCATGGGTGAGCACGGCGACAGCGAGTTCCCGGTGTGGTCGAGCGCCCGGATCAACAGCGTCCCGATCCGCGACTGGGTCGACTCCACCGGCAAGCGGATGTTCGACGAGGTGCTGCTGGCACAGCTCGGCGACGAGGCCATGCACGCCGCCTACACGGTGATCGAGGGCAAGGGCGCCACCAACTACGCGATCGGCCTGACCGGCGCCCGGCTCACCGAGGCGTTGTTCAGCGGAAAGCGTTCGGTGTTCCCGCTGTCCAGCGTGCTGGACGGCTTCCACGGCCTGAGCGGGGTGGCGCTGTCGGTGCCCAGCCTGGTCTCCAGCCGCGGCATCGAGCGGGTGCTCCAGGTGCCGATGGACGCCCAGGAGATCACCATGCTGAAGCGCTCGGCCGCGACCCTGAAGGAGTCGCTGAAGGCGCTGGGCTTCTGAGTCTTCCGGGGTTGGCTGGTTGAAACCCGGTGACCACCGTTGATTTGAGTTCGTCGGAATCCAGGTCTCGACAAGCTCGACCGACGGCGACGGGTCTCGACAAGCTCGACCAACGGGGGAGTTACTTGAGGGGCTCGGTGCGGGTGGCGATGTCCTTGGCGAGGTCCAGGGCGGCTTCGCGCTGGTTCTCATCGCTGCCGCCCAGGCCGAGCACCCGCACGTAGTAGTTCGCGTCGACCGCGACCAGTGCAGTGGTGGTCGAATCTTCGCCGGTCACGCCCGAGCGCTTGTCGCCGGTGTAATTCGTGGTCTGGCTGAGGGTCTGCAGTTCCTTGGCCAGCGCGGTGCCCTTGGGGTCGTGAACCACCTCGACGGTCAGCAGGCCGCCGCCGTCCTCACCCTGCAACGCGCAGCTGCCGACCCGGCGTCCGTGCTCGAAGGTGGAGAGTTCCCGCAGCCCGGCCACCGGCTGATCGACCACCGACTCGGCCTTCGCGGCGTCCACCCGGTCAGCGCACAGCTGCCCGCGGGTACCGACCAGCGAGGGGCCGGGATCGGGATCCTGCGCGGCGCAGCCGCCCAACAACGCAACAGCGGCCAGCGGCACCAAACCGAGGCGGAGCAGCTGCGCGCGAGCACGCGTCCTGCCGGAATTGCGTGGACGGGAAGGGGAGGGCATGGCCCGAACCCTACTCCGCCGAGGGTGGCCACAAATCGCTCGCCCAAGGATCGTCGGCGCCGATCCAGCGCAGGGCCGCGTCCGGGTTAGACGCGGACGGGCAGAATGCGGCGTGACGAATGTGCTCGCCGGCCGGCGATGGCACCCTGACGATCCCGTGGGAGGTCCGACATGACGATGCAGGCGCGTGCGGTGGAAACGCGGCGGACGATCGTCCGCGCCGCCGCGGATGCCTTCGTCCGGCACGGCTACAGCGGCGCCAGCCTGGCAGAGATCGCGAAGCAGGCGGGCGTCACCAAGGGCGCGCTCTACTTCCATTTCCCGTCCAAGACGGCGCTCGCCGAAGCGATGATCCAGACCCAGCGCGAGGCGAACGACGAGCTGGCCCGCCAGGTGGGTGACCATGACGGCGATGGTCTCGACCTGCTGGTCGAGCTGACCCGGGGGCTGGCCCGACGACTGATCGACGATCCGACGCTGCAGGCAGCGATGCGGCTCGCGGTCGAGCTGGGCGAGACCCGGGACGCCGTGATCGCGGAGACCTATCAGGCCTGGGAGCGGTTGGTCGCCGACGTGGCGCGCGCGGCCAAGGAGCGCGGTGAGTTGGCCGACCGGGTCGAGCCCGCCGAGCTGGCGCGGTTCCTGGTGGCGGCATTCACCGGGCTGCAGACGGTGTCGCTGGTGGCTTCCGGGCTGACCGATCTCGACCGCAGGGTGGAAGAGATGTGGCGGCTGCTGCGCCCGGGCTTGGCGCCCAGTTGAGGCCGCGCCCGGGTCGTCGTCGGACGGACTCGCCGGCGTGAGGTGAGATCAATTGGATAAAAACCGGACGACCGGTATGTTTTATCCATGCCGGATCGCTCGCTAACCCTGTTGCTGCGCCATGCCCGCAACGACCTGACCCGCAACAGCGGGGTGAGCCTGACGCTGTTCGCGATCCTCTTGTTCGGCGCCTTCCTGATGGCCGCCGGCACCGCTGTGGTGGAACGGCTGGTCGGGTCCGTCGACCAACTTTTCGAACAGGCCCGGCCGCCGCACTTCCTGCAGATGCACACCGGCGACTACGACGCCGCTGCGCTGACATCGTTCGCGGCCGGTCGTCCCGGAATCGAGGCGTGGACCGTCGTCGAGTTGTACGGCTTCGACGGTGCCGCGTTGGGCTGGCAACGTCCGTCGACGGGGGAGTCGGGGGACTTCTCCGACAGCCTGATCGACAACCTGTTCGTGGCGCAGAACCGGGACTTCGACTTCCTGATCGACCAGACCGGCGCGATCGCCGCACCGGCGCCCGGCGAGGTGTACGTCCCCGTCGCCTACCAGGCGCGGTTCGGGCTGCTGGCCGGGGATCGGTTGACGGTGGGCGTCGGTGCCGACGCTCGGCAGCTGCGCGTCGCCGGCTTCGTCCGGGACGCCCAGATGGCGTCGTCGCTATCGTCGGCGACCCGGTTCCTGGTCTCTGCGGACGAGCTGCGCGCGCTCGGCGCGACCGGCGGCGGTGCCCCCGAGATCATCGTCGAATACCGGCTGCACGATCCCGCCGACCTCGATGAACTGCAACGCGCCTACCAGGCGGACGACGCACTGCCGAAGAACGGTCAGGCGGTCACCGGCGACATGATCCGGATCGTCAACGTGTTCAGCGACGGCCTGGTCGCTGCGGCACTCATCTTCGCCAGCCTGGTCCTGGTCGCGATCGCGGTGCTGAGCCTGCGGTTCGTGATCCGCGGGGCACTGCAGGCGCAGGTGCGTGAGATCGGCGTGATGAAGGCGATCGGCATTCCGCACCGGCAGATCTCCCAGCTCTACCTGGCCGGCTATGCGGTGCTGACCTTGGCGGCCTGCCTGGTGGGTGGCCTGCTCGGCCCGCCGGTCGCCGGGCTGCTCACCAGCGAGCTTCGATCCCACTACGCCGCGGCGCCGGCCGGACCATGGACGGTGCTGGCGCCGGTCACCGCACTGGCCGCGCTCTTCGCGATGGTGATGCTGATCTGCGCCGGCGTGCTGCGCGGCGTCCGGCGGATCGAGGTGACCACGGCGCTGGTGCACGGCAGCACGCTCACCGAGCGGCAGCTGGCGCGGCAGGCCAAGCGGGCCGCGCGCGGCGTCCGGGCGGACCGCTGGCGATCGGCGACCGGTCGCGCGGTGAACCGTCGCCTGGTGCTGCTGGAGCTGCGGAGCCAATGGCGGCAATGGGTCCTGCTGCCGATCGTCTTCTTCTTGGCCGCGATCGTGATGGTGGTGCCGATGAACCTGCTCAGCACCTTCGAGAGCCCACGGATCGGCAGCTACCTGGGTGCCCCGCCGAGCGACCTGCGGGCCGATCTGCGGTTCTCCGACGACCTGGACGGCGTCCGCTCCGAACTGCTGACTCGGATGCGGGACGACCCTCGGCTGACCGACGTCCGCCTCTATGCCGAGGTGGTGGCCGGCTTGAACGGCCCGGACGGTCCGGAGACGCTGCGCGTCGAGGTCGGCGACTACTCCGGCGGCACGGTCGAGTTCACGACCGGGCGAGCCCCGTTCGATGCCGAGATCGCCTTGTCGGAGCTGAACGCCGAGCGGCACCAGGTGGCTGTGGGCGACCGGTTGCGGCTGAGGATCGCCGGCGAGTGGGCCGAGCGTCGGGTGAGCGGGATCTACGCCGATGTGACCAGCGGCGGCTACACCGCGAAGCTCCCCGGCGAGATCACCGAGGGTGCGTCGGGCTACGTGATCTATGCCGACCTGGCCGAGGGCGCGGACCCGGCCGCGACGGCGTCCGACTACAACGCCCGGTTCCCCTCGGCCACTGTGATTCCGATGGAGGAGTACCTACGGCAGACGCTGGAGCACGTCACCGGTGCCTTCCGGGCCGCGGCGGCGGTGACGCTGATCGCCGGCCTGGGGGTGGCGGCACTGCTGACCTCGCTGGTGCTGCGCCTGCACCTGGCCCGGCACCGACGCTGGATGGGCACGCTGTCCGCGATCGGCTTCTCGGCCCGCGAGATCGCCCCGCAGGTGCGCGCCAAGGCGATGCTTGCGGTGGCCATCGGCACCGGGGTGGGTGCCCTGGCTGCCGCCCTGCTCGGCGACGCTGTGGCCAGTGCCCTGATCGGGATGGCGGGGCTGGGCATCAGCGGTTTCCGTGTGGAGCCCGTGCTGTGGCTGGTCTACGGCGTCTATCCAGTGGCCCTGCTCGGTGCCGGGTGGCTGAGTGCCGTTCTGTCGACGACGCGGCTGCGCCGCACCGACCCGAGCGACTGGCTCGAATGACGAGAGGACAAGCGATGACACAGGCCGAACAGGTGGTGCTGCGAGCGCGCGGGCTGATCAAGACCTACCGCTCTACCGAGCCGCCGACCCAAGTGCTGGGCGGGATCGACCTGACCGTGCGCACCGGTGAGTTCCTGGTCGTGATGGGCGCCTCCGGCTCGGGGAAATCGACGCTGCTGCACACGATCAGCGGCATGGACCGGCCCAGCGCCGGACAGGTGCTGCTGGAGGGTCAGGAGGTGACCCGCCTCAACGACACCGCGTTGAGCCGGATCCGGCTGACCCGGATGGGGTTCGTCTTCCAACAGGCGTACCTGCTGGCCAACCTGAACCTGCGGGACAACATCCTGCTTCCCGCGCTGAAGGGCGCACCGGGCCGAACGGCGGGCGGTTCGCCGACGTCCGAGGTGGTGGCGGCTCGGGTGGACGGCCTGATGGAGCGGTTCGGCATCGCCCAGCTCAAGACGCACGGGATCACCCAGGTCTCCGGCGGGCAGCTGCAGCGGGCCGCGATCTGTCGCGCGCTCGCCGGCGAGCCGGCGATCCTGTTCGCCGACGAGCCGACCGGCGCGTTGAACAGCCGGACCACCACCGAGGTGATGGACGTACTCACTCAGGTGCACCGCGACGGCATGAGCATCGTGCTGGTGACCCACGACCCGGCCTGCGCCGCCCGCGGCGACCGGGTGGTCTATCTGCGCGACGGAATGCTGGTGGACACGCTCGAGCAAGGGCGCTGGGACGCGGGAGAGGCGGATTCGCGCCATCAGGCGCTGCTGGACTGGCTTCGCGGGCACGGGTTCTGAGCACCCGGTAGGCTGACCTCGCGCCTCACAGATTGGACGCCGATGCTGCCGTTGTCCGGACCAGGGTTCTCCCTGTTCGAACAGAACATTCCGCTCGCCATCGCGATCGTGGTGTGCTCGTCGGTCGCCTACGCGGGCGGCTCCACGATGCAGCACGTCGCCGTCGGACGGCTGGTCGATCCCGACGCCGACAACCGGGCGATGGGGCTGCGGCAGCTGTGGCGGTTGATCCGCACGCCGCTGTGGCTGCTGGGCCTGTTCACCATCTTCATCGGTGCGTCGGCGCACATCGTGGCGCTGATGATGGCGCCGGTCACCGTGGTGCAGCCGGTCGGCATTCTCGCCGTTCCGTGGGCCGTGCTGATGTCGGCCCGCATCCATCGCCACACCATCACCCGGGCGATGTGGCTGGCGGTCGCGATGACCGTCGCGGGCATCGTGGTGTTCACCCTGCTGGCCGCGTCCGCGGCGTCCGAACACACCGTGCTCGACCCGGTCGCCATCGCCATCGGCTGCACGGTCATCTGCCTGGCCGGGACGTCGCTGGGCCTGCTCGGCTGGAAGGGCCCGGTGCAGCTGCGCTGCCTGATGTGGGCCTCGGGCGGCTCGTTCTTCTACGGGCTGTCCGCCGGCATGGTGAAGGCCACCTCCGAGGTGATCAAGCACGACGGCTTCCACGGCATGCCGATCTTCTGGGTGGTCGCCCCGTTCCTGGTGCTGTCCTACGGCATCGGCGGTTTCATGGTGCAGCAGGCCCTGGCCAACGGCCCGGCCGAGATCACCGTGGGTTCGATGACCACCACCGACCCGATCGTCGCGGTCACCTTCGGCCTGGTCGTGCTCGGCGAGGGCGTCCGGATCACCGCGTTGACCGGTGTGGGCATGGCGCTCGCCGGCATCTTCGCCGTGTGGGGCGTGGTGCTGCTCTCCCGCTACCACCCGGATGCGATCAAGCCCGAATCGGCGACACCGCCGGAGGCGCCGCGGGTGGCCGCTCAGCAGAACTCCTGAATGCCCCCGCTGGTTTAGCTTGTCGAAACCTCTCGCTTCCCGCTGGAGACTTCGCTCGGCTCAGCCGTCCGCCGCGTTCAGCCCTTCACCGGGAGCGCCGACATCTGGCGACCTGTTCCGGTGGCCAGGATGATCGTGGCGTCGGCCCTGCTCATCGGGAAGAACACGTAGCCGGTGACCGGTTCGCTGTTGTAGACGATGCCCTTGCGGATGTCCGGCGAACGGGGACTGCTGGTGGGGGAGACCACCTCGGTCGACGCGTTGGAGAAGGCCAGGAAGGTGAAGCTGATGCTGCCGCCGTCGGAGTACAGCCTCAACTGCAGTTGCAGGCCCTCATCGGTCCATGACGAGTCGAGGATCTCCCAGCGGCCCTTCTGTCGCTCGTCGGGGGTGTTGAACGGCTGACCCGGCCCGGCTGCGACCGTGCTGCTCGGGCTGGGGCTCGCGCTCGGCGCACCCTCGGGCTGGGACCGCACGTAGATGCCGCCGCCGATGACCAGCACCAGGGTGATCAGTGCGGCGAGGGTGACCAGCAGCGGTGTGCGATTGGGGGGCGGCGTGAACTGGTCGATCGACACATGCGCCGGGGGTTGTGCTCCCAACGCCTGTCGAGGGTCGAAGCCGGGCGTCTGGCCGGGTTGCCCGGAGCCGGGCGGTGGCTGCTGCCCGTAGGACGCCTGGTACGGCGGAGTCGCCGGGGCTTGCCCGGGACCGGGATACGAAGGGCCAGCGCCCGGATTGCCGGGGGACGGCGGGTTCCCCTGGCCGCTCGGCGGCCAAGGCGGTGTGCCCCATGGCGGAGGAGTTCCGGGGCCCTGGGGCGGCGGCGAACCGGGCCAGCCGTTGCCGGGTGCGTTGGTCATCGTCACTCAGGCTACCCGCCCGAGGTTTTCCACAGCACCGCGTCCGGGCTCGAACATTTTGACCATTTTCGCGGGGTGCGGGCGTCACTGAGGGCATGACTTCAGATACTTCCGTCCCCATCGCCCGGGTTCGTGACCTCCCCGACCTGCTGGGGGTCATTCCCCATCTGCTCGGCTTCCATCCCGAGGAGTCGATGGTGCTCATCGTCCAGGACGAGGGCCAGATCGAGCTGACCGCACGCGCCGACCTGGACGATCTGCGGGGTGCCGGGCACCTCGAACTGCTGATCGACCGGATGCTGCTGCGGTGGCCGTCCGGCGCGATGTGGCTGGTTGCCTACACCGCCCGCGAGAGGCAGGGCTGGCGCATGCTGCGCAGGGGTCGTACGCATCTGGGCGATGCCCTGGCCGGCGATCCGATCTGCGTCTCCGGTCACCGCTACCGGGTCGGCAGCGCCCACGGCCCGATCTACCGGCACGATCCCCGGGCGTCGCCGACCGCGGCCTCGGCGACCCTGCACGGCCTGCAGGCACGGCCCAGCCGGTCGACGCTCACCCAGCTGGTGCGTGCCGATCCGCACGAGTGGAGGGCAGCCGAGGACGCCTGGGTGCGCGCGTTGGGCCGTGCTCTCGACCTCGAGGGCGATGACCGTTCCGACGAACTGATGCGCGCCCTGGCCGAGGCACTGCGGGCACCCGGTCAGGTGACCCGCGACGACCTGGCCTGGCTGGGTCTGCTGATCAACGACCCGCTGGCCCGCGACCAGGTGGTGCTGTCGCTGGAACAGCCTGCGGCCGAGGCCTGGGTGGAGCTCTGGTCGCGCGTGGTGCGCGCCTGTCCGCCCGGCACCCAGGATCAGCCGCTGGCGATCCTGGCGCTCGCCGCCTGGGTCAACGGCGACGGCGCACTGCAGTCGGTGTGCCTGGAGGAGATGGATCTGCTCGGCATCGCTCCCGGCCTGAAACAGATGCTCGAGAGTCTGAGCGAGGCGGTGGTGCCGCCCAGCGAATGGGCCGACCTCCGCGAGCGGCTGCGTGCCCTGCTCGACGACGATATCCAAGAGGCCGCTGGTTGAGTGGTCGTCCCGGCGAACGCCGGGATCTCTAGAACAGGCCGCCCACCAGGCTGCCGGCCAGGTAGGTGAGGCCCATGGACAGGCTGCCGACCACGACGTTGCGCACCACCGGACGCAGTGGACGGGCGCCGCTCAGCCGGGCGCTGGTGTAGCCGGTGATGGCCAGGGCGGCCAGGACGGCGGCGATGGTGATGCCCAGGCGCACCTCGATCGGTGCCAGCACGATGCCGAGCAGTGGGATCAGAGCGCCCAGGATGAAGGCGGTCATCGACGCGATCGCGGCCTGCCATGGGTTCGTCTGCTCTTCGGCGTCGATGCCCAGCAGGTCGCGGGCGTGCGCCGGCAACCCGTCATGATCGGCCAGTTCGCCCGCCACCTGGCGGGCCAGGCCCTCAGACAGTCCGCTGTCGACATAGTGGGCGGTGAGCTCGTCGAGCCGGGCATGCGGGTCGCTGTGCAACTCGTCGCGCAGTTCGGCCAACGCCGCCTTCTCGGTGTCGCGTTGGGTGCTGACCGAGACGTATTCGCCGCCACCCATCGACAGTGCTCCGGCAACCAGGCCGGCGACGCCCGCCACGAACACGGCGAACGAGTCGCTGGTCGCGCCGGCTACCCCGAACACGATGCTCGCTGTGGACACGATGCCGTCATTGGCTCCGAGCACTCCTGCGCGCAACCAGTTCAGTCGCGACGCCAACTCGACGTCGGGCCGACTGGCCGCAGCGGTGCTCATGGGCCCACTGTGGCGCGGGCGACTGGCCTCCGACAAGCAAGGAAAGGCTTGCCTTTGTTCACCCGGCGGGCCGCTGACGAGTGGCTGTGCGCGCGTCGGCGTCCGAGTTATCCACAGAGCCCGGAGCAATTTGAACGAATCTTCGGGCAGCGGTCCACGGTGAGGACATGGTGCGCAGAGATCGACCCGCCGATGACCTCTCCGAGGTAGTCAGGCGGCGCCTGGAGGCGTTGCTCGCCGAGATCCCGCCGCGACGCGGCATCGACACCGGAGAGATGTCAGCGCCGGCCCCGGTGGCAGAGCCCGAACGACGACCCGTCCCGGTTGCACCGGCCGACGACGACCCCGAACCCGATCCGCCGGTTGCGGCCCGCGTCCGGACGCCGTTGACGGCATGGGCGCCGCGGGTGCGTCAGTTCGTTCGCGAGCATCTGGTCGTCGTGGGCATCATCGTGCTGAGCGGGGTGCTGTGGGGCGGGTACAGCCTGATGCAGGCGCGCTCGGTTCCGGTGGCCGCGGCCGCCCAGCCTTCGGTGGCGATCAGCGCGGCGTCGCCGACACCGAGCCCGACAGCGACGACGCAGCTGCTGGTGCACGTGCTCGGTGAGGTGCGCCGGCCCGGGGTGGTGAAACTGGCCGAGGGGGCACGGGTGCAGGACGCCCTCGCCGCGGCGGGTGGGCTGACCCGGCGGGCCAAGCCGGGTGACCTCAATCTGGCCGCACCGGTCGCCGACGGCGCGCAGCTGATCATCGGACGCACCGGCAGCCAGGTGCGCGGCGCCGGGGGAAGCGGTGCCGGCGGGACGGCCGGCGCTGACGCGACGGGCAAGATTGACCTGAACACCGCGACCGCTGAGCAACTCGACGCGCTGCCCGGGGTCGGCCCGGTCACCGCGCAGAAGATCCTCGCCTGGCGTGCCGCACACGGCCGCTTCCGCTCTCCGGCGGAGCTGCAGGAGATCGACGGCATCGGTCCCAAGAGCTACGCGGAGATCGCGCCCCATGTCCGAGTCTGAGGTGCCCCGCCCGCCGGCTCCGGTCGACTTCCGTCTGGTGCCCGTCGCGGCCGCCGCCTGGGCGGGCATGTGGATCGCGACCGCCGGAGACACCGGCTGGCTCACGCTGGGTGCGGTGGCGGGCGGTGCCTGCGCCGCACTTTCGTGGCGCAGGCGCTCCTGGGCGCTGGCCGCGATCGCCCTGGTCGTGCTGGCCTGCATGCTGATCGGATGGGCGCGATGGTGGTTGCGCGGACATGACCCGCTGACCCGGCTCGCGCAGCAGCAGGCGGTCGGTGTGGCCGAGTTGACGGTGGTCGGCACAGCACGGGTCGGCGAGCGGCAGGGCGTCCGTCCGCCCTGGTGGTCGAGCAGCGCCCGGCTGGAGACGATCGAGATGCGCGGCGAACGATTGCGCAGCGCCGCGATGGTCCGGGTGAGCGCGAGCGGCGGGGCGATGACGTCGTGGGCGGCCCTCGCCCCGGGAACCCGGGTGCGGGCCACCGTCCGGCTGGCTGAGGCCGAGCCCGGTGAAGCGGTGTCCGTCATGGTGCGGGCTCGGGAACCACCGGTCGTCGTGACACCCCCGGCGCCGCTCGACGCCGCGATCGAGCGGGTCCGAGCCGGACTGCGAGCCAGTGCCGCCCACCTCGACCCGGAGCCACGCGCCCTGGTGCCGGCCCTGGTCGTCGGCGACACCTCGGCGATGCCGGCCACGCTGGTCGACAGGTTTAAGGTCACTGGCTTGACCCATCTGACCGCCGTGTCGGGTGCCAACCTGACGCTGCTGCTGGCCTTCCTGGGCACGGTCGCCCGCAGCTGCGGAGTGACCGGCTGGTGGCTGCGCGGGCTGCTCGGCGTGGGTGTGGTCGGCTTCGTACTGCTCTGCCATTCCGAGCCGAGCGTGGTGCGGGCCGCGGCGATGGGTCTGGTCGGCCTGGTGGCGCTGGGGGCCGGCGGCAGCGGCGGACAGGCCGTCCGGGCGCTGTGCGTGGCGGTGGTGGTGATCGTCTTCGTCGACCCGGGAATGGCCCGGTCGGCGGGTTTCGCGTTGTCGGTGCTGGCCAGCGCGGGGATCGTGGCGTGGTCACGAGCGTGGACCGACGCGTTGGCCCGCTGGATGCCGCGTCCGCTTGCCGAGGGTCTGGCGACACCCCTGGCCGCCCAGCTCGCCACTCAGCCGCTGGTCACCCTGTTATCCGGCCAGATCAGCCTCGCGGGTCTGATCGCGAACCTGGCGGCCGGCCCCCTGGTCGGTCCTGCGACCGTGTTGGGGTTCCTCGCCGCAGCGGTCGCGGTGCCGTTGCTGCCGGTCGCCGCCGTCTGTGCGACCGGTGCCGGATGGTGTGCCCAGGGGTTGTGCTGGATCGCTCGGCTGGGGGAGTTGTTCCCGGCGGCGGCGGTCGCCTGGCCGGCCAATGCGGTCGGGGTCATGCTGGTGCTCGGCGGTTGTGTCGGTCTGGTGCTGGTGATGCCGCGGTTGTTGCGCAGCAAGGTGTGGGCGATCGCGTCCGGCCTGCTGCTGATGCTCGCGTTGCTGCGGCCGCCGAGCCCACCGGGCTGGCCGCCGCCGGAGTGGTCGGTGGTGTTCTGCGATGTGGGTCAGGGCGACGCCACCCTGCTGCGAGTCGGTCCGCACGCCGCGGCTCTGGTCGACGCCGGGCCCGACCCGGCGAAGCTGCGCACCTGCATCGACGGGCTGGGCATCGAGATGGTGCCGCTGGTGGTTCTCACTCACTTCCATGCCGACCACGTCACCGGAGCCCAGGTTGCCGTCCAGGGGCATCGGACGGAGGTCGTAGCGGTGTCCGCGGCGACCAGTCCGGCGTCCGGCTTCGACCTGGTGAAGACAGCGGCAGGTGGTGTCGGGCTGACAATTCTCAAGCCGGGTGACGTCGTTCGGGCGGGCGCGGTGAGCCTGGAGGTGCTGGCGGTGCGGGCCTCTCCCTCCGTGACCGGCAGCGACGAGGGCGAGTCGGCCGCCGAGAACGACGGCTCACTGGTGCTGCGGGCCTCGGTGGGCGGTCTGCGGGTGCTGCTGGCCGGCGACGTCCAAGAAGACGGTCAGCGCAACGCGCTCACTGCCGGAGCGGACCTGACCGCCGACGTGATGCTGGTGCCGCACCACGGATCCGGTCACCAGTCGCCCGAGTTCCTGGCCGCCAGCAGGGCGACCGTCGCGGTGTTCAGCGTGGGAGCCGACAACGACTACGGGCATCCGGCAGTACGCACCCAGCGCGCCGTCCAGAGCCTCGGCATGCGGGTCGCCCGGACCGATCAGCAGGGAGCCGTGGCGATCAGTCGGGTGGACGGCTCGCTGGTGATCACCACCCAGCGGTGAGCGGGCCCGTCCGTTGGTGAGCGGGCCCGTCCGTTCGATGTCGGTGACGGATGGCATGCTGAGCCCATGACCGCGCCGTTCGCGACCGTGACCCTGATTCAGGGTCCTGAAAGCCTCCTCGCCGAGCGAGCCGTGCAGCAGTTGGTGGGCCAGGCGACGCAGGCTCGTCCGGACGCGACGATCAGCAGGGTGCCGGCCGGCGGGCTCGATCGCGGCGGCCTGGCCGAACTGGCGACCGGATCGCTGTTCTCTGAGGCCACCGTGGTCGTCGTCGAGCAGTTGGCGGACCTGCCCGCCGACGTGGCGGACGACCTGGTTGCGCTGGCGTCCGGCCCTGGCGACGACCTGGCGCTGATCCTCGTCCACGAAGGCGGCGCGAAGGGCAAGGCGCTGCTCGACCGGCTGCGCAAAGCGAAGGTCACCCAAGTGGATGCGCCGGCGGTGAAGGCTTGGGAGCTTTCCCAGTTCGTCACCGCGGAAGTGCGGCGCCAGAACGGGCGGGTCGACCGGGCCACCGCCGAAGCTCTGGTGAGTGCTGTCGGCAGCGACCTGCGCAGCGTGGCCGCAGCGGTCGCCCAACTGCTGGCCGACACCGAAGGGGTGATCGCCCAGGCCGATGTGCAGCGCTATTTCGCGGGCCGCGCGGAGACCACCGGCTTCGCCGTCGCCAATCACTGTCTGGACGGCAATCGCGAGGCGGCGCTGGGCAGCCTGCGCTGGGCTCTGGAAACCGGTGTGGCGCCCGTCCTGCTGACCAGTGCGGTCGCCTCGGCGCTGCGCAACCTCGGCAAATATCTCGACGCCCGGGACGAGCGGCTGCGTGACGCCGATCTGGCCCGCCGGGTCGGCGTGCCACCGTGGAAGCTGAAAGACCTGGCCCGTCAGGCACGCGGCTGGACGGCGTCCGGCATCGCGGCGTCGATCCAGCTCGCGGCGCGGGCCGACGCCGAGGTCAAGGGAGCGGCCGGCGATGCCGGTTTCGCCCTGGAGATGCTGGTGCTGGGCGTGATCGAGCAACGGGGACGGGCACGTCAGGCGTCCGGCCGGGTCTAGCCACCCGCGTCCGGTCGGCCGAGCTGAATGCCGAGGGCCCATCCGTCGGCCGAGCTGAATGCCGAGGGCCCGTCCGTCGGCCGAGCTGAATGTCAGACCGTCCGTCGGTCGAGCTTGTCGAGACCCCTCCGGCGCGCGTCTGAACGGTCCGGTCAGTCATGGAAATTGCGCAGGAGAAGGCGAAACCCGTCCGGCGGCGGGGGGACGACCGCTCGGACGGGCTTCGCGTTCGGGGGAGATTGGCGCGTCCCCCGGTCTGGTGATCTCAGCGCTTGACTGAGATGTGTACGTGGTCGAAGTGGTTCGCGGTGGCCCCGCCGCGGTTGGCCATCTTGCGCCAGCGCGGGGTCTGCACCGTCCAGATCTTCTGCCGGAAGATCACGTAGTGGATCTTGTACTTCTTGGCGTTCTTCTTCTTCGCGAAGTACTTGGCGATGGACCAGCCCAGCTTCGAGTTCTTCTTCCACTTCGGGATCATCACGTCGATGGCGCGGCCGGCCGGATGGTCACCGGAGTACCTGCTGCCCGCACGCCAGCCGCCGATGGACTTGATCGCCCGCCAGTCGTTGCGCACCTTGTTGGCGACCTTCTTCGCCTTCTTGGTGAGGCGCTTGTAGTTGTGCACCTTCGCCTTCGGGGCGTTGCCGCTGAGCAGCACGGTGGAGGCCGCCTGCTGGACGGCGGCGGGCTGCGACTCGACGACACCCGAACTGACCGGAGTCGTGCCGACGGCGAACGTGCCGGCGGCCAGCGCCAGCGTGACCGACGCCGTGGCGGCCGAGACGGCCAAGCGCGTGCGATTGCTCATGGTTCTTCCCCGTTTGCTCTGTGGACTCCCTGAGCCCTGTGGGTCCGGCGGCATCGCCAACCCTGAACTGTCTGAGAAACCTAATCACATTCTCAGGTTCGACGCAATTCGTTCAGAATAGTCGAGGGGTTGTCGCGCCGGCTCCGAAGCGTTCAAAGAGGGCCGGGCGGGGAAGAACCGTCCGAGGGGACGCGCAAGCGCCGCCCGAACAAACGGGCGGCGCTTGGCTATTCAGTTCAGAGAGCGGCGGCCTGCGCAGCGATGGCCGACTTGCGGTTGGCGGCCTGGTTGCGGTGGATGACGCCCTTGGAGGCGGCCTTGTCGAGGGCGCGGCAAGCGGTCCTCGCCAGGGTCTGCGCCTTCTCGGTCTCGCCGGCCTCGGCAGCCTCGCGGAACTTGCGCACGTGGGTGCGCAGGGTCGACTTCACGGCCTTGTTGCGCTGACGAGCCTTCTCATTCGTCTTGATGCGCTTCATCTGGGACTTGATGTTCGCCACAGGGCATGCCTCTTCGGTACTGGGTGCTCACGGTGATGCGCGCCCACAGCAGGCGCGGCCACTCACACTATCAAAGCGCGCTCCCGGTCAGCAAAGCGGGTGCTCTGGCCGACTCGCGCCCCGTGGTGGCGAGGGCTCCCACGGTGGGGTCGGCGGGAGGAGATCCCGGGGCAAGCCCGGGATGACGGGTCCTTCGGGTCTCGACAAGCTCGACCAGCGAGGACGCCGGCCGACGGGGATCAGGCCCATTGCGCCAGCATGCGTTGCTCGGTGACGTCGGCGTGCAGGAGCAGGCCCGGAGTACGAGCGACGTGAACGACCTCGGCGAGCCACGGGTCCTCAGGGCACAGCTCGGCGTGCCGGTTCGGCAGCGACGTGATCAGCTCGGGCCGGAACGACACACCGGGCCGGTCGTCGAACAGGGCGGCGTACCAGATGCCGGTCTCGACCAGTTCCTGGAAGAAGTGGCTGCCGTAGGACAGCTCGGGCCGGAACGAGCCGGCGGCGTAGGTGGTCTCCACCAGCACGGTGAACCGGTTGAGGTCGGTGAAGTGCGTCGGCACACCCAGGCCAGGCATCGACGTTCCCCAGCGTCCAGGGCCCACCAGCAGCGCGGCGCCGTCGAGGGCGCGGTTCAGTGCACCGATCCGGTGGGCCACCGCGTAGCGCCCGGGCTCGCCCAGGGCCAGGTAGGCGTCCGGGCGTACCAGCACCACCCAGTCGATCGGCAGCCGGGCGTTGCCGCCCATGAAGTTTCCGGCGGTGGCGAGCAGGCAGCGCTCCGGTACCACTTCGGGGACGCCGACCGCTCCGCCGACCCCGCGGGTCTGCAGCGGACGGCACTGGACGAGGTTGAGCGACACTCGTCCCTGCCGATCGGGGTTCACGGTGAACTCGATGTCCACCGGATGGTCGTAGGCGCCGGCGAGCCGCGCCAGCATGGTGCGCAGCAGCACCGGGAAGTCGGTGTCGCGCAGGAGGGCGCCGAAGTCGATCACCTCAGGCACTCCACGCCCGCGGCGGCCGAGTTCCCGCAACCGGCGGGCCGCGGCGGCGTCCGGGCTGGCCACCAGCGACCAGTCCAGGCCGGACGCCCGGGTCCGGACGTCACCCACCCGCAGCGTGACGGACGCGTTGCCGGCCAGATCGAGCACGTCCACCTGCCGCTGACTCCAACGACCCAGCTCGTCGGCCGGTGCCGGGTTGGCGTTCGGCGCGGCCAGGCTGACGATCCGGGCGAAGTCGCCGCCGGTCCGGTCGACGGCACGGGTGCCGAGGCCGACCACCAGGCGGGCCATGCCGGCATCGGGCAGTGCGGCGTCCCACACGTACAGGCTGGACGAGTTGGCGACGCCGGCGGCGAGCGGGAAGAACAGCTCGCCGTGCAGATCGCCGGAGACGCGTTGCACCAGGATCGCCATCTGCTCGTCGAGGTCGAGCAGGCCCCGGTCGGCCCGGTACCGCAGGGCCTGCGGGCTCACCGCGCTCGCGTAGACGGTGCGGACGGCGTCCTCGAAGGCGGCCAATCGTTCCTGCGGGGTGCCCTGGTTGGCGCAGAACACGCTGTCGTAGGTGCCGGCGAAGGCGTTGCCGTAGTCGTCCTCGAGCAGCGAACTGGAACGGACGATGATCGGCGCCTGCCCGAAATGCTCCAGCACCTGCAGGAAGTCCTCGCGGAACCGGCGCGGAAAGCTGCCGCCCGGGATCCGGGTGTGCAGCGCCTCGGCAGCCCGGCTGCCATCGTCGGCGCGGTGCGTCGTCCAGTCCCGCCACCAGCCGTTGGCCACCAGGAAGCTGACGAACACGTCGCTGCCCAGGAAGAACGAGTCGTGCGGTTCGAGGCGTCCGGCCACGCCGTCCGGCCCCAGCGTCGAGTCCGGCTCGGGCGGGGATTGCTCCAGGATCGCCCGGGCAAGCAGCACGCCCAGCGCTTTGCCGCCGATCCGGCCGGTGCCGACCAGCCGGGACGCCACCGCGAGCAGGTCCACCAGTCGCAGCCGACGCCGGCACAGCTCGGCCATCCGGCCCCGGCCGCCGACCAGGACGGCCAGCAGGGTGGT
>NZ_JASGEN010000012.1:0-13118 GCF_047606365.1 Micropruina sp. | reverse complement strand
GCGAACTGCTGCAAGCCGACCGAGTGCTCGTGCACGAACCGTTCGAAGTCGAGCTCGCCGGCCGGCGTCGGGTCGGCGTCGGCCACCACTGCCTCCCACGTCGCGAGCGAACTGGTCACGGTCAACCTACGCAGCGGCCCCCAACTTCGTGGCACCTCACAATGGAATTTTCTTGGGGCGGCTTCGACGGCGGATCGTCACGTCATCCCGGGCTCTCGCTCAGGTCATCCCGGGCTCCGACCCGGGATCTCAGGCAGGGAGAGATCCCGGATCAAGCCCGGGATGACGAAGGAGAGGCTCAGGTCCACAGACCGCCCGGTGCGAACACCTCGTCCACCAACTCGTCGAACCAGCCCAGCTCGCGGGCCAGGTCGAGAACGCTGTAGCGCGACCGGTAGTAGGCGGCACTGAGGAAGGTGTCTTTGACCTTGGCCGCGGTGATACCGATGTCCTCGGGGACGCTCGGTGCACCGGCCGCCTTCAACATCGCCTGCAGCTCGCGGGCCGGGATCAGCTGCTTCTCCAGCTGCGGCTTGAGCGTTCCCCAGATCTCGAGCACGTGGGTCAGCCGCTCCCGCAGGGCCGGGGCCTCGATGTACTTGGCCCGGGTCTCCTTCGCGCAATGGTCGGCGAGTGTCCCCGACAGCCGGCTACGGATGTCGGCCTCGATCGTCTCCCAGTCCGGCCACGCCGCGATCGCCTTCTCGACCGCGTCAGCGGTGACGTCGCGGAGGAAGAAGCGCTCGTAGAAGGCGCTCATCGCCAGCGTGCCGATGGCCACCTTGAAGCCGTGCGACAGCGGCGGGTCCCAGTCCTGGCCGAGGTGGTCCAGCTCCCACAGATGGCTGAAGTAGTGCTCGGCGCCGGAGGCCGGACGGGTGCCGCCGTAGACCTGCATCGACAATCCGGAGAGGATCAGCCCGTTCACCAGGCCCGCGTAGGCGTCCGGATCGCCGGCCGCCAGATCGGCGGGGCGGGCCAGTGCCTCTGCGACGCCGCCCTGGACCAGCTCCCAGGCCAGCGGATGCATCGCCTCCCAGCCGACGGCGTCCGACAGCAGCCAGTCGGCGCCGGCGGGGATCTTCGCCGACAGGTCGCCGTAGCCCGAACCGACCATGTTCGGCGGTGCCGCGGCCGCGACATCCAGGTCGAAGATCACCACCTGGGGTGCCGGGCAGGGCATGGTCACCTTCACGCCGTCGCGGGTCATCGGGGCACCGAAGCCGGTGTAGCCGTCCATCGACGCCGCGGTGCCGACCACCGTGTAGGGCTGCTCCAGCTCGCCGGACGCCAGCTTGACCAGGTCGTTCAGGGTGCCGGCACCGACCGCCACGCCGAGCGAACCGGTCTCGCGCAGCCGCTCACGGATCGTCTCGCAGTGCTCGTAGGCCGCGTACAACGCGGGAGTGCCGGGGAAGATCAGCGCATCCTCGACCCGCAACCCGGCGGCGCGCAGCGAGGCGTCCACGGCCTCGCCGGCGGCAGCCCAGGTGCGTTCGTCGGCGATCACCAGCACCGACGCGTCGCCGACGTCCATCGAGTCCCGGACGATCTCACCGACCCGGGCGAGCACGCCCCGGCCCACCTCGACCACCTTGGTCTGGTCGGCGTGCGACAGGCCCTTCTCGATCGCTGCGTTCACCGTATGTCCTCCGTTTCGTCGCTCTCGCGCTTGAACGTCCACCCTGGCGGTGGGCCGGTGCCACGGGATTCGTGCACCGGCGGGTCCAGCTTGCCGTACCGATGCACCGCCGCGACATAGGCGCCCACGGGGAGCGTCACCCATGCGGCGGGACTTTCGTCCCAGCCGCGGCGTCGTTGAGCGGCCACAGTCGAGTTATGACCGAGAACATCACCAAGGATCGAGTGGTCGTCGGGGTGGACGGGTCAAGGCCCTCCATCGCGGCGCTGCGCTATGCGGCGAGGATCGCCACCGCTTTCCAGGCTCCGCTGGAGGCGGTGACCGTCTGGTCGCCACCTGCCTTCACCGACCCCTACCTGGTCGTCGAGTGGACGCCGGAACATGACGCCGAACAGGTGCTGGACGCCGCGATCGCCGACGCCTTCGGCGACTCCCCGCCCGAACGACTGACCCGGACGGTGCTGCCCGGTCCGGCAGCCCGGACGCTGATCGGCCTCAGCCGGCACTGCGACACCTTGGTGCTCGGCAGCCGCGGCCATGGCGGCTTCGTCGGCATGCTGCTGGGCTCGGTGAGTTCGGCGTGCGCCGCCCACGCGCACTGCCCGGTGCTCATCGTCCGATCAGGTGCGGACGACTAACGCCAGCCGGCGGCCATCGAGCGCAGCCGGGCCTGCTCGCTGAGCCGCTCGATCTCGAAGACCGCCGCCTGGGTGCGGTGCTCGAAACCGAGCTTGCACAGCAGGCTGGACACGTGGTTCTTGACCGTCTTCTCGGCCAGGCCGAGCCGGTCGGCGATCTGCCGGTTGGTCAGGGCGTCCGCGATCAGGGCGAGGATCTGCCGCTCGCGGGTGCTGAGCGAAGCGAACCGTGGATCCTCGTTCCAGCGGTGCGGGCCGGTGATCGGCCGGGTCGCCAGCGGGGTGAGCAGTCGGCGTCCGGCCGAGACGGCACGCACCGCCCGCAGCAGTTCGGCGGCCCGCGCCGACTTCCGCAGGCAGCCGGACGCGTGGGCCAGCAACGCCGCGAGCATCGTGTCGTCGTCCGGCTCCGGGCTCAGGATCAGGCAGCCGAGGCTCGGATGCCGGCGCCTGAGGTAGTCGCACAGGTCGATGCCGCTGCCGTCCGGTAGACCGGCATCGAGTACGGCGACATCTGGTCGTGTGGCTGCGATCCGGACGACCGCCTCGCGACACGACGAGGCTTCGCCGACGACGGCGAGATCGGGTTGGGTTTCCAGAACACTGACGATGCCGCGGCGCACCAGTTCGTGATCGTCGACGAGGAAGATCCGAGCCATCTCAATCACCACCGAGTGCATCCACTCCGACGTGGTCCGGGCGAACCGCGTCGCGGCGTCCTTTGCTTATCTATCAGGGTACCGGCGCCCTTCCACAGCCGTGCCGGATCAGCCGAACAGCCACCGGTTTGCCCGGCGTGGAAAGAATGGGTGCATCGGCCGGAACACCGGCCCTGACCGTCGTTGGAGTGAGCAAGCATGACCGAGAAGGGCAACACCGAGCAGTTCGAGGTGACACTCGGCAACGTCGTCGGAAAGATCATGGAGTTGATCCGCGAGGGCAACGTGCGCCGGATCACCCTGCGGCGCGGTGGCAAGACGTTGCTGGAGGTACCGCTGAACGCCGGCCTCACCGTGGGTGCGGTCACCGCACTGGTCGCCCCGCTGCTGCTGGGCGTGGGTGCGCTCGCGGCAGTGGTCACCAAGGTGACCGTCGTGGTGGAACGGCCGTCGAAAGCCGAGTGACCCACCTCTCCCGACGCCCGGCCGCCCTGCAGCACGGTGGCATGCCGCAAGGGCTGCCGTCGTAGGTCACGACGGCAGCCCTTGGAGTCACGGGTCAGCGGTTGCTGGCGAGGAACCGCTGCGCGACGTTGGTCTTGGTGTGCTTGTAGTACCAGGCGGTCGGGTTGCTGTCACCGCTGATCACCCAGGCGACGGTGATCGACTTGCGGCCCTTGGCCGCGTTCGCCGACCACTTGCTGGTTGAGGTCAGGTTGGGCATCTTCTTGGTGGCCTGGTTGATCTTGCCCAGCCATTCGGCCTTGGTGGTCTCGGTGGTGCCGGTGACGGTGACGATCTCCCAGCTGGACTTGCCGTAGTGCGGCTTGTCCTCGCCCTTGCGGAGCAGTCCGTCGTTGTCGTAGCCGACGGCCTTCGAGCGGAGCTTCTTGGTCGCGGTCGAGTACTTGTCGACCTGCACCTTCAGGGTGACCTTCTCGGCGGCCGGCGGCGGGCAGTCGATCGGCGTCTTGGTCTCACGGTCGCGCTTGTCGATGAACGTCCAGGAATTGTCCGGGACGTCGGTGGTCCAGTTGGCCTCGCCCAGGTCGCTGGAGCTGCCGCCACCGGGCAGGTAGTAGACGGTCCGGTCCGGCGTCCCGTCGCCGTTGCCGATCTTGCGGCTGTCGACGTCGCGGGTGTCGGTTTCACCACCGGGGTTGTCGGTCGACCAGTCCGACCACGGGCCCCAATCGGTGTAGCCCTCGTCGGTCAGCACCTTCTCGGCCTTGTACTTGACGGTTTCGCGCGGGCCGCCGTAGCTGCTCAGTGAGACGGAGCCGGTGCCCAGGTACTGCTCGGGAACGCCGCTCTTGCCCCAGACGATGTTGATGATCACATCGGGGATCTGATGGAACCCGGGCGACTTCACCCAATGGCCGGCGACGACCTGGCCGTTCACCTTCGTGGTGCCGCCGTCGACGAAGTCCCAGCCCTCGACCGACTTGATCTCTTTGGAACCGTAGAGCTCGACCCGGCTGCGGAACCGGTATTCGGTGGTCGTCGTCTCCTGCTTGCCCGCGATGACCTTCTGGTAGCGGGATTCATGAACGATCGACGTCGCGTAGCAGGTGTTGGCCTCCTGCGCCGATGCCGTGACCGGCGTGGAAATGAAGAGTGCGCCTCCCGCGATCGCTGCGGCGGCGAGGGCTCCGATGACCTTCTTCATGTCTGCTCCTTGGGGCTGTCGAGGCTGGGTACCTCGTTGTCGTGGGAGCAGACTGATCCGCCGAGCGCAAGGCCTCCTCGTCCGGTGATGGAGCAGCGATCAAGAGATGAGCAAGGTCGAATTCAGCGCCCCTTGAGGTTTTCCCAAGCCGGCGGCGGACGCGGCGGCGGTCAGGGACGACGGCCCAGGCCGGCTTCGCGCGCGGCGATGATCGCTGCCGACCGGTCCCGGGCGCGCAGCTTCATCAGGATCGCCGAGACGTTGTTCCGCACGGTCTTCGGCGACAGGTACAGCTGGGTGGCGATCTCGCCGTTCGGCAGCCCGGTGGCGACCAGATCGAGGATCTCCCGTTCGCGCTCGGTCAGTTCCGGGAACACGGCGGGCGGCGCTGCCGTGGCCGGTCCGGCGGCGAACACGCGGGCGATCCGCTGGGCCAGTGAGGCGCCGAACACCACGCCGCCGCCGTGCACCGTCCGGATCGCCTGGACGAGCTCGTCGGCGTCCGCGCCCTTCAACAGGTAGCCGCGGGCGCCGGCGGTGATCGCGCTGAAGACGGCGCTCTCGTCCTCGCCCATGGTGATCACCAGCACCCCGGTCTCCGGCAGTTCGGCAAGCACCTGCCGGGTGGCTTCGATGCCGTTCAGCCGGGGCATCTGCAGGTCCATGATCACCACGTCGGGGCGGCTCTCCCGGGCCTGCTCGACGGCTTCGATGCCGTCCGCGGCGCGTCCGACCACCTCGATGTCGGGCAACGGCTCAAGCAGCGAGGCCAGCCCGTCGCGATAGATCGGGTGATCGTCGGCGATCAGCACGGTGATCGGTTCGGTCATCAGGCACCTCCGGTCAGCGGCAGGACGGCGCGGACGGTGGTGCCGCCGCCGTCCGGGCATTCGACCGTGGCCTCGCCGCCGAGTTCGGCGGCCCGTTCCCGGACCGAGAGCAGGCCCACCCCGGCCGTCCGCTCCGACGATATCCCGACGCCGTCATCGGCGACTTCCACGGTGAGGGCGCCCGTTTCCCGTACCAGCCGGACGCGCACCAGCCCGGCCTGCGCGTGCCGGGCCACGTTGGTGAGCGACTCGGCGACGATCCGGTAGGCGGCCACCTCGACCGCCGCGGGCAGCCCGTCCAGGCCCTCGGCTTCGACGGCCACCACCGGCCCGGATGCGCGCAGCTGATCGGCCTGCTGCTCGACGGCGGCCAGCAGGCCGAGGTCGTCCAGCGCCGGCGGACGAAGCCCGTGCACCAGCCGGCGCACCTCCGCGACCGCGTCCCGCAGGTCGGTCCGTGAGGCTCCGATCAGGTCCTTGGCCCGGGACGGGTCGGAGTCCACCGCCTGCTCGGCCGCGGCCAGCCGCAGCCCGACGCCGCCCAGCGCCGGCCCCAGCCCGTCGTGCAGGTCGCGACGGATCCGGCGCCGGTCGTCCTCACGGGCCAGCACCAGCCGTTCCCGGCTGGCCTGCAGCTCCTCAGTCAGCCGGGTTAGCCGGACGGCGATCGCGGCCTGCCGGACCACGTCCATCAGCAGCGCCTGGTCCGCCCGGGTGAGCACCGCCCGCAGCCCGCCACGGACCGGCAGGATCAGCCGTCCGACCCGCTGGCCGGAGTAGGCGATCGGCAGCTCGTTGACCTGCTTGGGGCGGCGTCCGTGTTCGGCGAGCAGCCGTCCGCCGTCGGAAGCGAACACCTCGACGCCGACGTACGGCACCCTGAACGAGTCGGCCACGGACGCCACCAGGGCCGGCAGTTGGTCGGCCACCGAACCGCTGGCCTCCAGCCGGGCGGCCAGACCGGCGACCACCTGGTACCGGTCGCCGCGCCGGCCCAGCAGCCGCCGCCGGATCCGGACCCAGAGCAGGCTGCGCAGCGGTGCGTAGAGCAGCACGGTCAGCAGCAGTACCACCAACGTGACGTCGCGCTGGTCGAGGTGGTCGCCCACCGTGCGGCTGATCAGCGCGACTAAGGCCAGGTCGAGACCGATCACGATGGCACCGACCGCACCCCAGGCGACGGTGTCGGCGACCAGGCCGTCCACGTCGTAGCGGTCGGGCGCGCAGATGCCGATCGTCACCGAGACCGAGGTCGCGACGACCGCCGCGAACAGCGCGTAGCTGGCCAGCAGCCCCGACGGCGCCAGCAGGCTGATCACCGCGAGGAAGCCGCAGACGATGCCGGCCCAGAGCAGCCAGCGCAGCCGGCGCCGCTCGAGGCCGGCCGCCAAGCGGTGCCGCACGACCACCAGGGCCAGCGCCGGGATCACCGAGGCCAGGGTGACCAGCCGGGTGACCACCATCAACGGATAGCCGACCTCGGCCGGGATCGGCAGGCTGAGCAGGTCGGGGTCGGCCACCGGCGGCTCCGGCACGCCGAGTTCGAGCACGGCGGCCGGCATCACCAGCAGGGTCACCGGCAGCGCCGCGGACGCCGCCAGGGTGACGACTCCGAGCCATCGCCAGCCGCCGGCCAGCAACCGTCCGGTCGGGTAGAGCACCAGCACCAGCGGCAGGCCGACCAGCAGGAAGGCCCCGGCCCGGGCGACGAACCAGTAGGCGAACCCGGTGCCGGGCAGCAGGTCGTCGGGCAGGGTGCCGAACGGTGGCGTGATGCCCAGCCCGTACCAGGCCTCCAGCGCGCCGTCCACCGCCCAGAGCAGTCCGAAGCCGACCAGGATGCCGCCGATGACGTGGCCCGGACGCCGGGACAGGATGACCGCGCCGCAGCCGGTCATCACCACGCCGAGCGGTGCGGTCGGTGACGCCAGATCGACGGTGCCGCCGGCCCGCAGCCGGATCACCTGGCAGATCACGGTGAATGCCGCCAGCGCCAGGGCGAGGCTCAACCAGACGATCGGGAGCGGCCGCAGCCGGGGCATCCGCAAGGGCACTCCGGCATTATCGCGGGCTCGGCGTCCCGTCCGCGCGGGACCGGCGTCCCCTCGTCACGGGACGTTTCCGCCCAGCGGGGAAGGGACGGCGCACCCTGGGGCGCGGGTCGCCCCGCCCAGCACGGTTGGGTCATCGGGCCGGCAGCACGGTCGGCCGACGACAAAGGGAGAACCACTGATGTCTGTGTCACAACAGCCGGCGCCGGCCCGCTCCGACCTCGCGGTCGCCGCCTCGGACGCCGCCGCCACACCCGCCGTTCGCTACCCGTTCAGGCGGCACGGCCTTCTGCTCACCATCGGCAGCACCGTCTGGGCCGCCACCATGGTGCTGTTCGACCTCGACCCCACCTCGCGGGTCGGCGAGATCGGCTATGCGTTCGGCTCCGGGTTGTTCCAGACCGGGCTGCTCGCCCTGCTCTGGGTGCTCTGGAAGACCGATGCCCTCGGCACCGGCAAGGTGGCGAAGACCGCGCTCGGCATCGAGACGGTGCTGGTCACCCTGGCCATCGGCTCGACGATCGCCGACGGGGTCGGGATCAGCGACCTGAACCAGCCCGGCTGGGCGCTGCTGGACGCCTTCTGGCCGTTCTCGATGTTCGGCATGTTCCTGATCGGCATCAGGATCGCGATCGCCGGTCAGTGGCGGGGCGTCCGCCGGTTCTGGCCGATGGTCGCCGAGAGCTGGGCCGTGGTGACCATTCCGACTCTGATCGTCTTCGGTCCGATCGTCGCCCAGGTCGTCGCACCGCTGCACCTGCTGGTCGGCTACGCCGTCCTCGGTGTCCTGGTGTCCAGCAAGCCTCGCTGATCCTCGTTGGTTGAGCCTGCCGAGACCCGGACCATGGGGTTTCGGCAAGCTGAACCCCGCAAGGGGGCGGCCGCCACCGGTCGAGCTTGTCCAGACACCTCCCCGAGCATGCGCTGATCCCCCACGCACCCTTGCGGCTGTCACCGGGGTCCGCCACAGTAGGGCCACCACCCTCCCCGCACCGACCGATCGTGAGCTCAGTTCACCAAAAGCCGCCGAGGAGCACCGATGGACCGCACACTCCCCCGTTTCACCCGGCTCGTCTGCGGCGTCGCGCTCGTGGCCCTGCTCGCCGGCTGTTCCTCCGGCTCAGGTGAAAGCGGTAGTCAACCCGGCGGTGCAGAACCTGGAGGGGCAGGGCCAGGGCCGGGAGGCGCGGGGACCGTAACCTCGGCGTCCGCACCCACACCGTCCGGGCCCGCGACCGACGCCATCCGCACGCTGGACCCGAAGACGCTCGACTGGAGATGGTTCGAGGACCATTCGCAGTCGATCAAAGTCGATCTGACCAAGCCGGACAAGCACGGACGCACCTACACGCTCGGCAAGCCGGTCTATTCCGACGCCGACGGCGACGGCCTGCAGGACATGGCCGTGCCGATCGCCCAACTGGACGGCAACGGCTACCGCCAGCATTGGCACATCTGGCTGGCAACCGGCTCCGGTGGCGCCGACCAGGTGATGATCCCGATCGGGCTGACCGCACGGTGCGGGGACGCGACCACCAAGGTGACCGCGATCAAGGGCGGATTCCAGGTCAAGGAAAGGCTGCGCGAGCCGATCATCGACGACTACCTGCCCTGTTCCAGTCCGGGCACCTTCACCTCCACCCGCCAGGTCGGCGTGGAGAAGGCCGGCGACACGGTGGCGCTGGTCAACCTGAAGGATCGCCGCGGCTACGGCGGGGTCTGCCCCACCGTGCCGCGCACCGAGACCGGACGGGTCAAGGTGTGGGGTGCGGTGGCACCCACCAACGCCGCGCCGTTGACCATCGACGGCGAGCGGATGTACCTGATCTGGGCGCACGCGCATCCGCTGACCAACGGCGCGGAACCGATGAAGCTCGCCGTGGTGTGGCCGGCCGGAGGGAACTCCAGCAAGCGGCTCTGCGTGTGGACCGATCCGGGTCGCTACGAGAGTTCCTGACCGAGGCGCGCAGCGCCGACCCAGGCCTCACGGCGTCGGCAGGCTGGTGGCCTCCGCGATGCACACGGCGGCGCCGATGTTGCCGCCCGCGTCGATCAGCAGCTTGACCAGGCCGGAGATGTCGTCGGTGGTGTCCAGCATCACCTTGGTCGCGAGCGGCGCACCGACGAAGCTCAGATTGCCCAGCACGGTGCCGAGGATGGCAACCCAGCCGGCATTGTTCTTGCCGCTGTAGACGCCGCCCATGATGGTGTTCGCGGTGCCGGCGATCATCTGCACGAACGGCGCCATGTAGTCCTTGGCGACGTCCTGCACCCCGCTGGGGAAGCCGGAGTTGCTCAGATCCTTCGTCCAGCCGGCCTTCGCCACCGCTCCGAACACCGACGGCAGCACCGCCGACCAGACGATGAACGGCAGCAACTGATAGTCGTTGGTACTGGTGGCGATGCCACCGTGGAACGGGTAGGACGCGCTGCCGTCGCTGTTCGGCTCGCTGGGCCACAGCGCGACCGTTTCGACCAGCGGGCACAGGATGTCGAAGTAGTCGATCAGGCCGGACGGCTCACCCCGTTTCCCGGTGTCGCTGTCGTAGAACTGCTGCGCGTCGCCGACCAGGTCCGCCATCCCCCACACGCCCTGGGCGACCGCGCCGGTGATGCCCAGCCCCACCTGCCAGCCGTCCGGCGGATTGGCGCCCAGCTGACCGCGCGGGACCCCTGCGACCGTGGCCGGGAACAGCGCGCTGTAGCCGCGGCAGCGGGCGACCAGAGCAGCCGGGAAGGCCACCACCCAGGACAGGATCTCGGAGAGGCTGAAGTGAAGGTCCACCCCGACCTTCTCCAGGATGTAGCCGAGAATGCCCATGCTGGAGACCAGGTTGTACTGGTAGGTGAAGTACGCCTCGATCAGCGCCACCCCGGCTTTGCACAGGTCGAGCAGGGTGTCGGCCAGCGCGTCGAGCAGCTGCAGCCCGTCGTGCACCACGGTGTCGAGCTGGGTGAACCAGTCGGTGATCTGGGTGTTGCTCAGCTTGTTCTTGTCGGCGCTGCCGTTGGTGCTGAACGCGTCCGTCATCGTGGTCGAGATGAAGTTGAACAACGCCTCCGACAAGGTCATCGCGTCGGCCCAGTCGGTCGCCAGATCCTGCAGCAGCGGTTGGAACGTGTCGGCGCTGATCGTCGGCCCGGTGTCGGTGGCCGGCAGGTAGGACATGAATTTGTCCATCAGCCACTTGCCGGGAACGTCGTTCATCACCTTTCCGATGTAGCTGAGGTCCTTGCCCAGGTGGCTCTGGTTGGAGGAGCTGCCGGTGTCGGTCGGCGGTGGCAGGGCTGGTCCGCCGAGGGTGCCCTCGACCAGGTTCTTGAGGTTGCTGATCTCCTGATGCGCCTGGGCCTCTTTGCCGCTGAACCAGTCGTCGGTGTCGATCTCGACCTGGTTGAGCGCGGCGGTGACGCTGGCGCCGAGGTCGCCGAACCAGGTCTGGAACTGTGCCGCGCTGGATTTGGCGGCCTCAACCAGTTCGATCACGTTGTTCTTCAGCCAGTCGATGGCCTCTTTGATGTCGGCGCCGAGGGTGGCGAAGAAGCCGCCGATCACATGGAAGGCGCTCTTCATGTCGGCGATGGCGAGATCGGTGAAGTTGACCACGGCCTCACCGATCTGAATCGCCAGGTCGACCAGCCAGCCGGCCGCGTTCTCGGCCGCCCGGACGACGGCTTGGACGAGCTTCGCCGCGCCGTGCCGGATGGCGTGACCGATGGTGTCGAACAGGTGCCCGAACGAGAAGGTCAGCCGGGCCCCCTCCAGCTTCGCCTGCCCGGAACCGGGAGTGTAGGTGGGTTTGCCACCGTTGACCGCCAGCGTGAAGGCCTGCGCAGACTGGGTGGAGTTCTGGGCGTCGTTGCCGGTCTTGATCAGCTGACCGAGCGCTTGGGCGGAGGCGTTCGCCGACGCGGAGTCGGTCAACGTGCCGAACAGCGGGGTGGTGCCGTCGCTCTGGGTGGCAGCGGTCAGTGTCGCACCGGTCAGGGTGCCGAGATCGCCCAGCGTGCCGGTGCCGCCCAGGAACGCGCGGACGTCGTTGTCGGCCATCACCAGCAGCGGGCTGCCGGTGGCGTTGCCGTTGGCGTCCAGCGCCTGCAGGGTGAGCATGGCGCAGTCCAACTCGTCGGACGGGATGCTGAAGGTGATCTCGCCCTTCACGTCGGTGGTGATGGTGAGCGGGGCGTCCGGGGTGATCGGCAGGCTGCCGGTCGGCGTCCAGGCGCCCACCGGGCGGTCGGTGCTGATCGTGACCTGCGCACCCATCACCGCCGTGCCGTTGGCGTCGGTGACCGTGCCCTGCACCCGGTAGGCGGAGAAGTCGTACAGTTCCTCGCCGGCCTGATGCACCTGGGTCTGGGTCCAGCCGGCCGGGCCGAGGGACAGCACGCTCAGGGTCTCATCGAGCCCGACCGCGAACAGCGTGTTCTGGTTCGGGTCGGTCGGGACGCCGAACACCGCCTGCAGGTCGGGAACCAGGGGGATCGGCGTTGCCCACGAGCCCGTCCCTGCGCCGGAGAGTTCCTGGATCATCTGCAGGGTGCCGTCGGAGTCGAGCAGGTTCACCGTGTACAGATCGTTCTGTTGCCACACCGACACCGCGTTGGACGCCGCCAGCGCGACGTCGGTGACCGTGTTGTAGTTGCCGTTCTCATCGATGAAGCCGGTTCCGCTGGCGGTCTGGAAGGCGTAGCCGGGATAGTTCGTGGTACTGGTCGGCGAGGCGTACGCCCACATCAGCTCGGTCACCCCGCTGGCGCCGGCGTCACTGATGCCGGCGTCGAAGTAGCTCGCGCCGTTCTGCGGGTACACCGTCAGCGTGCCCTTGTCGGTGAGCGTGAACAGGAAGCCCGTGGGAGCTTCCGTGGTGGACTTCTCGGTGGCGTCGTACAACACCGCGAAGTCGGTGAGCACACCGTCGAGGGTCGGCTGTAGGTACTGCTGGTAGATCAGCGGTTCATAGTCCAGATTGCCGGTCGGCACCCAGCCGCCCAGGGTCGTGGTGCCGCCGTCAACGAAGGTGGTGGCGAAGTAGGGCGTGCCGTCACGCGAGATGCCGCCCTTGACCACCCCCTGTTCGGCGCTGACGTCGATGCCCAGGTCCTCGTAGGTGGCGGTGATGCCGGAATCCCAGGTGGCGGCACCGGTCAACCGGGTCAGCCAGGCCGGAGCATTGGTCGGGTTCTCATTCGGATTACCGCTGGGATAGCCGAACACCAGGACGTAGACGTCGGTGCCGTTCGCAGCGACCGCGACGTCGTTGACGGAGTTGAACAGTCCCTGCAGGTCGAAAGCGACGAACGACCACCCGGTGGGGCTGGTGGCGTCGCGGCGCAGGTGGGAGAGGTTGCCGCCGGCGAACACCAGCGCCTCGACCTGGTTGCCGTTCTTCGGATTCACGAACGGGTAAACGTAGTCGCCCTGCTGGATCATCACCTCAGAGGTCATGAAGAACTCCTCGGACAACTCGCTGCTCGCCTGCAGCACGTAGGGCGTGGGCTGTGCAGCCGCGGGAGCGCCCCTGCGGCGGGGCGCCCGGCCCTTCAGCGCCCGCCGTGCGGCGCGGTTGGGGACGGCGACCGCGGTCGCCTCGTTGTTGAACAGCAGCGGCGCGAGGGCCGCGGTGAG
>NZ_JASGEN010000011.1:0-24721 GCF_047606365.1 Micropruina sp. | reverse complement strand
GCCGCGCATTGCAGGGCGGACAGACCGTCACCGCCGACGACGTCAGCCTGCGACAGATTCCGCTGGATGCGGTGCCGGCCGACTTTCTGAGCGATCCCCAGCAGGCCCTCGGTCGCCCACTCACGGTCTCATTGCCGGCCGGCGCGGTGTTCCTGCCCGCGTCGGTGGTCACCCGCGAGGCGCTGGCCGCGCCCGGGCTTTCGGTGCTTCCGGTCACCCTGACCTCCACCGCGGTGGGGCTGATCGAGGTGGGCGACCGCATCGACCTGCTGGGTGCTGACGCCGAATCCGACGCGGTGCTGCTGGCATCGGCGGCTCGGGTGGTGGCCGTGCTGTCCAGTCCCGGCGGTTCGTCGCCGCTGTCGCCGGTGCAGGCCTCCGGGCCGGTGCTGCTGGTCGAGGTGAGACCCGCCAGCCTGCCCCGGGTCGCCGCCGCGGCAGCCCGCGGACCGCTCGGCTTCGGCCTCCGATGATGTCCCGCGTCGCCCGCCGCACCGGCCTGAGCACCTGCTTTCCGCACTTGCCGGATCGTCCAACACCGGGGACGGCGAGAGCACTAGCCCCGCTCTTGGCTACATTCGCCACGGCACGGTCCACCACCAGCCCCCGGCACTTGGGGGCAGCCGTGACCGAAGGGAATGACAATGATTCAAGGTTTCAAAGACTTCCTGCTCCGAGGCAATCTGATCGATATCGCGGTGGCGTTCATCATCGGCGGCGCGTTCGCCACGGTGACCACCGCCTTCACCAAAGTCGTGGTGGAGCTGCTGGCCATGCTCGGCGGTTCGCCCAACTTCGACTCCTGGCAGCCGTTCGGCATGAGCTCCGTCGGCCCGTTCCTGACCGCGCTGGTCGCGTTCATCATCATGGCCTTCGTGGTCTACTTCGGCATCGTGGTGCCCTACGAGCGGCTCAAGAAGCTGACCGAGAAGCCCACCGAGACCGAGCCGGGCGCCCCGACCACCGAGGAACTCCTCGCTGAGATCCGGGACTTGCTCAAGAAGGGCTGAGTTTCCCACCGCACAATCCCCCGTCACCCCTCGGTGGCGGGGGATCGTCGCGTTCACGAGGCACCGCTCGGTGGTTGAGCTTGTCGAAAACCTTGCCGGACGCCGCAGTGGGTCTCGACAAGCTCGACCAAACGGTGGTCAGACGCCGTGGTGGGGCGGGACCTCGTTCAACAGCCGGCGTTCGTCGGCCGTCAACGGACGGGGCGCGGCCGGTGCGGCCGGGCGTCCGAACAGGCCCAGCTCGACCTGCAGCCGCTGCAGCAGGGCGATCAGCCGGGCGCTGCCCACCTCGGCGCGCAACTCGTCCGGCACCGGGTGCGGCCAGACGCCGCCGGCGGCACGCACCTGTTCGGCGTGCGCCACGATCCGCTCGCGGCTCCAACCGGCGTCCGCCAGCGCCGTCAGCGGATCCGGATCGACGCTCGCGATCACCGCGGTGCCGCCGGCGAGTGCGAACCCGACCGCCTCCGCCAGCGCGGGATCGCTCACCGCGCCTCGTCGACCCCGGCCACCGCGGGCCGGCCCAGGTCGGGGAAGACAGCCTCCCCCTCGACAGCCACCGGACGGTTGAACGTCCAGTCGCCCTCCACCACGAAGGATCGCGCGGCACGCAACGACGGTGCCACCTCGACCCGGGTCTGGAAGTCGTCGATCAGCTTGTAGTAGCGGCCGTCGAGGTCGACCCGGGGCAGTTCGTCCACGGTCTGGGTGAGCCGTCCGTCCTCACCGAGGTCGAAGACGTCCGAACGCAACAGCAGCAGCTCGTTGGTGGTCTTGACCGGCTGGAACCGGGCTCGCGGGACGGCGATCGCGGTCGCTCCAGGGAACACCTCGATGGCGGCCCCCATCGCGGTTTCGAGCTGGATCACCTTCGGTGAGGAGGAATCGGCGGGGTCGACGGTCTTCACGTTGTGGATCAGCGGCAGGCCCAGCACCGCGCCCCGGGACTGCAGCGCACTCTTCAGCTGTTCCAGGTCGACCCACAGGTTGTTGGTGTGGAAGTACGGGTGCCGGTGCTCGTCGGTGAAGTAGTCCATCTCGTCGGACGGCGTCTGCGCGGTGTCACGCAGGATCAGTTGCCCGTCGGACTTGCGGATCGCCAGGTGTCCGCCCTTGCGGTCGTTCACCGTGCGCGGGCAGATCTCGGCCGCGTAGGGTGCGCCGCTGGCGGCGAACCAGCCCGCCAGCTGGGCGTCGGGTCCGGCACCCAGGTTGTCGCCGTTGGCGATGCTGGCGTACTTCATGCCGGCGGCCAGCAGGGCGTCCAGAACGCCGGAACCGACCAGTGCGGTGTAGACGTCGCCGTGGCCGGGCGGGCACCACTCCAGGGTGGGGTCGGCCGGCCACTCCACCGGCTCCAGGGTGTCGGCGGTCAGCTTGGGTTCGGCGTTCTGCAGAAAGTCGACCGGCAGGCCCGCGACGGGCAGTTCGGGATACCGCTCCAGGTAGTCCAGCGTGTCCTGCCTGGTCCGGAACGAGTTCATGAACAGCAGCGGCAGCGGCGCGTCATAAGCCTCCCGAGCAGCCGTGATCTGCCGGACGATGAGGTCGAGGAAGGTGAGCCCCTCGCGAACCGGCAGCAGGGTCTTGGCCCGGTCCAAGCCCATCGAGGTGCCCAGACCGCCGTTGAGCTTGATGATGACGGTCCGCGCGATCGCCTCACGGGCCGTCCGCTCGTCGACCTCGACCGCGCTGAGCTGTGGCGGATCGGTCAGCGGGGCGATGGTGTCCTCGGGGATCAACCCGGTGGCCCCGGAGCTGGCTTCGCCGTAGTAGTGGGAGAAGACGTCGATGGCCGGGTCGTTTGCGCCGGCGGCCCGCATCTTCGCGACGGCTGCGGCAAGTCCGCTTTCACTCATGGCGCGAGTCTAGGGAACTCACGACCGGTGACACGCCCAAGGATCAGCGTGCGGGCATGACGAGAGCGACGCCTATCGAAGGGCCAAAAGCCGTCTACCCACCCCCAGGAGACATCAACGAGCTGGCGTCGCTCTCTGGGACCGAGTTTAGACGATACGTCAGGCAAATGCACGCCTGCATCGGAAACTCTTGCCGATCGACAACTTTTCAACCAACTAGCGCCGGCTCGCCGCCACACCACCGCCGAGGTCCGCGTCGGCCAGGATGAGCCGCCCGCCACGGTCCCCTATGCTGGTGACCGCCCGAAGCGGTGGGGCCCCATAGCTCAGGGGATAGAGCAGAGGTTTCCTAAACCTTGTGTCGCAAGTTCGAATCTTGCTGGGGCCGCCGGACGACGACAGAACCCCGAACACAAAGACGATCCCCGCCCGGGGGGATGGGGCGGGGATCTCTTTGATTATAGTGCGACTCAGTACCGAATGTCACCCACGAGGGTGACAAGGAGTCCGCATCTTAGGATTCGTCAGAACCGGCAGTAGCAGCTGCTTGTTCCTTCAACTTCTCGATGTCGAGACCCTTCACCGCTTGCAGAAGTTCCTCGAACTGCGGGCCGCTCATCGCGCCCGCCTCACGGTAGACCAGGTAGCCGCCGCGGAAGGCCATCAGAGTGGGGATCGACTGAATGCCCAGGCCGCCGGCCAGGGCCCGCTGATCCTCGGTGTCCACCTTGCCGAAAACGATGTCGGAGTGCGCCTCGGACGCCTTCTCGAACACGGGGGCGAATCGCTGACACGGACCGCACCAGTCGGCCCAGAAGTCGACGATCACCGTCTCGTTCTCCTGGATCGCCTCGGCGAAGGTCTGCTGATCAAGGGCGCGCGTAGCCATGCATATTTCCTCTCTGAGTTCATCGGGTCCAACGCCGTCAGGCGCCGCCCTATTCCGAGCCCGCCGGGCGCGCTGGGTTCAGGCGCCGCTCGCCACGAACAGGTGGTCGGCCACCATGCCCGCGAAACGTCCGGGCTCGCGACCTTCGGCGGCCAGCACCAGGGCCGGTCCGTCCATGCTGGCCGACAGTTCGGCCTCGGGCATCACGCCGGCCTCGGCGAACATGGTCAGCAACTGCTGGTCGGTCTGCAAGTACTCGCTGAACCGGCGCACCGTCACCGTGACCGGGCCGCGATGCGACAGCACCTCCGAGAGCGGCACCGCTCCGTCGAGGAACGCCTCCGGGGCCGGCTTGGCGCCGAGTTCGGCCAGCGCCGGGATCGGGTTGCCGTAGGGAGATTCGACCGGCTCGTGCAGCAGATGCACCAGCCGTCGTTCGACATCGGTGGAGATCACATGCTCCCACCGGCAGGCCTCGTCGTGGGCGTGCACCCAGTCCAGCCCGATCACGTCGATCAGCAGCCGCTCGGCCAGCCGATGACGCCGCATCACCCGGGTCGCCAGCTTCAGGCCGGCAGGACTGAGCCGCAGTTGGCGATCGGTGTCCACGGTCAGCAGGCCGTCGCGTTCCATCCGCGCCACGGTCTGGGACACCGTCGGACCACTCTGCTTGAGCCGCTCGGCGATCCGCGCCCGCAACGGCGGAACGCCCTCCTCGCCGAGTTCGTAGATCGTCCGGAGGTACATCTCCGTCGTATCAATGAGATCGCTCACCGGCTACCTCCGTTTTCCGCTGCCAGACTAGGCCATATCCACTCGTTAGATGAGAGTACCGAGAACACTACGCTGCCCTCCATGACCGACGTTCAACGCGTCCAGGTGGCACCCGAAAGGCTGGAGCGGTGGCTGGCCGGATTCGCCCGCCGCCACCCGCAACCTGAGCCTGTGGTGACGCCGGACGCGGTGGAGCTGGTCAGTCCCGATGGTGCCCGCGCCTGGATCGAGACACCGTGGGGTACGACGTCCGGCGACGACCCGCTGGCCGACCTGATCGCGACCGCCACTCGGCCCCGGCGACTCGGCGCGCTGCTGGTGCGGCGCAACTCCCATGCCATCGGCATCTTCGACGGCGCCGAACTGATCCGGCACCGGGTCGGACGCCACTACGTCCAGGGCCGGACGAAGGCGGGCGGCTGGTCGCAGCAGCGTTACGCGCGGCGTCGCGGCAATCAGGCCGAGCGGGCGTTCGGACGGGCCGTCCAGGACGCCGCCGAGATCCTGGTGCCGGTGGCCGGCACGCTGGAGGCGATGATCCTCGGCGGCGACGGCCAGGCCGTCCGAACGGTGCTCGCCGACCCCGCCCTGGCCGCGCTTGGCCCCGTCGTCGCACGACACCAGCACTCGGTGCTCGGCGTGCCCGACCCGAATCTGCGGGTGCTGCGGGACAGCCTGCCGACGTTCCGGGCCGTCACCATCCGGCTCAACGCGGAGGCCCGTGGAGGGGCCGAGAACTAACGTCGGCCGAGACCCAGGTCCAGAACGCCGGCAACGGGTTTCGACAAGCTCAACCAACGGTGGCCAAGCTCAAACCAACGGTGTTGCGCTGCCCGCGTTTCCTAGCGCTTGCGCAGCGCGACGACCAGGCCGGCCAGCACGGCCACCGCGGCCGCGGCACCGAGGGCGACCCAGGTGCCGGTCTGATCGGGAGTCACGTTGCTGCCGTCATCGGACGGCTCGTCGGCGGGATCATCGGCCGAGGATGAGCTCGCAGACGGCCTCGGCGAGCCCGCCGTGGGGGTCGGCGAGGCTGCAGCGGTGGTGGCCTGCGGAACCGGTGCGGCGGCCAGGCCCACGGTCGGCGCGCTCAACCCGAAGGTGAGCAGCAGCATCGCACCCACGGCCACGAGCACGCGGCAGACCCTCACTCGCCCCGACATGTGACTCCTTCCGCGGACGCGACGCACACTCTAACGGGTCGCACCATCGGGCCAGGCTCAACTCACCAGCGCGCCCAGCAACGCCAGCAGCACCAGGACGACCAGCACTCCGGTGACGATCACGCGCCGCGTTCTCGGGTTCACCAGGCCAATCTATGTCGCTGCCGGGGGGTGACGGGTACCTTGTGGCTATGGGCGAGTTGCGGCTCTACGCGATCGGGGTGGACGAGGTCCGCGACGTGTTCTGCGCCTCGCCCGAACTGGCCGAGCAGTTCCGCCGCATCGTCGCCGACGAGTTCCCGCCGCAGACCACGCCGAAGGCCCCCGGAATGCTGGGCAAACTCGGTCCGCTGTTCCGTAAGCCGGCCGGTGCCGTGCGGGTCCGGCCGGACACCCCGGTCGAGTCCGATGTCGCCGATCTGCTGGCCGGGCGGTTCATCGCCCCCGAGCGCCAGCCGGTTGCTTGGCGGTTGCTCGAGTGCTATCTCGCCGACACCGCCTGGAGCGGGCATCGCATCGCGTTGGACATGAATCGGTTCAACGATCTCGAATTCGATCTGGCGCGGGCCGGCCTCGACCCGCGGTTCGGGCTCGGGAAGCTGGTGAATCGTGAACTGGGGGTGCCGCTGCAGACCTATCCCGGCCTGTCCACCGGTTACACCCCGCATGCGGTCGCCCTCGATGCGGCGTCCGCGTGGCGCAACGCCCTGCCGCAACTGTCACCGCCGAACCGTGCGGTGGCCGAGCCGTACGCCGCCTGGCTCGCCCAGTTCCACCACTACGCCCAGGCCGCGCCGTCGCGCGGCCGTCCGGTGCCCGACCTGATCGTCGTCTACCGGGCGCAGTAGCCGTCAGGCCAGCAGCCGTCAGCCCAGCAGGCCCATGATCGCGCCCTGCGCGAAGTAGATGACGAACAGCCCTGCCACCAGGTACATCAGCGGGTGCACCGCCCGCGCCTTGCCCCGGACCAGTTTGATCAGCGTGTAGCTGATGAACCCCGCGCCGATGCCGGCGGTGATCGAGTAGGTGAACGGCATCAGGGCGAGAGTCAGGAAGGCCGGAATGCCCTCCTCCGGGTCGTCCCAGTCGACGTGCGTCACCTGCGACATCATCAGGAAGCCGACGAAGAACAGTGCCGGCGCCGCCGCCTCCGACGGCACCATGTTCACCAGCGGGGCCAGGAACAGGCTGAGCAGGAAGGCCGCACCGGTCACCACCGAGGCCAGCCCGGTCCGGGCGCCCTCGCCGACACCGGCCGCCGACTCGATGTAGGAGGTGTTCGACGACACCGAGCCGACGCCACCGGCCATCGCGGCGATCGAGTCGACCAGCAGGATCTGCTGGGTGCGCGGCGGGTTGCCGGACTCGTCCAGCAGGTCGCCCTCGGCGCCCACCGCCACCACGGTGCCCATGGTGTCGAAGAAGTCGGCCAGCAGCAGCGAGAAGACGATCAGCACCAGGCCCAGCCCGGCGCCGAGGCCTCCCGCGGCGGCGAATCCGCCGAACAGGTCGACCCGTCCGATCAGGCCCAGATCGGGCATGGTGAACGCGGTGAACTGCGGCACGTTCAGCATCCAGCCGGTCGGGTTGTCGGTGGCGTCGTGGGCTCCGATGTGGGCCACCGCCTCGACGATCACCGACAGCACCGTGCCGGACAGGATCGCGATCAGCATCGCGCCCTTCACGTGCCGGACGAACAGCAGCACCAGCAGGCCGAGGGTGATCAGGAAGATGCCGATCGGCCAGCCCTGCAGCGAGCCGCCGATGCCCAGTTCGACCGGCGTCCCGGACGCCTTGCGCACCACCCCGGCGTCCACCAGTCCGATGAACGCGATGAACAGGCCGATGCCGACCGAGATGCCGGCCCGCAGCGACCGCGGCACGGCCCGGAACACCGCCTGCCGGAAGCCGGTCAGCACCAGGATGGTGATGATCACGCCCTCCCAGACGACCAGCCCCATCGCCTGGGCCCAGGTCATCTGCGGGGCCAGCACGTAGGCGAGCACCGCGTTCAGTCCCAGGCCGGTGGCCAGGCCGATCGGGAACTTGCCGTAGACGCCCATCAGGATCGTCATCAGGCCGGCGATCAGCGCGGTCGCCGCCGCCACCATCGCGATCGAGGTGGCGACGTTGGCGCCGATCACCTCGCCTGCGGCGTCCAGCTTCGGCAGACCGGACAGCAGCAGGCCGTTGACGTCGGTGGCGGTGCCGATGATCAGCGGGTTGAGGGCCAGGATGTAGGCCATCGTGAAGAAGGTGACCAGCCCGCCGCGGACCTCGCGGGCCAGGTTGGAACCCCTCTTGGTGATCTCGAAGAACGCGTCCAGCCCGGACGGCCGGGTGGCCGGCGGTGCCGGCGTGGTGGAGCTATTGGCCATGACGAAGAACCTAAGCGCGGCTGCCCGTCCGGCTTCGCACGTCTCAGCCGCGACACATTCCCGTCACAACCCGGCCTCTACAGTGGAGGCCGTGACTCACGACCACGAGCCCCACCTGCCCACCCTGCAGGCTCCGGTGAAGGCACTCGACCCGCATGGGGTGCAGATCGTCGGCCTGGGCACCGTGCTGTTCATCCTGGGCACCCTGGCCTGCTGGTGGCAGCTGCCCGCGCTGACGGCATCCGGACGGGGCTGGTGGTTCTCGACCGCCGTGGTCGGCGCCGGCATCGGCGTGCTGGCCCTGGCGGTGCTACTGATCCTGCGCCGGATCCGGCTGCGTTGAGTGCTCAGCGGTTGTCGCGGGGCTCCCAGGACACGTTCGTCGGACCGGTGTAGATCTGTCGCGGACGGTAGATGCGCCCCTTCGGATCGTCGTTGATCTCTTTCCAGTTCGCGATCCAGCCGGGCATCCGGCCGATCGCGAACATCACGGTGAACATCTCCAGCGGAATGCCGATGGCGCGCAGCAGGATGCCGGAGTAGAAGTCGACGTTCGGGTACAGCTTGCGCTGGATGAAGTACTCGTCCTCCAACGCCGCGGATTCCAGTTCGCGGGCGATGTCGAGCAGCGGATCGGTCTTCTCCTGCTGGGCCAGGACACCGTCCACCGCCGTCTTCAGGATGCGGCTGCGCGGATCGAAGTTCTTGTACACCCGGTGACCGAAGCCCATCAGCTTGACCCCGGCGTCCTTGTTCTTGACCCGCTTCACGAACTCGGACACCGGCATGCCCGAGTCGCGGATCTGCTCCAGCATCTGCACCGCCGCCACGTTGGCGCCGCCGTGCAGCGGACCCCACAGCGCACACACCCCGGCGGCGCAGCTGGCGAATAGATTCGCCTTCGAGGACGCCACCATGCGCACCGTGGAGGTCGAGCAGTTCTGCTCGTGGTCGGCGTGCAGCAACAGGAACAGGTTGAGCGCGGCCGCCACCTCAGGGGTCGGCTCGTAGTTGCGATAGGGCACCGAGAACATCATGTGCAGGAAGTTCTCGGCGTACTTCAGGTCGTAGCGCGGGTAGACCAGCGGCTCACCGATGGACGCCTTGTAGGCCGCCGCCGCGATGGTGCGCACCTTCGACATCAGCACCGCCGCGGCACGCTCCATGTCGGCGTCGTCGTGGATGTCCGTCACACCGTGGTCGTGGGCGCTGAGGGTGTTGATCATCGCCGACAGGATGGCCATCGGCGGCGCGGTCTGCGGGAAGGCGTGGAAGTGCTTGCGCATCACCTCGTCGATCATCGCCGACTCACTGAGCAGGCCGGCGAACCGATCCCGCTCGTCAGGGGTCGGCAGGCTGCCGAAGATCACCAACCACGCCGTCTCCACGAACGAGGACTTGCCGGCCAGCTCTTCGATCGGAATGCCCCGGTAGCGCAGGATGCCGGCGTCGCCGTCGATGTAGGTGACCGCCGAACGGCACGAACCGGTGTTGCCGTAGCCGTCGTCCAGCGTGATGTAGCCGCTGGTCGCCCGAAGCTTGGAGATGTCGATCGCGCGCTCACCTTCGGAGCCCACAAAGGTGTCCAGTTCGTAGACGTTGCCGTCGACTTCGAGTCGGGCCGTTCCTGACATGTGAGCTCCTTCGCGTCAACCGTGCCGATGTGGGGCACACCATAACGGGTGATCGTTACCGCCCGTCGCACGGACCACTCACAAGACGGGCCGCTCAGAAGATCGCCTTGTCGACCCCCAGGGTGTCCCAGGCCGGCATCGGCAGCTGTTCGCCGCGGCTCACCTCGGTGGTGTCGGAATGCGCGCCGCAGCCGTGGTCGCGGCTGACCACCCGGCCGTCGCTCGGCGTGTACTCGTTGGCGCAGGCACCGAAGACCCGGCCGAGCGCACCCGACAGCGCGACGAAATAGGCGCAGGTCTCACACACGCCGGTCGCCTGAGCCGTCATCGGGTTGTCCGGACCGCCGTCGCCGGCGATCCAGCGCTCCGCGGCCTGGTCGCGGCCCAGCGGCGACAACACCCGCTCGCGGCCCAGGCCCAGCTCAGCGACCAGGGCCCGGGTGGCGGCCCATTCGGCCGGCTCCATGTCGGGCGGCATGTCGGCGGCGGTGAAGCCGGGCTCGACCCGCGGATCGTTGTCGGGTGTCGGCATGATCACGCCGGGCGCCAGGTCGCCGGGACCGATCCGCTCCGACCACGGCACCCAGGCCGGAGCCTGCAGCGCCCCATCGCCGGGCATCAGGGTGACCTCGTTGACCGTCACCACCCGGGCCCGGGACGCCCGCACCACCGTCACCTGCCACGTCCACCCCGGGTAGCCGGGATGCGGGCAGGCGAACAGATGGGTAGCCACCCGGGTGTCGTCGGCGACCACCCCGAGATGTTCGCCGACGCCCATCGCACCGGCCCGGTTGACCGCCGCGGTGTGCGCCAGTTCGACCGCCTCGGCACAGGCGCGGTCCAACGTCTCGGACGCCCGCACGCTCAGAGCTCCAACTCGTCGGCGACCGCACGCAGCACCGAGGCCACCTTGCCGGCCACCTTCGGATCGGGGTGCCGGCCGCGGCGGTAGCCGTTGCCCAGGCCGTCGAGCATCTTGATCAGGTCCTCGACGATGACGGCCATCGCGTCCGGCGACTTGCGGGACGCCTTGGACAGCGACGGCGGCGCCTCGAGCAGCTGGACGCTGAGCGCCTGCTCACCCCGCTTGCCGTCGATGATGCCGAACTCGACCTTCTGGCCGCGCTTCAGGCTGGTCACGCCGGCCGGAAGCGCCGACGAACGGACGAACACGTCGTCGCCGCCGGTGTCCTTGGAGAGGAAGCCGAAGCCCTTCTCCGCGTCGTAGTAGCGCACCTTGCCTGTAGGCATGACCTTCTCCTGTTCAACCTGAATGCGGACACGCCAGAGGACGGCGTCCTGGACCGCATGCCCCAGCCTATCGAACGCCCTCAGGATGGGCACGCGGAAGCGGCCAGTCGGACCCCGGTGACTATCATGAGCCGCATGGCGAACTGGACGGACGGGCCCGAATATGCGCCGCTCGACCGGCCGGCCGCCTTCCAGACGCCGCCCGCGGCGCCGCTGGAGGTTCCGCCGGTGGTGCCGAACCCGGCAGCCGGGGCACCGATCGAGCCGCCGGCCTGGCAGCCGCCGCAGGCCGCGGTCGCCCCGTTGGAGGCCCTGGTACCCGCCGCCGCATTGCCCGCCCGCGATCCGCGCACCGAGTTCAGCACGGTCACCTCACTGGTCACCGGCGGCTCGGCCTGGGGTTCGGCACATTCCGCCGGCGGCACCGCCCAGCCGGTCTGGACACCCGATCAGCCCCTGCTGACCACGGCCGCCGCTGCCTCGCCACAGCCCCTCGCGACGGGCACGACCCCGGCTGCAGTCCCCCAGGGCACGGCCCAGCAGACACCGAACTTTCCACCGCCGACGCAGCCGGCACCCTCGTTCCCCCAGCCCGGGACGCCCGATTGGTTCGCCCCTCCCCCGCAGACCCGCTGGCAGCCGCCGGATCCGAGCGTCTCGGTCGCCCAGCTGTGGAACGCCGCCACGCCCGGGGTGATCCTCACCCTGCTGGTCGGTGCGCTGATCAACCCCGTGTCGGCACCGATGCTGATTCTGGCGGGAGTGCTCGCCAGCCGCGTCAAGTACCGCGTCGAGCAGGTCCGGCGCAGCTTCCTGTGGGCCGGCGGACTGATCGCCACGATCGGGGTGATCGCCCTGCTCAACGCCGATTTCGAGCTGTCCACCGCCTGGCAGGTGGTGTCCGGCTGGTCACAGGTCGCGTGCTGGATCCTGGCGATCGTCGTCCCGCTGCAGGTCGGCGCCAGCATCCGCGCCCGCGAACAACCCCGCCGGCCGAACTGAGCGGGTGCGATGAACTCATCCTCGGGCTTGGGGCTCCCGGGACCCGGACAACCAGAATTCGACCGACCGGCGGACACGTCGTGGTCACCGGACGTGCCGCCGCAGTTCAGCGGTCCGGGCGCGGGGTCGATGCCGTCCGGAACCAGCCCGGCACCGTCGAGCCCGCCGGCCGGGGACCCCGCGCCGTCCGGACCGTGGGCACCGCCGACATTGCCGCCGTCCAGCCCACCCGGACCCACTGGGCCCGGGCCGCGACGCAACGGCGTCCGCGGCGTCCTGATCGGGGGCATCCTGGTCGTCGTGGTGGCGCTCGGGTTGCTCGCCTGGCAGTTGTTGCCGGCCACCCCGGCGCCGACGCCCACGCCGTCCGTCGCCCCGGTCACCCCGGTGGCGGTGCCCTCGGACGTCCCGCCCAGCGTGGTCCGCACGCCGGAGACGCCCGCGCCGACGACCAGCTCCGCGGTGACCGGCGGCAGCATCGGCCAGCACATCGGCTACCGCACCAGCGACGGTGAGGCGCAGGTCACCGTGACCAAGGCCAGCTGGGTCGACAACGGCGCACTGGAGCCAACTCAGGGCCTGCTCTACCTGGTGCTCGACGTCCGGTTCGAGTCGCTGAAGGGCACAGCGGTCACCGGGCCGTTCTTCACCGCCGTGCGTGAACCCGGCGGCACCCGTCACCTGATCGCGGTCGGCGCCGCCCTGGACGACCCGCTGGCGATGCGGACCCTGTCCGCCGGCGACGCCAACGCCGGCCAGGTCGCGTTCGAGGTGGCCCGCGGGCCGGTCACCTTCGAAGTGCTCAACGAATCGCTCGAACCCGTTGCCTCCGTGGAGATTCCTGGCTGATGACTGAACCGTTCCGTTCCCGCAGCTTCGTCACCGTCGCACCCGAGGACCGCCCGGTGCGCAGCCGTCGCGCCGTCCGGGTTGTCGTCACCGACGGCAGCCATGTGCTGATGCTGCGCGACAGCGACCCCGGCGTACCCGGCCTGCACTGGTGGATCACCCCCGGTGGCGGCGTCGACCCGGGCGAGACGCCGTTGCAGACCGCGGTGCGCGAACTGGCTGAGGAGACCGGGCTGCAGGTCGAGCCGGACGCGCTGCGCGGCCCGCTGATGCGGCGCTTCGTCGTCCACGGCTACAGCGACCAGGTGCTGGGCCAGGCGGAACTGTTCTATGTGCTGCGGGTCGCCGAGCAGTTCGAGTTGGACACCTCCGGGTTCACCGACGACGAGAAGGTCACCATCGCCGCCTGGGACTGGCTGCCGCTGGACGGCCTGGCCGGGCTCACCGAAGAGGTCTGGCCGGTCCGGATCGGCGAGCTGGTGGCGCTCGAGGCGCAGCCCGAACGGTGGCTGGAGGATGACGGGGTGGTCGAGGAGTCGACTGTGGATGCCGGGCAGCTCGGCCGCCGGGTCGCCCTAGACTGGGCCGGCTCGCCGGACGAATGGGCGGGCCTCCCCGATCCCGAGAAACGATGACCTCTCCCACTGCTCCCGCCGATCACCGGTACCTGGAACGCTTCCTCTGGCTCTCGCTGGCCACCGCCGTCCTCACCGTGGCGTTGAAGGCTGCGGCGGCACTGATCACCAACTCGGTCGGCATGTGGTCCGACGCCCTGGAGTCGACGGTCAACCTGCTCGCCGCCGGCGTCGCACTGTGGGCCATGCGGTTGTCGGCCAAACCTGCCGATCACAACCACGATTTCGGTCATGGCAAGGCTGAATACCTGTCGGCCGCGGTCGAGGGAACCCTGATCGTGGTGGCCGCGGTGGCGATCATCGCCGGCGCGATCAACCGGTTCGTCAACCCGGTGCCGCTGGAGAGCATCGGGATCGGCGTGGTGCTGGCGACGCTGGCGTCCGTCGGCAACCTGGTGACCGGGCTGATCCTGATCCGGGCCGGACGTGCACACCGCTCGATCACGCTCGAGGCCGACGGCAAGCATCTGATGACCGACGTCTGGACGTCGGTGGGCGTGCTGGCCGGCATCATCATCGTGGCGCTGACCCACATCGTCTGGCTCGATCCGCTGATCGCGCTCGGGGTGGGCGTCAACATCGTCTTCACCGGCGTCGGACTGGTCCGGCGCTCCGTGGTCGGCCTGCTGGACGCCACCCTGCCGCCGGACGAGGTGGCGATCATCGAGCGCGCGCTGGTGCCGTTGACCGACGATCCGCGGGTCCATCTGACCGATCTGCGCACCCGGGAATCGGGCCGGCAGCGGTTCGTCCAGGCCACCCTCACGGTGCCCGGCGAGTGGACGGTGCGGCGCAGCCACGACCTGGCCGACCGGGTCGAGGAAGAGGTCGAGTCGGCGCTGCCCGGCACGGTGACGTTCGTCCACGTCGAGCCGGCGGACTAACTGGTCGCGTGCCGGATCTCGGTGTCGATCAGTCTTCGCCACGAGCCGACGAGGTCGACGTCGACATAGGCCTTGTAGGAACCCTGCGGACGCGCCGGCGTCCCGATGTGGAAGGCCCGGACGCCGGCCCGCGCCAGCCAGGGCACATGGTCGGGGTGCAACCCGCCGCCGGCCATGATCACACCGGCCTGCCAGGGGTCCCTGGCGCGCTGCAGCAGGTCGTCCAGGCCGTGCGCGAGGCCCCGTGGTGAACCGGCGGTGAGCACCTGATCGAGCCGGGGCAGCCGGCGCAGCAGCGCCCAGCCGCGATCGGGAAGCAGGCACGAATCGATCGCCCGGTGGAACGTCCACGGCCAGTCGCCGTCGGCGACCAGTTCGCCGACCACCTGGCCGTCCACCTCACCCAGGCCGTTGAGGTAGCCGAGGATCATGCCGTCGGCGCCGGCGTCGGCATAGCTCGCCATCAGGCCCTTCAGCCGGGTGACCTCGCCGCCGTCAGTGCCGAATCCGGCCCGCAGCCGCACCATCACCCGCAGCTGGATCGAGGTGGCGGCACGCACCTTCGCCACCAGCGCCGGTTCCGGCGACAACCCACCCTCGTCGAGGGTCCCGCACAGCTCCACCCGGTCGGCGCCGCCCGCTTCCGCGCGCTCGGCGTCCGCCGCATGGAGCGCGATCACTTCGAGCAGCCCGCTCATGGCCCCCATCATGGACGGCGACGGCCCGGCTGGGTACGCCGGACACGCAGGCCGGCAACCGGTTTCACCCACTGGACCCGGCGAACCTCTCCGGCAGGGATCAATTCGGCACCGTCAGTTCGGCGATCATCGCTCTGCCTCGACCACGGTCGCCGGCGAGTACGCGGCGGAGTCAACGGCGCCGCGGGGCATCGTCAGCGCGGCCAGCAGTGTCGCGGCGCCGGCCACCGCGACGGCGACGAACACCCAGGTGCCGGCGGCCACGATCGTGGCGTAGTCGTGTTCCCCGTGCCCGGCGGCGATCACGTTGGTGGCGATGGCGCCGAAGACGGCCACCCCGACCGCACTGCCGGCCGAGCGGGCGAAGACGTTGATGCCGGTGACCACGCCCCGCTCGTCCCAGTCGACGGAGGCCTGCGCGGCGATCAGCGACGGCGCGGCGACCCAGCCGAGCCCGAAGCCGGTGACGAACGAGACGACGGCCACCGTCCACGGATTCGGCCAGGGACCGCTCACCGCCAACCCGATGGCGCCGACCAGCGCGATCAGGCAGCCGCGGACGACCGTCGTCCGGTAGCCGTGCGCCAGATAGATGCGGCCGGACAGCGACGACGACAGCGGCCAGCCCAGGGTCAGCGCGGCGACCGCCACCCCGGAGACCAGCGGTGCGACGCCGAGGGCGTTCTCCAGGTAGGTCGGCACGAAACTGGTGATGCCGATCAGCAGCGCCCCGACGCCCAGCGACAACGCGGTGGTGGTGAGGATCAGCGGACGCCGCAGAATGTTCAGATCGAGCACCGGCTCGGCGGCCCGACGTTCGACGAAACCGAAGATGACCAGGGCGAGCGCGCCGATGCCGAAGCTGACCAGGCTCGGCACCGAGAGCCAGGCCCACGCGTTTCCGCCCTCCAGCAGCGCCAGGATGAGCGCGGTCAGTCCCACGGTGAGCAGCCCGGCGCCGGCGTAGTCGATCCGGTGCGGCTTGCGTTCGACCCGCTCGTGGTAGAAGCGCAGCAGCGCCCAACCGGCCAGCAGGCACAGCGGAATGTTGACCCCGAAGATCCACCGCCACGAAGTGAACTGGGAGAAGATGCCGCCGAGCGCGGGCCCGACCACCGAGGCGATCGCCCAGACGCTGGCGATGTAGCCCTGGACGACCGCCCGTTCGGCGACGCTGTACAGGTCACCGATGATGGTCATGCCCATCGGCGAGACCGCCCCGGCACCCAGGCCCTGGACCACCCGGAACGCGATCAGCGAGGTCATGTTCCAGGCCAGTACGGCCAGCACCGAGCCGAGCAGGAACAACCCGACGCCGATCAGGATGATCGGTTTGCGGCCGATCATGTCGGACAGCTTGGAGTAGATCGGCACCGAGACCGCCTGGGCCAGCAGGTACACCGAGAACAGCCACGGGAACTGCTCGAACTCACCGAGTTCCTTGACCACCGACGGCACCGCGGTGGCCAGGATCGTCGCGTCGATGGCGATCAGCCCGGTGGTCAGCATCAGCGTCAGCAGCACGCGTCCGCGATCGGACCGGAATCCCACCGACGTCCGACTCACCGCGCCGTTCCCCGTTTCACTCACCCCTGTTCCAGCCCGATCCATCCCGCCGATATTCCCGCACGACCGCCAGACCCCCGCAATCCCGCGTCCGCCCACCACCCGGTTCGCCCGCCGTCCGCCCGCCAGGGCCCTCCCTAACTATCTCTGCCCTCCCGCATGTGGGAGGGCAGAGATAGTTAGGGAGGGTTTTACCGGGGCGGGTGCTACGAACGCCGAAGGGGCCGGACGCCGAAGCGTCCGACCCCTTGGCTGCCAGTATGGCGGGTGACTCAGAAGTCCATGCCACCCATGCCGCCGTCGCCGCCGGCCGGCATGGCCGGAGCCTTCTCCGGCTTGTCGGCGATGACCGCTTCGGTGGTCAGGAACAGCGCCGCGATGGACGCCGCGTTCTGCAGCGCCGAACGGGTCACCTTGGCCGGGTCGATGATGCCCGCACCGAGCATGTCGACGTACTCGCCGGTGGCCGCGTTCAGGCCCTGGCCGGCCGGCAGGCCGGCGACCTTCTCGACCACGACGCCACCCTCGAGGCCGGCGTTGCCGGCGATCTGCCGCAGCGGGGCGGAGCAGGCGCCGAGCACGATCTGCGCGCCCACGGCCTCGTCACCGGCGAGATCGCTCAGCGCGACCTGCTTGGCGGCCTGCAGCAGGGCCACGCCGCCACCGGCGACGATGCCCTCCTCGACGGCCGCCTTGGCGTTGCGGACGGCGTCCTCGATGCGGTGCTTGCGCTCCTTCAGCTCGACCTCGGTAGCCGCGCCGACCTTGATCACGGCAACGCCGCCGGCCAGCTTGGCCAGCCGCTCCTGCAGCTTCTCGCGGTCGTAGTCGGAGTCGGAGTTGTCGATCTCCTTGCGGATCTGGCTGACCCGGCCGGCGATCTGCTCGGCGTCACCGGCGCCCTCGATGATGGTGGTCTCGTCCTTGGTGACCAGCACCGAACGGGCCCGGCCCAGCAGCTCCAGGGTGACGGCGTCCAGCTTGAGGCCGACCTCCTCGGAGATCACCTGACCGCCGGTCAGGATCGCGATGTCGGTCAGCATCGCCTTGCGACGATCGCCGAAGCCGGGAGCCTTGACCGCGACCGACTTGAAGGTGCCGCGGATCTTGTTGACGATCAGGCCGGCCAGCGCCTCGCCGTCGGTGTCCTCGGCGATGACCAGCAGCGGCTTGCCCGACTGCATGACCTTCTCGAGCACCGGCAGCAGGTCCTTCAGGGAAGAGATCTTGCTGTTCGCGATCAGCACGTAGGGGTCGTCCAGGACGGCCTCCATGCGCTCGGGATCGGTGACGAAGTAGGGCGAGATGTAGCCCTTGTCGAAGCGCATGCCCTCGGTCAGCTCGAGGTCCAGCCCGAAGGTGTTGGACTCCTCGACGGTGATCACACCCTCTTTGCCGACCTTGTCCATCGCCTCGGCGATGATCTCGCCGACGGTCGGATCGGCGGCCGAGATGGACGCGGTGGCAGCGATCTGCTCCTTGGTCTCGATCTCGGTGGCCTGGGCGGCGAGCTGCTCGACGATGGCGGCGACAGCCTTCTCGATGCCCTTCTTCAGGCCCATCGGGTTAGCGCCGGCGGTCACGTTGCGCAGGCCCTCACGGACCATGGCCTGAGCCAGCACGGTCGCGGTGGTGGTGCCGTCACCGGCGACGTCGTCGGTCTTCTTGGCGACCTCCTTGACCAGCTCGGCGCCGATCTTCTCGTAGGGGTCCTCCAGCTCGATCTCCTTGGCGATGGAGACGCCGTCGTTGGTGATCGTGGGGGCGCCCCACTTCTTCTCCAGGACGACGTTGCGGCCCTTCGGGCCCAGCGTCACCTTGACCGCGTCGGCGAGGGTGTTCATGCCCCGCTCAAGGCCGCGGCGCGCCTCGACGTTGAATTCGATCAGTTTTGCCATGGGTACAGGCAATCCTTCTGCATCGGTGGGGCGCTCGACCCCATGGTTTGGTCTGTCTGTCGGTCAGCGATCGATGCCCGCGACGGACGGCCCGGTTGGCCTCACCGAATCTGACCGGATGGCACTCTCATGGTGAGAGTGCTAAGACCATGTTTAGCACTCGACCCTGCCGAGTGCAAAAGAATCACGACGCGATCTCGTCGCCTTCAGCGCTCATCGCACGATCGAGGCTCGCGAAAGTGGAGAGCTGGACGAACCCGACGATGGCGGTGATCCCGGCGACCGCACTCGCGAAGAGCGCCCAGCCGAACAGCGCCGTTGGACCGGAACCCGGCACGTTGTCGTCCACCCTGTTGCCGGCCTGCGAGACGACATAGCCGATCGCGATCACCGCGATGACCGTGGTGACGGCCGTCACCACGCGCCACATCGTCCGGCGTTGGGCTTGCCGCTCCCGCAACTGCTCCGGGGTGCGGCCGGCGATGTCGGCCCGGCTCAGCAGTTCGATGGCCCGCTCGCGGCTCAGGCCGAGTTGCGCCAGCAGCTTGCGTTGCGGGGCGGTGATCAGCACGCCCAGGAAGACACCGACCCCGGCCAGCGCCAGCGGAGCACCCAACCTGGCACCGGGCAGCAGAACGACCGCAGCCACTCCGGCGACCACCGCACCGCCCACGACCACCATCAGCCACATGCGCTGCTGTCGCACCGATTCCCTCAGCAACGCGACGATCTCGGCTTCGTCCCTGTCCATCTCGGCTCCCATCCCGCTCACCGTTGGGCGCACCCTAGTGCCTGAAGCATGCTGAACTGCGCTCGTTCTAGCCTGGCGCCGTGTTCGCCAAGACATCGCGCTGGATCGCCTACCCGCTCAGCTGGCTGCTGCTGATGCTCGTACCGCTCGCCATCGACGCGATGCGCAGCTCCGCCGGGCCGGCCTCGACGACCAACCAGTTCACCATTTCGAGCTTCATGGCCGACTACCACGCTCGCCGCAGCGGCGATCGACTGGCCATCGACGTGACCGAACGGATCACCGCCAACTTCCCGCGGCGCAACGTCAACCGCGGCATCGAGCGCCGGCTGGACGCCCGCTACGGCGACACCGACATTCAGCTCTCGCGCTTCACCGTCACCGACCCGAGCGGCAAGCGCATCCCGTTCACCCGGCGCACCGAATCCGACGGTGACATCGTGCTGCGGATCGGCAGCCCGAACACCTACGTCTACGGACGCGTCGACTACGTCATCGAGTACACGATCGGGCACGCCATGGTGCAGGCCGGCGACCGGCAGGAGATCTATCTGGACGTGAACGGCACCGGCTGGCAACAGCCGTTCGGCCAGGTCCAGGCCCGGCTCACCGTGGCGTCCGACCTGGTCGGTGATCTGCTCGGCGAGCAGGCCTGCTACTACGGCCCGGCCGGATCGACCGCCCGGTGCGCGGTCGGCGGCACCGGCGCCGTCGTCCAGACCGGCGTGGTCGCCCTCGAGCCGCGCGAGTCCATGACGATCGCCGTCGGCTTCCGCCAGGGCACGGTCGCGAACGCCGTCCCGGCCCTGCGCGGTGGTCTCGGCTGGTGGGGTATCGCCGCCATGCCGGTGGTGGCCGCCGTGCTGCTCGGGGTGGCGCTGGTCGTCCGGGCCCGTCGGTTGCGGGCACTGCTGCTGCGCGACGACGTCGAGATCCGCTACACCGCGCCCGACATCCAGCCAATCCTGGCCGCCGACTTCCTCGGCCTGCCCGAACGCGGCGCGGCGGCACAGCTGACCCGACTGGTGCTGGACGGCGAGGCCACACTGGCCAGCGAGGCGGCACCCATCGGCACCGCTCCGCAACCACGCGGACGACTCTCCCGCCGCGAGCGGGAGGCCGTCCGCGCCGATCTGCGGGTCCAACTGCTCGACCCGGACGGCATCGACCGCAGCGTCCGCTCGATCTGCCAGTCGCTGTTCGGCGGCGGCCGATCCATCCCGCTGGGCAATGTGCCCTCCTACGACATCGCCGCGGCGTCCCGGGAGCGCTGGCAACTGCTGCTGCACAGCGGGCTGCGCCGACGCTCGTGGCTGGGCACCACGCTGTTCGCGGTCGGCTATGTGGCCCTGATCGGCTTCGGCTGGGTCCAGCTGGGGCTCGGGTTGAGCGGGCTGCTGTGGCCGTTCCTGGGCGCCGGGGTGCTGGCCGTGCTGCTGCTGATCGGCTTCGTCCACTACTACCCCACTCTCGGCCGGCTCACGCCCGAGGGCCGGCGGCTCCGCGACGAGCTGGCCGGGCTGCATCGCTTCGTCACCATGGCCGAGGCGGACCGGATCGCCTGGATGCAGAACGCCGTCGACGCACCCCGGGTCACCGGAGCGGACGACGGCAGCCTGATCGATCTGTACGAACCGCTGCTGCCCTACGCGATCATCTTCGGCGTCGAGGACACCTGGCGGCAGGCGCTGGGCAACCTCTACGACCTCGCCCCGGCCCGCTCGGAGCACCCGGTGGACGTGCCGGCGGTGGCGCTGGCGATGGCCTGGTCGGAGTACGCGCCGCAGTACCACCGCCGCACCCCCGAGCCGGACAGCTTCTGGGACGGCCGGCCCGCCTGGGGCGAGGGCTGGGTGGCCGGCGCGGGCCGCGGCATCGGCGACGCCTTCGACGCCTGGGCGAGTTCGCGCGACGACGACCGGGGCGGCTCGTGGGGTTCGGGTGGTGGATCGTCCAGCTCGTGGAGTTCCTCGTCGAGTTCGTTCAGCTCGTCCGGTTCCTCCGGCGGCGGCTCGTCGGGCGGCGGGATGGGCGGCGGCGGTGGCGGCGGCTGGTGAGCCGGAGCACACTGCTTGCATGGCATCGCAGTCGCCGCTCGGACGGGCGCAGTCGCGGTTGGGGCGGGCCCAGCGCATCCGCCGGGCCGGCAACCTGATCAATCTGTCCACCCCGCTCGGCCTGGCGATCGCCGCCGTCGGGGGTGCGCGGCGCCGTCCGGGCCCGTACGGCTTGACGCTGGCCGAGGGCTACCGGGTGCGGTTCCCGCCCGCCGGCGCCTTCACCGTCGGCAACGTGGTGATCAGCCCGCTGACCTTCGCCACCCTGACCGCCCGCCAGCCCGAAGTGATGGAGCATGAAGATGTGCACGCCTGGCAGTACTTCTGGTGCGGGGGTCTGCCGTTCCTGCCGCTATACCTGCTGGCGGTCGGCTGGTCGTGGCTGCGGACCGGCGATCCGGCATCGCGGAACCCGTTCGAGCGGGGCGCCGGGCTGGCCCGCGGCGGCTACCGCGAGGCCCCGGTCAGCAACGCCGGTCTGAAGGACCTGACGCGGCGGATTCAGACCTTGACGTGGAAACCGAGCCGCTTGGCCGAACGCTCCCGCTGACGGGCCGCGCGCTGCCGGCGCAGCCGCTTCACCAGCAACGGGTCATGGGCCAGCGCCTCTTCGGTGTCGATCAGGTCGTTGAGCAGCTGGTAGTAGCGCGGCGCCGACAGGTCGAACCGCTCGCGGATCTCGGCCTCTTTGGTGCCGTGGAACGACCACCACTGCTTCTCGAAGTCGAGGATGGCCGCGGACCGCTCGCTGAGCGGTGCTGCCGGTCGGGCGACGGGGTCGGACATGCAGCCGATTCTAGGTCGAAATCACACAGCTGTCATTCGATGATGCCCTTCGTCACCGCTGGTCCGCCTTCCGTTCTTCGCCCGGGGCATCCGCGGCGGGTCGGCTACAGTGAAGCTGCTCCGGTCGCCAAGGACGGCGTCCCCTACGCGCCACCCCTCAAGGACGACAGATGCAGCCACTCAGCGGAACCGTACAGCGGTACGCCTGGGGCACCCACGACGCCATCCCCGCCCTCCTCGGACGCCCGACCGACGGCCAGCCGATCGCCGAATACTGGCTCGGCGCCCACACCTCGTCACCGTCGCTGCTCGAGGGCGGCACCCTGGTCGAACACATCGCGTCCGGGCCGCGGGTGCTGGGCAAACGGTCCCGCGAGGCGTTCGGCGAACAGCTGCCGTATCTGATGAAGCTGCTGTCGGCCCGGCATGCCCTGTCGCTGCAGGCGCATCCCTCACGCGAACAGGCGATCGAGGGGTACGCCCGCGAGACCCGGGCCGGCATTCCGCTGGATTCCCCGGAGCGCACCTACAAGGACAGCTGGCCCAAGCCCGAGATCCTGATCGCGCTGGACGAGTTCCACACCCTGGCCGGTTTCCGCAATCCGCACGAGACCGCCGCGCTGTTCGCCGGACTCGGCGTCGCCGAGGAACTCGAATCGGTGATCGGCCCACTGACCGAACGCAAGGGCCCGGCGGCGATGGCCGAGGTCTTCCTCGACGTGCTGAGCCTCGACGAGCCGCGCCGGCGACTGGTCAACGAGACCGTCGCGGCCGCGATGCACCACCGCGACGACGGCGGCGAGGTCGGCGAGTTCGCCCGGACGGCACTCGAACTGGACGCCGTCTTCCCCGCCGACCCAGGCATTCTCGCGGCGCTGCTGATGAACCGGCTGCTGCTGGCACCCGGTGAGGCGCTGTTCGTGCCGGCCGGCATGATGCACGCGCATCTGCGCGGCACCGGGGTCGAGATCATGGCCAACTCGGACAACGTGATCCGCGGCGGGCTGACCTCGAAGCACATCGACGTCTCCGAACTGGTCGCCGTGGTCGACTTCGACCCCTGGCTGCCCGAGGTGCTGCTGCCCCGGCAGACCCGTCGCGGCGTGTTCAAGTACGAGACCCCGTGCAGCGAGTTCGAGGCCTGGCAGATGTCGGTCGATTCCGCGACCGGACCGGTCCGAGTGCCGGGCCGGGGCTCGGCCCGCATCCTGCTGGTCACCGAGGGACACTGCGTGCTGGACGACGGCCACTCCCGGCTGGAACTCCCCCGCGGCCGCGCCGCCTTCCTCTCCGCCGAAGAGCGGGACGTGTACGCCACCGGCACCGCCACCCTGTACGGGACGTCGTCCGGCATCCGCTGAGCCCTGTCGGTGGTCCCGGACTCGACCGTCACCCCAGGCTCGACGGTCAACACCGTCATCCCGGACTTGATCCGGGATCTCCATCGACCTGCGGGGCCTGAGAGATCCCGGCGTTCGCCGGGATGACGGAGGTCACGCCGGGGTTGACGGAGGTCACGCCGGGGTTGACGGAGGTCACGCCGGGATGACGGAGAACCCTGACGGCAGGTACGGCACAATGGTGCCCGGCCGGTGCCCAGCGCGTCCGGCCGTTGCCTCCGTAGCTCAGTTGGTAGAGCACCCGCCTTGTAAGCGGACGGTCGCGGGTTCGAATCCTGTCGGAGGCTCGTGTTCCCCCGCAGCCAGTGGGCCGAGATCATCGCCCGCGATCCCGGTCATTCCCAGCGCTACATCGACCGGTTCGCGATGCTCGCGGCCCAGGGTCAGGATCTGGTCGGCGAGGCCCGGCTGATCGACGCCATGGTCGGACGCGGGGCCGCCGTCCTGGACGCCGGGTGCGGTCCCGGACGGCACAGCGGCTACCTGCATCGGGCCGGGCACCGGGTGGTCGGGGTCGACCTCGACCCGGCACTGATCGCCGAAGCCGAGCGGGCCGAACCGGGGCCGACCTATCTGGTCGGCGACCTGACCTCCTACGAGCTGCCGAGCGAGGCCCCGCAGCGGTTCGACGCGATCCTGTGCGCCGGGAACGTGCTCGGCTTCCTGCACCCCGACACCCGGCGTCCGGTGCTCGCCGGGTTCGCCGCCCGGCTGGCCGAGGGCGGCCGCGCCGTGGTGGGTTTCGGCGCCGGCCGGGGCTATGCCTTCGACGACTTCTTCGCCGACGTCGAGGCGTCCGGACTGGTTCGCGAGCAAACCTTCTCCACCTGGGATCTGCGGCCGTTCGCTCCCGATGCCGGCTTCATCGTGGCGGTGCTGGGCCGAGCCTGAGTCGCCGAACCTCCAGGCGTCCGAAATCCGCGGGCCAATGACGCCTGGGTAGGCGTGTCGCAACCACCGGCGCCAACTGGACCGCACATTTCGGGTCTGGGGCGATCACCCACCCCGCCACCGAGGTCACGTAGGGTCGCAGAAACCCCTCTGACCAGGAGCCCAGCATGACCAGTAGCCCCGATCAGCCCACCACGTCCCCCACACGCAGCGCCCCGGCGTCCGCCCAGCCGCCGATGCCGCAGCCTCCCGCGCCGCAACCGGCCTACCTGCCGCAGCCACCGCGCGAGCGATCGTTCCGGCGTGGCTTCGGCCTGGGCGCCGGGGCTGGCCTGGGCGCCGGTGG
>NZ_JASGEN010000010.1:0-46237 GCF_047606365.1 Micropruina sp. | reverse complement strand
CCAGCTGCCTCGGCCAGCCCGGCCGTCCCGTCCGGCACCCCCTCGCGCAGCGCGACCGCCTCCGCCACGCCGTCCGCGTCGCCGACCCGGACGGCCACCAAAGCGCCGACCGACACCCGGAAGGCGGCGCAGCGCTCGCGGGCGTTCACCGTCAATGGCATTCCGGTGGTCTCCAAGAAGCACCCGATCAACGCCGGCTACCGGCGCAGCAGCGTGACCTCGCCCTACGGGCTGACCCGCGAAACCCAGCGGGCACTCACCCGCATGATCGCCGCGGCGCGCGCCAAGGGCGTCCGGATCGTCGTCCGCAGCGGCTACCGCAGCTACGCCCAGCAGAAGCAGATCCTGGCCAGCAAGATCCGCGAGTACGGCAGCGAATCACTGGCCCGCCGCTACAACGCGGCACCCGGACGCAGCGAGCACCAGACCGGGCTGGCCGTTGACCTGTGGGACGGCGTGACCTGGGGCGTCGGCGTCCGGAACACCAAGACCGGCAAATGGCTGTGGGCCAACGCCTGGCGCTACGGCTTCATCCTGCGCTACCCGAACGGCAAGGAGAAGATCACCGGCTACGCGTTCGAACCCTGGCACTACCGCTACATCGGCGCCCGGGCGAAGGACTTCGGCGCGAACAGCAATCAGACCCTGGAGGAGTACCTGGGGCTGGCCTGAACGTTGGCGAGCCCGGGAAGGACAGGGGGTGCATCGCTGCGGGACGCGGCCGGCCTGCCACCCTGCTGCCGGCTCTTCGTGGAGTCACTTCCCAGGCTCATTGGATGCGACTGTAGACGGGGTACAGGGGGTAACCAAGGAAAACACCGGAGACCTTGGGGAACTCACAGGATCGCCGCAGGCCGGGCACAGATCGGCTCTGAAAGTGGTCACCCCCAGGGGTGACATACACCGCACAATCCCTAGTCAAGCTACGGTTCCTGGTGATGTCGCCGGGATCGCCGCAGTCGGCTGTCAACGCGATCCCGCCCCGTGTCGGGCCCAGCCCGGTATCCTGCTCGGACCCCGTCCGACCAGGAGTGCCGATGACCAGCGAGCCGATCACGGCCGAGGTGCTGGCCGTGATCGTGGCGCTCGTCGACGGCGAGCCGTGCGTGCTGACATTGCCCGACGCGCCGCGACTGCCGGCCGGTCCGGTGCTGCCCGGCCACCGCTCGCTGCAGACCGCCGTCCGGGCCTGGGTCGAGGAGCAGACCGGGCTGAAGATCGGCTATCTCGAACAGCTCTACACCTTCGCCGATCGCGACCGCGAGGGCGGCGGGCGGCGCACCATCTCGGTGTCCTACTTGGGCCTGGTCCGCGGGTTGCGCGCCCGCTCAGGGCAGTGGCGACGCTGGTACGGGCTGTTCCCCTGGGAGGATCGGCGCAGCGACGACACCTTGCTCCACGAGGTCGTCGCACCGGCCCTGCGCGACTGGGCCAAGACCGGCGATCGCGCCCGTAAACAGCGTTGCGCCATCACCTTCGGCCTGGACGGACGCCCCTGGCACCCCGATCTCGCCCTGCAGCGCTATGAGGTGCTGTACGAGGCCGGCCTGGTGGCCGAGTCACCGGCCGAGTGGCGCCGCGACGACCTGGTGCCCGGGGAGCGGCTGGACGGCGACCACCGCCGGATCGTCGCCACCGGCGTCGCCCGGCTGCGGGCCACCATTCAGTACCGTCCGGTGGTCTTCGAACTGATGCCGTCCCAGTTCACCCTGGGCCAGCTGCAGGCCTGCGTCGAGGCGCTGGCCGGACGGGTGGTGCACACCCAGAACTTCCGCCGGCTGGTGGAGCAACAGCAACTGGTGGAAGAGACCGGCGGCCGCGCCGGCACCGGCGGACGTCCGGCCCGGCTCTACCGTTTCCGCCGCGAGGTGCTGCAGGAACGCCAGGCCGCCGGCACCAAACTCCCCGCCCCCCGCTCCCGCTGAGCGGGAGTTGCGGCGGCACGCGTCGCGGCGAGGGTTGCGGCTCCGTCATCCCGGCGAACGCCGGGATCTCCGGACGGCGCATCCGAGCGGACCGAAATCCCGGGTCGGAGCCCGGGATGACGCGGCCCGGAGCCGGGGACGATGATCGTGTCGGCACCCCGAATTGCACCCCCTTTTGCTCAGATGTAGCATAAGCAGGCAGCCGATGAGGAGGAGCCTCGATGAGCACCACCACCCTGATCACCGCCGACCAACTGTTCCGTAAGGTCGACCATGTTGTTCCCGCCGTCGAGTGGGCCACCATGGCCGACGACGTGAACGCGATCCTGCGCCTCAAGCACGAGCGCAACGCGGTGATCCTGGCCCACAACTACATGCGTCCGGAGATCTTCCACGGCGTCTCCGACATCGTCGGCGACTCGTTGGCGCTGGCTCGCGAAGCCACCGAGGTGGAGGCCGACGTGATCGTGCTGGCCGGCGTCCATTTCATGGCCGAGACGGCCAAGCTGCTCAACCCGAGCAAGACGGTGCTGATCCCCGACCTGCGCTCGGGCTGCTCGCTGGCCGAGTCGATCACTGCCGAGGACGTCCGCGAACTGCGCCGGCAGCACCCCGGCGTCCCGGTGGTCACCTACGTGAACACCTCGGCGGCGGTGAAGGCCGAGAGCGACATCTGCTGCACCTCGGGCAACGCGGTGCGGGTGATCGAGAGCCTGGGCGTGCCCGAGGTGATCATGATCCCCGACCAGTTCCTGGCCGCGAACGTGGCCCGGCAGACCGGGGTGAAGGTGATCACCCACCCGGGCGCCTGCGAGGTGCACGAGCGGTTCACCCCGGCCGACATCCGGCAGATCCGCGCCGACTACGCCGGCGACGTGACCGTGCTGGCGCACCCGGAGTGCCCGCCCGAGGTGGTGGATGAGGCTGACTACGCCGGGTCGACCGCGCAGATGATCGGGTTCGTGGCCGACCGGCGTCCGAAGCGGGTGGCGTTGATCACCGAGTGCTCGATGAGCGACAACGTGGCGCAGGAGTACCCCGAGGTCGAGTTCGTCCGGCCGTGCAATATGTGCCCGCACATGAAGCGGAACACGATGGCCTCGATCCGGCACGCGTTGGAGACGATGACCCACGAGGTGACCATCGACGCCGCGGTCGCCGACCGGGCTCGGCTGGCGGTGGAGCGGATGCTGGCGGTGGGGGCGAAGTGAGCGTCCGCGAGGTCGTCGTGGACGGCCCGGTGATCGTCGGTGCCGGACTGGCTGGGCTGAGCTGCGCCATCGAACTGGCTCCGGCCCGCTGCCTGGTGCTGTCGGCCGGCGCGCTCAGCACCGGCACCTCGACCGGCTGGGCGCAGGGCGGCGTGGCCGCCGCGGTCGGTCCGGACGACTCCCCGGCCGACCATGCCGCCGACACGCTTGCCGCCGGTGCCGGCCTGTGCGACGAGGCGGTGGTGGCCTCGATCACCGCCGCGGCACCGGACGCCATCGAATGGTTGAGCAGCCAGGGCACCCGCTGGGACCGCAACTCCGACGGCACGCTCCGACTCGGCCTGGAAGGCGCCCACGGACGCCGCCGCATCGTCCACGCCGGAGGGGACGGCACCGGCGCGGAACTGCTGCGCACCGTGGTGGACGCCGCAAGCAAGCTGGAATCGGTGACCCTGTGGGAGCACGCGCCGGCCCGCCGGATCGTGGTCGAAGGTGGCCGGGTCACCGGCGTCGAGGCGGACACCCCCGACGGCCCGGTGCTGCTGCGCACGACGGCGGTGGTGCTGGCCACCGGCGGTATCGGCGGCCTGTTCAGCCACACCACCAACCCGCTGAGTTCACGCGGGCAAGGGCTGGCGCTTGCCTTCCGGGCCGGTGCGGCGCTGCGCGACGTCGAGATGGTGCAGTTCCACCCGACCGCCCTGGACGTCGCGATCGACCCGATGCCGCTGGTCAGCGAGGCGGTTCGCGGCGAAGGCGCGATCATCGTCAACGAACGCGGTGAATGGGTGCTGGCCGATCCGCTGTCGGCCCGCGACGTGGTGTCGCGCGCCGAATGGGCACAGCTGCAGGCCGGGCACCGGGTCTTCCTGGACGGCCGCACCACACCGGGACCGCGCTTCGCCGAACTGTTCCCCTCGATCCACGCCACCGCGGTGGCCGCCGGTCTCGACCCGACCCGCGACCTGCTGCCGGTCCGGCCCGCCGCGCACTACCACATGGGTGGCGTGCTGGTGGACGCCGACGGCCAGAGCACCGTGCTCGGCCTGTTCGCGGCCGGCGAGGTCGCCTCGACCGGCCTGCACGGAGCCAACCGACTGGCGTCCAATTCGCTGCTCGAGGCAGTCGTTTGCGGACGCCGCGTCGCCCGACGACTGCGCGATGGCCAGTCTCACCCCGGCCGCCCGTCGGTCGAGCTTGTCGAGACCCCACTCACTCCGACCGCCCACCTTGAGTACGGCGCACCTCTCGACACACCCGATCGACGGCAACTCCACCAGCAGGTGCGTCGTATCGTCACCGCCGGCGCCGGAGTGCTGCGCGACGAGGCCGGGCTGCGCCGCGCCCTGCGCGACCTGCAGCCCCATCTCGACGACGACACCGGCCTGGTCGGGTACCTGGTGGCACACGCCGCCCTGCGGCGCACCGAGTCGCGCGGCGCCCATACCCGCACCGACTTCCCGCAGCTCGCCGACCCCCGGCACACCCTGATCACCATCGACGACGTGGAAGGCATCGCCGCATGAGGAACCTGCCCCGGCTGCTGATCGAGCCGATCGTCCGCGCTGCCCTGGCCGAAGACCTGGGTCGGGCCGGCGACCTGACCACCGACAGCATCATCGGCCCGGACGCCACCGCCACCGTCCAGCTGGTCGCCCGCGACCACGGCGTGCTGGCCGGGCTGCCGCTGGCCCAGCTCGCCTGGGAGCTGGTCGACCCTCGGATCGAGTGCGACGTGCACCTGCCCGACGGGTCGCGACTGCAACCCGGCAGCGTGATCGCCACCGCACACGGCCCGGCCCGCGGCCTGCTGACCGGTGAACGGGTGGCGCTGAACTTCCTCGGCCACCTGTCCGGGGTGGCCACCGGCACCGCCACCATCGCCGACGCCATCGCGCACACCCGCACGAGCGTCACCGACACCCGCAAGACCATCCCGGGGCTGCGTGCCCTGCAGAAGTATGCGGTGGTCTGTGGCGGCGGGTCGAACCATCGCTTCGGGCTCGACGACGCCGTGCTGATCAAGGACAACCACATCGCGGTCGCCGGCGGCGTCCGGGCCGCGGTCGAGGCGGTCCGGGCACACGTCGGCCACCTGGTGAAGATCGAGGTCGAGGTCGACTCGCTGGAGATGCTGGCCGAACTGCTCGAGGTCGGCGCCGACGTGGTGCTGCTCGACAACATGACCCCGGACCTGCTGCGCGAGGCGGTGACCATGGTCGAGGGTCGAATGGTGACCGAAGCCTCCGGCCGGATCACCCCCGACATCGCGGTGCCGATCGCCGAGGCCGGGGTCGATCTGATCAGCGTCGGCTGGCTGACCCACAGCGCCCGCGTCCTCGACATCGGGCTCGATCACCTGGCCGGTGCGAATCATCACCGCCGGGAGGTGCCCGCGCACTAATCTGCCTGCCAGGGCGACTCCCGCCCAGGCCTCGAGGAGCGCGCGGATGGATCAGTTCTGGCGATACCTGTCCGGAGTGTTCGAGCTGATCGGACGGGCCTACCGGCTCGATCCGGCCGCACTGACCTGGGTGAAGGAGAACCCGTTCGCGATCTGGGTCGCCGTCGGTGTGGCGCTGCTGGCCGCACTCTCGGTGATGATCGGGCACGCCGTCGTCCTGCTGATCAACCGGATCGCCGGCTGGCGGTTCGCCGTCGGTTTGCTGCTGAGCGCGTTCTGGCTGGTCGTGCTGCATGTCGTCGAGTCGGTGGTGCTGTGGGCGCTCGGCTCGATGGTCAGCAGTCAGGAGATCTCCTACCCGGTCGTGCTCGCGGGCGTCCTGGTCGCCACCGCGCCGCAGATCTGGGGCTTCCTGGTGCTCATCCCTTACCTGGGCACCGCGATCAACCGGCTCCTGTCGGCGTGGAGCGCGATCGTGCTCTGGGCGGCCACCGCCGGCATCTTCGGAGTCGGGCGCTGGACGGCGCTGGCGCTGGTGGCGGCGTCCTGGCTGGTCATGCAGGTGCTGTCCACCGTGTGCGCACCGTGGATCTCGCGCGCGCTCGCGCTGTGGTTCCATCGGGTGACCGGACGGCCGATCCGGGTCTCCGGCTCGGACGTGCTGAACGGAAGTCCGGTGATCGCCGCAGAGGTGTCGGCATGATCATCGGCGACGTGCTCGTCCTCATCCTCGCGCTCGCGGTGGTGGCGATGGTGCTGGCACCCCTGGAGTCGCTGCACTGGTGGGCCACCCGCGAGGTGGAGGAGCCCGAGACCGAGCCCGAACTGACCGCGGCCACCCACACCGCGGCCGAGCCCGAGGTCGACGACGAGCAGCCCCGCAAGTTCCTGGTCTATCTGTCCGGCATCGGTGCCATCGCGGCCAAGGACGTCCCCGAGGAAGAGGTTCCGTTCGTCGAGGACCTGCGGAACCGGCTGACCGACTACACCCTCATCGACGACGTGTTCCCCTACTCGGTGGACAACCGCGGGCTCACCGCGGAGCGGGTGCTGGGCCGGCTGTGGCGCTGGCTCGATCAGGTCCGGCTGAAGAACCCGAACGCCGCGCTGGCCGTGCTGATCAACCTGCGCAACCTGCTGCAGCTGTTCGTCTGCGCCGACCGGCGCTACGGGCCCACCTACAACATGGGCACCGCCGGTGAGATCCACCGGTCGTTGGTGCGGCACGGCCATCGGCCGGGACGGGCGGACGAGGTGGTGCTGCTGGGCTGGAGCGGTGGTGGCCAGATCGCGCTGGGCGCCACCTGGTACCTGCACGCGATGGGGTTGCGGACGTCGCTGCTGTCGCTGGGCGGCATGCTGTCCGACGACATCGCGCTGGCCCGGGTCGAGCACGTCTGGCACCTGTACGGCACCAAGGACTTCCTGCAGGCCTCCGGCAAGCTGCTGTTCGCCGGACGCTGGCCGATCGCCAAGGCGTCCCCGTGGAACGAGGCGCTGCGCGACGGCAAGATCACCATGATCGAACTCGGCCCGTACAACCACAACATCAAGGAGCACTACTTCGACTACGAGTCGAAGCTGCCGGACGGGCGCAGCTACGCCGGCAAGGTGGTCGACACCATGGTCGACATCCTCGAGCGGTGAGACTGACCCCTTCTTTCGTCCACGGTTCCTTCGTCCACGCTTCGTTCGTCCACAGCGGACGCGGCGTCCACGGCGAGGACTAGGGTTCTTGCCATATCTTCAGCCCCGCACCTAGGGTCGGGGCACCCTGAACACCTGCAAGGAGGCAGCTGTGAGTCAGAGTCCCACGCAACGCCGTGCGGAACGCATCGAACAGACCCGCGCCGGTTTCGACGTGGTCATCGTCGGTGGCGGCGTCAACGGTGCCGGCATCGCCTGGGAGGCCGCCCTGCGCGGCCTGCGGGTGCTGGTGCTCGAGAAGGGCGACATCGGTTCGGGTACGTCGTCGTGGTCGAGCAAGATGATCCACGGCGGCCTGAAATACCTGGAGAAGTACGACGTCCCGCTGGTCCGCGAGTCGCTGCGGGAACGCGAATGGTTGCTGCAGGCGGCGCCGCACCTGGTCAAGGAGCTGCGCTTCATCATTCCCTTCTATAAGGAGAATGCGCACTCGCCGGCGATCCTCGGCCTGGGCATGGTCGCCTACGAGGCGCTCAGCTTCGACAAGTCACTGCAGCGGTTCTCGATGTTCACCCGCGACAAGCTGCTGCAGCGCGAGCCCGGCCTGAATCCTGAGGGGCTGACCGGCGGCGCGATCTATTCCGACGCGCAGGTGAACTATGCCGAGCGGCTCAGCTGGGAGATCACCGAGGCCGCCATCCGGGCCGGCGCCCAGGTGCTCACCCACTGCCGGGTCACCAAGCTGAACGTGAAGAACGGCAAGGTCGTCTCGGTCGACTTCCACGACGAGATCGGCGACGGCGACCACACCGTGCCCGCGTCCGCTGTGGTGAACGCGGCCGGGCCGTGGATCGACGACGTCTGGAGCAACGCCGAGGAGCTGAAGCTGCCCCGGATGAACGGCGGAACCAAGGGGACCCACCTGGTGGTCGACCCGTTCCCCGGCGCACCCAAGGACGCCTTCTACTACGAGTCCGAGGACGCCCGCCCGATGATGGTCATCCCCTGGATGGACCGCTATCTGCTGGGCAGCACCGACATCCGCTTCGAGGACGACCTCGACATGGCGTCCGCCACCCCGGACGAGTACGAGTACATCCTGCACGAGACCAACAAGGTGCTGCCGGGCGCGAACCTGACCGTCGACGACGTGCACTACTCCTACACCGGGGTGCGTCCGCTGCCCTATGTGGACGCCAACAACGTCGCCGACATCACCCGGCGGCACGACATTCGGCAACTGCCCGGCTCGGACGGCCTGTACACCCTGGTCGGCGGCAAGCTGACCACCTTCCGCCAGGTCGGCGAGGACTTCGGCGACCTGCTGATGAAGCGGTTCGGGTTGAGGCGGAAGAGCGTCACGCACAAGCTGCCGCTGCCCGGCGGCGGCCAGCCGGACGCGGCGAAGATCCGCGCCCGGATCGCCGATTCGGGTCTGCCGAAGGTCACCATCGACCGCTTCGTCGGTCAGTACGGCAGCCTCGCGCCGGACGTGGTGGCCTTCGTCACCAGCTCGGACGAACGCCGTGAGGTGATCGACGAGGAGTTCGGCCTGACGGTCGGCGAGGTCGAGTGGGCGATCACCCACGAAGAGGCCTACCGGCTCGCCGACGTGATCGCCCGGCGCACCATGATCGGGCTGGAAAACGACTTGGGACAGCGGGTGATCGAACCGGTCGCCGCGATCTGCGCCCGCGTCCTGGAGTGGTCCGATGACCGCCGGGACGCCGAGATCGCCGCCTACCACCACTACCTCACCCGTTTCATCCCGCAGAAGGAGAAAGCATGAGCGGACAAGGCCTGATCGTCGGGGTTGACCTCGGCCTCACCGGCATGAAGGTCGTCGCATTCGACGACACAGGAAAACCGCGCTTCCAGGCGCGCGAGGCATCCATCCAGGACATGCCGAAGCCGTACTGGGTCGAGCGTGACGGCCGCGACTTCTGGGAGCTGTTCAGCAAGATGCTGCGCGACCTGGTCGAGCAGGTGGACGCCGCCGGCGAGAGCCTCGCGGTGATCGGCATCGGCTGCCATGGCGACGGTGCCTGGCTGATCGACGAGAACGGCGACCAGGTGCGTCCGGGCATCCTGTCGCTCGACTCGCGCGCCATCCAGACCGCGGCCCGGCTCAACGAATCGGTCGGCGACGACCTGCTCCGGGTCACCGGCCAGCGGGTCGGCCCGGCCTCCCCCGGCGTGGTGCTGGCCTGGCTGAAGGAGAACGAGCCCGAGTCGCTGGAGAAGGCCCGCTGGTTCCTCTCGGCGAAGGACTTCCTGCGCGGCATGCTGACCGGCTCGTTCGGCACCGACCTGACCGAAGCCAGCACCGCCTTCACCGATGTGCACACCCAGCAGTACTCCTCGGAGGCGTTCTCGCTGTACGGCCTGGAGGAACTGGAGCAGAAGGCACCGCCGATCTCGGCACCCGGTGACATCGTCGGCGGAGTGTCCCGGTTGGCGCACCTGGCGACCGGTCTGCCCGAGGGCCTGCCGGTGATCGCCGGCATGCACGACGTGGATGCCGGCGCGATCGGCGCGGGCGCGGTCAAGTCGGGCCAGCTGGCCGTGATGGCGGGCACCTGGAGCATCAACGAGGTCATCTCGGACCGTCCGGTCACCGGTGACACCTGGTTCTGCCGGGCGTTCGTCGAGCACGACACCTGGATGAACATGTCCATCTCGCCGGCCAGCTCGGCGAACCTGGAATGGTTCGTCACCACCCTGTGTGCCGCCGACATGGACGCCGCCCGCCGGGCCGGGCTGAACCCGTACGGCTTCATCGACCACGAGGTCGGCGAGGTCGGGCTGGACGATCCGGTCACCTTCCTGCCGTTCCTGTACGGCAACCCGATGGGCATCGACGCCTCGGCGTCGGTGTCGGGGTTGCGGGCCTGGCACAAGCGCGGACACCTGCTGCGCGGCATCTACGAGGGCATCGCGTTCAACCACCGGATCCATTGCGATCCGCTGGTCGAGGCGTTCTCGGTAGAGGACATCCGGGTCGTCGGCGGCGTCACCCAGTCGGACATCTGGCCGCAGCTGTTCGCCGACACCATGGGCAAGCCGATCCAGATCCCGGTCGGTGGCCAGGGCGGCGCCCTCGGTGTCGCCATGGTCGCCGCCGTCGGCATCGGCCGGTTCGCCAGCCTCACCGAGGCGTCCGAGGCGATGGGCACCACGACCACCACGGTCGAACCCACCGCGGACGGCACCAAGCTGATGCAGGAGCGCTTCGAGCGCTTCATGGCCCTGGTCGACACCCAGAAGCCCTGGTGGGCCGCCCAAGCAGCCAAGTGAGCTAACTAGTCCGTCGGTCGAGACCCTTTGAGAACCGTCCCCGGAACACCGGGGACGGTTCTTTTCGTTCCACTCCCGGTACGGAGGGACGGTTCTTTTCGTCCCACTCCCGGTACGGAGGGACGGTTCTTTTCGTCCCACTTGCGGTACGCGGGGACGGTTCTTTCGGTCATCCCGGGGCCACCGTTGGTCGAGCTTGTCGAGACCCCTTCTGTGGTCGGGTCTTGGTGCTTGCGTTCTGTTCCGCGGAGTGGGCTGCACCCCGTCCCGCCCGTGCGCAGCTCGCCACTTCTGCTTTCGTCCTTCAGACCCTGGGCGGGGCTCGCGCGCTTTACGCCCGACCTACCCGGACGGGGTGCAGCCCACTCCGCTTTCCGGTTGCGTCTCTGCCGGCTATCGGGACACTGCGTGGCGATCGTTGGTCGAGCTTGTCGAGACCCTGCCCGGCAGCTGTGGATGAGCTTGTTCGTCGGTCGAGTGGTTTCGACAAGCTCAACCAGCGGCGACGGTCCGGACGGCGACTAGCGTGGCGCTATGAGCACACCGGGCAGTGTGATCGTGGTGGGTGGCGGTCCCGCCGGGATGGTGTGCGGGTTGTTGCTGGCCCGGGCGGGGGTGCGGGTGACCGTGCTCGAGAAGCACGACGACTTCTTCCGTGACTTCCGCGGGGACACCGTCCACCCCAGCACCCTGACCCTGCTGGACGAGCTGGGCCTGGGCCCGGCGTTCGACCAACTGCCGTACAGCAAGCTGGAACGCGTCCGGGTGCCGGTGCGGGGCGGCTGGGACGTGGTGGTCGCCGACCTGACCCGGCTGCGGCTGGCAAGGCCCTACATCGCGATGACCCCGCAGTGGGACTTTCTGAACGTGCTCGCCGCGGCCGGCGAGGCGGAACCGACATTCAGCTTGCGGATGGGCACCGAGTGCCTCGAACTGCTCCGTTCCGGCGGGCGGGTGGTCGGCGTCCGATGCCGCACCCGGGACGGCGAAGAGGAACTGCGCGCCGATCTGGTGATCGGCTGCGACGGCCGCACCTCCGGGGTCCGCGCCGACGCGCTGCTGCCGCTGACCGAGTTGCCGGTCCGGTTCGACGCCTGGTGGTTCCGGCTGCCCACCGAGGTGAACGTCGGCTCCAGCCTGCTGCCGCGCACCGGCCCGGGCTCGGTCTTCGTGATGATTCCGCGCCGCGGCTACGTGCAGGCGGCCCGGCTGATCCCCAAGGGCAGCGACGCCGAACTGCGCGCGGCCGGCATCGGCGCACTCCGCGAGGCGATCGCCGGCGCGGCACCCGAGCTGGCGGACGCCGCGTCCGGGCTGGAGTGGGACGAGGTGAAGCTGCTGGACGTCCGAGTCGACCGGCTGCGCCGCTGGTGGGCGCCCGGTCTGCTGTGCATCGGGGACGCGGCACACGCCATGTCGCCGGCGGGCGGCGTCGGGGTGAACCTCGCCGTCCAGGACGGCGTGGCGACAGCCCGGCTACTGGCCGCTCCCCTGCTGCACGGACGGCTCACCGATGCCGACCTGGAGGCCGTCCAGCGCCGTCGCGAGTTCGCGGCACGGGTCACCCAGGCCGGTCAGCAGCTGGTGCACCGCGGCATCGACGTTCTGCTGACCGGCGGCAGCGCCCTCGAGATCCCGTCCGGCGCGGCCGCCGTGCTGCGCCGCCTGTCGTGGCTGACCGCCGTTCCGGCCTACCTGGTCGGGGTGGGCGTGCGGCCCGAACACGCCCCGGCCTTCGCCCGCCGGTGACGATCTCGGCATCGTGACAGGGTGGTCGGCCCACTCCAAAGTCTCGGGTTCGCACGCATCACACGACAAAGGCCCCCGGCTGGGAAACATCCCTAGCCAGGGGCCTTTCGTCTGGTGCGCGAGAGAGGAGTTGAACCTCCACGTCCTTTCGGACACACGGACCTGAACCGTGCGCGTCTGCCATTCCGCCACTCGCGCGTGCCGCTCAAGGCGACCCGGAAGAGATTAGCACAGCACCGGGGGTGCTCCTGACCACTGCCGCGACATCGGCCACCGCCACAGGCCGCCGCATCGGCCGTCCGAATGCCTCGACCCACGCTCCAGACCCCGGACGCCGCGGCGAGCTTCGCTCAGGACGGTTCCACTACTCTGTTCCGCATGGGAGTCTTCGATCGCGTCGAGAAGAAACTTGAGGGTGCCGTGAACGGCGTCTTCGCGCGCGCGTTCAAGGGCGACGTCCAGCCCGTGGAGATCACCGCCCGGCTGCAGCGCGAGCTCGACGCCGAGGCGAAGCTGCTCACCCGGGAACGCCGGCTGGTACCCAACGACTTCACCGTGCAGCTGTCCCGGCACGACCACGACCGGCTCGCGCCCTACTCGAAGATGCTCAACTCCGAGGTCATCCCGCAGCTCAACGAGTACGCCGCCGGCAAGGGCTACATCTTCAACGGCCCGGTCACCATCGACTACGAGCTGGACGATTCCCTGCCGACCGGGCGGTTCACGGTGCACAGCGCCGCGGTCGCCGGTGTCGACGGTTCGGACGCCTCGGCCACCCAGATCCGCCGCGCCGCCCTGGTGCTCGAGGTGAACGGCGTCCGGCATCCGCTGAATCCTCCCGGCCTGGTGATCGGACGCGGCACCGAGGCCGACCTGCGGATCAACGATCCCGGCGTCTCCCGCAAGCACGCCCGGATCGTGGTGCTGGGCGAGGGCGACGAGCAGCAGATCGCGATCGAGGACCTCGGCTCCACCAACGGCATCGTGATCGACGGCCAGCGCGTCAGGCAGGCCGACCTCCGTCCCGGCAGCCGGATCGAGATCGGATCCACCCGCATGTCGATCACCTCGCCGGGCTCCGATGTCTGATCTCGTCGTCCTCGCGCTGAAGCTGCTCTTCCTGGCGCTGTTGTGGCTGTTCGTGCTGTTCGTCGGCAACGTCATCCGCACCGACATGTTCGGCCGGAAGCTGGCCACCGACGACGCCGGCGAACTGCGCAGCGTCAACGAACTCAAGAAGCAGAAGCGCAAGGCCGTCCGGCCCGCCAAAAAGCTGCCGAGCCGGCTGCGGATCACCCGCGGCAAGCAGGAGGGGCTGACCCTGCAGCTCGGTGAGATCGTCAAGATCGGCCGGGCCGCCGACTGCCAGCTGATCCTGGACGACGACTACGTCTCCACCCGGCACGCCCAGATCGTCCGCACCGACGCGGGCTACGTCGTCGAGGACTTGGGCTCGACCAACGGCACCTACGTCAACAACGAGCGGGTCACCTCGGCCACCCCGTTCGGCACCGCCGACACGCTGCGCATCGGGCGCACGCTGATGGTGGTGGAAAAGTAGCCATGACCTTCACGTTGTCCTACGTGGCCCGCTCCGAGGTCGGCCTGGTCCGCAAGAACAATCAGGATTCGGCCTACGTGTCGCCGACCATGTTGATGGTGGCCGACGGCATGGGCGGCGCGGCCGCCGGCGACCTGGCGTCCGCGGTGGCGGTCAGCGAACTGCGTGACTCCGACGGCGACTTCCGCGAGTCCGACATGGTCGAGGTCGCCGCCGGCGCCATCGGCCGGGCCAACGCACGGATCCGTGACCTGGTGGCCGCCGATCCCTCGCTGGACGGCATGGGCACCACGGTGTGCGGACTGCTGTTCGACGGCGAACGGCTGGCCATCGCCAACATCGGCGACTCCCGGGCCTACCGGCTGCGCGACGGTCACTTCGAACGGATCACCCGCGACCATTCCTGGGTGCAGACCCTGGTCGACGACGGCCGGATCACCGAGGCGGAGGCGTTGGTGCACCCGCACCGGTCGCTGATCCTCAAGGTGCTGAACGGCCAGTCGAGCCATCAGCCCGACCTGGAGATGTCCGACATCAAGGTCGGCGACCGCTACCTGATCTGCTCCGACGGCCTGTGCGGCATGGTGACCGACGCCGCCATCGAGCAGGTGGTCGGCGGCACCGATCCCGACGAGGTGGTCACCGAGCTGATCCGGATCGCCTACGCCGAGGGTGGCCTGGACAACATCACCATCATCCTGGCCGACGTGGTGGAGGACGGCGAGCCGGGCCCGGTGATGGTGCTCGGGGCAGCCACCGAGGTCGACATCGAGTCGGCCGGCGAGAAGTCCGAGGACACCCGGCCGATACCGGTCGAGGGCGAGGAGCTCGCCGACTCGCAGGCCCGCGAGCTCACCGAACAAGAGCGCTACCAGCCCACCACCCGGGGTCGGACGGCGGCCTGGGTGAAGGTGGTGCTGGGCATCGTGGTGCCGCTGCTGGTGATCGGCGGCGGGCTGTTCGGCTGGTACTCGTTCACCCAGACCAAGTACTACGTGGGCGAGGACAACGACCTGGTGGCGGTGTTCCGCGGCGTGCCCGACACCGTGCTCGGCTTCCCGCTCAGCACCGTGCTCGAGGTGCACAACACCCACGTCAGCGATCTGCCGCTGTTCTACCAGGAGCAGGTGCGCGACGCGATCGTCGCCCCCAGCCTGGAGAGTGCGCAGGCGACCGCCGAGGAACTGCGGTCGAAGGCCCAGCAGTGCATCGCGCAGCGTGAGGAGCGCGCCCGCGCGACCAGTTCACCGAGCCCGTCGAACCCGGCCAAGAACCCCAGCGAGTCACCGAAGGCGACGCCGGGCGCGTCCCCGTCGGCGACCCCCAGCAGCACGCCGTCCGCCCAGCCCCCAGGGGAATGTTGACCATGGGCGAGGTCGTCGTCTTCCGCAAGCGACGCGGTGTCGAACTGGTGATGCTCCTGCTGGGAATGGTCGTCGCCGTGAGCGGCTACGCCCTGGTGAACCTCAACATCTCGGGCGAACTGCCGAGCGGCTGGTACTGGGGCGTGGGCTGCTACGTGCTGATCGGCCTGGTCGCCCATGCCGTCATCCGCTGGCGCATCCCGTACGCCGATCCGCTGCTGTTCCCGCTGGTCTACCTGCTGAACGGCATCGGCCTGGTGATTATCAACCGGCTCGACCTGGGCACCCGCCCGGTGATGCATTCGGCGGAACTGCAGCTGCTCTGGACGGCGATCTCGGTGGCGGTGTTCGTCGTGGTGCTGTTCCTGCTGCGCGACCATCACGTGCTGCAGCGGTTCCCCTACCTGACGTTCCTGGCCGGCATGTTGATCCTGATGATGCCGCTGCTGCCGTTGATCGGCTTCGAGAACCACGGTGCCCGGATCTGGATCAAGATCGGTCCGTACAGCTTCCAGCCGGCCGAGCTGGCGAAGATCGTGCTGACCGTCGCCTTCGCCTCGTACCTGGTCGAGAAGCGTGAGGTGCTGGCGCTGGCCGGCGCCCGTTTCCTGGGCATCGACCTGCCCCGTCCGCGCGACCTGGGCCCGATCATCGTGATGTGGCTGGCCAGCCTGGCGGTGTTGATCTACCAGAAGGATCTGGGCACCTCGCTGCTGTTCTTCGGCCTGTTCGTGATGATGCTGTACGTCGCCACCGAGCGACCCAGCTGGCCGATCCTCGGCACCGCGCTGTTCGCCGCCGGCGCCTTCGCCGGCTGGCTGTTCTACGGCCACGTCCAGGTCCGGGTGGCGGCCTGGCTCGACCCGTTCGCGAACTGGGACCAGAACTACCAGATCATCCAGGGCCAGTTCGGCATGGCCTGGGGCGGGCTGTTCGGCACCGGTCTCGGTCTGGGCCGGCCCAATCTGACGCCGTTGGCCAAGAACGACTTCATCGCCGCCGCGATCGGCGAAGAGCTCGGGGTGGCCGGGTTGATGGCGATCATCGTGCTCTACGGCGTGATCGTGATGCGTGGCCTGCGGACGGCGCTGACCTCCAATGACCCGTTCAGCAAGCTGCTCGCCGCCGGTTTGTCGTTCGTCTTCGCCCTGCAGGTGTTCGCGATCATCGGCGGCGTCACCCGGCTGCTGCCGCTGACCGGCTTGACCACGCCGTTCATCTCCCAGGGCGGTTCGTCGCTGGTCGCCAACTACGCGATGATCGCGCTGCTGATGGTGGTCACCCACCGGGTACGCCGTCCGACGCCGCCGGCCGCGGAGCCGCAGCAGTCGCTGGCCCACGACACCACCCAGGTGATCAGCACGCCGCCCAGCCGTCCGGCCGATCCCCAGCCGGTGCCGGTGGGGGCCGCCGCGGCGACCACGCCCGTGCGGACCCCGGTCAGCGCCGACGAGCCGACGGCCGCGATCGCGACGCCGTCCGGTGCGGACGCACCCACGATGGCCGTCCCCACCCCGTCCGGGCCGGATGAGCCCACCACGGCGATCCCGACGCCGTCCAGTGCCGACGAACCGACCACCGCGATCCCGACCGGAGGCGTCCCGGATTCCCCCGACGACACCCGGCCGGGCGGGAGGCTGCCATGAACGGTCCGATCCGTCGCGTCGCCGTGGTGGCGATGCTGATGACCCTGGCGTTGCTGGTCAACGTCAGCGTGAGTTACCTGGCCCGCCAGGACTCGCTGAACGCCAATTCCCAGAACCGCCGGGTGACCGACGCCGCCTTCGCCCAGGACCGGGGCGCGATCATGGTCGGCAACACGGCGGTCGCCGAGACGGTGGCGTCGAAGGACCAGTACAAATTCCAGCGCCGCTACCCGCAGAGCGAGTTGTACGCACCGGTCACCGGCTACTTCTCCTACCTGTTCGGCTCGTCCGAACTGGAGCAGAGCTACGGCGCCCAGCTGTCAGGCAACGACAGCTCGCAGTTCGTGAACCGGCTGATCGACCTGGCCACCGGGGCGAAGCCGAAGGGCGCCAACATCCAGACCACCCTGGACGCCCGCGCCCAGCGCGCCGCCTCAGATGCGCTCGGCAAGCTCAAGGGTGCCGTGGTGGCGTTGAACCCGAAGACGGGCGCGATCCTGGCGATGGTGTCGTCGCCGACCTTCGACCCCAACGATCTGGCCACCCACAACATGTCCGACTCGCAGAAAGCCTGGGCCGCGCTCACCAAGAGTTCGGCCAAGCCGATGTCGAACCGGGCCACCCGCGAGATCTTTCCCCCCGGCTCGACGTTCAAGGTGATCGTCTCGGCCGCCGCCCTGGACGCCGGTTACGAGCCCGACAGTGAGCTGGACGCCTCGTCCTACAAGCTGCCCGGGACGAACACCGTGATCGCCAGCAACTGCGGCAGCCGGCAGACCCTGGCCCGGGCCCTGGCGCTGTCCTGCAACGCGGCCTTCGCCCGGCTCGGCGTGAAGCTCGGCGCGGACGCGTTGCGCAACCAGGCCGAGAAGTTCGGCTTCGGCACCAAGCCGCTGTCCGACATCGGCTCGGTGGCCAGCCGGTTCCCCGACCAGATCGACGTGCCGCAGACCGGGCTGGCTTCGATCGGCGGCTTCGACGTGGCGGCATCCCCGCTGCAGATGGCGATGGTGGCCGCCGCCGTCCGCAACGACGGCGTCGTGATGCAGCCCTACCTGGTCGAATCGGTCCGCTCCGCCGACCTGCAGGTGCTCAGCCAGACCCGGCCCTCCCAGCTCAGCCTGGCGACCAGCGCCTCGGACGCCGCGAAGCTGCGGCAGATGATGGTCGAGGTGGTCAACAGCGGCACCGGCTGGCGTGCCCGCATTCCCGGGGTCACGATCGGCGGCAAGACCGGAACAGCCAATTCCGACAACGTCCGGACGCCGTACGCCTGGTTCATCTCCTGGGCGGAGGATCCCGACGTGGCAGTCTGTGTCTTCGTGCAGGACGCCGAGATGGAGGCCACCGACGTGGCCGGCGGACGGGTCGCGGCACCGATCGCCAAGGCCGTGATCGAGGCCCTGCGATGACGGCGCTCTCGTGCGGGGCGGCGGTCACCAGCACAATGAACACTGCGACGAAGAGGAGACAACGGCATGGCTGACGAACCCAGGATGCTGGGCGGTCGCTACGAGCTCGGTCCGCTGCTCGGTCGCGGTGGCATGGCTCAGGTGCGACGTGCCCGGGACATCCGGCTCGGACGGCAGGTCGCGGTCAAGCTGCTGCGCATCGACCTGGCCGGCGATCCCACCTTCCAGGCCCGGTTCCGCCGCGAGGCGCAGGCCTCGGCCGGACTGAACCATCCCAACATCGTCGCCGTCTACGACACCGGCGAGCAGGCCGATCCCGACACCGGGGTGTCGGTGCCCTACATCGTGATGGAGCTGGTCGAAGGCCACACGCTGCGTGAGCTGCTGCGCGACGGGCGCAAGATCCTGCCCGAGCGCGCCCTCGAGTTCGCCGCCGGCGTGCTGGACGCGCTGGCCTACTCGCACCGGGCCGGCATCGTGCACCGCGACATCAAGCCGGCCAACGTGATGCTCACCGACGCCGGCCAGATCAAGGTGATGGACTTCGGCATCGCCCGGGCGGTCGCCGACACCTCGGCCACCATGACTCAGACCGCGGCGGTCATCGGCACCGCGCAGTACCTGTCGCCGGAACAGGCCCGCGGCGAGACGGTCGACGCCCGCTCCGACATCTATTCCGCCGGCTGCCTGCTCTACGAGCTGCTGGTCGGGCACCCGCCGTTCCGCGGCGACTCGCCGGTCTCGGTGGCCTACCAGCACGTCCGGGAGCAACCGGTGCCGCCGAGCCAGCTCGATCCGCTGGTCAGCACCGAAATGGACGCCATCGTGCTCAAGGCGTTGGCCAAGGACGCCGGCCAGCGGTACCAGACGGCGTCCGAGATGCGCGAGGACATCAACCGGCTACTGGCCGGCCAGGCCGTCCTCGCGGTCGCACCGGCACCCGAGCCCGCCCCGACCAGCGTGCTCGCGGCGACGCAGATGTTGAACTCCCCCACCGACACCGTCGAGCCGACCGACACCGCGACCATCCCGCAGCGGGCGGTCGAAGAGAAGAAGCGGCGCCGCAACCCGTGGTGGTGGGGCCTGGTCGCGTTCCTGGCGGTACTCGGCCTGGGCTTCGGCACCTACTACTTGTTCAACCCGGAGGCCCGGGTCGCCCAGGTCGAGGTGCCCAACGTCACCCAGCGCAGCCAGGACTGGGCCGAGCAGCAGCTGTCCGACGCGCAGCTGCAGGTCGTCGTCGATCCGATCGTCGGTGCCGATGACGAGACCGTCGGACGGGTGATCAGCCAGAACCCGCCGGGCGGCGTCAAGGTGCCGGTCGGCACCACCGTCACCATTCAGGTCAACGTCGGCCCGAAGAAGGCGATGATCCCGACCAACCTGATCGGCATGTCGGCCTCCAACGCTGAGAAGGCGTTGAAGGACCTCGGCTTCACCACCGTGAAGAAGACGCCGGACGCCGGCAACCCCACCGGGAAGCCGAACACGGTGACCAACGTCAGCCCCAGCTCGGGAGTGACTGTGACGGTCGATACCCCGATCATCCTGTATGTGGTGCCGGGCACCGGCATCGTGCCGAACTTCTACGGTCAGACCCGTTCCGCGGCCCAGGCGCAGGCGGACCGTGAGGGCTGGGACGTCGAGTTCACTGAGGAAGAGACCACCGAACAGCCCGAGGGCAGGGTGGTGAAGCAGGATCCGGCGGCCGGCGAAGAGATCAAGCGCAGCCAGACGATCCAGCTGGTGCTGGCCAAGGAGCCGTCGACCCCGTCGGCCTCCCCCTCACCGTCCCCCACGCCCACCAAGTCGAACGACTAACCCGCCCACGTCATCCCGGCGAACGCCGGGATCTCCCCGCAGTGTCATCCCAGAGCAAGCCCGGGATCACACTGCGGGCGAGGGCAGCGCTCAGCGCAGCGCCATCAGCGGCGTGAGTCCTTCGGCCCGCTTCGGCGCCCCTGCGTCGCCACAGACCGCGAGCCAGTTGGCCAGCATCTGGTAGCCGCCCTCGGTGAGCACCGACTCGGGATGGAACTGCACCGACTCGACCGGCAGGCGGCGGTGCCGCACCGCCATGATCACCCCGGACTCCGTGGTCGCGGTCACCTCGAGCTCGTCGGGCACCGTCGCCGGGTCGAGGGCCAGCGAGTGATAGCGGGTGGTGGTCAGCGGGCTGGGCAGCCCGGCGAACACGCCGACCCCCTCATGCAGCACCTCGGAAGTTTTGCCGTGCAGCAGTTCCGGGGCGCGTCCGACCACACCGCCGAAGGCGACCGCGATCGACTGCAGCCCGAGACAGACCCCGAAGATCGGCAGCTGTCCGGCGTGCGAACGGACGACGTCGATACAGACCCCGGCCGACTCGGGCGTGCCCGGTCCGGGTGAGATCAGCACACCGTCGTAGCCTTCGGCCCAGTCGGCGGTGTCGAACCTCGGATCGTCGTTGCGCCACACGTCCACCTCGGCACCCAGCTGGGCCAGGTACTGGACGAGGTTGTAGACGAACGAGTCGTAGTTGTCGATCACCAGGATGCGAGCCATGGGGCCATTCTCCCGCATCGCGCCGGGTTCGCCGTCCGGTGGTCAGCCGATCCGTTTCGCTTGGATGTCGAGGCTGCCGCGGTAGGCGGGCATCGTGACGGACGCCTCGCGGCGCTGGGCATAGCCGAGTCCGTACGCGGTGACGTACTCGCGGTAGATCTGCACCGCGGTCGAGTCGGCCAGGCCCCGCTCCAGCCGCTCGGGATCACCGATGGCGGCGATCTCGTACGGCGGCGCGTACGGGACGCCGTGCAGCACCACCGAATTGCCGACGCACTTCACGCCCGTGCGTGAGGTGACCCGCTGGCCCTGAATGGTCATCGCTTCGGCCCCGCCCGACCACAAGGCGTTCACCACGGCCTGGATGTCCTGCTGATGCACCACCAGCAACTCGGGACTCACCCCCGCCGGTTGCACCCCGGACGGCGCATCGTCCAGGGTCACCACGACCGCGGGGCCCTTGACCGGGGTCTGGCCGGCGATCTCGGACGCCGCCCGCAACTGGCTTTCGGGAACCCCGCTGCCGTCGTTCTTGGTCAACGCGTCCACCTCGCGGCGGAGCTTGGCGATCCGCTCGCTGAGCTCGGCGTTCCGCTTCGACTCGGACTGGATGAGCCCGGCCAGGTCGGTGTTGCGGTTGGGTCGTAGGTCGGTGCCGCCGGCGTTGATGGCGCTGGTGGCGATCATGAAACCGGCCAGCACACAGACCGCGAGACTGAGCAGGCGACGGCCCAGCCGCACCTCACCGGACCGTCCGGACGCCCGGCGCAGGCGTGCTCGCGCCCGTGCCCACATCCGCTTCATGGAGGCGAGTCTAGAAGCTGGTGTTCGGCTGCCCGGCGGTGAGCGGTAAGATCATCGCCATGCCCGAGTCGAAGACCCGCAAGCAGGCAGCGGACAAGAAGAAGCAGACGTCCGGCCAAGCAGCGGCCGAGACGCGCAAAGAGCGCCAGCGCAAGGTCGCCGCGCCCGGCAGTCGCCGCTGGGTACCGCCGACCTTCATCACCGTCGGCCTACTTGGTGTGCTCTGGCTCGTGGTCTACTACATCGCCGGCCACCTGATCCCGTTCATGAGCGACCTCGGCGGCTGGAACGTGCTGATCGGCATGGGCTGCATGGCGGCAGCGTTCGGCATCGCCACCCTCTGGAAGTAGTCCTTCCCCCATTTCGTCATCCGGGTTTCTCGTCATCCCGGTTCCTCGTCATCCAGGCGAATGCCGGGATCTCATACCCTCGCCACCGTTGGTCGAGCTTGTCGAGACCCTTCTGTGGTCGGTTCTTGGTGGTTGCGTTTGGTTCCGCGGAGTGGGCTGCACCCCGTCCCGCCCGTGCGCAGCTCGCCACTTCTGCTGTCGTCCTTCAGACCCTGGGCGGGGCTCGCGCGCTTTACGCCCGACCTACCCGGACGGGGTGCAGCCCACTCCGCTTTGAAGTTACGTCTCTGCCGGACCCCACTACCCGCTGGCCGAGCTTGTCGAGATCCCTTCCGGGCGCCGTTGGTCGAGGCTGTCGAGACCTCTTCTAGGCGCCGTTGGTCGAGCTTGTCCAGCACCCGTTGGTCGAGCTTGTCGAGACCTCGGCACATGACGGATCCGACCAGCTCAGCCCTGGTGATCGAGACTCCGTCATCCCGGGCTCCGACCCGGGATCTCGATCTCGGCGTACTGCAACGGTTCGCGTTCAGAACCTCACGCCCAGCACCAATACCCCGTGAGGATCCCCACACGGGCCAGATACCCATCGAGGTCTCGACAGGCTCAACCAGCGAGCGGTGGCTCAGCCCTGAGGTTGAGCAGGAACTCGGCTGGTGGTGCTCAGCCCTGGGGCTTGAGTAGCGGGAACAGGATCGTTTCGCGGATGCCGGCGCCGGTGAACAGCATGATGGTGCGGTCGATGCCCAACCCCATGCCGCCCATCGGGGGGGCACCGAACTCGAGGGCGCGCAGGAAGTCCTCATCCAACTGCATGGCTTCGGGGTCGCCGGCGGCGGCCTTCAGCGATTGGGCGACCAGGACGTCCCGCTGGATGACCGGGTCGATCAGCTCGGAGAAGCCCGTGCCGCGCTCCACACCGCCGATGATCAGGTCCCAGGCTTCGACCAGCCGCGGATCGTCGGGGTTGTTGCGGGCCAGCGGCTGGGCGATCGCCGGGTAACCGTTGACGAAGGTGGGCTGCACCAGCGTCGGCTCGACGATCTCGCCGAACAGTTCCATCACCAGCTTCTGGTCGGTCCAGGCCGGGTCGTACTCGATGCCGCGGGCGTCCGCGATGGTGCGCAACCGCTCCAGGGTGGTGTCCGGCGTGATCTCCTCGCCCAACGCCTCCGACAAGGCCGGATAGACACTCACCCAGGCCCACTCGCCGGTCAGCTGCACCTCACCGGCCGGGGTCTGCACCGATTCGACGCCGAGTTCGGCGGCGGCGTTCACGATCAAGTCACGGGTCATCGCGGCGATGGTGAACTGGTCGCCCCAGGACTGGTACGCCTCGAGCATGGTGAACTCGGGCGAATGCGACGAGTCGACGCCCTCGTTGCGGAAGATCCGGCCCATCTCGTAGACCCGGTCGACGCCGCCGACGATGGCCCTCTTCAGGTAGAGCTCGATCGCGATCCGCAGCGTCATCGGAATGTCGAAGGCGTTCAGGTGGGTGTGGAACGGCCGTGCCGACGCCCCGCCGTGCACCAGCTGCAGGATCGGGGTCTCCACCTCGAGGTAGCCCTGGTCGCGCAGCGTCTGCCGGATCGAGCCGACGATAGCGGCGCGGGTGCGCACCATGTCGCGGGCCTCCTCGCGGGCGACCAGGTCGACGTAGCGCTGCCGCACCCGGGTCTCCTCGCCGAGGTCCTTGTGCAGGGTGGGCAGCGGACGCAGCGCCTTGGACGCCAGCCGCCATTCCGACGCCAGCACGGACAGCTCGCCGCGCCGCGACGAGATCACCCGGCCCTTGACGTAGACGAAATCGCCGAGGTCGACGTCCGCCTTCCAGTCGGCCAGCCGTTCCTCTCCTACCTCGGCGAGCGAGATCATCACCTGCAGCCGGGTGCCCGAATCGGACGCGGTGAAGCCGTCCTGCAGGGTGGCGAAACACAGCTTGCCGGTGTTGCGGATGAACACCACCCGGCCGCCGACGCCGACCACGTCCTGGGTTTCCTCGCCGGTCGCGAGATGGCCCCACTGGGCGTGCACCTCGGCAGCGGAATGTGTCCGGTCCACGCTGATCGCGTACGGGTCGTTGCCGGCCTCGATCAGCCGGGCGCGCTTCTCGCGGCGCAGGCGGAGCTGTTCGGGCAGGGCAGCGTCATCGTCGGGCGTGGTCACCGCAGGATTGTAGCGAGGATGGGCGACCGGTCAGCGCAGCAGATCACCGAGCACGGAGCCCAGCTTGGTGCCGATGCACAGGCTGGCGAAGGTGGCCATCGCCACCGACAGGGCGCCGACGTTGGCGGCGGCCAGCGCGACCAGGGCGACAGAGCCGGGAACCAGCAGCAGGAAAGCGGGCAGGAAGGACACCGTGGTCGGGACGGCCACCGTGCGCTTCTCCAGGATCCGCGCCAGCAGCAGGACCACGCAGGACGTCGCGCCGGTGGCCACGATGCCGCCGAGCGGCGGGGTGAGCAGCACCAGCAGCGTGTAGGTGAGCGCCATCACCACCACGATCAGCCCGGTCAGTGCCGAGCCGGCGGCGAAGGCGAGCCCGACGCCGATGCCCAGCACCACGATGCCCACCCAGGACACCCACAGCGGCGGCAGCGCACCCCAGCCGGTGGCGTCCGTCGCCAGCCCCGGCACATCGCCGACCAGCGCCGCCGAGCCGGCGTCCAGGTGCAGCCCGGTGAGGACCGCGCCCGCGGCGATCCCGGCGGCCATGAATGCCAGCACGACAAGGCCGTACACCAGTCGCGCCGAGCCGGTGAGAATGTCGGTGGCGGTCAGCTCCAGCAGTCCGTTGGTGATCAGCGCCCCCGGAACCAGCACGGCGATCGGCGCGCAGACCGCGAGCAGCGGGACCGCCCCCAGTTCGAGTCGGGTGGCCGCCAACCCCAACAGCGCGGTGGAGAGCAGGCTGGCCAGGAAGGGGGCCAGCGCGGTGGCGCCGCGGACCCGCTGCAGCAGCACGATCAACAACCCCACCAGGCCGCCGATCGCCAGACTGATCAGGATCGCCCACCACGGACAGCGGAACAGCACCGCCAGCCCGCCGGCGGACAGCACGCTGCCGAACGCCCACCGAGCCACCGGATGACCGGCGACCTCGGCACGGATCTCCTCCATCCGGGCGTCGGCCTGCGACAACGGCGTGATCCCGGTCCGCAGCTCGCGGACCAGCCGACCGACCCGTCCGGACTGGCGGAAGGACAACTCGCTCTCGGCTCGCGGCATCAGCATCGCGGCGCCGGTGGTGCGTCGGGTGACGATCACCAGGTCGGGCAGCACGCCGATGCTGATGTCCTGTGGCAGTTCGGCCGCGCGGATGTCGTCCAACGTGTCCCGCACGTCGGTCACCGAGGTGCCGGCGTCCAGCAACAGGGCGCCGAGCCGTCCGAGCACCAACGCCTCATCCCCGCCGCCGGGCTCAGCGCCCGACCTCGGGGGTGGGAGTGCTGCCATGGATTCAGTGAACCCTCTCGATGCTTACCGAAGCACGCGGACGCGCGGGACCTCGGTCGAACGCGGTCCGGGATGACGATGGAGGCGACGTGGTGACCAAGAGAACCGTCCCCACGGTCACCGGGGACGGTTCTTTCGGTCACCGGGGACGGTTCCTACGGTCACTTTGGGGTCTCGCTGGGCTCGACCAACGGGTGTTCAGCGGTGGTCGGGCGCGGCTTCGACGCGGACCTCGGCGTGGTGGTCGGACGTCCGGGTGAACTGCCAGTGGACGGTCGGGTCGAGCGCGTCCAGCAGGGTCCGGTCGTGGGTGACGATCAGCAGGGTGCCGGTGTATTCGTCCAGGGCGTCCTGCAGTTGGTCGATGGCGGCGGCATCCAGGTGGTTGGTCGGCTCGTCGAGGACGACGACGTTGACCGCCCGGCCCTGCAGCAGGGCCAACGAAGCCCGGGTGCGCTCCCCCAGCGACAGGCTGGCGCAGGCCCGCGCGACATGTTCGGCACCGAGGCCGAACTTCGCCAGCAGGGTACGGACGGCGCCGGCGTCCGTCTCGCCGAGGGCTGCAGCAACGGTGTCCAGGAGAGGCCGACCGCCGGAAATCTCGTCGCGGGCCTGACCGAGTGTGCCGAGCGCCACCCGGGTGCCCCAGCTCACCCGTCCGTCGGCGACTGGGCGGTGACCGAGGATCGCCTCGAGCAGCGTGGTCTTGCCCGAGCCGTTGTCGCCGAGCAGCGCGATCCGCTCGCCGCGGGCCACCTGGGCGCTGACCGGTCCGACGGTGAAGTCGCCGTTGCGGGCCACCACCCGGTCGAGTGTCAGCACCACCTCCGACGACGGCGCGGCCTCGGCGATCGCGTAGCGCAACTGCCACTCCTTGCGCGGCTGCTCCACCTCGTCCAGGCGTTCGACGGCGTCCCGGACGCGGGCGGCGCGCTGATCCATCCGGCGGGCCCGGTCCTCCCGGTACTTCTTCTCCAGCTTCATGCCGGGTCCGAGCTTGGCCGCCTTGGCGCGTCCGGCCCTGGCCCATTCGGTCTTGCGGCGGGCCTGTTCGACGAGCGCGTCGCGGGTGTCGGTGTAGCTGGCATAGGCCGCTTCGGCCTGCTCACGGGCCAGTTGCTTGGCCGCGCGGTAGTCACTCCAGCCGCCGGTGTAATGGTTGACCTGCTGCTGGGTCTCGTCCAGTTCCAGCACCGACGTGGCCACGGCGTCCAGGAACCCCCGATCGTGGGAAGCGATCAACACCGGTGCGCGCAGCGCCCCGACGAACTCGGTCAACGCCGCCAGGCCACGAGCATCCAGGTTGTTGGTCGGTTCGTCGAGCAACAGCAGGTCGTAGCGGCTGACCAGGATCGACGCCAACCCGACCCGGGCAGCCTGTCCGCCGGACAGGCTGCCGAGCGGGCGATCGAGGTCGGCGTCCAGGTCGAGGCCGGCCAGCACCTCGGCCAAGCGGGTGTCCAGATCTGCACCGCCCAATGCCAGCCAGGTGGCCAGGGCATGGTCGTAGCGGTCGGCCGGGTCCGGAGATCCCGGCCTGCGCCGGGATGACGAGAGGTGGTCGCCGTCCTCCGGGTCCGGAGATCCCGGCGTGCCCCGGGATGACGGGGCGGCGGGCATGGATGACGAAGCGGGCCGGGATGGCGAGAGGTCATCGCCGGCCAGTGCAGCCGCCGCGGCCTCGAAGGCGTCCTGAGCCGGCCCCACCCCGGTGCGTCGCCGGGCGTAGTCGAGGATCGTCTCGTCCGGCGCGGGTGGCTCCTGGGGCAGGTAGCCGAGGGTGGCCTCCGGTGGGGCGAACCGGATCGTGCCGGCGTCCGGGGCGTGCAGGCCGGCGACGATCCGCAGCAGCGTGGTCTTGCCGGCACCGTTCGGGCCGACCAGCGCGGTCACGTCGCCCGGCGTCAGCCGCAGGTCGAGTCCGGAGAACAACGGACGCGCCCCGAACGATGCGGAGACGCCGGAAAGGAAGAGTGATGCGGACATGAGGAACCTCGATCGCTGGATGTCGTACAGGGCGAGAGGTCAGTTCCACATGCGTCCCAGGGTGCCAAAGACAGCTCCGCCGGGCAACCGGACGGGCCGGCGGCCGACCGGATCCTGCCCAAGCGGGTGCGGCGATGAGCCTCCAACGTTTCGAGGTGCACATAGAACTGGGCGGCACCACCGTTCCGGTGGGCTCGGCCGAGGTAGAGGACCCGGCTGGCGGGCGCATGCAGCGGAACTCCGCCTGCCCGAAGCTGACGTCCGACGCCTGACGCGACATCGCCCTGGTTCGGCGTCTTTTCCGTGGTTGAAACCGGGTGAACGAAGACGAAGCAGGGCGAAGTCACCCAAGCCGGCCCAATCCGCCCGCACTTCGGACTTGAATGAGTGAGCACTCACTCATACACTCTTCCTTCGTGAGCAGAGCAAATCCGATGAGCCCTGATGAGCGCCGCCGGGCGCTCATCGAGGCGACCCGTCCGTTGCTGCTCGAGCACGGACTGAACATCACCACCCGGCAGATCGCCGAATGCGCCGACGTCGCCGAGGGGACCATCTTCCGCGCCTTCGGCACCAAACAGAACCTGATCGAGGCCGTGGTCGAGGACTGCCTGGCCCCCGGGCCGGTGGTCACCGCGATCGACGCGATCCCGGAGGACCTCGGGCTGGAGGACACCGTGGCCTGGATCGTCAAGGTGCTGCATGCCCGCATCCGGCAGGTGCGGTCCCTGATGGCGGCGATCAGCCACACCTCACAACCGCACGGCAAGCGTCCCAGGCCCCCGCACCGCGACTACCACCTGGCTGTCGACGAGGCGATGACCCGAGTACTATCCCGCTTCGACGACCAGCTCACCGTCGGCACGCCGACCGCCTGCTGGGCCATCTCGGCGATGGCTTTCGCAGCCGTCATGCCGTTCAATGACCATCCGGACGCCGCAGAGCCACGCCAGCTCGCCCGCCTCGTCCTGCATGGCATCGCCACCGAATCCACCGAGGACACCACATGCTGATTCGCATTCTGCGCGACTACCTGCGGCCCTACTACGGGCAGCTCGCGTTCGTCGTGCTCCTCCAGTTGGCGGCCAATGGGGCCGCGCTCTACCTGCCCACGCTGAACGCCCGGATCGTCGACGACGGCATCGCGCACGGCGACATCAACCTGATCCTGAGCGTGGGCGCCGTGATGCTGGGCGTCACCGTCATCCAGATGGCGGCCCAGATCTTCGCGGTCTGGTTCGGCGCCCGCTCGGCGATGGCGTTCGGACGCGACCTGCGGGGCGCGATCTTCGACCGCACCCTCAGCTTCTCCGCTCGCGAGGTGGCCAAATTCGGCGCCCCGAGCCTGATCACCCGGACCACCAACGACGTCCAGCAGATTCAGCAGCTGGTGATGATGACGGCGTTCATGATCGTCGCCGCGCCGATCATGATGGTCGGCGGCATCATCATGGCGCTGCGCGAAGACCCGGGGCTGAGCTGGACGATCGCCGTCGGCGTGGTGATCCTCGGTGCCGTGATCGGCTCGATCGTCAGCCAGATGATGCCGCTGTTCAGCACCCAGCAGACCCGCATCGACACCATCAACCGGGTGCTGCGCGAGCAGATCTCGGGTCTGCGGGTGATCCGGGCCTTCACCGCCGAGCCGCGCGAGACCGAGCGGTTCGCGGTCGCCAACGCCGAACTCACCGACACCGCCACCCGGGTCGGCCGCCGGATGATGACGCTGTTCCCGATCGTGTTCTTCGTGATGAACGTCTCCACCATCGGGGTCACCTGGTTCGGTGCCTTCCGGGTCGCCGACGGCTACATGGAGACCGGTCAGCTGCTGGCCTTCATCCAGTACCTGACGACGATCCTGATGAGCGTGATGATGGCCACGATGATGCTGATGATCGCGCCGCGCGCGGTGGTCAGCGCCCGCCGCATCGCCGAGGTGCTCGACACCGATTCGTCGGTGGTGGCGCCGGTCGAACCGATCCGGACGGTGCAGGCGCACGGCAGCGTCGAACTGCGGAACGTCGAGTTCAAGTATCCGGGTGCCGAACAGCCGGTGCTGGCCGGCATCAACCTGCGGGTCAGGCCCGGCGAGACGACGGCGATCATCGGCTCGACGGGTGCCGGCAAGACCACCCTGGTCAGCCTGATCCCCCGGCTGTTCGACGTCACCGGCGGCCGGGTCGAGGTGGACGGCGTCGACGTCCGCGAACTCGATCCGGATCTGCTCTGGTCACGGATCGGACTGGTGCCGCAGAAGCCGTACCTGTTCACCGGCACCGTCGCGTCCAACCTGCGCTACGGCAAGCCGGACGCCACCGACGACGAGCTGTGGGCGGCACTGGAGACCGCGCAGGCGGCCGACTTCGTCCGGGCCATGCCGGAACAGCTGGACGCGCCGATCGCCCAGGGCGGCACCAACGTCTCCGGTGGCCAGCGGCAGCGGCTGTCGATCGCCCGGGCGTTGGTGAAGAAGCCCGACATCTACGTCTTCGATGACTCGTTCTCGGCGCTCGACGTGGTCACCGACGCCCGGCTGCGAGCCGCGCTGGACCGCGAGACCTCCGAGGCCGGCGTCCTGATCGTGGCGCAGCGGGTGTCGACCATCCGCGACGCCGAAACCATCGTGGTGCTCGAGGACGGGCGGATCGTGGGTGAGGGCACCCACGACGAGTTGCTCGCCGACTGCCCCACCTACGCCGAGATCGTCGAATCCCAGTTCAAGGCCGAGGAGGCAGCAGCATGAGCCAACAGGCGACCAACGACGCCCCACGCAAGGCGAACGCCCGTCCCGAGCATGCCGCCCAGGCCCGCCGTGGCATGGGTCACGGTCCGATGGGCGGCATGGGCGCGACCGAGAAGGCGGTGACCTTCGGCGCGTCGGCCAAGCGGCTGCTCGGCATGATGCGCCCCGAACGCAACCTGATCATCTTCGTGGTGGTCATCTCGGCGCTGGCCACCCTGGGCAACGCGCTCGGGCCGGTCATTCTGGCCCGCGGCACCGACCTGATCTTCGACGGTGCACTGGGCGGCGGGATCGACTTCTCCGCCCTGGGCACGGTCATCCTCGAAGCCCTCGCGGTGTATGTGGTGTCCGGGCTGGTGCTGTGGTGGGCCAGCTTCCTGATCAACGACATCGTGCAGCGCACCGTCTACCGGATGCGCGAGCAGGTGGCGACCAAGCTGCACCGGCTGCCGATCACCTACTTCGACCGGCAGCCCCGCGGCGAGCTGCTCAGCCGCGTCACCAACGACATCGACAACATCGCCCAGTCGTTGCAGCAGACCCTGGCGCAGATGCTGACCAACATCTTCACCGTGCTCGGCGTGCTGGCGATCATGCTGTGGCTGTCGCCGCCGCTGGCGCTGGTGGTGCTGATCTCGGTGCCGTTGACGGCGCTGGTCACCGCGCAGGTGATGAAGCGGTCGCAGCGCCGGTTCGTCGACATGTGGCGCTCCACCGGTGAACTGAACGGGCACGTCGAAGAGGCGTTCACCGGGCATTCGCTGGTCAAGGTGTTCGGACGTCAGCGTGAGGTGGCCGCCGGCTTCGCCAGCAAGAACGAGGAGATGTACGAGTCGTCGTTCAAGGCCCAGTTCATCAGCGGCATCATCATGCCGTCGGTGTTCTTCATCGGGAACCTCAGCTATGTCGCGATCGCCGTCCTGGGCGGCATCTGGGTGGCGGCCGGCACCATGACGCTGGGCGCCGTCCAGGCGTTCATCCAGTACGCCCGGATGTTCACCCAGCCGATCACCCAGCTGGCCTCGATGACCAACCTGCTGCAGTCGGGGGTGGCATCGGCCGAGCGGGTGTTCGAGGTGCTGGACGCCACCGAGCAGACCGTGGACGCCACCACGCACCTGCCCGAACCGCTGCAGGGCCGGGTGGAGTTCGAGCATGTCGCGTTCTCCTACGATCCGGAGAAACCCCTGATCAGCGACCTGTCGCTGGTCGCCGAGCCCGGCTCGACGGTGGCGATCGTCGGCCCGACCGGGGCCGGCAAGACCACCCTGGTGAACCTGCTGATGCGGTTCTACGACGTGGACGCCGGACGGATCACCATCGACGGCGTCGACATCGCCGCGGTGCCGCGTCCGGAGCTGCGATCGAACATCGGCATGGTGTTGCAGGACGCCTGGCTGTTCGGCGGCACCATCAGGGACAACATCGCCTACGGGCGTCCGGAGGCCACCGAAGCCGAGATCCTGGCCGCCGCCGAGGCGACCTACGTCGACCGGTTCGTGCACTCGCTGCCGGACGGCTACGACACGGTGATCGACGACGAGGGTTCGAACGTGTCGGCCGGTGAGAAGCAGCTGATCACCATCGCCCGGGCGTTCCTCGCCGATCCGGCGATCCTGATCCTGGACGAGGCCACGTCCTCGGTGGACACCCGCACCGAGCTGCTGGTGCAGAACGCGATGAACGCACTGCGCGGCGGCCGGACGTCGTTCGTGATCGCGCACCGGCTCTCCACCATCCGCGACGCGGACACCATTTTGGTGATGGAGGACGGCGCCATCGTCGAGCAGGGTTCGCACGACGCGCTGCTGGAGCACCACGGCGCCTACCAGCGCCTGTACCGCTCCCAGTTCGCCGGTGGCCTGGACGACGAGGAAGAGGCGGCGTAGAAGGTCGGTCCCGGTACGCGGGGACGGTTCTTTTCGTTCCACTTCCGGTACGCGGGGACGGTTCTTTTCGTTCCACCCTGACCGGTGGTACAGCGAGGACGGCTTGAAACCGCCCTCCTTCCCGCCCAGATCAGACCGTACGGGTGGAACGAAAAGAACCGTCCCCGTCGTTCCATCGGCGGTACGAAGAGAACCGTCCCCTCGTCCCACCGGCGGTACGAAAAGAACCGTCCCCGTCGTTCCACCGGTGTGACCGGTCCGGCCGTCGGCTGGATAGGGTCGGCGGGTGATCAGCGTGGTGGGTGCGGCGATCGTCCGGCATGGGTGCGTGCTGGCCGCCCGGCGCAGCTACCCTGCCGCTGAGGCCGGACGGTGGGAATTTCCTGGCGGCAAAGTCGATCCCGGCGAATCCCCGGAGGGTGCCCTGGTGAGGGAGATTGCCGAGGAACTGGGTTGCGTCGTCCGGGTGGAGTCGTGGCTGACCGGTGCGGTCCGGGGCCGCGACCGCGGACGCGCGCTGGAGTTGCGGGTGGCGCTGTGCACGCTGGCCGACGGCGAGCCGTCCGGCAAGGAACATGACGCGCTGCGCTGGCTGACTCCCGAGCAACTGGACGATGTCGACTGGCTGGAACCTGACCGTCCGTTCCTGGCCGAACTGTGCGAGGTGCTGCTGGACGGCGAGAAGCTGCCGGGCGGCAATGTCGGCGGCGCCGTCCGGATCGGGGCGACGGTGCGGCGTCCGACCGGGCCGTGGACGCCCGCCGTGCATGCCCTGCTCGGCCACCTCGCCGAGACCGGGCTACCGGCCGTCCCGCGGGTGCACGGCATCGACGGACGCGGACGGGAAGTGCTCGACTACCTGCCCGGTGCGGTCCTCGACGTGAACGCCGAGGTGCTCACCGACGCCCGGCTGGCAGCTCTCGGCAGCTGGCTACGCGCGCTGCACACGGCGGCGTCCGGCTTCGACCACCCCGGCCCGTGGCGGTTCTTCGGGGTGGACGCGCCGAGCCTGATCACCCACAACGACGTCGCCCCGTACAACGTCGCCTTCGACGGCGACGAGGTGGCCGGGGTGTTCGACTGGGACCTGGCCGGGCCGTCCGATCCGGTCTGCGACCTGGGTCATACCGCTTGGACGGCGATCCCGCTCTTCCGCCCGCTCCCCGACGAAGACGCCGCCCGACGGCTGCGGATCTTCGCCGACAGCTACGGCACCGACCCGCTCACCGTATTGGACGCCGTCCGGCCCCGCGTGCAGCTGGCCATCGACGGGATCCGCGAGGCCGTCCGGCGTGGTGACGAGGGCATGCGGAACCTGGCCGCGCAGGGTGAGCCGGAGCGCACCGAGCGGGCGCTGGCCGGTTTCCTGGCTCGTCGGGACGGCATCGCCGGATTCCTGCGCTGACCGCGGCGCATCGCGTCCGGCGAGGATGCGCTCCAGCGCGGGCCGCATGGCGCCGATCCGCTTCGCCCTGATCACCACGTCCCACAGCGGCTCGAGCTTCTTCCAGCCGACCGCGTAGCCGAAGTGCCGCAGCCGTCCCTCCCAGCCGTCGTGAGCACTCGAGCCGCGAGCGATGTTCGCCCACGAATAGAAGTCGCGGTAGGCGTTCCAGTAGCCCTCCTCCAGCTGTTCCGGACTCATCCGGGCAGGACGGAACACCGCATGCCGGGTGTCGTAGCGGCTCCAGTCCTGGTGCAGCAGCCGTCCCTGACCCGCGATCTGCTCGTAGTAGGGGGTGCTCGGATACGGCGTGGCGATGTGGAAGGTGGCGGTCTCGATGCCCTGCTGGACCGCCCAGTCGACGGTGCGGGCGAAGACGTCCGGACCGTCATCGTCCAGGCCGAACACGAAGCTGCCGTTCACCATGACACCGAGGTCGTGGGCCCGGCGGATGGCGGCGGCGTAGTCCCGGCCGATGTTGTGCTGCTTGCTGGCCTGCGCGAGGTTTGCCGGCGACAGCGTCTCGAAGCCGACGAAAATGCTGCGCAGCCCCGCTTCGGCCGCGAGTTCCAGCAGGCCCGGTTGCAGCAGCGATCGCACCGTCGCCGCACCCTGGAAGAGCCGGTTCATGCCGCGCATGCCGCGGAACAGGTCGGCGGCGAAGCGCGGATTGCCGAACAGGTGATCGTCCAGGAAGTAGAGATGCCGTCCGGGCAGCGCTTCGATCTCGGCCAGGGCGGCGTCCACCGATTGGGTGTAGAACCGGACGCCGTCTTTGAAGAAGCCGGCCACGTAGCAGAAGTCGCATTTGTGCGGGCAGCCGCGGGAGATCGTCAGCGAGTTGGGCACCAGGTACAGGTGCCGCTTGATCAGGTCGCGCCGGATCGGTGCGATGCCCTGCAGGCTTCGGTCGCCGCCCTCGTAGCGCGGCTGGGCACGTCCGGCTCGGAAGTCGGCCAGGAACCGTGGGAACACTCCCTCACCGGGGCCGAGGATCACGGTGTCGGCATGCTCGGCCGCTTCGTCGGGCAGCGAGGTCGGGTGCAGCCCGCCCATGCAGACGTGCACGCCGAGAGCGCGATAGTGGTCGGCGATCTCGTACGAGCGGCGCGCCGACGTGATGTACACCTGAATCACGACCAGGTCGGGGACGTCGTCGAGCGGCACCTTCTCGACATGCTCGTCGAGCAGGGTGACCTCGTCATCGGGGTGGAGATAGCCGGCCAGCGTGGCCAGGCCCAGCGGCGGGAACAGGCTGTACTTCACCGGCCGGAAGAACGGACTGGTCGCCTCGGTGAGGGCCGGCAGGATCATCGTGACGCGCATGTCCCCGATCACACCGGACGACACCCGCTGTGACGTCTACCCGGCGGCCCTTTGCCGTCCGCCCGCACGCCTCCGATTCCGCGTCCGACCGGCCCGCGGTCGCAGTTCGCACGCCACCATCCGTGCTCGCCTGACTACCGAGTGCGCTGGTCAACGCCACCACCGCTGGTTGAGCTTGTCGAAACCGCTACAGGCGCTGCCCACGTTCAGGTCCCGAAAGGCTCGACCAACGAGGTCTGCAGTCAGCCGGCCGGGGCGACCAACTCAAGCGCACGGACGGCGGCCGTCCGATCGACCGCGGACGACACCAGGATCAGCTCGTCGGCGTCGGCATGGACGGCGAACCGGCGCATCCAGTCCCGTACCTGCGGACCGGTGCCGACGCCGGTGTAGCGCAGCATGTGGTCGACCTGGGCACCGCCGGGACCCTCCAGCAGCAACTCGACGTCGTCATCGGTGAGGGTCCGCCCGCGACCCAGGAAGGTCTTGACCCGGGCCCGCCGGGTCAGTTCGAACAGCCGCCGGGCCTCGTCCTCGGTGTCGGCGGCGATCACCCCCGCGCCGGCGATCACATACGGCTCGGCCAGCTGTTGCGAGGGCTGGAAGTCGCGCCGGTAGGTGGCCACCGCGGCCTCCAGGGCGTCCGGGGCGAAGTGCGAGGCGAACGCATACGGCAAGCCGAGCGCGGCGGCCAACTGGGCGCCGAACATCGACGAGCCGAGGATGAACAGCGGCACCTTCGTGCCTGCGCCCGGGGTCGCGGCGACCCCGGCGATGATCGATTCGCCGAGGAAGCCCTGCAACTCCTGGACGTCGGACGGGAAGGTGTCCGCCGCGCCCGGCGTGCGGCGCAACGCACGGACGGTGGTCTGATCGGTGCCGGGCGCCCGGCCCAAACCGAGGTCGATCCGGTCTGGATGCAGTTCGGCCAGCGTGCCGAATTGTTCGGCGATCACCAGCGGCGCATGGTTGGGCAGCATCACCCCGCCGGCACCCAGCCGGATCGTCGAGGTGTGCGCCGCGACATGGGCAATCAGCACCGCGGTCGCTGACGACGCGATGGTCGGCATGTTGTGATGCTCCGCGTACCAGACCCGGCGATAACCCCAGCGCTCCGCGTTCCGCGCCAATGACACGGTCGCGGCCAGACCGTCGGCGACGGACTCACCGGACAACACCTGAGCCAGGTCGAGGATGGAGAGCGGTACATCGTTCGGTTGCGTCACGTCGGTCACGACCGGAGTAACAGTGACCGGCCCGGGGAACATTCCCCACCACCGGTTGCCCGTGTCGACGCGCCACCGCTAGCCAAGCTTGTCGACGCTTGCGGGTTGAGCTTGTCGAAACCCTCCGAGTGACTGGCGACAACGGGCGTCACTGGCGCTTTGCAGAGCGCCAGTGGCGCGCGATCCCGCCAGCAGAGGTCTCGACAAGCTCGACCAACGGAGGTACTACCCGGGCAGGTGTCTGAAATCGACCCCAGAGACGGCGTCTCCCCGACGTGTCCTGAGCCGTGGGCAGCGCGTCGGCACCTCCACTCTGGGGTCGATTTCAGACAGATCGCCAGTAGGGTTTGCGCCATGGCGGCGGTCGATCTCAATGCCGATCTGGGTGAATCGTTCGGCGGGTGGCGGCTCGGCGACGACGACGCGATGCTCGAGATCGTCACCAGCGCCAATGTGGCCTGCGGGTTTCATGCCGGCGATCCACTCACTCTGGAACGCACCTGCGCGCTGGCTGCGAGCCGTGGCGTCCGGATCGGCGCCCAGGTCTCCTACCGCGACCTGGCCGGCTTCGGGCGCCGCTTCCTGGACTGTTCCGAGGCCGAGCTGCGGGCCGATGTGCTCTATCAACTGGGCGCTCTGCAGGCCATGTGCGTCGCCGCGGGCACGACTCTGGCCTACCTGAAGCCGCACGGCGCCCTGTACAACACGGTGGTTCATCACGAGGTCCATGCCCGCGCCGTGGTGAGCGCCGTCGTCGCCTTCGACCCCGGACTGCCCATCCTCGGACTGCCCGGCGGCGTGCTGCTCGACCAGGCCCGCGCGGCCGGCCTGCGCACGGTGACCGAGGCGTTCGTCGACCGTGGCTACACCCCCGCGGGCACGCTGGTGCCGCGCGGCCAGCCGGGCGATCTGATCGACGATCCGGACGTCGCCGCAGCCCGGGTGATCCGGCTGGTCAGCGACGAAGTGATCACGGCCGTGGACGGCACCGAGGTGCCGATGCGGGCCGAATCGCTGTGCACCCATGGCGATTCGCCGGGGGCCGTGGCCATGGCGCGCCGGGTGCGGCAGGCGCTGGAAACCGCCGGCGTCGAGGTGCGGGCCTTCGCCTGATGGACGGCCGGCTGCTGCCCTGCGGTGAACGTGCGCTGCTGATCGAGGTCGACGGCCTGGACGCCGCAATCGCACTGCGGACGGCGCTGGCTTCGCTGGCCGGACGCGGCGCGTTCGGCGCCGTCCGTGATGTGGTGCCGGCCGCCACCACCGTGCTGCTCAGCGTGGACGACCCTGACAGCCTCACCGGTGTCCGTGACGCGGTGACCGCACTGCTGCCCGGGCTGGATCCCGCCACCGGCCCGACCGGCCGCGACGAACCGGTCGAGATCGACGTCCGCTACGACGGCGAGGACCTGGCCGAGGTCGCCCGACTCACCGGGCTGACACCGGACGAGGTGATCGCCGCGCACACCGGCCGTGATTGGACGGTCGCCTTCGGTGGATTCGCCCCCGGCTTCGCCTATCTGGTCGACGGTGACGAGCGGCTGCAGGTGCCGCGGCGTGCCGAGCCGCGGACCCGGGTGCCGCCCGGCGCAGTGGGTCTGGCCGGCCCGTTCAGCGGCATCTACCCGCGCGCCTCCCCCGGCGGTTGGCAGTTGATCGGCAGCACCGACGTCACACTGTGGGACGCCGACCGCACCCCGCCCGCGCTGCTGCAGCCCGGTGGCCGGGTGCGGTTCCGCGCCGTCGATCAGAAGGGTCCCGACAGAGGTCTCGACAAGCTCGACCAACGGGCAGCCAGTCTCGATAGGCGGGGCGCATTGACGGTGCTGGCCGCCGGGCCCCTCACGCTGTTCGTCGACGAGGGACGTCCGGGTTATGCGGCGGTGGGTGTGTCTGCGTCGGGAGCGGCTGATCGGGCGTCGTATCGGCTGGCCAACCGGCTGGTCGGCAACCCCTCGGGCGCGGCAGCTTTGGAGATAACCCTCGGCGGGCTGGCGCTGCGCGCGGCGTCCAGTTGCCTGTTGGCGATCACCGGGGCCGACTGCTCGCCCACCGTCGACGGACGTCCGGTCACCCATGCCGGACCCGTCTACCTCAGGCCCGGCCAGACCCTGCGATTGGGCGTCCCCTCCGCCCGGCTGCGCAGCTATCTGGCGGTCGCCGGCGGCTTCGAGGTGCCGCCGGCGCTGGGCTCGGCAAGCAGTGACACACTCTCCGGCCTCGGACCGCCGCGGCTGACCGCGGGTGACCGGCTCGCGGTCGGCGCGGCACCCATCCGGCTGCTGAACGTCGACAGCGTGCCCCGCGCACCGCTCCCGGAGGCCGAGCGACGCCTCGACGTGCTCCCCGGACCACGATCCGACTGGCTGGCCGATCCCTCGGAACTGTTCGGACGGCGCTGGCGGCTCTCCGAGCACAGCGATCGGGTCGGCGTCCGCGTATTGGGCGAGCCGCTGCGACGGCGTCCGGAACTGGCCGGACGCGAACTGCCCAGCGAGCCGATGGTTCGGGGCAGTATCCAGGTGCCACCCGATGGGCGGCCGGTGATCTTCGGTGCCGACCATCCGGTCACCGGCGGCTATCCCGTGGTCGGCGTACTGACCGAAGCCGCCAACGACGCCCTGGCCCAGGCCCGGCCGGGCGATTGGGTCCGCTTCCGGCGCGCGGAGCAGCACCTCGGGTGAGGTACTGGAAACCTCGGGTGAGGTACTGGGCAACCTAGACCAGGCACAAACGCAGAACTCAGCGGACCCGTCCGCGCACCTGGTCGAGAACCGCGTGCTGCTGCTCGGACGTCCCGGTGGCCAGCAGTGCCACGATCTCGTCGCTGACCAGCTCGACCCAGGACTGCGCGGGCCGGTAGCGCCACGCACGACCTTCGAGTTCACGCAGCAGCTGGCCCTTTTTCGCCAGCCGGTCCATCACGGTCATCACGGTCGTGTACGCCAGTTCGCGGTCGTCGGCCAGCGCCGCTTGAACCTCACGCACCGGTAGCGCCGTGGGGCTCTCCCACAGCACCTCCATCACGGCCTGTTCCAGCTCGCCTAACACCGGCATGGATGCATCCTATGCCCCAATCGCGCATCTACGACAGGTTGTAGTACATCTCGTCCAAAGTTCCTTCGGGCAGCCATCGCCGCTCGCTTGCGCACAGACTCGACCAGTTGTGGGACGAGTCACCCATCCGAGGGACCGAGCAGGGTGTCGACGAGGTACATTGCCCGCATGGATCCGGTCACGATCGCTCGGTGGCAGTTCGGCATCACTACCGTTTATCACTGGTTTTTCGTACCCATCACGCTGGCGTTGTCGTTCATCGTCGCCATCTTCCAGACGCTGTGGGTGCGCTCGGGCAACGACAAGTACCTGAGGCTGACCAAGTTCTACGGCAAGCTCTTCCTGATCAACTTCGCCATGGGCGTGGTCACCGGCATCGTCCAGGAATTCCAGTTCGGCATGAACTGGAGCGAGTACTCCCGGTTCGTCGGCGACATCTTCGGCGCGCCGCTGGCGCTCGAGGCGCTGCTGGCGTTCTTCATGGAGTCCGTCTTCCTCGGCCTGTGGATCTTCGGCTGGGACCGGCTGCCGCAGAAGATTCACGCCGCCTGCATCTGGATGGTCGCCATCGGCACCAACCTGAGCGCGATCTTCATCCTGGCCGCCAACTCGTTCATGCAGAACCCGCAGGGCGGCGTCTACAACCCGGTCACCGACCGCGCCGAGATGGCCGACTTCGGCGCCGTACTGACCAACCCGGTAATGCTGTGGGCATTGCCGCACACTTTGATGGCGTCCTGGCTGACCGCGTCCGCGCTGGTCGCCGCCGTCTCCGGCTGGCACCTGTCGAAGCTGAACCGCAAGCCGTCCGACGAGGCCGAGTCGTCCAAGGCTGAGCCGGACGCGGCGTCCGACGAAGAAGCAGCCAAACGCACCGAGAAGCACGACAACAGCGTGGCCGCGCACCGCTTCGCAGCCACCTTCGCGGCGATCGCGATGCTGGTCTCCGGCGTCGGACTCACCCTGACCGGTGACGAATCCGGCAAGGTGATGACCGAAGTGCAGCCGATGAAGATGGCCGCCGCCGAAGCGCTCTACGAAACCGCCGGCGGCGACGGCACCGGTGCCCCGTTCTCGATCCTGACCATCGGCACCCTGGACGGCTCCCGCCCGCTGTTCGCGATCGAGGTGCCGAACCTGCTGTCGTTCCTGGCCACCGGCACCTGGGACGGCAAGGTGCAGGGCATCAACGAGCTGAAAGAAGCCCATGCCCAGGGTCAGCTGGTCGACCCCGACAACACCCTGCAGCAGGCCTACGCCGAACACATGAAGGCCTGGGGTGTGGACACCGTGACCCCGATCATCCCGGTCACCTACTGGAGCTTCCGGCTGATGATCGGCCTCGGCATGGCGGCGGTGGGTGTGGCGGTGCTGCTGTTGTGGTTCCTGCGCAAGGGCAAGCTGCCACCGAACCACATCATCTGGACGTTGCTGATGATCGCGATGACGCTGGGTCCGCTGTTCGCCAACTCGTTCGGCTGGATCTTCACCGAGATGGGGCGCCAACCGTGGCTGGTGTCCGGGGTCTTACCCACCATGGCCGGCATCTCACCAGGGGTGACGGCGACCGAGATGCTGATCAGCGTGATCGGCTACACCCTGGTCTACGGCGCCCTGGCGGTGGTCGAGGTCGGGCTGATGCTGAAGTACATCAAGCTGGGGCTGCCCGAGGTGGAACCGGTGCAACAGATAACCGACGATGACGACGTCCTGTCCTTCGCCTACTGAGAAAGGGGTGTGTGCGTGATGACTATGGAACCCTCCACCCTGCAGCTGGTCTGGTTCGGACTGGTCGCCGTGCTCTGGATCGGCTTCCTGGTGCTCGAAGGCTTCGACTTCGGCGTCGGCATGCTGATCCCCTACCTGGGCCGCAACGACAAGGAGCGACGCGTCGTGGTGAACACCATCGGCCCGCTCTGGGACGGCAACGAGGTGTGGCTGATCACCGCCGGCGGTGCCATGTTCGCCGCCTTCCCAGGCTGGTACGCCACCCTGTTCTCGGCGATGTACCTGCCGTTCTTCCTGATCCTGCTCGCGCTGATCGTGCGCGGGCTGGCCTTCGAGTACCGGGCCAAGCGGCCCGAGCAGTCCTGGAAGTACCGCTGGGACCGGGGTGCCTCGATCGGCTCGTTCGTGGTGCCCTTCGTGCTCGGCGTCGGGTTCTCCAATTTCGTCATCGGGATGCCGGTGGCGGTCGCCGAGGGACGTGCCAGCGTGCACGTCTTCACCGGCGGATTCTGGTCGCTGTTCAGCCCGTTCGCGCTGCTCGGCGGCCTGGTCTTCGTGGTGCTGTTCCTGTTCCACGGCGCGATCTTCATCGCTCTGAAGACCCGTGGTGAGGTCCATGAGCGGGCCAAGCTGTTCGCCGAACGGCTCGGTCTGGGCGCGATCGGTGGCGGCGCCGTCTGGCTGCTGTGGTCGAACCTCGCCTACGGAACTGGGGCGTCCGGATGGATCCTCGCCCTGGTCGCCGCCGCGGGCCTGGCGATGGCCTGGTACATGGTGCGCGCCGACCGCGACGGCTGGGCGTTCGTCGGCACGGCCGTGGCGACCGTGGTGATCGGGATCAGCATCTTCCTGCGGATGTACCCCGACCTCGGCTTCGACAACTCCGCGGCCGCCGCGACCCCGCTGAACATCGTGACGGCGTCCGCCAGCCCCACAACGCTGACGATCATGACCTGGACGGCGGCCTTCTTCGTCCCGATCGTGCTCGCCTACCAGGGCTGGACCTACTGGGTGTTCCGCCGTCGGCTCTCCACCAAGAACATCCCGGACGACGCACACGCCCCCGAGCCGGTGGCCTGACCCGGCGTCCGCCGGCCGGGTTTGGGTTGCATACTCCGTATGCCCCTCCCTAACTATCTCTGCCCTCCCGCATGCGGGAGGGCAGAGATAGTTAGGGAGGGCCTTGGCGTGCGGGGTCCACGGAACACCGGCTACCGGGGATGCGCAAGGATGGCCGGGTGAGCACGACGTCCGGCAGCACCGATGCCCGCCGCCGCGGTCCGCTCGATCCACGATTGTTGCGGCGCGGACGCGCCACGCTGCGGTACCTGGTCGCCGGGGTTGCGGTCGGGTCGGCGACCGCGGTGCTCACCATCGTCCAGGCCTGGGCACTGTCGTCGGCGCTGGGGAACATCTTCGAGACGCACGCGCTCGGCGTCCTGACCTGGGCGGTGCCGATGCTGGTGGGGGCGTTCGCCGGGAAGGCGATCCTGGCCTGGCTCAACCAGTGGCTCGCCCAACGCGCGTCGGCCGCGGTCAAGTCACGGTTGCGCCGCGACGTCCTCGCCGCCCGGTTGGTCGATCCGGTGCGACCCGAGCCGTCCACCGCGTCTCTGGTGACACTGCTCACCCAGGGCCTGGACGCCCTCGACGGCTACTACTCCAAGTACCTGCCGCAGTTACTGCTGGCGGTCACCGTGCCGCTGATCATCGGCGTCGCGATCCTCACCTCCGACCTCACCTCGGCCATCATCGTGGCCGTCACCCTGCCGCTGATCCCGCTCTTCATGGCGCTGGTCGGCTGGACCACAGAGGCCCGGACGCGGAAGCGCTGGCGGGTGCAGACCCGGCTCGCCGGGCACTTCGCCGATCTGGTCGCCGGGCTGCCCACCCTGCAGGTGTTCGGACGCGCCCGCGCCCAGGCCGAAGGGCTGCGCCGCTCAGAAGCCGCCCACCGCCGGGAGACCATGGGGACGCTGCGGATCTCGTTCCTGTCCGCGCTGGTGCTGGAACTGCTGGCCAGCCTCTCGGTGGCGATCGTCGCCGTCGCGATCGGCTTCCGGGTGGTCTTCCACGAGGTCGACCTGACCACCGCCTTCTTCGTGCTGATCCTGGCCCCCGAGGTCTACCTCCCGGTGCGTCAGGTCGGCGTCCATTACCACGACGCCGCGGACGGGATGGCTGCCGCCGAGTCGGCGTTCGCCCTGATCGAGGGCGCCGAGCAGGCCCCGGGCACCTCCGCGGACGATGGTTTCGACAAGCTCGACCAACGGCCCTCTAGCGCGCCCTCGTCGGTCGAACCTGTCGAGACCCCAGCGACCAACCCCTCGGCGGTCGGACCTGTCGAGACCCGTGTGATCGACCGATCTCCCCCACCTACGCCGCTACTCCAGATCACCGGCCTGACCGTCCGCTACCCGGGCGCCGCCGCACCCGTCCTGGACGACGTCGACCTGACCGCACGCACCGGCGAGCTCACCGTGATCACCGGCACCTCGGGTACTGGCAAGACCACCCTGCTGTACGCGCTGATGGGTTTCGTCAGTCCGGCCTCGGGACGCTTTCTGCTCGACGGCCTCCCCGCGGACGCCGCCACCCGGCGGACCCGGATCGCCTGGGTGGGGCAGAACCCGGGCATGGTCAACGGCACCATCGCCGACAACGTCCGGCTGGGTGCCCCGGATGCCACGGACGACGCCGTCCGAGAGTCGCTGCGGCTTGCCGGCGGCGACAGTCTCGACCCGAATCGTGGTGTCGGCGACGACGGCGAGGGCCTGTCGGCGGGCGAACGCCGCCGGGTGGCCGCCGCCCGCGCGCTGCTGCGGGTCAGCCGTCGTCAGGCCGACGTCCTGGTGCTGGACGAACCGACCGCCGGTCTGGACGCCGCCACCGAGACCGCCCTGCTGGACGCGGTGGCCAGCCTCGGCACCACCACCATCGCCGTCTCGCACCGGCCGGCCGTGATCGCCCGCGCCGACCACGTCCTGCACCTCGGCTAGGCACTCAGCCGCGGCCGACTCCCACTCCCGCTAGGCCCTACCCAGGGAAGCGCTGATCACTCACGTCATCCCGGGCTCCGACCCGGGATCTCAGGCGAGGAGAGATCCCGGATCAAGTCCGGGATGACGAAAGATAGAGAGGCTTTCGAGTGGGGGCACCTGGAGGAGCGGAGACTCAGGTCCGCGCCCACCAGTCGATCATCGTCTTGGCGGTGTCGCCGTCCGAGACCGCCTCGATGAAGAACCGCTGCTTGCTGAAGGTCCAGGCGACGCGGCCGGTGCCGTCCTTGGCGGCCGCGGAGCCGAGCTTGCCTTCGATCTTCTTCGGGGTGTCGGTGTACCACCAGTTGGTGTGGGCCGGGGGCTTCTTCCAGTTCGATCCGATCTCGCTCTTGGGGATGCCCGCGCGGCGGAAGAAGTCGTCCATCAGTTCGGTCAGGTCCTTGGAGTCAACCGCCGAACGCAGGGCGACGGTGGCCTCGCCGTGGAGCTTGGCGCGGGCGTTGGCCGTGCAGAGGAACGCCTGCCGCGAAATGTCGCTGCTGTCCGGCCGGCAGGTGTCGACCTGGACATAACTGCGCAGGTACACCGCCCACTCGCATTGCAGCTTGGTCAGTTCGGCGCTGCACTGTGCGGCCGCGCTCGACGAGGGCTGCGGGCTCGGGTCGGTCGAGGACGGCGGTTCGGTGGACGGCGCACTGGAGGGTCCGAGGATCGACGGCGTCGGATCGACCGAGGACTGGGTGGGCGTGGGCGCACTGGGCGACGGCGTCGCGGTCCCGGTCGGACGCAGGAAGAAGAACCAGCCGACCAGTCCGATCACCACCACCACGGCGATGATGCCGAGGATCATCGGCACCGGGTTACGGCCGCGGCCACCACCCGGCGGTGGGGGCCCGAAGCCGCCACCGGGTGGCGTGCCGAAGCCTCCGCCACCCGGGCCGTACTGCCCGGGCGTGCCGTACCCCTGCCCACCGGTGCCCGGTGCTCCCGCAGGGTAGGCATCCTGGGTGCCGTACGGACCGGAGGCCCCGCTTCCAGGACTGCCCGAGCCACCTGGCCCGCTCGCACCCATCGCACCGTAACCCGGCCCGTACCCCGAGGCTCCTTGGCCGCTGGGCGGCGTGGCATTCGTCGCGTCGTACCCCGGCCCGGCCGACCCATACCCACCGGCCGGACTCTGCTGGGGCGGCCCATACGGGCCGGGGGCGTTCTGTCCCGAGTTCTGCCCGTACGACGACTGACCGTACGGGTTCTGGCCGTACGGGTTCTGACCGTAGGACTGCTCCTGGGCGGGCAACGGCTGGGTGGGCGCCGGCTGGCCCGGCCACGGCTGACCCTGCGGCGACTGCGCCGACCAGGATTCGCCGGGCCATTGCCCACCGGGCTGCTGGGCCGGCAACGGCTGGGTCGGCGGGTACTGCGGCGGGGTGGGCAGTTGCTGGGTCGGGTCGCTCTGCCAGTCGCCGGTACCGCCGGGACGTGGCGGCCATTCGCCGCCTGGCTGCTGCGGGGATCCACCGGCGGGCGGGTTCGGCGGCTGGCTCATCACGTGCTCCCTCGGGATCGTTGCGGCACAGGCTACTCGCGGGCGGGCCCGAAACCGGTCAGAACAGAGCTGACCGGGCGCCGGAGATCCGCCGACGGCAAACCCCGGAGGACGCCGGCTCGGGTGACCTATCCTGCTGGCATGGCAGCGGCGCGGGCGGACGGCTCCGGCTGGCGTTGGCTGATCCGGCTGGTCCCGGGGGCGGCCGCCCGAACGGGCCTGGCCACCCTGCTGGCCTTCGGTGCCGCCGCCTCGTCGGTGGCGCTGATGGCGGTCTCGGCCTGGTTGTTGTCCCGCGCCGCGGAACACCCCCCGGTGCTCTATCTGCAGGTGGCGGCCATCGGCGTCCGGGTGTTCGGCATCTCGCGCGGCCTGTTCCGCTACCTGGAACGCCTGGTCGGTCACGATGTCGCGCTGCGGTTGCAGAGCGCGCTGCGGCTCAGCACCTACAGTCACCTGGCCCGCACCACCCTGCTCGGCACCCGCCGCGGCGACCTGCTCACCCGGGTGATCGCCGATGTCGAAGCCGTCCAGGATCTGGTGGTCCGGTTCGTGGTGCCGGTGGTGTCGGCGTCGCTGGTGATCGTCGCCACCTCGGCGGTCTTCGCCGCCTTCTCGCCCGCCACGGCATTGGTGCTGCTCGGTTCCGCGGTGCTGGGCGGCGTCATCGTGCCGGGCCTGGCCCAGCGGGTTTCCCGTCGCTGGGACGCCGCGGCCGCACCGGCCCGCGGCACGCTGGCCGCCGGCGTCCATGAGCTGGCCCGGACGGCGCCCGACCTGGTCGCCTACGGTGCCGCCGACGAACAATTGCGCCGGGTGCTGGCCGCCGACGACGAGTTGCGCCGGCTGGACGAACGCGGCGCCTGGGTGCGCGGGGTGGCGTCCGGCTGCCAGGTGCTGGCCGCGGCGGCCGCGGTGAT
>NZ_JASGEN010000009.1:0-28123 GCF_047606365.1 Micropruina sp. | reverse complement strand
GTTCCAGTGCGTGCATGAGTGCCGCCGACGAGGGAGTCGTGGCGGAGCCACGACGACCGAGGAGAAGGTGCTCAGGTGCGTGCTGGGGCGGCGGCCAATCGACATTCGCCTACCTGCGGAACCTCTTATGGCCCGACCGGATAGCCGCCGCGCCACCAGGCGTTCCACCGGTCCTCTTCCTCGGCGAACCGATCGTCGTCCAGGCCGTAGCAGGTGACGATCGCGGACGCGTCGACCACGATCCGGCCGGTTTCGTCCGCCGCCGGTTCCTTGGCGACCAGGATCAGCAGGCCAGGACCGAGATCCGGCAGCAAGACACCCTGCTGTCGCTCGGCCGTGTACCAGGTGTCGCCGACCCGCGTCGGCACCGAGCTGCGCAGGCGCTGCGGCGCGTCCGGCTCGCCGCGCGCCATCAGGAAGATGGTGCGTCGATCCTCGTCAGGGTGGTGTTCGTGCATGAACTTGAGCTGCTGCAGGAACGACGTCCAACCCTCGGTGATGTCGTCGTAGTAGGCACTCCACTCGTCGCCGGGCACAAGCGGCGCGCGGGTAATCCGTACCCGCGAGCCGCCGTCGACGGCGTCCACCTCGAACAGGTCGCCGGCGTTCGCCCGCAACACGTGCGCTTCATCGTCCGCACCCTCGGTGCCGAAGATCAGCGCGATCTCGTCGTCGAGACCCTCGGTGTGCCAGCCGTGCCAGCGCCGGATCAGTGCCGGGTCGCGCAGGCTGGCCCAGACCGTCTGCACCGGTGCGGCGATGGTCACCTCGATCACCGGTCGTTCCTCAGTCATCGCTGCGTTCTCCTCTCGTGGGGTGGCCGCCGATCAGCAGGCGGAAACGTTGCCCCCGGTCTGCCCCGAATCGCTGCGTCAGTTCGGCGACCGCAGTGGCCAGCGCATCGGTGAAGGCATGCACGTCGGCGGGCTGGGCGAACGTGACATCGGCCTCGACGGTGAAGGTCAGCAGCCGCTTCTGCGACGCCTCGGCGCCGGCCTGCAACCGGGATACGTTCCGGACGACGTCGGAGGCGGCGCCGACCAGATGCTCTGCGGCGTACCGGTCGCGCGAGCGCACCTGCTCCCCCGGCGCCAGGATCGCCGGATCGACCACGAGTTGGTCGGCGGTCGCTCGCAGCACCCGCTCGACGCAGCCGCGGCGCTGCCGGGTCTCGACCAGTTCGACCAGCCCGGCCCGCTCGAGCACCCGCAGGTGGTAGTTCAGCTTCTGCCGCGTGAGTCCGGTCTGCTTGGCGAGTTCGGTCGCGGACGCCGGCTGCCGCAGCAGCTCGAGCAGCCGGCGGCGGATCGGCGCCAGTGCGGCCTTGACCTGACCGTCCTGGTCCAGAAGTTCGATCGCTGCTGCCGGCATGGCATCAGCGTGCTATCCGACAATACTTTTTGTCAATAGGCCAAGAGACCGTCCCCGGTGACCGGGGGGACGGTTCTTTTTCGTACCAACTTCGACCTCGGTACGCCCTGCGATTCGTCGCTGGTTCAGCCGAGGGCGGCCTCGCGCCACAGCCGCAGGTGCCTCATCATCGGACCTGCCTTCTCCGACTCGTTGGCCAGCACCGTCCAGGTCAGATCATGGGCGGGCACATGTTCGCTCTTCATCTCGACGCCGGCGTCCGCACCGACCATCGCCCACACTCCACCCGGCCTCGGCAGCCATAACCCCAAGCCGTACGGCCATTCCGGATCATGGTCGGACACCGCAGTGGTCATCTCCTCGACCAGTTCGAGCGGCACGATCGCACCTGCGGCCAGCGCCAGCCAGAAGATCCGGGCGTCACCCACGGTGAGGTAGGCGCCGCCGTCCGCACTGCCCTCGATCGGCAGGTGGAAGATGTTGGTGCGCAGGCTGTCCGGGTAGAGGTAGCCGAGGGCTGCCGAGCCGGGCAGTTCGTCGGAACGCAGGAAGTCGGTGTGCTGCAGGCCGGCTGGGCGCAGCACCCGCTCGCGCACCAGATCCTGATACCGGACGCCGGACGCCCGTTGAGCGAGCAGGCCGAGCAGCACGAAGCCGCCGTTGCTGTACTCGAAGCCGGTGCCGGGCGCGGCGAGCATCGGCACGTCCAGCAGCGGCAGGAAATCCTCGGGCGAGGTGTAGATGTGCGGACTGCCGGGCACCAGATATTCGTCGGCATCGGCATCGTCGTCGAGGTATTCGCCGACCCCGGATCGGTGGCCGAGCAGGTGGCGCACGGTGACGGCGTCGTCGACCTGCGGCAGATCGCCGCCGAGCCAGCGGCGGGCCGGGTCGTCCAAGGCCATCGTGCCCTCGGCAACCAGGGACAGCACCGCGAGCGCGGTGAACGTCTTCGAGCCGCTGGCCATGCCGAACTGGGTGTCAGGGGTGTTGGGGATGCGGTGGGCCCGATCGGCCATTCCGAATGCCTGCTCGAACAGGCATTCCCCACCCGCCTCGACCCGGATCACTCCGGTGAAGTCGTTCTCGATAGCTGCGGCGAGCAGGGCGGCGGTGTCCAGTTCCATGACTCAGTGTGCCGCCCCCTCGGCGCGAGGGGCCACCCGCGCGCCGAGTTCTGACGATGGCAGCCCGACCCGAGCGCGAGCACACCTATTACGATACGACCCGTGTCGTATCTGAATGCGGGAGCACCGCCTCGTCCACCGGGCCGGCCACGCGATGCCGTTCGAGAGACGGAGATTCTTCGCGTCGTTCTCGACGTGCTGAGTGAGTCAGGCGTCGATGGGGTCACCTTCGAGGAGGTCGCGCGACGGGCCAAGGCGTCCAAGCGGACCCTGTACCGTCGGTGGGCCACGAAGCGGGAGATGATCGTCGCCGCCATCAAGGCCGGGCCCGCTGCCGGAACCAAGCCCGAGCCGATCGACACGGGTTCCCTGCGCGGAGACCTGCTGGCGCTGCTGGCCCGTCTGGAGGCGACGATGCGGGCCGGCGAAGCAGTCAGCCTGATGATCATGCAGGCAGGCCTGCGCGATCCCGAACTCTGCGAGCACATCGAGGCCTCGGTGGGTCCGACCGGGGCGCGCCTGACCGAGGCTGTGCTGCACTCGGCTATCGAGCGCGGCGAGCTGCCGGCGTCCGCCGACCCCTTCGCCTACGAGGAGGTCGGAGCGGCCGTGCTCGTCATCCGCCAACTCAACGGACTGTCGACCGACATGACCTATCGCGAGGCGCTGGTCGACGCGGTGTTGCTGCCGGCACTGCGCAGCGGCGTCGTCGCCGGCCAGCACGGAATCTTCTCCGGCCGGCCCACCCCTTCGAGCACCCACCTGAATGGAGAGCCCCATGAATGACCTCACCATCCCCGACTTCACCTACCAGCGAATCACCGGCGCGGACGGAGTCACCCTCAACGTCGCCCACGCCGGACACGGCCCGGCCGTGGTCCTCCTGCACGGATTCCCACAGACCCATCTGATGTGGAGCGCGGTAGCCGCTGACCTGAGCCGCGACCATGCCGTGATCGCCCTGGACCTGCGGGGCTACGGCGACAGCGACAAGCCGGACGCCACGACGCCCGAGGTCTACTCCAAGCGGACGATGGCTGCGGACGTCGTCCAGGTCGCCGCGCACCTCGGCCACGACCGGTTCGCCGTCATCGGTCATGATCGCGGCGCGCTGGTCGCCGTCCGCGCTGGACTCGACCACCCGGAGGCGGTCACCCACGTCGGCATCCTCGATGTTCTGCCGACCATGGACACCTGGGACGTCCTCCACGGCGTCGATGCGAAGGTGGCCTGGCATCTCTACCTGATGGCACAGCCCAAGGGCTTGCCCGAGAAGATGATCGAAGCCGTCGCCGAGGAGTTCTTCGCGTCGTTCCTGGACGCGTGGGATCCGACCGGAACCACCTTCTCGCCAGAGGTGCGCGAGCACTACCTGCGCGCATCGGTCGCCGCGGTGCCGTCCATCGTCGCCGACTACCGAGCCACCGCCAGCATCGACCTCGACATGGACCGCGCCGACCGCGCCAGCGGCCGGCAACTCACGATGCCCGTTGCGGCCATCTCCCAGGACTGGGGCAGCCGGCTCGGATTCGACCCCACCCAGATCTGGGGTGCCTGGGCGCCCGACTTCAGCTACGAACCGATCGACGCCGGGCACTTCATGGCTGAGGAGAATCCCGCCCGGATCACTCAGTTCGCCCGACGGCTGCTGGCCCGATAGGCGGCCGGCGTCACAGGGTGGCGATCCAGTTGCGCAACAACCGCGCGCCCGCCTGACCGGACTTCTCCGGGTGGAACTGGGTGCTGGACAACGACCCGTACTCGACGGCGGCGATGAACCGGTCGCCGTCGTGCTCGGCCCAGGTCACCTTCGCCTCCCCCGGCAGGTCGCCGGACGACCGGACGCCGTAGGAGTGCACGAAGTAGAACCGCTCCCCCGCCAGTCCGGCGAACAACACCGAATCGGACGGCGCCTCGACCGTGTTCCAGCCCATATGCGGTAGCCGGGCGCTGGTCAGCCGCTCCACCACACCGGACAGGACGCCGACGCCGGCGGCGTCCAGGCCGTGTTCGACGCCGTGGCTAAACAGCACCTGATGGCCGACGCAGATACCCAGCACCGGACGACCCTCAGCGAGCCGCTGCCGGACCATCGCCGGCCCGCCGACGGCGGCGAGGCCGTCCATGCATGCCGCGAAAGCACCCACTCCGGGCACCACGAGGCCGTCGGCCGCCAAGGCCGCGTCGGCGTCCGCGGTGAGGACGACATCGGCACCGGCGGCCCGCAGCGCGCGGGTCGCCGAATGCAGGTTGCCCGAGCCGTAGTCGAGGACGACCACACGCGGGTCGGTCACAGCGAGCCCTTGGTGGACGGAATCGCGTCCGCGACGCGCGGGTCGATCGCGACCGCGATCCGCAGCGCCCGGGCGACCGCCTTGAACTGGGCCTCGACGATATGGTGCGGGTCGCGTCCGGCGAGCAGCCTCAGGTGCAGGCAGATGCCGGCGTTGATCGCGAACGACTCCATCAGGTGGTAGGTCATTGAGCCCGCGTAGGGCACGCCGGAGCCGCCGATCAGCGCGTAGATCTGGCCGTCCGGCTCGCCCGCGCAGACCGCGTAGGGGCGTCCGGCGACATCGACGACGGCATGCGCGAGGGCTTCGTCCAGCGGCACGGTGGCATCGCCGAACCGGACGATGCCGCGCTTGTCGCCGAGCGCCTGCTTGACCGCCTGGCCGAGCGCGATGGCGGTGTCCTCGACGCTGTGGTGGCCGTCGATGTGCAGGTCGCCGGTGGTGGTCACCTCCAGATCGATCAGCGAGTGCTTGGACAGCGCGGTCAGCATGTGGTCGTAGAACCCGACGCCGGTGCTGATCGTCGAGGCGCCGGTGCCGTCCAGGTTCACCGCCACCCGGACCGTCGATTCACTGGTGCTGCGCTCCACCACCGCGGTGCGTGCCGTCATCGGATCTCCTCCAGTACTTCGGCCAGGGCCGTGTAGAACGTCTCGGTTTCGTCCGGGGTGCCGGCCGAAACCCGTAGCCAACCTTTGGGTCCGGTCTCCCGGACGAGAACCCCGCGATCGAGTAGCCGCTGCCAGACATCATGCCGGTCGTGGAACGGGCCGAACAGGCAGAAGTTGGCGTCCGAGTCGATCACCTCCACACCGAGTTCCGGCAGCCGGACGAGCATCTCGTCACGCGTCCGGCGCAGCTGATCGACCTGAGAGAGCAGGAAGTCGGCGTGCTTCAGGGCGGTCTCGGCGATGATCTGGGTCTGCGCCGACAGGTGGTACGGCAGCCGGACGATGCGGCAGGCATCCACGATCGCGGGCGCGGCGGCGAGATAGCCGATCCGGCCTCCGGCCAGGGCGAACGCCTTGCTCATGGTGCGGCTGACGATCAGGTTGCCGAACCGCGGCAGCAGGGTCAGCGCGGTCTGCTCGGGGTGCCGGGAGAACTCCTGGTAGGCCTCGTCGACCACCACGATCGCGTCGGTGTGCGCCAGCACCTCGGCGATCACCTGCAGCGCGGTCGGGGTGCCGGTCGGGTTGTTCGGCGTGGTGATGATCACCACGTCGGCGTCGTGCTCGGCGATCGCGGAGCCGATCAGTTCGGCGTCCAGGGTGTAGTCCTCGTGACGTGGCGCGGTGACGTAACGGGTGTGAGTGTTACGGGCGTACTCGGGGTACATCGAGTAGGTCGGGGTGAAGCTGAGCACCGTGCGGCCGGGGCCGCCGAAGGCACCCAGCACGTGGGTCATCACCTCGTTGGAGCCGTTCGCCGCCCAGATGTTCTCGATGGTGAGCCCGTGTCCCAGGTACGCCGCCAGTGCGGTGCGCAAACCGGTCGCCTCGCGATCCGGGTAGCGGTTCATTCCGGTGGCTCCGGCGGTGATCGCGGCGGCCATGTCGGCGGCGATCTCGGCGCTGGGCGGGAACGGGTTCTCGTTGACGTTGAGGCACACCGGCACGTCCAACTGGGGCGCGCCGTAGGGCTCCTCGCCGACCAGTTCGGGACGCAGCGGCAGGTCGGCCAGCGTCGGATTGGGTTTCATCGATCCGCCTTCTCTGTGGTGAATCTGCTTGTGAATCGGAATATCGAGGGGTTGGAGCACGGTGTGCGCTCGGGTGGTCATCGTCACTGGGCCGGACGGCGAACGGTGACCGCGGCGCCGTGGGCCGGCAGGTTCTCGGCGGCAGCGAAGGTCTCGACCACGCTCGCCACCTCGAGCAGCGCCTCGCGCGAGTAGTCGATGACGTGCACGTTCTTGAGGAAGCTGTTCACGTTCAGACCGGACGAGTGGCAGGCGCAGCCGGCGGTCGGCAACACGTGGGTGCTGCCGGCGCTGTAGTCGCCGAGCGACACCGGCGACCACGGTCCGACGAAGATCGCACCGGCGTTGCGGACGCGACCGGCGATCGTCCGGGCGTCCCGGGTGTGGATCTCGAGGTGCTCGGCCGCGTACGCGTTGACCACGTCCAGGCCCTGGTTCAGGTCATCGACCAGGACCACGGCGGACTGCTCACCGGCCAGCGCGGTCCGGATCCGCTCGGCGTGGGTGGTCGCTGCGACCTGCGGCTCGAGTTCGGCACGGACGGCGTCCGCCAGCTCGGTCGAATCGGTGACCAGGACGGCTCCGGCGAGCGGGTCGTGCTCGGCCTGCGAGATCAGGTCGGCGGCGACGAAGCGCGGGTCGGCGCTGTCGTCGGCGAGGATGGCGATCTCGGTCGGGCCGGCCTCGGAGTCGATGCCGACCTTGCCGCGCAGCAGCCGCTTGGCCGCCACCACGTAGATGTTGCCCGGCCCGGTGACCAGCTGCACCGGCTCGCACAGCCCGTCCACACCGTGGGCGAACATGGCGATCGCCTGCGCCCCGCCGACGGCGTACACCTCGTCCACGCCGAGCAGCGCGCAGACGGCCAGGATCGTCGGGTGCGGCAGGCCGTCGAACTCGGCCTGCGGCGGGGACGCCACCGCGATCGAGGACACCCCGGCCACCTGAGCGGGCACCACGTTCATCAGCACCGAGGACGCCAGCGGCGCCAACCCGCCCGGCACATAGAGTCCGACCCGCTCCACGGGGATCGCCCGGGCCTCGACGACCGCACCCGGCGCCGGCTCAGCGCGCCGGACCTCGGCCCGCGCCTCCAACTCGGCGACCGCCCTACGGCGGCGAATCGACTCCGTCAGCGCGCCGCGCAATTCCGGGGTCAGCCCGGCCTCGGCGTCCGCGATCGCCTGCGCGGGGACCCGCAGCTCGGACGGCTCACAGCCGTCGAAGCGTGCGGAGAACTCGCGCAGGGCGTCCGCGCCGCGCTCGGCCACCGCGTCACAGATCGGCCGCACCACGTCGACCGCATGCTCGACGTCCATCGGAGCCCGAGGAACGACGGTGCGGTAGTCAACGGCCTGCCCACGCAGGTCAAGGGTGCGGATCACCCGTTGATTCTAAGGGTTGGGCCACCTAGCCCGCCGTCGGTCGAGCCTGCCGAGACCTGACCCCCACCGTCGGTCGAGCTGGTCTACCCCTACTCGAACCCCAGCCCGTCGGTCGAGCCTGCCGAGACCGTGCCCTACCCGCGTCCTCTCAGCGGACGCCCCGTCATCCCGGCGGACGCCGGGATCTCTGCGCGGGAGTCGTGCGGAGATCCCGGGGCAAGCCCGGGATGGCGCAGCGGCGCGAGCAGCCGTGGATCGGTCCCGGTCCCACCAACGGCCTGTGCAAGGCTGGTCGCATGACCTACGAGAAGCCCGAAGTCGATTTTCCCGGCGAAGCCCCCGATGACCTGACCATCACCGACATCACCGTCGGCGACGGCGCCGAGGCCGCGGCCGGTAACACCGTCGTGGTGCATTACGTCGGCGTCGCCCATTCCAGCGGCGAGGAGTTCGACGCCTCCTACAACCGCGGCGAACCGCTCAGCTTCCGGCTCGGCGTCGGCCAAGTCATCGCCGGCTGGGACCGCGGCGTCCAGGGCATGAGGGTCGGCGGACGCCGTCAGCTGGTGATCCCGGCACACCTGGGTTACGGCGATCGTGGCGCCGCCGGCGTCATCGCACCCGGCGAGACCCTGATCTTCGTGGTGGACCTGCTCGCCGTCCGCTGAGTTCGAACTTTCGGGGACGGTTCTTTCGGTCACCGGGGACGGTTCCTTTGGTCACTGGGGACGGGTTCCCGCGGACACCAGGGATGGTTCTTGGGGACACTTCTGGACGCCAGAAGCCCCTTACTTGGCGACCAAGGGACCGTCCCCAGTGACCAAAGGAACCGTTCCCAGTGACCAAAAGAACCGTTCCCAGTGACCAAAGGAACCGTCCCCGGTGACCGGGAGAACCGTCCCCCGTTAAGTGGCGAGCTCTTGGAGCAGGCGCCAAGCGGCCCGGACGTGGTCGAGGGTGGTGCTGCGAGCGCCGATCGAGAACCGGAGGGCCACCCGGTCACCCAGCACCGTGCGGGTGAACAGGACCTCGCCGGTGGCGTTGGCCGCCTCGATCAGCGCCGTGGTGGCGTCGTCGCCGGCGCGCAGAGCCACGCACAACAGGTTCAGCGGGTGCGGCGCGAGGATCTCGAACCGCTCATCGGCGGCCACCCATTCAGCCAGTTCGGACGTCCACGCGAGCTGGTCGCGGACCATCGCCTGGGCCGGGGCAACACCGTCGGTGCGCAGGGTGAACCACAGCTTGAGCGCACGGAACCGGCGGCCCAGCGGCACCTGCCAGTCGCGGTAGTCGATCACCGCGCCGGACTCGGCGGCCGCGGTGCGCAGGTATTCGGGCAGGATGCTCAACGCCCCCAGCAGGCTGGCCCGGTCGGCGGTGCAGAACAGGTTGCAGTCGAAGGTGACGCCCATCCATTTGTGCGGATTGGTGCCGTAGCTGTCGGCCAGCTCGAGGCCGTCGTTGAGCCAGCGCAGTTCGGGGCACAGGGTGGCGATACCGGCCATCGCGGCGTCCACATGCAGCCACAACCCCTCCCGCCGGGCGATCTCGCCGACCGCACGCACCGGGTCCACCGCCAGCGAGTTCGTGGTCCCGACGGTGGCACACACCCAGAACGGCACCAGACCTGCGGCCCGGTCGGCGGCGATCGCTTCGGCGAGGGCGTCCGGACGCATCGCGAAGTTCTCGTCGTGCGGCACGATGCGCAGATGGTCGGTGCCGATGCCGGCGATCCGCAGACCCTTCTCGATCGACGAATGCGCTTGTGAGGTGGCGTAGGCCACCAGTCTCGTGGTGTCGGAGTCGGCATTGACCGCACCGCCGGTGGCCCGGTACCGGGCGGCCAGCACCGAGGTCAGCGTGGCCTCGCTGGCCGAGCCCTGGATCACTCCCCCGCCGCGGGCGCTGGTCGAACGGAAGGCGTCCGGCAGGCCGAGCAGTTCGACCATCCAGTCCATCATCCGGGTCTCCACCTCGGTGACGGCCGGGCTGCTCACCCAGCTCATCCCCTGCACGCCCAGGCCCGCCGAGACCAGTTCGGCCAGGATCGCCGGGTACTCACTGTTGGCGGGGAACCAGGCGAAGAAGCTCGGATGCTGCCAGTTGGTCAGCCCGGGCACCACCACCCGGTCGAGGTCGGCCAGGAGTGCCTCGAAGCCGTCCGGCTCACTGGGGTGTTCGGGCAGTTTGTCGGACGTCTCCCCGGGCCCGACCTGCGCCTGCACCGGCAAGGTGTCGAGACGTTGGCGGTAGTCGATGATCCAGTCGATCAGCCGGTGGCCGTGGGCCCGGAACTCCTCTGCATCCACGGGCCCAACCTAGCCACTACGGTGAACGAGTGGCCGGCAAACCTACGGGCGGGACGCCCGCGACCGATGCGCTCAGCGCGGCGGGCATCGCCTTCACCCTGCACAGCTACACCCACCACGACGACAGCCGGGACTTCGGTGCCGAGGCGGCACGCGAGCTGGGTGTCGACGAACTGCGGATCTTCAAGACGCTGGTCGTCGACGTCGGCCTCGGACGCCCACCGCTGGCGGTCGGCGTCGTCCCGGTGGCCGGCCAACTCGACCTGAAGGCGTTCGCCGCTGCGGTGGGTGCGAAGAAGGCGGCGATGGCGAAGCCGGCCGAGGCGTCCCGGAGTTCGGGCTACGTGGTGGGAGGCATTTCGCCGATCGGCCAGAAGACCCCGCTGCCGACCGTTCTGGACGAGACGGCGCAACTGTTCGACACCATCTTCGTCTCAGCCGGAAAGCGCGGGCTGCAGGTCGAACTGGCCCCCGACGACCTACTGGCGATCACCGGAGCCCACTGGGCGGACATCGCTCGCTGACCACCAGGTCTCCACCAGATCGACCAGCGGATTCGGCTGCCCAGCATGGCCTCCGGCGGTGCCGACCGCTCGGCGCACCACGTCGCCGATCGTGCACTCGGCCAGTTCCCGTTCGATCGCAGCCGCCACCCGGCCTTCCATGCCCTCGAAAACGCCGATCAGGCCGGCACCGATCGGACAGTCCGGGCTGGGACCGTGCAGACCGAGCACGGCGTGCTCACCCTGGACGATGGACCACACCTCATCGAGGCCGATCTCGTCCGGCGACCGGCGCAACTCCCAGCCGCCCCCGCTACCCGGCCTGGACCTGACCAGCCCGGCAGCCCGCAGCGGCCCCAGGACCCGGCGCAGATAGACGGGGCTGACAGCGGCCGAGCGCGCCACCTCGTCCGAACTCACCGGACGGCCGCGCCCCGCCCCGGCGAGGTAGGCCAGGAAGTGCACCGCCACCGCAAACTGGGTGTTCACCGGTCCCGCCATGTGGCCCATGGTGTCACAACCGCAACCGAATCGACTACGTTTCCATTCGTAACCACGTCAACTACAAATGGAGAGGACGCAAAACGATGACCGTCTACGGAATCACCGGCGCATCCGGCCAACTGGGACGCCTCACCACCGAGGCCCTCGAACAACGGGTGAGCCCCGAGCAGCTCGTGCTCATCACCCGCTCGCCCGACAACCTTGCCGAGTACGCAGCGCGGGGCATCGAGGTGCGGGCCGGAGACTTCAACGACGCCGACTCGCTGCGTGCGGCCTTCGCCGGCATCGACCGGCTGCTGATCATCTCCACCGACCGGGTCGGAGACCGCCTCGAGGGTCACCGTCGCGCCATCGCCGCGGCCAAGGTCGCCGGTGTGTCACATCTGCTGTACACCTCCGTCCCCGAGCCGACACCCGAGAACCCGGCCGGCGTCGTCCCCGACCACGCGGCCACCGAACAGGCCATCCGCGACAGTGGGCTCGGCTGGACGTTCCTGCGCAACGCGCTCTATGCGGACGGCCAACTGGGCAGCATCGAACAGGCCGCCGCGTCGGGACAGCTAGTCACCAACGCCGGTGACGGCAGGAACGCCTACGTCACCCGGGCCGACTGCGCCCGAGCCGCTGCGGCCGCCCTGGTGCAGGGGCCCGGCAACGCGACCTACGACATCACCGGGCCCGCCGCCCTCTCCACCGCCGATCTCGCCGCGCTCGCCGCCGGGCTCCGCGGCAGCGCGGTCGAGGTGATCGACGTCAGCGACGAGGCGTACGTGCAGGGCCTGGTCGAGCACGGGCTGCCCGAACCGATCGCCGAACTGCTCGCCTCTTTCGGCACCGCGACCCGACTGGGATTCATGAGCACGGTCTCCACCGCTGTCGCCGACCTCACCGGGACGCCGCCGGCACCGCTCTCCAGCCTCCTCGCCGAAACTCAGCCCAGGTAGCGGACCAGCCGATCGATCCCCTCGGTGATCTCCTCGGACGTGCCGCAGAACGACAACCGCATGAACCGGTGGCCGTCCACCGGGTCGAAGTCGATGCCAGGCGCCAGTGCCACCCCGGTCGCCGCCAGCACGTCGGCGCACCAGGCCTGCGAGTCGTCGGTGAGGTGCCCGATGTCGCACCAGGCATAGAAGGCGCCGTCGGGTGGCGCGAAGCTGGTGATGCCCAACTCCGGCAGCCGCTCCAGCAGGATGTCGCGATTGGCGGCGTAGCGCCGGACGTGGCCGTCCAGCTCGGAGCGGGCGTCCGGGCCGAACGCGGCACAGCCGGCAGCCTGCGACAGTGCGGGCGCGCAGATCGCGAGGTTGCCCTGCAGCAACTCCACCGGACGGCGCAGCGCCTCGGGCAGCAGCAGCCAGCCGATCCGCCATCCGGTCATCGACTGGTACTTGCTCAGCGAGCCGACCACGACGGCGTCCCGGCCGTACTCCCAGGCCGAATGCGTGGGGCGTCCGAAGCTGATGCCGTGATAGATCTCGTCGCTGATCAGCAGCACGTCGTTGTCGGCGCACCAGCGGGTCAGCGCGGCCAGTTCGTCGGCCCCGATGATCGTGCCGGTCGGGTTGGCGGGGCTGGCCAGCACCAGTCCGGCGGGCTTCTCGGACAGCGAGGCGAGCATCTCGACGCTCGGCTGATAACGGGTTTCGGGGCCGCAGGGCAGCTCCAGCAGCCGACAGCCGGCGGCCAGCACATCGTTGCGATAGGCGGGGTAGCCGGGACGGGTCACCGCCACCAGATCACCCGGATCGAAGGCCGCCAGCAGAGTCAGCAGGAAGCCGGCGGAGGAACCGGTGGTGACGACCACGGCGTCCGGATCGACGCCGAAGCCGTACTGCTCGCGGTAGTGGCCGGAGATCGCCCGCCGGAAGGCGAGGGTGCCGACGGCCTCGGTGTAGCCCAGGGTCTCAGCGCCCAACGCATGCTCGGCGGCCGCCCGCACCGGCGCGGGTGCCGGCGTGGACGGCTGCCCGACGCACAGCAACACCACGTCGTCATGGCTGAGCCTCCGGGCGGCGACCGCTTTCAGCACCTCCATCACGTGGAAGGGCTCGACCCCGCCACGCACGGAGGCCGGACGCGGGCTCATGACCGGCGTATCACACGACGGAACCAGGCTGCGATGCCGGCGATGACGGCTCCGAGACCGACTCCGGTGGCGGCGCCCAGCACCCAGCCGGCGCCGATGCCCACCCGCATGCCGCGCTCAGCGACCGCCCGTCGCACGGTCGGCAGCGGATCCACCATTTCGGCGGACGGGTCGGCGACGTCCTGGGCCAGCGGCGAACGGTAGACCGGCGGCGGTTCGTAGGTCGCCATCCAGGCGGCGATCATCAGGATCAGGGTGGCGAACAGGTTGAGGAACAGCATGGCGATGATGATCGGTCCGAAGACGTTGGCTGCGGCGTTGCCCGAGAACATTCCGGTGATCGTGGTCGCCGCGACCTGTAGGACGGCCAGGCCGACCGACCCGGCGAGGGCGCCGGTCAGCCAGATTTTCCGCGGGATCGGCTGCTGGTAGGACACCCAGAACAGGAACGCGAAGAGCGCGAAACCGACCGCGATGTTCACCAGGATGGGCACCAGACGCAGCACCACCGTGGTCACCACGCTGGAGGGGAGTTGCAGCCAGTCGATGATGGTGCCGGTCAGCACGGTGGCCACCGTGGACAGCGCGAACATGGCGAGGATCGTGCCGAACAGGGCCAGCAGGATTCCGAGGTTCTTGAGCGTTTCGACGACGATGTTCGACTTCTGTTCGGCCACATCGAGGGTCGGCCGCATCTGGGCCCGGATGGCGCTCTTCAGGTTGGCCACCCAGGACGCACCCGACCAGGCGAAGATCACCAGCGACAGTCCGAAGATCACCGCCCAGCTGTTGAGCGCGTTCTCCATCACGTCGACGATCTTCTTGCCGAGATCGTCATTGGTCGGGAACTGCGCTTCGATCAACCCGCGGACGGCGGTCAGCAGGTCCGGTCGGAACACGGTCAGCACCATGCCCAGGACCGCGAAGGCGAAGGACAGCACGGGCACCAGCGAGAGCACGGAGAAGTAGGTGATGGCGCCGGCGAACTGGTTGCCCAGGCGCGCGGTGAAGCGTTCCTGCGTGCGCCACAGGTGCGCGATCGCCGGCTTCTCCTTCAGCTTCTCGAGCCATTCCGGCATGGGCCGTCCTCTCGTCGAGCGGGTGTGTTCAGCCTAGCCGCGAGGCATCCGGACACCACACACCGTTATGGGCGGGTCCGCCGAACAGACCGGCGGCGGGAGCGCCCGGCTACTCGTCGTAGCTGCTGACCGGCGGGCAGGAGCAGACCAGGTTGCGGTCACCGAAGACGCCGTCGATCCGGGCGCTGGCCGGCCAGTACTTGTCGGTCGCACCGGTACCGATGCTGCCCAGTTGCAGACCACCCGGGTAGGCGGCCAGCGTGCGCGAGTACGGGTGCGTCCAGTCGTCGGCGATCACCCGGGCCTGCGTATGCGGCGCGTTGTGCAGCGGGTTGTCGTCGGCCGGCCACTCCCCTGCCGCGACCGCGTCCGCCTCGGCACGGATGGCGATCATCGCGTCGCAGAACCGGTCCAGCTCGGCCTTCGATTCGGACTCGGTGGGTTCGATCATCAACGTGCCGGCTACCGGGAAGCTCATCGTCGGGGCGTGGAACCCGTAGTCGATCAGGCGTTTGGCGACGTCGTCGACGGTCACCCCGGTGGCTTTGGTGAGCGGACGCAGGTCGGCGATGCACTCGTGCGCGACCAGGCCGTCCGTTCCCGTGTAGAGGATCGGGTAGTGGCCGCCGATCCGCTTCGCAATGTAGTTGGCAGCCAGCACCGCGGACTGCCCGGACTCGCGCAGGCCGTCCGCACCGAGCATCGCGATGAACGCATAGCTGATCGGCAGGACGCCGGCCGATCCGAACGGTGCCGCGCTGATCGGGCCGTAGGAGGTCGCCGGACCGGCCTCGGCGAGCAGCGGATGTGACGGTAGATACGGCGCCAGATGTTCCCGGACGCCGACCGGACCCACCCCGGGGCCACCACCGCCGTGCGGGATCGCGAACGTCTTGTGCAAGTTGAGATGACTCACGTCGGAGCCGAATTTGCCCGGCTTGGCCAGGCCCAGCAGCGCGTTCAGGTTGGCGCCGTCGACGTAGACCTGGCCGCCCGCCTCATGCACCAGCGCACACAACTCGCCGATGGTGTCCTCGTAGACGCCGTGGGTCGAGGGGTAGGTGACCATGATCGCGGCCAGCGTGTCAGCGTGGCTTTCGATCTTGGCGCGCAGGTCGGCCATGTCGACCGAGCCGTCGTCGGCGGTCTTGACCACCACCACCTTCATGCCGGCCATCACCGCGGACGCCGCATTGGTGCCGTGCGCGGAGGCTGGGATCAGGCAGACGGTGCGCTGCTCGTCGCCGTTGGCGAGATGGTAGGAACGGATCGCCATCAGTCCGGCGAACTCGCCCTGACTACCGGCGTTGGGCTGCACGGAGACCCGGTCGTAGCCGGTGATCTCGGCCAGCGCGTCGCACAGCCGGTCGATCATCGTCAGATACCCCTGGGCGTCGGACGCGGGCGCGAACGGGTGCAGGTTCGCGAACCCGGGCAGGCTGATCGCCTCCATCGAGGTGGTCGGGTTCAGCTTCATCGTGCACGAGCCGAGCGGAATCATGCCCCGGTCGAGGGCGAAGTCGCGGTCGGAGAGCGAGCGCAGGTAGCGCAGCATCTCGGTCTCGCTGTGCCGGCTGTTGAACACCGGATGGCTCAGGTAGTCGACGGCGCGGTCGTGCCCGGCCAGGTCGCCGAGCCGGCCCTCCCCCGGCGCGGCGGTCTCGAACGCGTCGGCGACCGCTGCCAGGTCGGCCTCGGTGGCGTCCTCGCCGACGCTGATGCCCACCCGGTCGGCATCGACCAACCGCAGGTGGACGCCGCCCTCGGCCGCTGCGGCGACGATCTGCTCGGCCTTGCCGGGCACCCTGATCGTCAGCGTGTCGAAGAACGACGTGGTGCTCAGCTCGCCGGCCTCCGACAGCGCGGCGGCCAGGCGTCGCGACTTGTCATGGACGCCTTCGGCGATCGCCCGCAGGCCGTGCGGCCCGTGGTACACCGCGTACATGGACGCCGCGACGGCCAGCAGTACCTGCGCGGTGCAGATATTGGACGTGGCCCGATCGCGCCGGATGTGCTGCTCACGGGTCTGCAGGGCGAGCCGCAGCGCCGGGGTGCCGTCGGCGTCCTTGGAGAGGCCGACGAGGCGTCCGGGGAGTTGCCGTTCCAGGCCCTCCCGAACGGCCATGTACGCCGCATGTGGACCGCCGTAGAACAACGGAACACCGAACCGCTGAGTGCTGCCGACCGCGATGTCGGCGCCCCACTCGGCGGGTGAGGTCAGCAGGGTGAGGGCCAGCAGGTCGGCGGCGGCGATCACCGAGGCGTTGTTGTCGTGCGCGGTGGCCGCGATCGCGCGCAACTCGTCCGCGCTGCGCACACCACCGTCCGCGCCGGGCACCTGGACAACGATCGCGAACGCCTCGTGGGTCTGCAACGCCTCCACCAGGTCGCCGTCGACCACCACCACATCGATGCCGGTGGCCAGGGCGCGGGTGCGGACGACGGCCAGCGTCTGCGGCAGCACCTGGGCGTCCACCAGGAACACCGAACCCTTGCGGGTGATCCGCCGGGCCAGCGCCATCGCCTCGGCGACCGCGGTGCCCTCGTCCAGCAGGCTGGCACCGGCGGTCGGCAGCCCGGTCAGGTCGGTGATCATGGTCTGGAAGTTGAGCAGCGCCTCCAGCCGGCCCTGGCTGATCTCAGGCTGGTACGGGGTGTACGCGGTGTACCAGGACGGGTTCTCGAGCACGTTGCGGCGGATCACCGGCGGGGTGAGGGTGCCGTGGTAGCCGAGCCCGATCATCGCCCGGCGCGGACGGTTGGCAGCGGCGAACCCGGCCAGCTCGGCGGCCGCAGCCGCCTCGTCCAAAGCTGCCGGAAGGTCCAGCGGGCCGTCCAACGCGATACCGGACGGCACAGCCGCGGCGGTCAGCTCGTCCAGCGACCCGTAGCCGACGACCTCCAGCAGTTTCGCCCTATCCTCCCCGACAGCCCCGATGTGACGAGTGGTGAAGGCAACCATCCGCGCTCTCCTGTTGTCCGCTCCGGCGTCCGGCGACGCCCCGGATCACAAACTATCCCAACCCGTCATCCCGCGGCCCGCTCCCGTCCCCACGGTCACCAAGGGTGAAAGTTCTACCCAACCAGCAATCGCTCGGCTAGCTATCTAGGGAAGCGCTGATCATCCACGTCTTCCCGGGCTCTCCGGCGGCAGAGGTCTCGGATCAAGTCCGGGATGACGACGGAGCGGCTTTGATCAGCCCATCCTTGGCCGACCGGATGGCTAGCGGTCAGCCGGCAGCGCGGGCGCGGCGGCGTCGGGACAACTCGTCGGTGGGAGCCGGAGCGGCCTCCTCGTCCTGAGCGCGTTCGCTGGGCAGCGTCGACAGGCTGCCTTCGATGTCGCGCCAGACACCGCCCAGCGCGATGCCGAACATGCCCTGGCCACCGCGCAGCAGGTCGATCACCTCGTCGTCGGAGGTGCATTCGTAGACGGAGACGCCGTCGCTCATCAGCGTCACCTCGGTGAGGTCCTGGACGCCGCGGGCGCGCAGGTGGTCGATCGCGGTCCGGATCTGCTGCAGCGAGATGCCGGCGTCGATCAGCCGCTTGATCACCTTGAGCAGCAGGATGTCGCGGAAGCCGTACAGCCGCTGGGTGCCGGAACCGCTGGCGTCGCGCACCTGGGGCACCACCAGGCCGGTGCGGGCCCAGTAGTCGAGCTGGCGGTAGGTGATCTCGGCCGCCCGGCAGGCCACCGGGCCGCGGAAGCCGACGTCCTCGGGCAGCGGTGCGAAGTCGCCGTCGAAGAGCAGGTCCTGTGCGTCCACCGGGTGCTCCGCCGCCTCATCCAGACCGTTCACTTCATCCGCCTTCACTCGTGTGGGTGCCACCCCGACCGCACGCCGGGTTCCTTCGTCTTCCATGACGCTAAAACCGCGGCCGCGGAACGGTCAACGACACGCCGCGAACAGTGCCGCCAGGCTACCAACCCTCCACCTGAACCTCAGGGTTGCCGGCGGCACCGTGACCTACTCGAAATCGTCCGGGTTCACCGAGTCGAGGAACTGCCGGAATTGTTCCACCTGGTCCTCGCCCGGCTGTTCCTCCGGGGCCGGCTCGGGGACGACGCCGACCGCGTTCAGCACGCCTTCGGCGACCTTGATCGGCACCCCGGCGCGCAGCGCGACCGCGATCGCGTCCGACGGCCGGGCGTTCACCGGACGCCCATCCACGATCAGTTCGGCGTAGAAGACGCCTTCCTGGTGGCCGACGATGTGCGCGACCGACACCTCGCCGCCGAGGCTCTCGACCAGGGCAAGGATCAGCTCGTGACTGGACGGGTGGTCGGCGTCCGGCGCCTGCAGCGCACCCAGAATTCCGGACGCCCCGGCCGCGGTCATCCAGATGGCGAGCTGGCGCGGGCCGTCCACCTCTTTCAGGATCAGCACCGGGGAGCCTTCCTCGGAATCGAGCCGGACTTCGACAACGGTCAACTCGCGCATGGTTCCACCTACTGGGGCATCGTGGATCGCATGATCGCCGCGTGCGCGTGCATCACCAGTTGCATGACCTCCTTGGCCAACTGCTGGGGCGACTGGCTGCGGCGCAGATGCGGGGTGATGGCCTGCTCGATCAGCCCCACCTCGCGTTCGGCTGCCTGCTTGACGACACGCAGATGCCGCGCGTCCATGCCGTAGGCGGCCAGCTTCCGGGCGGCCACCGCGACGGTGAGCGCGTCGCGTCCGTAGTAGACGGTGCCGCGGCGAGGGTTGACCAGCGCGTGCCGCTCCAACTCCGACAGGCTGGCCTCGGACAGGCCGCTGAGTTCGAGCAACTCGCGCCTGGTGATCCGGATCGGACGCTTCGAGCTCCGTGGCTGCTGCGGGCCGCCGCCGGACGTCACCGACGGTACCTCGGCAGCGGCCGCTGCACCGGCCAGCGGCTCGAGCCGCGGCGGCTCCTCGCCGCGGTCCATCGCCTCCAGATGCTCACGGATCACCTTCAGCGGCAGGTAATGCGACTTCTGCACGGTGAGGATGTAGCGCAGCCGGGTGATGTCGGATTCGGCGTAGCGCCGGTAGCCGGACGGGGCCCGTTCGGGTGAGATCAGGCCCTCGCTCTCCAGGAAGCGGATCTTGGAGATGGAGATGTCCGGGAAGTCCTCTTTGAGTACCGAGAGGACCTGACCGATGCTGCGCAATCCGTAAGCCATACGCGATCAGCCTGGGTGGGTGAAGAAGAGCATCCGGAACTTGCCGATCTGCACCTCGTCGCCGCGGCGCAGGGCCGTCGGGGTGTCGATCAGCGCCTTGTTCACGTAGGTGCCGTTGAGGCTGTTCTCGTCCTCGACCCAGACGTGGCCGTCGCGACGGACCAGCCGGGCGTGATTGCGGGACACCGTGATGTCGTCGAGGAAGATGTCGCACCGCGGGTGCCGGCCCGCCGTCGTGACGTCCGAGTTGATCAGGAACCGCGCCCCGGCCGCGGGGCCCTGACGCACGATCAGCAGCGCCGAATCGGCCGGCAGCATCGAAATCGCCCGGAGGTCTTCGGCGCTGAGGTCTTCGGCGAGCTGTTCCTCGGTCAGGTTGGCGTCGACCGCGGGACTCACCCGGGTGGTGTCGCCGCTCTGCACCGAGTTCGTCAGCGAGGTCCCACAGTTGGCGCAGAAATTGCTGGTGTCAGCGTTTTCGTGTCCACAAGCGGGGCACTTGATCATCGTCCGGGCCTTCCTGCGCGAACGCTGCGGTGGCTAGGTGAAAGGTGTACAACGTCAGGCTAAGCCAGAGGTTGACGGTTCGCTACTCTTCGGCCAATTCCGCGTAGCCGTCGGCGTCCAGCGCGTCGTCGAGTTCGGACGGGTCACTGACCTCGATCTCGAACATCCAACCGTCGCCGTAGGGGTCGGAGTTGATCACCTCGGGCGTCGTGTTCAGCAACTCGTTCACCGAGGTGATCACCCCGGAGGCCGGCGAGAACACGTCCGAAACGCTCTTGGTGGACTCGACCTCGACACAGGCGTCGTCCTTGGCGACCTCTTCACCGACCTGCGGCAGGGACACGTAGACCACGTCGCCCAGCGCGTCGGCGGCGAACGAGGTGATGCCCACCCGAACGGTGGAGCCGTTGCCGGTGCGCACCCATTCGTGCTTATCGGTGTACTTCAGATCCTCGGGATACACAGCTAACTCCTTGGCCGTGGCGGACGTGACGGATGCGCGGCATCCAGCGCACACACTACCCAGTTCCGGACGGGCCGCGCCCGGGCTGGGATGCGAAGACGGGCAGGTTCAGGCGGGCTTCGCGAACCGATTGCTCGGCGGGGCGACGACGGCGTTGATCGTCAGCTTGCCGTCGGCGACGACGCTCACCGTCCCACCGATCCGTGAGCTCTCCACCTCGCTGACCAGTCCCCCGCTGAACTGCGTGGCCTCGGTGAGCGCATGCGGGTCGCCGATCACGTCGATGGTGATCGGTCGGGTGATCTGTTCGCCGCCCACCACCAGTGACCCGCCTGGTCCGGGCCCGAACCAGGTGGACGCCACCACGCGGATGCTGCCGTTGATCGCGATCACCTCGGCGCCGGCGTCCCGCATCTCTTCGATCGTGTTGAGCAGCAGCTCGGAAGTCACCTTGTGCTGCGGATCGTTGATCGTGATCCGGACGCCGGGCCCCTGGGCCGGCGCGGTGCCGCCGAGGATGGCCAGTACGTCGAGTCGGCGCTGCGCCTCCTCTTTGGCCACCTGCTCGGAGTCGACGCCGCTCTGCAGCTGACGTTGAGTGGCCTCGAGTTCGGCGATCTCGGATTCGAGCTGCCGGCTCTGCGCGGTCAGGTCGTCCAGCAGCTGCACCAGGTCGGCGCGTCGCAAGGTGGAATAGTCGGTTTCGGAGGCCTGCGTCCGCACCTGCATGGCGACGGCCAGCCCGCAGACCAGCAGAATCGCGGCGAACACCACCTGCGCCCGTCCCGGCTTGACGAAATCTCGGACCAGTTCGCGCCAGTTGATCGGCTCGGGCGCCGACCCGGCGTCCGAATCGGACGGCGTGACGTCCCCCGCCGGTGACTTGTCCGAGGCCGCAGCCCGCGTCGAAGGCACCTCGGCGGGGCCGGCGTCCGTGTCGAGTTGCTCGTCGGTCTGGGGCTCGTCGGCCCGAGGCTCGTCCGGACGTGGATCGTCGGGAGTGAGGGGTTCAGGCATGGAACAACGCCCGCCTGATCGCCGCGGCATTGGTGAAGATGCGAATACCGAGCACCACCACCACCGCCGTGGACAGCTGCGCCCCCACGCCGATCTGATCGCCCACCCAGACGATGAGGGCGGCGATCAGCACATTGGAGGTGAACGACACCACGAACACCTTGTCGTCGAAGATCCGTTCCAGGTAGGCGCGGAAGCCGCCGAAGAGTGCGTCGAGCGCGGCCACGATGGCGATCGGCAGGTAGGGCTGCAGGCCGGTCGGCAGCGTCGGCTCCAGGTAGATGCCCAGGGCGATGCCGATGATCAGTCCGACGATGGCGAACACGGCGTCACCCCCTCACGGCTTCCGTTCGGCATTGCGGACTCCCAGGCCGGGGTCGGCGTTCAGCCGCAGACTACCCGCCGAGGTGAGCTCGTATCGAATGCCGTAGTTCTGTTTGAGGTAGGCCCACCAAGCCCCGCCGGGGGTTCCCGGAAAGCCCTGCAGCAATGCGTTCGGCTCGCCGATCGCCTCGATCCGGTAGGGCCGAGTGAGTGAGCGGTAGTCGACGGTGATCGCGTCACCCGCCCCCCGGATCGCGGTGCGCGACGACAGTCGGTGCCCGTTCACGGCGATGGCTTCAGCGCCGGAACGCCACAGCCCGTTGACCGCCTGCCGGATGTCGATGTCGACCACCTTGCTGCCCCGCCGCTCGGCATCGTCGGCGTCGTCGGCGGTCAGCACGACGCCCGGACCGGTCACCGCCTGCATGCCGGTGGCTGGGCCGAGCAGGTCGAGTTGGCGTTGCACCTCGGCGGCCGCCGGATCTTTGGCCAGTGCCCCCTCGGAGAGCGCACGGTTCTGTTGCTGCAGTTCGGCGGCCCGGGCCCGCAGGGCATCGGTGGTGGCGGCAGCGTCCTCGACTCGCTGCACCAGCTGGTCGCGCTCCACCTGCTCGGCCGGGGCGGCCCGCAACTGATCCGCAACGGAGGTGCCGATCATCAGCCCGATCACCATTGCCACCAGGCCGACCAGCCACCAGCGTTTGCGGTGCTTGCCGGACGCCGCATAGCCGGGGTCGAGCGAGTCCCGGTAGAGGCTGGTGAGCAGGTCCATGCTGGCGTCCACCCGGCGCCGACGCACAGCGGTACGTTCCGGACTCATCCCGCCCCGGTGACCGCGGCCGTGGTCGACGGACGATCACCCTTGCCGACCGGTGGGAACCGGCGCAGCACGTCGAGGGTCTGCCCGAGATACATCAGACCGGCGCACCAGTAGAGCCCGGCGCCCCACAGCGCCAGCGCCCAGCCGATCACCCGGAACGCCATCGCCCACGGTTCGGCGCCGGCGCCGAGCAGCACCATCGGGAAGGCGTAGAGCAGACAGAAGGTGGCCGTCTTGCCCAGGAAGTGGACGGGCAGGCTGATGAAGCCGCGGCGCCGCAGCAGCGGCAGGACGACGGCGGCCATCAACACGTCACGCGACACCAGCACGACGACCATCCACCACGGAATGATGTCGCGGATGGCCAGACCGACCAGGGTGGCCAGAATGTAGAGCCGATCGGCCAGCGGATCGAGCACCTGGCCGAGCTTGGACCGCTGGTTCCACTTGCGGGCGATGTAGCCGTCCACCCAGTCGGTGGCGCCCAGGAACGCGAGCGCCACCACGGCCAGCAGGTCGTACTGCCGGGCCAGCAACAGCCACAGGAACAGGGGTACGCCGAGCAGCCGAACGAAGCTCAGCACATTCGGCAGGGTGAGGATCCGCTCGGTGTCGTACGGTTCGCCGGATGACACGCCCCCAGACTAGTGGGGGCCGCTGACACCACCTCGACTCCGTTGGTCGAGCTTGTCGAGACCTCACCTCGGTTGGACAAGCTCAACCGGCGGTGGTCGCCCAAGCGTCGGCTAGCAGTTCCCGGGTCTGACCGAGCAGCTGGGGTACAGCTTTGGTTTGGGCGACGATCGGCAGGAAGTTGGCGTCGCCGGCCCAGCGCGGCACCACATGCTGGTGCAGATGCGCGGCAATCCCGGCGCCGGCCACCTCGCCCTGGTTGATGCCGAGGTTGAAGCCGGCCGGGCCACTGACGGCACGGATCACGGTCATCGCCCGACGCGTCAGGGCGGCGATCTCGGCCACCTCCTCCGGCGTGGCGTCGGTGTAGTCCGACACATGCCGGTACGGGCAGACCAGCAGGTGGCCGGGTGAATACGGGTACAGGTTCAACACCACATAGGCGACCACGCCGCGGTGCACCACCAGGCCCTCCTCGTCGGAGCGTCCGGGGGCACGGCAGAACGGGCACTGCTTCTCGGTGCTGTCGGACGGCTTGTTCTCGCCACCGATGTAGACCATCCGGTGCGGCGTCCAGAGCCGCTGGAAGGCGTCCGGCACCCCGGGACGCTCGTCGGGAGATTCCACGACGAGATCGTCCCCGGGCCCGGACGTCATCACTGTCAGCTTTCCGCGGTCGGGTCGGCGTTGGCGCGGCCGGCGACGTAGTCGACGACGGTCTGCACCGCTTCGTCGATCGGCACACCGTTGCGCTGTGAGCCGTCGCGGAAGCGGAACGACACCGCACCCGCGTCACGGTCGGCCTCGCCGGCGATCAGCACGAACGGCGCCTTCGACTTGGACGCGTTGCGGATCTTCTTGCCGAACCGGTCGTCGGAGGCGTCCAGTTCGACCCTGATGCCGCGAGCCGCCAGCTGGTCGAGCACGCCGGACAGGTAGTCGTTGAACTCCTCGGCGACCGGCAGTCCGATCACCTGGACGGGTGCCAGCCAGGCCGGGAACGCGCCCGCGTAGTGCTCCAGCAGCACGCCGAAGAACCGCTCGATCGAACCGAACAGGGCGCGGTGGATCATCACCGGACGCTGCCGGCTGCCGTCCGACGCGGTGTACTCCAGCTCGAACAGCTCCGGCTCGAAGAAGTCCAGCTGAATGGTCGACAGCTGCCACGTCCGGCCGATGGCGTCCTTGGCCTGCACCGAGATCTTCGGACCGTAGAACGCGGCACCGCCCGGGTCGGGCACCAGATCCAGACCGGACGCCTCGGCAACCTCGGCCAGCACCCGGGTGGCGTCCTCCCAGGTCTGCTCGTCGCCGACCGACTTCTCCGGATTCCGGGTGGACAGCTCCAGGTAGAAGTCGTCCAACCCGTAGTCACGCAGCAGATCGAGGACGAAGGTCAGCAGCCGGGCCAGTTCGTCCTTCATCTGGTCGCGGGTGCAGTAGATGTGCGCGTCGTCCTGGGTGAAGCCGCGCGCCCTGGTCAGGCCGTGCACCACCCCGGACTTCTCGTACCGGTACACGTGGCCGAACTCGAACAGCCGCAGCGGCAGCTCCCGGTACGACCGCCCTCGGCTCTGGAAGACCAGGTTGTGCATCGGGCAGTTCATCGGCTTCAGGTAGTAGTCGGCGCCCTGCCGGGTGACGTGGCCGTGCTCGTCGCGCTCCTCGTCGACCCGCATCGGGGGGTACATGCCGTCGGCGTACCACTCCAGGTGCTTGGAGGTTTCGAACAGGTGCCCCTTGGTGATGTGCGGGGTGTTCACGAAGGAGTAGCCCGCCTCGACGTGCCGGCGCCGGGAGTAGTCCTCCATCTCCATCCGGATCATCGCGCCCTTGGGGTGGAACACCGGCAGGCCCGAACCGATCTCGTTGGGGAAGCTGAACAGGTCGAGTTCGGCACCCAGCTTGCGGTGGTCGCGCTTGGCGGCCTCCTCCAGCCGGAATTTGTACGCCTTCAGGTCGTCCCGGGTAGGCCAAGAGGTGCCGTAGACCCGCTGCAGCTGCGCGTTGCGCTGGTCGCCACGCCAGTAGGCGGCGGACGTCCGCATCAACGAGTAGGCGTTCAGGTAGCCGGTGTGCGGCACGTGCGGGCCACGGCAGAGGTCCTTCCAGGCCACCGATCCGTCGCGCCGGACGTTGTCGTAGATGGTCAGCTCGCCGCCACCCACCTCGACCGAGGCACCCTCGGTGTCACCGGCGTTGCCCTTGATGCCGATCAGTTCCAGCTTGTACGGCTCGTCGGCCAGTTCGGAGCGGGCCTCGTCCTCGCTGACCACCCGGCGGACGAACTTCTGCCGCTCACGGACGATCTGGCTCATCTGCTTCTCGACGGCGGCGACGTCCTCGGGCGTGAACGGACGCTCGGTGTCGAAGTCGTAGTAGTAGCCGTCGGTGATGAACGGGCCGATGCCCAGCTTGGTGGCCGGGTAGAGCGCCTGGACGGCCTGCGCCGTCACGTGGCCGGTGGAGTGCCGCAGGACGTTGAGGCCATCCGGGGAGTCCATGGCAACAGCCTCGACCTCGTCGCCGTCGGCCAACTCACGGGCGAGGTCGCGCAGTTCGCCGTTCACCCTCATCGCCACGATGGTTCGGTCGGTGCCGAACAGATCCAGGCCGGTGGTCGTGGTCTCCACCGTCCGCACCTCGCGAGAGTCGTTGCGGATCACGGAAACGGAGACAGACACGGTCACAGGTCCTTTCGGGATGGAACTGCGGCAGAAGACCGCAGCGCTGACCCATTCTGCCGCATCGGGACGGACGGCGATGACCCGGTCATCGCGGTGTCACTCGAACGAGAAGGCCGCAAACATACTGAAGTCGGATTCCGCTCCCCCGATCCGGAACCCGACTTCAGCCACAGTCTGAAGGAGAGACGTCGCGCCAATCGCGTCCACTCCTGTTCACTGGACCACTCATCGTCGGCCTGGTCCCCCCATGCCGGACGCCGAGTAGCCTCCCCCACCTCGCACTCTAGAAACCCGCTCACCATGCCTGCCAGCTGAAACTGTCCCCCCTGCGGGTGACTTGGGTCCACATCCGCGTATGATTCGAATTGAGCGTTCGCTTAATACTGCAGAATCGAGGAGTCATGCCGCAGCCTCCGACGGGGCCGCTCGTCGGCTACGAGAACTACCCCACGCCGCCAATCCCCGCACCCCCCATCCCCGGACTGCGCCCACCCGCTGGCGGTGGCGTGGGCCGAGGCAGCGCCGCCGCCATGGGTGCGGCGGCGATCACCGTGGTGGGCACCCTGCCACCACACCTCCTGGCCGACGTGCCCTTCGTCGGCGCCATCGTCGCCACCGGCCTGTACACAGTCATCGCCGCACTGGTCGCTACGGTGCCGGGCGCGATCACCGGATGGCTGCTGTCTGCACTGGCCCGCGCCGGGGCTAGTCAGGCGCCGGTTCGACTGGCCGGCGGCCTGGCCGCGGCCGTGACGGCAACCCTGGTGAACCTCCCCATGCAGTTCCTCAGCTTGCCGGGCGTGGTGATCGCCACGATGTACGGCGTCGTCGCCGCCCCCTGGGTGGCCTGGGGAGTCCGCGGCTCTACGCTCGACTGATGGCGACATCCGAGACCAAGCAACGACTGCTGGCCGCAACCATCGACTTGCTGGCCGGCCCCGGACTCACCGCGATCTCGGCCCGGTCGGTGGCGAACGCCGCCGGAGTGAACCAGGCGCTGGTCTTCTACCACTTCTCCACGGTGTCTGCGTTGGTCCGTGAGGCGACCCGGGTGAGCACGCAGCGCGGCGTCGATCACTATCGACCGGCGCTGGACGCCGCGTCGTCACTCACCGAACTGCTCGAGGTCGGACGCCGTCTGCACGCCGAGGAGTCCGCCGGCGGCTCCGTCCGGGTGATGGCGCAACTGCTCGCCGCGGGACAGACCGATCCGGAGCACGCGCAGACCGCCCGCGACTGCCTGGAGCTGTGGTTCGCCGAGGTCACCCGGACCGTCGCCCGACTGCTGGCCGGCTCCCCCATCCGCGACCTGGTCGACGTCACCGACCCGGGCCGCACGATCGGCGCGGCCTTCATCGGACTGGAGCTCTACGACGGTGTCGATCCGGACGGTGCGGCAGCCGCGCTGGACAGCCTGGCCGGGCTCGGCATCCTGATCGAGGTGTTGGACGGGCTGAGCCCGCTGGAGCGCAAGCTGCTGCGAAAGCGGATCTCCGGGGCCCAGAAGCGGTGACAACGAAACGCTGGATTCGACCTGCGAAGTTCGTACCCGGGTGACAAGCAGCCAGCACCAGACTGCCCCACGCGTGCCCCACGGCGACATGACAATCAATCTGAAAAAACGAACTGGCTACGGTGAAGACCGTAGCCAGACGATGGTGGGCGGTACCAGACTTGAACTGATGACCTCTTCCGTGTCAGGGAAGCGCGCTACCAACTGCGCCAACCGCCCGAGGTGGAGACGGGATTTGAACCCGTGTACACGGATTTGCAGTCCGTTGCCTCGCCTCTCGGCCACTCCACCGGTCAGAACCGGCCTCGCCGCGGCAGGTACGAGACCAACTCCGAGCGGACGACGGGATTCGAACCCGCGACCCTCACCTTGGCAAGGTGATGCTCTACCAACTGAGCCACGTCCGCGTGCTTTCCGGACCCTCTCGGACTCCCCGGTGCGGATGCAACCTTAACAACCTCCGGACGGGCCAAGCAAACCGAGACCATCCGCGGACGCCCCACCCCCTCGATGTGCGAACCGCGCGCCCGATCCGCTATCGTTGGCACCCGCGGGCGATTGGCGCAGTGGTAGCGCGCTTCGTTCACACCGAAGAGGTCACTGGTTCGAACCCAGTATCGCCCACCGCGAGAAACCCGCTC
>NZ_JASGEN010000008.1:0-30430 GCF_047606365.1 Micropruina sp. | reverse complement strand
CTCGCCCGCGCCGTCGATGGCCTATCTGGGGCACCGCGACGACCTGACCCTCACCCGCGACGTCGCCGCCGGCATCGGCGCCGAACTGCGCGCGGCGGGCATCGACCTGAACCTGGCTCCGGTCGCCGACGTCAACGCGAACCCGCGCAACCCGGTGATCGGGGTGCGCAGCTTCGGTGCCGACTCCGACCTGGTGGCGCGCCACGTCGCGGCCTACGTTGAGGGACTGCAGCCGGCGGGGGTGGGTGCGGTCGCGAAGCACTTTCCGGGGCACGGCGACACCGGCACCGACTCCCACCTCGGCCTGCCCACCATCGCTGTGGACGCCGCAACCCTCGCCGTCCGGGAGTTGCCGCCGTTCGCTGCCGCCGTCGACGCACGCACCGTAGCGGTGATGACCTCGCACATCCTGGTGCCGGCGCTCGACCCGGATCGTCCGGCCACCTTCAGCGCAGCAGTGCTCAGCGAGCTACGCCGCCGCGGCTTCACCGGCGCGATCGTCAGCGACGCCCTCGACATGGCCGGAGCCAGCGCGGACCGCGGCATTCCCGAGGCCGCCGTGCTGGCGCTGGCAGCCGGCGTCGACCTGCTCTGCCTGGGCAGCGAAAGCACCGCCGACCTGCTGGACGCGGTGCGCCGCCACATCCTGACCGCGGTCGGCCACGGACGCCTGCCGTCGTCGCGCGTGCTGAATGCCGCCGCCCGGGTGCGCACCCTGTCGTCCGAGCTGTCCCGGCTGCGCGGGGCAGCCGTCGATCCCCCGTCCGAACCAGTCGCGGTCGATCCGGCCGGGTTCCTGCTTCGTGCCCCGATCGAGCCGCTGGTCGCGCCCGTCCTGGTCAGGCTCGCGTCGCCGGCCAGCATCGCCGCCGGCGAAACCCCTTGGGGCATCGGCGACCACCTGGCAGGCGACCTGGCGGCGCGGCTGCCGGGAGCCACGACGCTGACCGTGGCCGACCTGGACGCGCTCGCCGACGTGTTGCGTCGGTACCGGCAGCGGCCGCTGGTTGTCCAGGGACGGGACCTGGACAGGGTCGAGTTCCTGCGGACGGCGTCCGCAACGGTGCTGCGGCAGCGTCCGGACGCGCTCATCGTCGAACTCGGCTGGCCCGACCACACCGGCCCGGTCCGCCTCGACGTGGTCACCTTCGGCAGCGGCCGCGGTGCCGCGACCGGGCTGATCCGGCTGCTCGCCGAAGGAGCCCGATGACTCCGTCGCCGCCGACCGCGCCGAGCCTCGGCATCGACATCGGAGGAAGCAAGACCCAGGCTGTCCTGCTCGACGAACAGGGCCGGATCGTGGCCGACCACGTCCGGCCCACCCAGCCGGGCGCCGACGGTGTGCTCGCCACTGCACTGGCTGCTGCTCGGGAGTGCGTCCAACGGGCCGGGTTGCGATTCAGTGATCTTGAGGGCGTCGGCGTCGGGATACCGGGGCGGGTGGACCATCACGCCGGAGTGGTGCATACCGCGGTCAATCTGGGCATCGGACGACTGCCGCTGGGCGAACGGCTGGGCGGGCTGATCGGCGTCGAGGTGCGGGTCGACAACGACGTGAAGGCCACCGCGCTGGGCGTCGCCCGGCAGCTCGACGCGCACGACGCCGACCTCAGCTACCTCAACTTCGGCACCGGTGTGGCGGCCGCGACGCTGACCGGCGGACGGCTGGTGCGCGGCTCGGACAACCTGGCCGGAGAGATCGGTCACATCCCGGTACGGCCCGGCGCCGGACGCTGCGCCTGCGGGCAGGACGGCTGCATCGAGGTGGTCGCCGGCGGTGCGCAGCTCACCCAGCGGTTGTCCCGGCTGACACCCGCGGTGAGTCTCGGCACGCTGATGGGCGCAGCCGCCGACGGCCATCGGGAGGCGGCCGCGGTGGCCGAGCTGGCGGCGTCCGGAATAGCGGACGCGGTGCAACTGATGGTGCTGACCCAGGGGTCCGACTGGGTGGTCGTCGGCGGGGGCGTGATCCAGACCGCGCCGGGACTGGCCGATCTGGCCCGTCAGCTGCTGGTTGAACGGGCGAGTGCCTCGGCGTTCCTTGCGTCACTCGACCTTCCCGGACGCCTTGTCGTGGCACCCTCCGGGCAGCCGCTGGCCGCCGTCGGTGCCGCCCTGCTGCCGAAGTGCTGATTCTCCTCGGTCGAGCCTGCCGAGACCTCATTGGCAAGGGGTTCGGCAAGCTCAACCAGCGATACGCCACATTGGTCACGTCATCCCGGGCTCCGACCCGGGATCTCAGGCGCGAGAGATCCCAGATCAAAGTCCGGGAGGACGATGGAAGGGCTTTGATCAGCGCATCCTTAGGTGCTCAAGGCCGTGCCCGCTTACTGAGGCTCCTGAGCACCCGGTTGACGCCGCGTCCGGCCGACGGATCCGGTTCGGTCGCCGTGTGCCGACCGAACCCGTCACCGGCGCCTGTCATCATGGAAGGGTCACGACGCGGAAGGCAGCCATGACTCAAAGTCCCGATCCCCAGAACCCTTACCAGCCCCCGTACTCGCCGCAGGGTCAACCGCAACAGCCGCACGGTTCGGCGCAGCCCAGCACTCCCACCGAGTGGAGCCCGCAGACCGGCGGCCAGCAGGGCGGCTACCCCACGGGTCAGCAGGCCGGCTACGGCACCGGTGCACAACCCGGCGGGGGCTGGGGCCAGCAGAGCGGCTACAGCGGTGCGCAGCCCGGCGCCGGCTGGGGGCAGCAGGCTGGATATCCGGCTGGACAGCCGGGGTACCCGCCCGTGCAACAGGGCTACCCACAGGCACCGGGCGCAATGCCCTACGGGCAGCAGGCCCAGCAACGCTCCCCTCTGCTGGGCATGATCGCGCTCGGCGGCGTCGTGGTGTGTGGCGTGGTGCTCTGCTGGCTGATGTGGCGGATGGGCGTCCTGGTCGGGCCGCTCGCGGCGTCCTCCGGCGGCACCATGACGCAGGACCAGATGACCCAGGAGCTGCTCGACCAGCTCGGTTCCGGCGGCCTCCTGGCGCTCAACGTGGCCGGCTACGGCGGCACCGCCGCCTGGATCACCGGCATCGTCGCCGCGGCCACGCGCCGCGGCCGCTCCTACGGTGTGTGGGCGATCATCCTGGGCGTCCTCGCGCCGATCATCGCGATCGTGATGATGGTCGCCGCGATGATGCCGTACATGAGCTGACCGGCGAAGGTTCAGCCGCCGGAGACGTCGGACTCGGCGTCGGCGATGTCGGCGTCACCGAGACACTGCGAATCCAGCCAGCCGTAAGGCAGCACCACCCGCTCGCGGGCCGAGCCCTGGCGTCCGCGCGGTGAGCCCAGCTCGGCGCTCGGGAACTCCTGATCCGGGTCGAGTTGTTCGAGCAGGCCGGACAGTTCAGCCAGGCTCGACACCATGGCCAGGCCGCGGCGCAGCTCGGAGCCGACCGGGAAGCCTTTGAAGTACCAGGCCATATGCTTGCGCAGGTCGCGCATGCCGTGGGTTTCGCCGTCCAGCCCGGCCAGCAGTTCGGCGTGTCGGTAGACCATGGTGGCCACCTCGCCCAGGTTCGGCAGTGGCGGGGCGGGCTCGCCGGCGAAGGCGGCCGCCAGGTCACGGAACAACCACGGACGGCCCAGGCAGCCGCGTCCGATCACCACACCGGCGCAACCGGTGCGCTCCATCATCGCCAGGGCGTCCGGGGCCTCCCAGATGTCGCCGTTGCCCAGCACCGGAATGCTGGTGGACGCGACCAGTTCGGCGATCCGCTCCCAGTCGGCGTACCCGCCGTAGGACTGCTTGACCGTGCGGGCGTGCAACGCGATCGCGGCGCAGCCGGCTTCGGCGGCGATCCGGCCGGCGTCCAGGAAGGTCTCGTGGTCGGCGTCGATGCCGATCCGGGTCTTCATGGTGACCGGGACGCCGTACGGCGCGGCCGCTTTCACCGTGGCGGTCAGGATCGCGGCCAGCCGGTCCCGCTTCCAGGGCAACACTCCCCCGCCGCCGCGGCGGGTCACCTTCGGCACCGGGCAGCCGAAGTTGAGGTCGACGTGGTTGACCCCGAACTCGTCGCACAGAATGGCGGTCGCCTTCGCCATCACGTCCGGATCGACACCGTAGAGCTGCACCGAGCGAGTGGTCTCGCCGGGGTCGAAACGCAGCATCGAGAAGGTCCGCGGAATGCGTTCGACGATGCCGCGCGAGGTGATCATCTCGCAGACGTACAGCCCGGCGCCCTGCTCACGGCACAGCTGCCGGTAGGCGGCATTGGTGATCCCGGCCATCGGCGCCAGCACCACCGGCGGGTCGACCTGGACGGCCCCCAGCCGCAACGGCGCCGGACGCAAGGAGGTCTGCTGCAACGCGGGCATCCGCCAACCCTAACCTCGCCCCTGGCGCTCGCCCAACACGACCACCGCCGTTGAGCCCACCGACGGGTCACCGCAGGGTGACCGCGGGGACGGTTCTCGCGGTCACCGGGGACGGTTCCTATGGTCACCGGGGACGGTTCTCCTGGTCACCGGGGACGGTTCCTTCGGACACCGGGGACGGTTCCTTCGGACACCGGGGAGGTTCTGCCGGTCACCAGCACCCCATCCAGACGCCGAGTTTCAGGTCTCGACAAGCTCGACCAGCGGTGGTCGCGGCGGCGACGAAAACTCACGAATCGGCGCGGCCGACCTCTTCCGAGATCCGGTAGCGGACGAATGCCGGAATCGCGACGGCGGCGATGACCACACCCACGACGACCAGCACGCCGCCCAGCGTCGTGGTGGCAGCAGTCCCGATGCCTTCGGCAGCCCAGCCGTGCAGCACGTCGGCGATCCGCGGTCCACCGGCGACCACCACGATGAACACACCTTGCAGGCGTCCTCGGACGGCATCGTCGGCGGCGGTCAGCAGCATCGACTGACGGAACGCCGCGGACGCCATGTCAGCAGCCCCACCGAATGCCAGCGCCGCGACCGCGACGGTGAGCATGGCGGTCGGCAGCGACGGCGCGAACCAGACCGCCACACCGGTGACCACCACCGCGACACCCCAGCCGATCACGCTCCAGATCACGGCCAGTCCCTGGCGGTCAACCCGGGACACCCAGCCCGACAGCACACCGCCCAGCACCGCGCCCGCCGGCATCGCCGCGAAGAGCAGGGCGAACGCAAGTCCGCCTGCCGGAGGACCACCGAAGCTCTCGTGCGCGATCTGCGGGAACAGCGCACGCGGCATGCCGAAGACCATGGCGATGCCGTCCACCAGGAACGAGGTGAGCAGGATCGGGTGACCCAGCAGGTAGCGGAGCCCGCTCAGCACCGAACGCAGGCCCGGCGTCCCCTTGCGTTCGAGAACGGGCAGCTTCGGCAGTTTGATCACCGCCCACAGGGTGGCCAGCAGGCAGATGGTGTCGATCAGGTACAGCAGCGGAAACCCGAAGACCGGGATCAGCGCGCCACCGACCAGCGGGCCGGCGATGGCACCGGCGCTCATCACGGTCATGTTCAGCGAGTTGGCGGCCGGCAGTTGGTCGAGCGGAATCAGTGCGGGCAGGACGGCAGTCCGGGTCGGCTGGTTGACCGCGAAGCAGGCCTGCTGGACGGCGTAGACGATCAGCAGCAGCCAGACGTTGCCCAGGTTCGCCTCCGCCAGCAACCAGAACAGGCCACTGGTCACGATCAGGCCGATGGTGGTGACGATCAGCAGGCTGCGCCGGTCGAAGTGGTCGGCCAGCGCGCCGCCCCACAGCCCGAACACGATCAGTGGCACCAGCCCGAACAGGCCGGTCAGCCCGACCATAGCCGAGCTTCCGGTGAGGCTGTAGATCTGCGCCGGCACCGCGACCACCGTGAGTTGCGCGCCGATCACCGTGACGATGTTGGCCACCCAGAGCCGGCGGAAGTCCGGCGCCTGCAGTGGCCGGACGTCTGCCAGGAAGGCCCGCATTCGTTCACGCACCCAAGTAGCCAACCACCGGCGTTCTCGCTGGTCGGGCCGGTCTCGACCCGCGACCCCGAGAACCGCCTGGACCCGCGGCCCCTTACCGCGAATCAGTCTGATATCGACCCCAGAGTGAGCCCGCCGACCGGCATCAGTCCGCTTACGGCTGGCGGCCGACGGGTCGACTCTGGGGTCGATATCAGAGCAACCCTCGACAAGGGTCGGCAGGCGAGGGACGCTGGAGGATGAGCACCGAGCGGGCACGTGTGGCGGAGGCCTTCCGGGCCACACCGCGCGAAGGTTTTCTGCCGCCCGAACTGCGTCACCGTGCCGCGGTCGACGCGCCGCTACCGATCGGGCACGGCGCCACCAACTCCCAGCCCTGGACGGTGCGGTTCATGCTGGAGCGCCTGCAGGTACCCGCCGGCGCCCGGGTGCTGGACGTCGGCAGCGGCTCCGGCTGGACCACCGCGCTACTCGCCCGACTGACCGGACCGAGCGGTTCGGTGGTGGGCGTCGAGGTTGTGCCGGAGTTGGTCGAACAGGGCCGGGCGAACCTCGCCCGCGTCGAGTTGCCCTGGGCGCGGATCCAGGCTGCCGCGCCCGATGTTCTCGGTCTTCCTGAGCTCGGGCCGTTCGATCGCATCCTGGTGTCGGCCGACGCCGGCGCGATTCCCGCGGACCTGGAGCACCAGCTCGCCATCGGCGGCCGGATGGTGCTGCCGGCCGCCGGCGTGATGTGGACGGTCCTCCGCGACACGGACGGTTGGGTGCGAGAGCCCGATCACGAGCACCGGTTCAGCTTCGTACCCCTGGTGTGAGGAGATCTCGATAAGCCACCAATAGGGTTTCGCCACCGGTCGGGTTCGCCTCGCCCGCCGGTTGAGCTTGTCGAAACCCCTGGTCAGCGCCACCTTAGGTCTCGACAAGCTCGACCAACGAGAGTCCGATCTCGACCCGCGATCGTCAGCTCAGGCTGATGTCTCCCGTGCCGGTGCGGGCGGTGATCTCGATGTGGTCCTGCCCCTCGACCGGCTCACCGCGTCCGCCGATCCGGCTGGTGACGTCGCCGAGCGGGCTGCTCAGGTCCTGCCAGACCGGCACGCCTGGCGGCACGGTGACGATGATGTCGCCGGCGCCCGTCCTGGCCTGCCAGCGGCCGCCCGCCACATGCGCGCTGACATCGCCCGCGCCGGTGCTCACGTCGGTCGAGCCCAGGCACGAGTCGAGTCGGACGTCGCCGCCGCCGGTGGTCACGGTGACGTCACCCTCGGTGCGTCCGACGTGGATGTCACCGCCGCCGGTCTTGATCGCGCCAGAGGCGATCGCGCCAACATGCACGTCGCCGCCGCCGCTGTGCACGCGTCCCTCACCGAGGCTATCGATGCTGATCTCGCCGCCGCCGGTGTCGAGGTTGCCCTGGGCGGCCCGGTTGGCGCGGATGTCGCCGCCACCGGTGTGCACGACAACATCGCCGGCGTCGTCGAAACGGACGTCGCCGCCACCGGTGCGAGCCCGCAGCTCACCGCAGCGTCCGTCGATCACGATGTCCCCGCCGCCGACCTTCAGCTCCAGGTCGGCGCCCTCGGGCACCACGACGTCCAGCCGGATCGGGACGGAACCGCCCGCCCCGAGGCTGAAGCCACCGATCTGGAACGAGAAGCCGAAGCTCGAGCCGTCGGTCGCCTTCAGGACCGGGATGACGAGCGCGATGTTGCGTCCCTCGGTGTCGACCTTGACCTCGCCGAGGTCGACCGGAGCGTTCGCGGTCAGGGTGACCGTGGTCTGCCCGGGTGCGCCGGTGTGTTGAACGAAGATGTCGGCGTGGTGCGCCTGCAGCCGCAGCCTGGGCAGCTCGTCGGTGCCGAACTCCCAGGTGTGGCGAGTGGTGGTGCTGGTGTTCACGATTCCTCCTCAGGCCCAGCCGGTGATCCGGCGGGACGAGTTGCGATGGTCGGTGCGTGGGGCCTGGGCGGCACGCCGGACGGCCTGCACGATCCAGGTGTTGAGTGACTGGTCCGCCGCCTGGGCGAGGCCCTCGGCGCGTCGTTTGAGCTGTTCCGGCAACCGGACGGTGACCCGGGCGGTGCCCTCGTCGTCCGCACCCACAAGAGGCTCGGGCGCCGTCGGCTCGGCGGTCGCGGCCGCCTGCTCCTGCACGTGCAGGACGGGCTCGCGGCCATCCATCCGGACGGTGACGACTGCGGTTCCCAGCTCGCCGGTCAGCTGCGCGGCGGCATCGGCGAGTAGCTGGGTCATCGCCAGGCGCAGCGCCGGCTCCACCGCCACCGCCACCCTGTTGGTGATCGCCTTGGTGGCGTCGTCGGCGAGCGCGGTCGCCTTCTCCAAGTCGACGGCGACTGCCGTCAGGTAAGGATTGAGGTCCATGACGCCATGATGACGCCTCTATGGCGTCATTTCAAGAGATAGCGCCGCACTGCTGTGTCATTGTGACGTCAGAATGATGCAGTTGCTTGTCGTCGGGTTGTCGCCCGGGCGGCCGCGCATCCGTGAACCGTCCACGAACCGCCCCTGGCCACTAGGCTGCGCGGCATGAGCTTCGTCGTGCACTTCGTGGCTGCCGATACCGCCGCCCTGCCTGATCCGCTCGAGGCGGACGCGTCGCACCCGCCCGCCGAGCTGACCTCGGACGAGATCGCGACCTGGGACGCATTGCACGCCCGGTTGGTGGAGTTGCTGCCCGCGGGCTCGCATGACGTCACCCAGAACCATTTTTCACGCCAGCTCGTGCATGACGGTTCAGGGTTGCTGGTGAGCTGGACGCATGACGACTACGAGGCGTCCCTGCCGTTCTGGTCGGTGAACGCCTCCCCCGAAACCTTCGGCGTGCTGGTCCGGGTCACCGAGGCGATCGAGTCCGCCACCGGATTGATAGGCGTGGACGAGATCAGCCATGCCCGGTTCCTCGATCATCGCGAGGACGTGAAGGCCTCCTTCGAGGCCATCGCCGACGGCTTCGAGGAAGCGATGGACAGTCAGACGGTGCTCGGCTGGCTGCGCAACCTGTTCCACAAGCGACACTGAACGAGCCGGTCTCGCTGGTCGAGGCCCCGCAACCACCGGTCGAGCTTGTCGAGACCCCGCCCCGCCGGTCGAGCTTGTCGAGACCCCTGCCGCGATTCGCCATTCAACTCGTCCAGACATGAGGAGAGCCGGGTCCTGGACGCTTCGTGTGCGCCTCAGACCCGGCTCGATCCTTGTCTTCACCGTTCGACAGGTTCCCCCCGCCGTTCTCGCGTCCCCCCGAATCACGATTCCGACCCTGTCTCCTGGCGGCTGTGCCCCCCGACACAGGTAGAACTCTGCCGGAGAGGCCTCAACGCAACATCGGCGGAACCTCAAGAAATGCGCAAGATCCGGTGACGACCTCCTCAATCCGAACCGTTCCCGATCTGGTTCGAGGGACCGCCACCGGTGACCAAAGGAACCGTCCCCGGTGACCAGGAACCGTCCCCGGTGACCGAAAGAACCGTCCCCGGTTGTGTCAGCAGCCGATCAGGCGTTGCGCCAGGTAACCCTGCACCTGGTCGATCGCCACTCGCTCCTGGGTCATGGTGTCCCGCTCGCGGATGGTGACCGCCTGGTCGTCCAGGGTGTCGAAGTCGACGGTGACGCAGAACGGGGTGCCGATCTCGTCCTGACGGCGGTAGCGGCGTCCGATCGCCTGGGCGTCATCGAACTCGATGTTCCAGTAGCGGCGCAGCGAGGCAGCCAGGTCACGGGCGGCCGGTGAGAGCCGCTCGTTGCGGGACAGCGGCAGGACCGCCACCTTGACCGGCGCCAGGCGCGGATCGAGCTTGAGCACCACTCGGGTGTCCACGCCGCCCTTGGTGTTGGGCGCGGTGTCCTCGGTGTACGACTCAGCCAGGAACGCCATCAGCGACCGGGTCAGGCCGGCGGCCGGCTCGATCACGTACGGCGTGTACCGCTCACCCTTGGCCTGGTCGAAGTAGGACAGGTCAGTGCCCGAGTGCTTCGAGTGGGTGCCGAGGTCGAAGTCGGTGCGGTTCGCGATGCCCTCGAGTTCGCCCCAGCCGTCACCGCCGGCGAAGCCGAAGTTGTACTCGATGTCGACGGTCCGCTTGGAGTAGTGCGACAGCTTCTCCTGCGGGTGCTCGAAGAGCCGCAGGTTGTCCCGGCTGATGCCGAGGTCGACGTACCAGTCGGTGCGGGTGTCGATCCAGTGCTGATGCCACTCCTCGTCGGTGCCCGGCTCGACGAAGAACTCCATCTCCATCTGCTCGAACTCACGGGTGCGGAAGATGAAGTTGCCCGGGGTGATCTCGTTGCGGAAGCTCTTGCCGACCTGGCCGATGCCGAACGGCACCTTCACCCGCGCCGAGTTCTCCACGTTCTTGAAGTTGATGAAGATGCCCTGCGCGGTCTCGGGACGCAGGTAGTGCAGGCCGGACTCGTCCTCGATCACACCGAGGTAGGTCTTCAGCATCATGTTGAAGTCACGTGGCTCGGTGAACCGGCCCAGGGTGCCGCACTCGGGGCAGTTGATCTCTTCGAGCCCGGACGGCGCGCGCCCCTTCTTGTGCTCGAAGTTCTCTTCCAGCTGGTCGGCACGGAACCGCTTGTGACAGCTGAGGCATTCCGTCAGCGGATCGGAGAACACCCCGACGTGCCCGGAGGCCACCCACACCTGCCGGGGCAGGATGATCGAGGAGTCGATGCCGACCACGTCGTCGCGGCCCTGCACGACGGCCTTCCACCACTGCCGCTTGATGTTCTCCTTCAGCTCGACGCCGTAGGGACCGTAGTCCCAGGCCGCCCGGGTACCGCCGTAGATCTCCCCGCACGGGTAGACGAAGCCCCGGCGCTTGCACAGGCTGATGACGTTGTCGAGGCGACTGGCCACGAGAAACTCCTTGTGAGTCGATGCATGCCCGGCTGACACGCAAGTGACCACGCTACCGCGAACCGGACGCCGTCCCCGACCGATCCCGCCCTAGCGGGAACGCGGCAGGTTGAGGCCGACGTCGTCCGGGACGTCGTAGGCGCCGGGCTCGTCGATCGCCTCGCTGAGCAGCGGAACCAGGACGACCTTGGCGTCGTAGCCGTTGAACGCCCGCCGGTAGGAGCCGACGTTCGCCCAGCGTCCGACGATCGCCCACAGGTCGGGTTCGTCGAGGTTGCGGACGAGTTCGATCGATTCGGCCCCCTCGCGGGTGGCCATGAAGTCCACCGCCGCCCTCGCCCGGCGGAAGAAGTCGTCCTCGTCCTCCGGGATCACCCGGAACCTGTTCACCGCCAGCATCGGCCCAGGCTATCGGCGCTCCTGCTCAGCGGTCGACGTGACTCAGGGCCCGCAGCCCGCGCTCCAGGTGCCAGTTCGCGAAAGCGCTTACCAGCCCGCTGGCCTGCCGCTGGGCACGGTCGTCGACGTCACGGGTGGCCGGCCAATCGCCGGTCAGTAGGGCGGTCAGATACCGCAGCACCGTCGGTGGCGGCAGCGCCGAGGCCGGCGGACGGCAGCGCCGGCAGACCATGCCGCCGGCCTGCGGGTTGAACGCCTCGTGCGGGCCGGGCGTTCCACACTTGGCGCAGTCGAACAGGCTCGGCGCCCAGCCGGCGACGGCGACCGCGCGCAGCAGGTAGGAGTCCATGATCATGGTGGCCGGACGCGGCCCGTCGCTGGTGCCGGCGGTCAGCGCGTTCAGCGCACCGACCAGCAGCAGGAACTGCTGCAGCGACGGCTCACGCTCTTCCGCAACCAGCCGGTCGGCGGTCTCCAGGATCACCTGACCGGTGGTGTAGGCGGTGTAATCGCCGCCGAGCGGTTCGGTGTAGGCGTGCAGGGTGACCGCCTGGGTGACGATGTCGAGGGTGCGTCCGGTGGCGAACTGGGCGTCGATATGGCTGAACGGCTCCAGCCGTCCGCCGAATTTGGACGAGGTGCGCCGCACCCCCTTCGCGACCGCGCGGATCTTGCCGTTCCGGCGGGACAGCAGGGTGATGATCCGGTCGGCCTCACCCAGCTTGTGGGTACGCAGCACGACCGCCTCGTCACGATAGGTGGGCACGGTTCATTCTCGCCGATCGGAACGGCGGCGTCCGTGCGCAACCCCGGTCGTGGCTCAGCCCGCCGTGAACCGGGCCTGCACCTGGCCGGCAACCGTCAGGTCTTCGGGCCTGATGTCGATACCACTCAGCTCATCGCTGGCGAACGCCGCGCCCCGCGCCATCGCCATCGGGGCCGCGGCCGCGAAGGTCTCGGCGGTGGCCCGATCACCGAGCAGGCCGGGATCGGCCAGTTGCACGAAGGCGACCTCGTCGGCACCTGCTGCGTGGGCCATCACCAGCGCCCGCTGCCGTGCCTGTTCGACGGCGCGGGTGAGGCACACCTCTTCCAGTTCACGGCGGGTGGCGTCGGTCAGCCGCCACTCGACCCGCTGAAGCTCCAAGCCCTCGGTGGCACCGAATCGGGCCGCGAGGTCGGCCAGCGCGATGAAGTCGGTGAAATCGGCCCACAGTGCGGCGCCGGCGCGGAAGATCGGCGCCTGCTGCCGTCCCTTGGCGATCGGACGCCACGATGAGGTGCTGATCGGTCGTACCACCACCTCGACGACCGCTCCGGAATCGCGCAGCCGATCGAACTCGGCACCGATCAGGTTCACCACCTCGGTCGCCGTGCGCAGGACCTGGTCCTTGCTCGCCCCCTCGGCCCGAACCCAGGCGTGCAGTCGCGCCACCTCCGGTCGGACCGTCTCCTCATGGGTTCCCTGGACGCTGATCTCCATCGCCGCTCCCTTCCGGCGTCGAGCGTAGTGACGGCCCGCAAGCAGGGTCGCTTGGCACCCAGCCCGGCAAGCATGGGCGGACGGCGACGCCAGGCTCGGTTGCTACGGTCGAAGTCATGCCGACCCCGGACCTCGACACGCTCGCCCGTTATGCCGCCGGACTCGAGGCTGTGGCTGAGCCGCTCGCCACGCGCGACGGGATCACGGTCCACACCGCGCGGGCCGACGACAAGCCCTGGCTCACCGAGCTGACCGACGAGCGCTGGCACGGCGCCGTCGTGCTCTCCGGTGAACTGATCCGACCGGCCACGATGCCGGCGCTGATCGCCACCGATGAGGCCGGACGCCGCGTCGGCGCGCTGACCTTCATTCCGCGGCAACGACCCGACGGCGTGCACACCGAACTGGTCACCATCGACGCCGTCGATCCGGGCAGCGGTGCCGGCGGCGTCCTGCTCGAAGCCCTGGTGGCGCTGGCTCGGCATCAGTCCTGGCGCCGGGTCTGGCTGGTGACCACCAACGACAACACCCGCGCACTGCGCAGCTACCAGCGCGCAGGCTGGGATCTCGTTGCCCTGCGCCGCGACGCCATGGACGAGGTCCGCCGATTCAAGCCCGGAATCCCCTCGCACGGCATGGACGGCATTCCGCTGCGGCATCAGTTGGAGTTGGAGTACCCGCTGCCCTGAGCGCGCCCACCTCTGGTTGAGCTTGTCGAAACCATGGACGCGGAGAGCGTCAACAGAGGTCTCGACAAGCTCGACCGACGAAGGTCGCCCACCGCTGGTTGAGCTTGTCGAAACCACTAACCAGCGCCGCTTTCCTGGTCTCGACAAAGCTCGACCGGCGAGGGGCGATCAGACCAGCAGCACCCGGACCACGTTCGGCCGGCCGGGTGTGTCCCGGCCACCGGCGCCCACACCGATCCTCAGTGGAGAGAGCGGGGGCTCGGGCTCGCAGGTCGAGGCGAAACAGCGCAGCAGCGCGGTGCCGGTCGGGGTGGCCAGCTCACCCAAGCCTCGGCCGTCGACCACCTGGGCGGGTTCCTCGGTGAGCATTCCCTCGTCGCCGCTGATCCCGGCCAGCGGCACATAGCGATCGGCGGCGTCGCGCAGCGGGTGCGGCTCATCCGAAGCCGCCTCACTGGGGCCCACGGCCGGGCCAAGGGTGACCACAGGCCAACCTCGCACCAGCTCAGCGACCGCCGGAACCGGCACATCGAGGTCGCCGTGCGAGGTGCGGATCCGCCCCGAGCCCAGCGCCAGCGGTGAGGCGGTCACCGAGTCGACACCCAGCAGCCGCAGCGCCTCGCAGTCCCCGACGACATCGGTGAGCACATCGAGCGCGGCCACCTCTTGCAGCGCCACCTCGTCGGGCTCGATGCCGTAGCCGCGGCTGTACCCCTCGCCGAGCCGGCGGAGCACCCGCAAGGCCAACGCCTTCGTCTGCTCGGCGAGCGAAGCCTGTTCGACCTCCGCGCACAGTCGCGCCAAGGTTCGTGGGCCGCTGCGGTCGGCGACGATGTCGACGTGCAGCTTGCTGGCCGGCAGACCGGCCCGCAGCACCGCCTCGCGGCGCAACCGGACGCCCTCGCCGGCCACCGCGCGCACGGCGGCCTGGACCCCGTCCAGGTCGGCGCCGGCATCGACCAGAGCACCCATCAGCATGTCGCCGGCGACCCCGGCCCGGACGTCCAACCATGCGCGCACCCACCCATCCTCGCGTATCCACGAGGTGTGTCTTCGAAGCGCGGGAAGGGCCTTGACAGACCCCGTCCGATTCGACAGATTGCCGCTATCCTATTAGTCAGAATCCTGATTATTGATCGGAGACCCACCGCGTGACCATCGACCCGGAGACCCTCGAAGCACTCCGTTCCGCCGCCGGAAGTGCCCAGCTCGACAGCTCCACCGAGGCGCTGACCGCGGCCAGCCACGACACCTGGCCGCTCAGCACCAAGCTGGCGAAGCTGCACGAGCACCCCTGGCCGGCCGAGTTGGTGATCCGGCTCAGCACCTTCGAGGAGTTGCCCGACCTGCTCCGTGCAGCAAGCCGTCTCCACGTCCCGGTCACGGTGCGCGCCTGCGGGTCCTCGGTCACCGGCCAGCCGCTGCCGACTCGCGGCGGCGTCGTCCTCGACGTCAGCTCGGTGCCACCCAGCTTCACCCTGGACGAGCGCAACCTCACCGTCACCGCGTCCGCGAGCATGCCCGGCGGCGAACTCGAGGACGCGCTGGCGAAGGCCGGCTACACCTTGGGCCACTCGCCCCAGTCGCTGTACCGGTCGTCGGTGGGCGGCTGGGTCGCCACCCTGGCCAGCGGCCAGTTCTCGTCGATGTACGGCGGCATCGAAGACCTGGTCACCGGCTACACCGTGGTGCTGGCCACCGGCGAGACCGTCACGGTCAAGGCCTCCCCGCGGGCGGCGATGGGACCCGATCTACGCCGAGTCTTCCTCGGCTCGGAAGGCACCCTCGGCGTGATCACCTCGGTCACCCTCAAGGTCTTCCCCACCACGGTGACCACCCGGTTCGCCGCCTACCGGCTGGCCACCGTCGAGGACGGCATCGAGATCCTGCGCGAGCAGGCGGCGCTCGGCCTGCGCCCCTTGCTGCTGCGGCTCTACGACGCCACCGAGGCCGCCCACGCCGCGCCCGGCGAGACCCAACCGGTGCTGTTCGTCGGCACCCGCGGGCCCGAGGCGGTGGCGGAGGCCGAACTCGGCGTGCTGGACGCTTTGATCACCGGCCGCGCCGGCGTCCGGTTGGGTGCCGAGCCCGTCGAACGCTGGATGGGCCGCCGCTTCGACTTCTCCACCGTCGAGAACCTGCTGGACGAGCCCGGCGGCTACGCCGAAACCATCGAGGTGGCGCACACCTGGTCGGGCATCGGCGAGCTCTACCACGCGCTCACCACGGCACTGGCCCCGCTGGCCGACGAGGTGCTCGGCCATTTCTCGCACGTCTACCCCCAAGGCACTTCGCTGTACGTGATCCTGCTCGGCCGCGCCTCCGACGACGCTGAGGCGGTCCGGCGGCTCCGGACCATCTGGGAAACCGCCATGCAGATCTGCCTCGATCAGGGCGCCGAGCTGTCCCACCACCACGGCGGTGGAATGGCTCGCTCGGCCTACGCCCGCCGCTCGCTGGGATCGGCCCATGTCGTCCTGCAGCGGCTCAAATCGGCCCTCGACCCCGCCGGGATCCTGAACCCGGGAAAGCTGGGGCTGTGATGCCCCGGCCGCCAGTCCTGCCCCAGCCCTTCCACCGAAACCGGAGCTGACCATGTCCACTGCCCGACTGCTCGTCATCGACGCCGGCACCACCGGGATCCGCGCACTGATCTACGACGAGAACGCCGCCATCCTGGCCCAGGCGTACACCGAGTTCCCGCAGTACCACCCGGCCCCCGACCGGGTCGAACAGGAACCGGGCGAGATCTGGGACGCCACCCAGGCGATGATCCGGCAGGCGCTCGACGCCGCCGAGTTGCAGCCCGGCGAGATCACCGCGATCGGCATCACCAACCAGCGCGCCACGACCATCGTCTGGCATGCCCGCACCGGCGAGCCGATCGGGCGGGCGATCGTCTGGCAGGACACCCGCACCGCCGACCGGGCCGAGGCGCTCAACGCCGAATGGGGCGACCGGGTCTATGCACGCACCGGCTGGGCGATCGCTCCGGTCTATTCCTCGCTCAGCCTGGAGTGGATGCTGGCCAACGTCCCCGAGGCCGCCGCGGCGGCCGAGAACGATCAACTCCGGTTCGGCACCGTCGATTCCTGGTTGATCTACCGGCTGACCGGACGCGCCGCGCACGTGATCAGCGCGTCCAACGCCTCGGTGACCGGCTCCTACGACCTGCTCGCCGGCGACTGGTACCGGGAGTGGCTGGACGCCCTCGGCATCCCCGCCTCGGCCTACCCCACGGTGTGCGATGACTCCGGCGTTCTCGGGGTGACCGCGGCGGGCGTCTTCGGCGCCGAGGTGCCGATCGCGTCCGCCATCGCCGACCAGCATTCGGCCTTGTTCGCGCAGGGTTGCATCGAGCCGGGGATGACCAAGTGCACCCATGGCACCGGCACCTTCCTGGACATGACCATCGGGACCGAGCCGCTGATCGACACCGCGTCGGGCCTGACCACTCAGATCGCCTGGCGGCTGAACGGCGAAACCGTCTACGCGCTGGAGGGTTACGCCGGATCGACCGGGTCGGCGGTGCAGTGGCTGCGCGACGGCGCCGAGATCATCGCCACGTCCGCCGAGTCGGCAGAGTTGGCCCGCAGCGTGCCGGACAACGGCGGGGTGTACTTCGTCCCGGCGCTGACCGGGCTGTCGGCGCCCTATTGGGACGCCTACGCCCGCGGCACCATCTTCGGGATCAGCCCCGGCACCAAGCGCGGGCATCTGGCCCGAGCAACCTTGGAGGGCATCGTCTTCTCGGTGCGTGACTTCATGGACGCGATGAGCACCGTCTCCGGCCATCCGATCACCCGGATCGCCGTGGACGGCGGTGCGTCTCGCAACGATCTGCTGCTGCAGTTCCAGGCCGACCAACTGGACGCCGAAGTGGTGCGTCCGCGCAACACCGAGGCCACCAGCCTGGGCGCCGCCCTGCTGGCCGGCTTGGCCACCGGGGTCTGGGCGAGCGCCGCCGAAGCCCTTGCCACCCAGGAGATCGAGTCCAGCTTCACGCCCGCGGTGTCCGCCGACACCCGGGCCGCGCAGTACCGCACCTGGAAACGCGCCGTGGAACGTTCCCGCGGCTGGCTGCGCGACGCCGGGGAGGAGTGATCGGACGTGCATCGTGCCGATCCTGAGGCACTCGCCCAGCGGGAGTTCGACCTGATCGTGATCGGCGGCGGCATCACCGGTGTCGCCACCGCCCGCGATGCGGCGCTACGTGGCCTGTCGGTGCTGCTGGTCGAGAAGGACGACTTCGCCGCCGGCACCTCCAGCCGGTCCACCAAGCTGATCCACGGCGGGCTGCGCTACCTGGAGACCTACCAGTTCAAGATGGTCGCCGAATCGCTGCAGGAACGGGAACGGATGCTGCGGCTGGCCCCGCACCTGACCGAGGTCCGGCCCTTCCTGTACCTGCTCTACCGCGGCTATCCCGAGACCCGGTTCAAGCTGCGCCTCGGCCTCACCTTCTACGACGCGGCGTCCGGGCAGTGGCGCAAGCGCCGGCACGCCATGCTCAACCGGCAGCAGGTGCTCAATCACGAGCCGCACCTGAACCCGGAGGGACTGCTCGGCGCCGGACGGTTCTACGACGTGCTGACCGACGACGCCCGGCTCACCCTGGACACCGCCAAGGGCGCCGCGCAGGCCGGTGCGGTGCTGCTCAACCACGCCCGGGTGACCGGGCTGCTGATCGAGTCCGGCGAGGCGCGCGGCGTCCGGATCGAGGATCAGCTGGGTGGCGGCACGGTCGAGGTGCACGGCCGACAGGTGCTCAACGCGACCGGGCCGTGGACCGAACAGACCCGAGCACTGGAGGACGGCGGACCAGCGGGCCGGCTGCGACCCACCAAGGGCGTGCACATCGTGCTGCGCAAGCGCGACTTCCCGCTGAACACCGCGGTGTTCCTGCGCTCCCCCGACGACAACCGGGTGGTCTGGCCGATCCCGTCGCTGGACGACTCCCTGGTCTACGTCGGCACCACCGACACCGACTACACCGGCGACCCGGACGCCGTTCGCCCGGAGGAGGCCGACCTGCAGTACCTGCTCAACGTGGCGAACCACACCATTCCGGACGCCCGATTGGACCTGAGCCACGTGGTCGGCTGCTGGGCCGGGCTGCGTCCGCTGGTGGCGCCGTCGCCGGGCACCAGTGCGGGCAACACCTCCCGCGAGCATGCGATCAGCATCGGTCCGGCCGGCATGCTGACCATCTCGGGCGGCAAGCTGACCAGCAGCCGGCTGATGGCCCGCCAGTTCGTGGACGCCGCCGTCGAACGCCTCAGCCGGTCGACCCATCGCCTCACCGAACCTTCTCTTCCCGGCGAACGCCCTGGTCAGCGGGCGGAACCCTCCGACCCGCCCTCTCATCATCCCGGTGCTCGTCATCCCGGCGAGCCTTCCCGTCGCTCCGCGGAACCCTCTCGTCATTACGGCGAACCTTCCAGTCACCCCGCCGAACCTTCCCGTCATCCCGGCGAACGCCGGGATCTCCCCACCCGCACCCGCTGGCCACGCTCCCGCACCGCGACCACGCCGCTCCCGGGCGCCGAACTGGACCGGGTGCCGGGCATCCGAGTCCGGGCCGCGGCGGCCGGTGTGCCGGCCGAACTGGTCACCACCTGGATCGCCCGCTACGGCTCGAACGCCGGCGTCGTGTTGTCGCGTTGGCTGGCCGCGCCGGAGGCGTCCGAAGTGATCGGACCACGCTGGCTGACCCGAGCCGAGGTGCGGTACTGCGTCGACGAGGAGATGTGCCGCACGGTCGAGGATCTGATGGTCCGCCGGACGTCGCTGTTCTACTGGGACGCCACCGGCGGGGTCTCGCACCTGGACACGATCTCGGCCGAGTTGGCGGCCCTGCTGGGCTGGACCGAGGACGAACGGGTGGCGCAAGCCGACGCGTATCGCGCCCTGGTGGCCCGGCACCGTCCCTGACCACCGCCGGTCGAGACCCCACCCACCGCTGGTCGAGCTTGTCGAGACCCTTGTCGGCACTCCCAGAGTCCAAGGGTTTCGACAGGCTCAACCCGCAAGCGTCGACAAGCTCAACCAACCGTGGGTGGGAATGACTAATCGCTCCCCAGTGCACGCCGAAGGCGCTCGGCGCTGGCCCGTTCCAGTTCGATCGCCGACGCCCGGGCTGCCGCCAAACCGTCGAACCGGATCGCGTCCAGCACTGCACGCACCTCGGGGCGTCCCGTCCAGGTCGCGATCGTGGCGCCGGAGAGCCGGTCCCGGGCGGCGATCGCAGCCGACCCCTGCATCTGGCGGACGCCGAGACCGGCGAGTTCCACCGGAACAGCCGAACTGGTGAGGTGCCAGATGCCGACGTCGACCACGCCGGCCAGCACGAACGCCGGCACCTCCGGGTACGGCATCTCCGCATACTCCCGGCCCGGCCGAGGCGGGAACTGGGCCAGGGTCAGCGCTTCGTGGTCGAACGACTCGGTGTCGATGGCCACCCGGTCCGGGTCGGCGGGCGCATCGGCGCCGCTCAGCACCACCAGCCGTCCGGGGTCGTAGTAGGTGCCCGGCGCCAGCCGGCGCTGCGTCACAGGGGCCGGTTGGCCGGTGCCCACCAGCCCGTCGAAGGTGCCCGCGGAGACGACGGTCAGGTCGTAGTCGCCGCGTCCGACCAGATCCAAGCGTTGGTTGCCGCCGGCCAGGTGGCGCAGGGTGGACGGCACGCCGAGGCGGCCGAGCTCATCACCGATGATGGTCTCCAGCGAGTCGATCTCGATAGAACCCGGCCGGGACAACAGGATCCGCACCGGCGGCAACCCGGCCGCCTGCCAGCACTGCCCGATGTCGATCGACTCGATCCGGCGTCCCAGATGGCCCCGCGACACGGTGCGCAGCGCGTCCCGTTCGGCCAGCAACTCCAGGGCCCGCTGCACGGTGCCCATGCCGACACCGAGCGACTCGCGCAGCTCGGTGTTGGTGGCCAGAGTGTCGCCGACCTGCTTGCTCAGTGCGTCGCGAACGACCGCTCCCATCGCGGCGTGGACACTGCCCGCGACCGCGACGCCGCCCGACTGCCACACCGGCTCCACATCCCGCCTCTCGCTGTGAGGCCAGTGACATTACCCCAGCCGTCCGCCCACCACCGGGCGACCGACCGGTAGTCTGCGGACGTGCCCAAGCCCGTCCGTCCGCCGATACCTCACCCCAGCGGCGCCCGTCCGCCGCAGTTGCCGCGGAAGGCGATCCCCGAGCATGTCGCGATCGTGATGGACGGCAACGGCCGCTGGGCCAAGGCCCGCAATCTGCCTCGCACCGAGGGCCACGCCCGCGGCGAGGATGCTCTCTTCGACGTGATCGAGGGCGCCGTCGAGATCGGCCTGAAGTATCTGTCCGCCTACGCGTTCTCGACCGAGAACTGGCGCCGCTCCCCCGACGAGGTGCGCTGGCTGATGGGCTTCAACCGCGACGTGATCCATCGCCGCCGCGACCAGTTGGACGCGATGGGCGTCCGGATCCGCTGGGCCGGACGGCGTCCGAAGCTGTGGCGCTCGGTGATCCGCGAACTTGAAGAAGCCGAGGAACAGAGCCGCGACAACACGGTGCTCACCCTGCAGTTCTGCGTCAACTACGGCGGACGCGCCGAGATCGTGGACGCCGCCCGCGCGATCGCGAAGGCCGCCCAGGCCGGACGCCTCGACCCCGATCATCTGACTGAGAAGTCGTTCCGGAAGTTCCTCGACGAGCCTGACATCCCCGACGTCGACCTCTTCGTCAGGTCCTCGGGCGAGCAGCGGACGTCCAACTTCCTGGTCTGGCAGTCGGCCTACGCCGAGATGGTCTTCCTCGACCGGCTGTGGCCCGATTTCGACCGTCGCGACCTGTGGCGGGCGATCGAGCTGTACGCCTCCCGCGACCGGCGCTACGGCGGCGCAGTGCCGAACGTGGTCTCCTGAGACTGCCGTCGGCGGGGCGCAGGAAGCGATAGTCGGCAGGCGTCGCCACCCACTACGCTCACGCGCATGCGCGAGGGCCGACGAACTTTCCCCATCTCTGAACTGCTGCTGCTAGCGGCATCGGGGGTCGCCGTCTGGGTCACCCAGCTGGGCTGGGTGCCCTGTGCCGGGACCATGCTCGAAGGGACCCCATTCGATCCCACCCCGCACGATTGGAACTTCACCGCGGCCTGCCAAGCGGCGATGGACCACGGTGATGGCTTCCCGATTTCGGGCTGGTTGGCGTCGCCCCTGCAGCAGACAGTGAACGGGCTGAACGCGGTTGCTCTGCTGCTGCTCGGGCTCGCCTGGTTGCTCCTGGTCCACCGCTGTCAGGTGCGGGGGCGCGTCCGGCTGGCGCTGGCTGCGCTGCCCGGTCTGCTCAACCTGTGGCTCGCGGCGGTCGCCGCCGCCGCTTTCCTGTGGCCGCCCGCCGAGGTACCGGTGGCCGCCGCGGTCGCGATCCTGCTGATGGACATCGCCGGTGTTGTCGGTGCGCTGGCGCTGTTCGCCGATGGCGCGACACCCCTCGGTGCCGGCAGTGGCGTCCGGGTCATCCTGCTGGCCCTCGCTGTGACGGCGCCGAGCCTGGGCCACATCCTGACCGACTCCATGATCATGGGCACGTTCAGCAACGCGAACTGGGACTCGCCGCCCGGGACCGGTTACCTGACCGCGTTCAGCATCGGCCTGTTCGCGCTGCTCAGCATGATCGTCGGGCTGATCGCCCGGCTTTGGACGAACCTCCGGCCGTCGCAGCTCGTCCAGCAGCCGCTGCCCGCCGGCTGAACTCCGCGACCTGGTCCTCGGACACCAGCTGGCCCGGCCGGAGATCATCCGGCCGGGCCAGCTGTGACATCGCCGCCTGTCGCGCTCTTATTCGAGACTCGCGTGGCTCGATCAGGCCGTTGAAGGTCAGCCGTCTTCGACGGAGCCCTCGATCTGGGTGGCGCCGCCGGAATGGGCCACCGCGATCTTGCGCGGCTTGGCTTCCTCGGCGACCGGGATGGTTAGGGTCAGGACGCCGTCGCGGTAGTCGGCGGCGATGCGGTCGAGCGCGACCCCGTAGCCCAGCGTGAGTTGCCGGGCGAAGGTGCCGACCGGACGCTCCCGGACCAGCCAGCGCTGCTCCCCCTCGACGGCGTCGTTGCTGCGCTCGGCCCGAATGGTGAGGGTGCGCTCGTCGACGTCCACATCGATGGTGGACGGGTCGACCCCCGGAAGGTCGAGCCGGGCCACGAAGTTGTCCCCTTCCTTGTACAGGTCCATCGCCATCGCGGCGCTGGCCGGCGTCCGGGCGACGTCGGAGAACCAACGATCGAGGTCACGGAAGGGATCGAAGGTGCGTGCCATGGTCACATCACTCCTTTGCTCTGAGCTGGCACTTGTGCGGTTCTTTTAGCCGGTCCAACCGGCTCGCCCGCCAGTATATTCCAAGGTTGAGCGTGATCGACTCAACTCTGCCACGTCAGCATCAAACCACCTCCCACAAGCCCCCTCACTCCTCCGGTCCGCATGAAAAGGCCCTCCCTAACTAGTTCTGCCCTCCCGCATGTGGGAGGGCAGAACTAGTTAGGGAGGGCTTTAGGGACGAGCGCCAACGGCGGGAGGGACGGGCGTGCGTGCGTGCGCGGCCGCCGGAGCCACCGGGCGGACGGCGTCAGTCGGCGCCGAACTCCATGCCGGCGCTGTCGGTGGCCTGCTCGACCTCGGCGTCCAGGACGGTCGCCTCGATCTCGGTGATGCCGCGGGCGGCACCCTCCTCGAGCTCGCCGACCAGGGAGGACACAGCGCCGCCGACCAGGCCGAGGTGGGCGTACTGCTCGAGCCGGGTGCGCGAGTCGGCGATGTCGAGGTTGCGCATGGTGAGCTGGCCGATCCGGTCGGTCGGGCCGAAGGCGGCGTCGCCGACGCGCTCCATGGACAGCTTCTCCGGGTGGTACGACAGCGACGGGCCGGACGTGTCCAGCAGCGAGTAGTCGTCGCCGCGGCGCAGCCGCACGGTCACCGAACCGGTGACCGCCGAGCCGACCCAGCGCTGCAGCGATTCGCGCAGCATCAGCGACTGCGGGTCGAGCCAGCGGCCCTCGTACATCAGCCGGCCGAGCTTGCGGCCCTCAGCGTGGTAGTTGGCCAGGGTGTCCTCGTTGTGGATGGCATTCAGCAGCCGCTCGTAGGCGATGTGCAGCAGCGCCATGCCGGGTGCCTCGTAGATGCCGCGGCTCTTGGCCTCGATGATCCGGTTCTCGATCTGGTCGGACATGCCGAGCCCGTGCCGTCCGCCGATCGCGTTGGCCTCACGGACCAGCGCCACGGCGTCGGGGAAGGTGACGCCGTTGATCGAGACCGGACGACCCTGCTCGAAGGCGATGGTGACGTCCTCGGTGGCGATCTCCACGGCAGGGTCCCAGAACCGCACGCCCATGATCGGCTCGACGATCTCGATGCTGGCGTCCAGCGACTCCAGATCCTTCGCCTCGTGGGTGGCGCCCCAGATGTTGGCGTCGGTGGAGTACGCCTTCTCTTTCGAGTCCCGGTAGGGCAGGCCCCGCTCGTGCAGCCACTGGCTCATCTCGGTCCGCCCGCCGAGTTCGCTGACGAAGGCGTGGTCGAGCCACGGCTTGTAGATCCGCAGTCGCGGGTTGGCCAGCAGCCCGTAGCGGTAGAACCGCTCGATGTCGTTGCCCTTGTAGGTGGAGCCGTCGCCCCAGATCCAGACGTCGTCCTCGCGCATGGCGCGGACCAGCATGGTGCCGGTGACGGCGCGTCCGATCGGGGTGGTGTTGAAGTAGGTGCGACCCGCGCTGCGAATGTGGAACGCGCCACAGACCAGCGCGACCAGGCCCTCTTCGACCATCGCCGCGGTGCAGTCGACCATCCGGTAGACCTCGGCGCCGTACACGGCGGCACGGCCCGGGACCGAATCGATGTCAGGTTCGTCGTACTGCCCCAGATTCGCCGTGTAGGTGCAGGGGATCGACCCCTTCTCGCGCATCCACGCGACGGCCACCGAGGTGTCCAGACCACCGGAGAAGGCGAGGCCGACGCGCTCGCCGAGGGGAAGTTCCGTCAAGACCTTGGGCATGCACCCGATCCTAGGGGCGTCCGGCTTGGGCCGATGACGCAGTCTCACCGGCCTGAAGCCGCTCAGCCAGCCGCCAGGACTCACGTCCGCACTCGGTGAGCATCCGGTCACCGATCGACTCCATCGCCAGCCGCATTGACCCTTCCAACTCCGACATCGGAATCATCGGGAAAGACACCGCGAGCGAGGCGAAACCGTGCACCGTGCCCCACAGGGACAGGGTCAGCAACTGAACGTTCTGTGGCTTGATCAGCCCATCGGCCACCGCGGATTCGATATTCGCGGAGAGCGCCCGCAGGCTCGGATCATCGCTCAGACTTGCCTCGGTGACGAGAGCGGTACGCCGCGTCCCCATGAAAAGGATTCGGTACAGCGCCGGATGCGCGCCCGCCCAATGCAGCAATGCGTAGCCGCGTCGGACTAGTTGCACCACCGAGCCGCCGGACAACTCGGCCACGTCGGCCTCGATGTGATCGGCCAGCTTATGGAATTCCGCCTCGCAGGCCTGCCGCAGCAGGTCTGTCTTCGTCGGAAAGTAGTAGTAGAGAGCCGGTGGGGTGCAACCCACTCGCTCGACGACCGAATCAATCGACACAGAGTCGACGTCACCGGTGCCGATCAACAACTCGATAACGGTTTCCAGGATGTCCTGTCGCAGTTGCCCGCGTGGACGACGCGCCACTTCGTCCCCTTATGTTCACGTCGGCATGCCCGACCGGGGGGTGACCGGGGGTGCCAACCGGAATAGACCTATCAAAAAGTCCGGGTCCGCTTCAACTTGACGGCGTTTCGGGCGCGTCCGGACGTCTGGTATGGACACCGGTTCCCTGCCGTTCTCCCGGAACCGGGCATGCCAAAGGGGACGGTTCTCCGGACACCCATGAGTGACCGGAAGAACCGTCCCCGTTTGTTGCTAGTCGCGGGTGCGCGCGGCCCTGTTGATGGCGCCGATCACGGCCTTCTGCGCAGCCGTGGTGATCGACTCGTGCATGCCGACTCCCCAGATCACCCGAGTGTCGTCGCCGTGCCCGATCTCGGTCTCGACGTAGGCCACCGCGATGGCGTCGGTACCCGACGACAGCGCGTGCGAAGTGTAGTCCAGCACCCGTACCTCGTAGCCCAGAATGCTGACCGCGTCGGCGAAGGCGTCCAACGCACCGTTGCCCTCGCCGATCAGCGTCTTCTCAACGCCCTTCACCCGCACGTTGGCGGTCACCGTGTAGCGGCCACCGTTGCTGATGTCGGGAACGCTGATCAGCTCGAGCGGCTCGGTGTCCCCCAGGTATTCGGCGGTGAAGTAATTCCACAGCTGATCCGGGGTCACCTCGCCACCCTCGGCGTCCATGTGCTGCTGGACGACCCGGCTGAACTCCATCTGCAGCCGCCGCGGCAGCTCCATGTGGTGCTCGGACTTCATGATGTAGGCCATTCCGCCCTTGCCGGACTGGCTGTTCACCCTGATCACGGCCTCGTAGCTGCGTCCCACATCGTGCGGATCGACCGGCAGGTACGGCGCCTCCCACGGGATCTCGTGAACCCCGATGCCCTCGGCGGCGGCCTGTTTGGCCAACGCCTCCAACCCCTTCTTGATGGCGTCCTGGTGGGACCCCGAGAAGGCGGTGTAGACCAGGTCCCCCGCGTATGGGTGGCGCGGATGGACCGGCAGGTTGGTGCAGTACTCCACCGTGCGACGGATCTCGTCGATGTCGGAGAAGTCGATCTGCGGGTCGATGCCCTGGCTGAACAGGTTCATGCCCAGGGTCACCAGGCACACATTTCCCGTTCGTTCGCCATGACCGAACAGGCAACCCTCGACGCGATCGGCGCCGGCCATGATTGCCAATTCGGTGGCCGCGACCGCGGTGCCGCGGTCGTTGTGCGGGTGCAGCGAGATCGCCACATGCTCGCGATTGCGGACGTGCCGTCCGAAATACTCGATCTGGTCGGCATAGGTGTTCGGCGTGGAGCGTTCCACCGTGGCCGGCAGGTTCAGGATGATCTCGCGGCCTTCGGACGGCTGCCAGACGTCCATGACCGCGTTACACACCTCCACCGCATAATCGGTCGGAGTCTGGGTGAAGATCTCCGGTGAGTACTGATACCCGAATTCGACATCGCCCAGATTCTGCTCAGCGTATTTCATCACCAGCTCGGTACCCCGGGTCGCCAGTGCGATGCACTGTGCCTCGTCGATGCCGAATACCACCCTCCGGAACAGCTCCGCGGTCGCGTTGTACAGGTGGATGGTCGCCCGCTGCGCCCCGATCAGGGACTGGGCGGTGCGTTCGATCAGATCCTCACGGGCTTGGGTGAGGACGCTGATGGTGACGTCGTCGGGAATATGACCGCCGACGATCAGATCCCGGACGAAGTCGAAATCGGTCTGCGAGGCCGAGGGGAAACCCACCTCGATCTCCTTGTAACCCATCTTCACCAGCAGGTCGAACATCTTCTTCTTGCGGGAAGGGGTCATCGGGTCGATCAGCGCCTGGTTGCCGTCGCGCAGGTCGGTGGAGAGCCAGCGCGGCGCATGGGTGATCTTCTTCGCCGGCCAGGTGCGATCCGGCAGATCGACCGGCACGAACGGGGTGTAGCGCTGAAACGGCATCGGCGACGGCTGCTGCACCGGCGTGGGCTGGACGCGCGTCCCGAATTGATTGACGGTGGTGGTCATTGAGGATCCTCGGCGGTTCGATGGGATTCAGGCACGTGCGAACTCTCCGCAACGAGGAAGCCTGAAATCAGATCGAGGCCTCGTTGCGGCAGCCAAGGATGAGGCTGAACCGTGACACGTTGCACACCATACTCACAAAACGCCCGATCGGTCGAGCGGGATCACCGGTCGAGCTCTCCGACACCGTTGGTGGAGCCTGTCGAGACCTGGATCGGGTTTCGACAAGCTCAACCCTCGATGGTGTCAGGGGCGTCGGGCAGGATGCCGTCATGCGGTTTCCGGACTCTGCTCGACGGGCACGGTTGGCCCGCCGGCACGCCCTGCACCCCGACCGCCGGCTGGACGACCCGGTCGCTGTCGGACGGGCGCTGGTCGCCTTCCATGCCACGGACGCCTCGACCGTGCACCTGGCCGCAGCGGCGAGGCTGCGAGATCCCACGGTGTCGGCTGTCGAGCAGGCGCTCTACGACCACCGGACCCTGGTCAAGCAGCTGGCGATGCGGCGGACGTTGTTCGCGTTCCCGGTCGAGGCACTGCCCGCGGTCTGGGGCAGCGCCTCGGAGCGGGTCGCCGTCCAGCAACGCAATCAGCTGACCCGCGATCTGGAGCGGGACGGGGTGGCCGACGACGGCGCCCGATGGATCGACCGGGCCCGGTCCGCGGTGCTGGAGCGGCTGGCCGACGGCTCGGAGCTGTCGGCCCGGCAGCTCCGCGAAGAACTGCCGGAGTTGCACGGCCGGATGAAGGGCGTGCCGGGCTCGCGCTGGTCCGCCGCCGACCTGCCGTTCGCGCCCCGGCTGCTGATCCTGCTGGGCGCGGAGCACCTCATCGTCCGCGCGCACAGCGAGGGCCATTGGCGGACGTCGCGGCCGTTGTGGACGCTGACCGAGACCTGGCTGGGCGACGTGCCCGAGCCACTGCCGGTTGCGGAGGGCTACGCCAGGTTGGTGCGGTCCTGGCTGGCGGCGTTCGGTCCGGGCACCGAGGCCGACCTGGTGTGGTGGCTCGGCGCCACCAAAGCGTCGGTGCGGGCGGCGCTGGCTGAGGTCGACGCGGTGCCGGTGGTGCTCGACTCGGGTGCCACCGGATTCGTGCTGCCCGGCGACGACACGCTCGACGACGAGCCGTCCGAGCCCTGGGCGACCCTCCTGCCCACCCTCGACCCGACCACGATGGGCTGGCGCGAGCGGGCGTTCTATGTGGCGCCGGAACTCGTCCCGCACCTGTTCGACAGCAACGGCAACGGCGGCACCACCGCGTGGATCGACGGCCGGATCGTCGGCTGCTGGGTGCAGGACGACGCGGGTCGCGTCCGGGTGATTCCCTGCACGCCACTCTCCCCCGCGCACACCGAACTGCTCGACGCCGAGGCTCAGCGGCTCACCACCTTCCTGGACGGCGTGGTGATCAGCAACGTCTACAAGTCTCGGATGATGAAGGGCGAGCCGTTGCCCTGAGGTTGAACGCCCGTCAAGGAAGCGCTGATCATCACGTCATCCCGGGCTCTCCGGCGGGAGAGATCCCGGATCAAGTCCGGGATGACGATGGAGAAGGACTTGATCAGCGCATCCCCGACCAGCGTCGGCTCACTCCTTGAAGTCCGCGGCACCCCACACGGCCGAGCCCTCGTCGCCGGTCACCACGGCTTCCGGGCCGCCGATGTCGCCGGCCGCGTCGGGCAGGTACACCCGTGCCTGGACGCGGGACAGCCCGGTGAGCTGCAGCAGGTCGATGGCGACCGAACGCATCACCGACAGCAGCACGTTGCGCCGCCAGTCGGTGATGTTGGCCGCACCCGGGGCGCACTTCGCAGCCAACTCGATGGCCAGGATGCGTGCCCGCTTCGGGGTGTTCCAATGCCGCACCGACCCCGACATGGCGTGCAGCGCGGCGGCGGTGTCGTCCAGCAGGCCGGCGATGATCGGCAGCGGCCCACGCTCGTCGACGACGCCCCGGCTCTGCCGCAACAGCATTTCGGTGGTGTGCGCCGCGCGTGTGCTGAGCTCCAGTTGCCGGCTCAGCTCATCGACCTGCGCCCGATGCCGGCGCAGCGTCGGACTGAGCCGGATGATGTCCGCCGACGACTGCAGCACCGTGTGGGTGTCCTCGACGATGCCCTGGATGCCCCGCAGTTGCGCATGCGCGTCACGGAGCCGCTCACGGTTCCCCTCGCGCAGGCCCTCGGCCAGCATGCTGTACGCGGTCGCCAGTTCGGCGAGCAGGTTCGCCACATACCGACGCGGCCGATAGACGATGTCGCCGGGGAAGAGCACGGTGAACAGCAGCGCCACACCGGAGCCGACAACGGCGTCCAGGAAGCGTGACGGGCCGGCGCCGGTGACCGGGCTGACGATGGTGCCCATGCCGACCACCACCATGGCGTTCACCCCGGCCTGGATGGTGAACAGGTCGCCGCGGTCGAGCACCCGGGCGATCAGTGCCGCGATCGGCAGTCCGAGGGCCAGTTGCCAGCCGCCCGCACCGAAACCGGCCAGGATCAACTCGCCGATGACAACGCCGAGCGCCACGCCGGCACCGATCTCGAGCACCTTCCGCGGGACGCGGTTGTAGGTGAATCCCAGACAGATCCAGGAAGCGATGGGTGCGAAGAACGGGGTCGGGTGGCCGAGCAGTTCGTGAGCGATGGCGTAGGCGATCCAGGCGGCGACGCCGGCGGTCAGGATCGGCACCAGCGAGCCGCGCATCCGGCGGACGCCCTGCCGCAGCCCGAGCCCGGCCAGCACCAGCCGGCGCCGGAAATCGAGCCGGTTCCAGGCGTCCTCGGCCAGATGGCTGACGTTCTCGGCCAGGTGGGTGACGTTCTCCGCCGCCAGGTGCGTCACGCTCCCGGCGAGGTGGGTGACATTCGCCGCCAGGTCCGAGATCCGGCGCCGCTGATCGTCGTCAGGCTCGGCGTCCGTCTCGTCGGGGTGGGGGTCTGTCACTCGCCTCAGCCTACTGCCCGAGTGCCTCCGATGAGCAGGTCCGTCGAGCGCTGGGAGGGACACGGACGGTTGTCGTCGCGACCGGGAAGCGGCGCCCGTTCAGGAGATCGCGAGCCACACACAGTCCATGGCAAGCCCACAGGAAGCGCACAGAATCGCGAGCCAACCTCAGTGACATGAGCAGTTGGCAGACCCCGCAGACGCCCCGCCCCGAGGATCGGGCGTGGACGCCGACACCCACCACGACCAGCGGACCGACGCCCGCCGGCCCCATGCCCGGCGGACACGTCCCGGGCAACGTCTTCGGTGCTCCCCCGGCCGCCGCGCCGGTCGCTCCCGCCCGTACGCCGCGGCGCTCGCGGGCCGCGATGTTCTTCGCGTCGACCGCTCTCGCCGCGGTTGTCGGCGCCGGTGCCGGCGTCGGCGGGTAT
>NZ_JASGEN010000007.1:0-103706 GCF_047606365.1 Micropruina sp. | reverse complement strand
GACGAGCCGGTCGAGGGCAACGACGACGCCGGCACCGAGCCGACCCAGGCCCGCACCGACGAGATCGACCTGAACGTCGAGATCCAGCGCTCCTACCTCGACTACGCGATGAGCGTCATCGTCGGACGCGCGCTGCCCGACGTCCGCGACGGCCTCAAGCCGGTGCACCGCCGGGTGCTGTACGCGATGTACGACGGCGGCTACCGGCCCGACCGGGGCTGGAACAAGTGCTCCCGGGTGGTCGGCGAGGTGATGGGTCTGTACCACCCGCACGGCGACTCGGCGATCTACGACACCCTGGTCCGGCTGGCGCAGCCCTGGGTGATGCGGGCTCCGCTGGTGGCCGGTCAGGGCAACTTCGGCTCACCCGGCAACGACCCGGCGGCCGCGATGCGGTACACCGAGTGCAAGATGGCGCCGCTGGCCATGGAGATGGTCCGCGACATCACCGAGGACACCGTCGACTTCAAGCCTAACTACGACAACCGCGACACCGAACCGGTGGTGCTGCCGGCCCGCTTCCCGAACCTGCTGGTCAACGGCTCCTCGGGCATCGCGGTCGGCATGGCCACCAACATCCCGCCGCACAACCTGCGTGAGGTGGCCGACGCCGTCCAGTGGTCGCTGGAGCATCCCGACGCCACCAAGGAAGAACTGCTCGAGGCGGCGATCGAACGGATCAAGGGCCCCGACTTCCCGCTCGGCGCACTGATCGTCGGCCGCAAGGGCATCGAGGACGCCTACCGCACCGGACGTGGCTCGGTGGTGATGCGGGCGGTCATCGACATCGAAGAGGACAAGTCCGGCCGCACCCTGCTGGTGGTCACCGAGCTGCCCTACATGTGCAACCCGGACAACCTGGCCACCAAGATCGCTGAACTGGTCAACGCCGGCAAGCTGAGCGGCATCGCCGACATTCGCGACGATTCCTCGGCGCGCACCGGTCAGCGGCTGGTGATCGTGCTGAAGCGTGACGCCCAGCCGCGGGTGGTGATGAACAACCTGTACAAGCACACCCAGCTGCAGGACACCTTCGGCTGCAACATGCTGGCGCTGGTCGACGATGTCCCCCGGACGCTGCGGCTCGACCAGTTCCTGTCGCACTGGATCAAGCACCAGTTGCAGGTCATTCAGCGCCGGACGGCGTTCCGGCTGGCCGAGGCCGAGAAGATGGCGCACATCTACCGCGGCCTGGTGAAGGCGCTGGACGCGCTCGACGAGGTGATCGCGCTGATCCGGGCCAGCTCGGACGCCGAAACCGCGCGCACCGGGCTGATGGAACTGCTCGAGATCGACGAGGCGCAGGCCAACGCGATCCTGGAGATGCAGCTGCGCCGGCTGGCGGCCCTGGAGCGGCAGAAGATCATCGACCGGCTGGCTGAGCTGGAGCGGCTGATCGCCGACCTGCAGGACATCCTGGACCGGCCCGAGCGGCAGCGCAGGATCATCGGCGAGGAGCTCGCCGAGATCGTCGAGAAGTACGGCACCGACCGCCGCACCCGGATCATCTCCGCCGACGGTGACCTGTCCAACGAGGACCTGATCCCCGACGAGGACATGGTGGTCACCATCACCCACGGTGGTTACGCCAAGCGCACCCGGACCGACCAGTACCGGGCGCAGAAGCGCGGTGGCAAGGGGGTTCGCGGTGCGAGCCTGCGGGCCGACGACGAGGTGGAGCATCTGTTCGCAACCACCAACCACCACTGGATCCTGTTCTTCACCAACCTCGGCCGGGTCTACCGGGCGAAGGTGTGGCAGCTGCCGGAGGCCGGCCGCGACGCCAAGGGCGGGCATGTGGCCGGGCTGCTGTCGTTCCTGCCCGAGGAGCGGATCGCCCAGGTGCTGACGTTGCGCAGCTACACCGACGCGCCGTACCTGCTGCTGGCCACCCGCCGCGGCCTGGTGAAGAAGACTTCGCTGAACGCCTACGACTCGCCGCGGCAGGCGGGCGTGATCGCGATCAACTTCCGCGACGAAGATGACGAGCTGATCGGCGCCGAGCTGTGCTCGTGGGCCGACGACGTGCTGCTGATCTCGCGCAAGGGCCAGGCGATCCGGTTCGCGGCCAGTGACGAGCAGCTGCGGCCGATGGGACGGGCGACGTCCGGGGTGACCGGGATGAAGTTCCGTGGCGACGACACGTTGCTGTCGATGGCGGTGATCGATGCCGACATGCCCGAGGACGACCGCTTCGTGTTCACCGTCACCGACGGTGGTTTCGCGAAGCGGACGGCGGTCTCGGAGTACCGGCAGCAGGGCCGAGGTGGTCTGGGCATCAAGGCGATGAAGCTGAACGACGACCGCGGTTCGCTGGTCGGCGGGCTGGTCGTCCAGGAGAACGACGAGATCATGGCGATCAAGACGTCGGGGCAGATCATCCGCTCCTCGGTGAGCGAGGTGCCGCCGAAGGGACGCGACACGATGGGTGTGAAGTTCGTCCATGTGCAGGGCGACGACTCGGTGTCGGTGATCGCCTTGTACCCGGAGAGCGGCGCTGAGGTGGAAAACGGCGCCGATGGGGAAGAATCGACCCAAGGGGCGGTGTCGGATACCGTGCCAGCGTCGGATACCGTTGGGCCGGACGCCGTTGATTCAGACGGTGGCGACCCGCAGAATCCCGTCGACTGACGAGGGTCGAGGAGGACTATGAGCGACCAGCAGGGCAAGTCCAGCACGTCTGTGGCCGGGAATGTCTGGAACCCGGGGACGGCGGGCGAACACCGCGACGCCGGTGACTCCGACTCCACCCGGGTGCAGCCGGCGATCGGCGAGCAGGCGCCCGCTCAGCCCGCGCGTCCGTCGGTGGTGAGTGCCGGACCGCGTTCGGTGTCGCGACGCACCCGCAAGGCGCGACTCCGGCTGTCCCGGATCGATCCGTGGTCGGTGATGAAGACGTCGTTCCTGTTCTCCATCGCCTTCGGGATCATGTTCTGGTTCGCCACTTATGTGGTGTGGTCGGTGATCGGGGCGTCCGGTTTGTTCGACGCGGTGAACACGATTCTGCAGAGCGTGCTCTCCAACCCGAACGACCAGACCCAGGTCCGGATCGAGGACTTCGTCAACACCAACAAGGTGCTCGGCGTCGCGGCATTGATCGCGGTGATCAATGTGGTGCTGTTGACTGCGATCGGCACTCTGACGGCGTTCCTGTACAACCTGTCGGCGAACATTCTCGGTGGTCTCGAACTCACTCTTGCCGAGGACTGACCCTCATCTGCCGTTAGCATGTCCGGGTCCCCCAATCCTTAACGGAGGCACCTGGCATGACTGATCCCAACCGTCCCAACGATCCCGGACAGCCCGAGCACAGTCCGCAGTTTCCGTCGGCAGGTAGCCCCTACGCACCGCCCGGTGGGCAGCCCGGCTACGGTCAACCCGCCTACGGCCAGCCGAGCTATCAGCAGCCGGGCTACGGCCAGCCCGGCCAGCAGCCGCCGCAGGGCGGTTTCGGTCAGCAGCCCGCGGCCGGTTTCGGCCAGCCGGTGGGCTCTCAGCCGGGCTACCAGGCCCCGGGAGCGCCCGGTGGCCCCGGAGCCCCCGGTCCGGGCTGGGGAACTCCTCCGCCGCCGCCGCCCGGGCAGCCGGCCAAGGGCGGCAACAAGATGCCGCTGATCATCGGCGGTGCGGTGCTCGTCATCATCGCTTTGGTGTTCGGCCTGATGCAGCTGGGCAAGAACAACCAGGGCACCACCGGAACGCCGAGCAGTTCCGCGTCGCCGCAGGCCAGCCAGGGCACCGGCGTCGGGACCGGTTCGGCGACGGAGACCGTCCAGAAGTACTTCGACGCGCTGGCCGCGTCCGATCCCGACACGATCTTCGGCCTGGTTCGCGGTGATCTGCCGGATCGCACCTTCCTGACCAAGGAAGTGATGACCGCCGCCGTGCAGGCGAACCCGATCACCGACCTGAAGCTGACCGAACTGGAGTCGTCCAAGTACAGCGCCCAGATTCAGGCCGACTACACCATCAACGATCGCCCCAAGACCGAGAAGTTCACCCTGATCAGCAGCGACGGACGTTGGTTCATGAGCCGGATCGCAGCCCGGTTGTCGATGAGCCCGTTCAGCCCGGCTGATACCGGACTGACCGTGAACGGCATTGCGGTCGGCGATGTGGACGCCATCGAGGTGTTCCCCGGTGGTTACACGCTGGCCAGCACGGGTGACACCTACACGTTCAGCAAGACCAAGGTGGTCGTCGAAGGACTCATCGCCTCCACCAACGTGTACAGCATCCGGGTGCAGCTCTCGGACAGCGCACTGAAGTCGTTCCGCTCCGCCACCAAGGACCTGGTCAACTCGTGCAAGAAGCCGGGTTCGCTGAAGAACGCGCGGTGCAGCATCAACTTCCGGCAGCCGTCCGGCACCAAGATCAAGGCCAGCACGATCGCCTGCACGCCGTCCCGGGTGAACTCGATCGACCGGATGAAGCCGACTCTGGACTCGACCGACATGACGGTTCGCGGTTCGCTCAGTGTCAGCTTCACCTGCACGATGAAGGGCACCAACGGACGCAGCTTCCGCGGCTACGAGAGCCTGGTGGCGGTCTACGGGCAGAAGACCGAGTCGGGCTGGAAGGTCAGCGCCGAACGTCCGTGACTGCGATGTCGGCCCGGACCGTTACACGTGAAGCGGTCCGGGCCGACCCACGGGTGGACACGATTTGAGCGGGCGGCACCAGAGTCGGTAGTGTTGTCACTCGGTGTTCCCGCCCACGCGGGCCTATAGCTCAGACGGTTAGAGCGCCGCCCTGATAAGGCGGAGGTCACTGGTTCAAGTCCAGTTAGGCCCACCCAGATCTGCAAGCAGGTCAATGCCTCGGCTGCATGCCACTCCCACACCGACTGAGTGACTCCTTAGCGAGCGACTGCCGTCCTCCAAAGCGCCATCGGCGGGAACCGACCGGTCACAACGAGCGATCTATCGGGTCAGTCCTCGAAGAGCGAGAGTAGATCACGTAGGTCACTGCACTGTCGGAGTATCCTCGCGCCCGCGGGAGCTGTTCGTTGTTGTTCGTTGACCCAAGCTACGTGGATTCCGAGCGCGTTTGCTCCGGCAATGTCCGAACTCAACGAGTCGCCGACGTGGAGGACCTCAGCACGATCGAGACCGAGCGCTCGTAGTCCCGCCTCAAACAGTTCTGCTCGCGGCTTGTACGAGCGGGCTTCTTCACTGGCAATGGTCAGAGGTAAGGGCAACTTGGTGTGGCTGATCGCCGCGTCAAGGTCCACCCGGTCGATGTTGGAGATGACGCACACAGGAACGGGGCACGCGGACAGAAATGCGGCGGCTCCTGGGCGCACGGAGGGCGACTGCCAATAGGCGAACTGGTCTGCGGATAGTTCCACGGGATCAAGGGCGGACCCGATGTTTCTGAGCACTGTGGTCAGTGACGCGATTCCCAGTTCACGCTGGGTGCGGAAGGAGCGCCCGTGCGAAGCCACGAGCAGTCCAGAGAATTCCCTACCCCATTCCCGCGCGAGCCATGGTGCTGAGTGCTCTGGATGATCACGCACGATCTGTCGGACGATGTTGCGGATGGTTGGACCATCCTCTTCAACGACCGTCCCGTAGAAGTCCAGCAGCAACCCTCGATACGTCACATGAGTCAGAGTGTCAGCCCTTCGCGTCTGCGTCTCGTTGTGCGGCCTCAGCGTGCTGAACGGCCCCGGCGCACCCTTGCGCTGTGCGGCGTGCCAATTTTCGCCGCTGCCGCACATCACCAGTTCGGGTGGGGCATATGCCCGGCTCCTGAGACGTACATGGCGGCTGAAGTGGGTGCTTCTTAGGCCTGTCGACCGGGCTCGCCGCCCCGTTGCCAGCCCTCCACAATGTCGCGTCGCGCCCGGTGCAACCAAACCCCTCCTGCGTACACTCCGATAACCAGCGGCAGGAGAACGAGCCCTCCTGCCGGACCGTTCAGCCAAGCCGCGGGCAGGGCGGAAGGGATGAGCCCAATAGCCGCCAGAGGGAGACCCTTGCCGTTCAGCGTGTGTTCCTCGACCTCCTGATCGCGGAGTGTGGACTGAACGGTGACAAGCTCCGCACCCAGGGCGTCGAGCCGGTCGGTGAGGACCGCCTTTGCCTTCTCTTGTCCGTCCTGCAGAGCGTTCAATTCTTTACGCAGCTGTGCTGCTTGTCGCTCCAGTGTCGCGACGCGTTCCTCAGTGGTGTTTGGTTCCGGCTCCGCAAGGAGGGTTACCGAGACGTACCCAGTGAGGCTGTCGGCCGGTGGAGTCGGTGAGGACGATCGTGGAGTCGGTTGCGGGTGACGCAGCAGTAGGTTCCAACTCTTTGCGAGCCGCTTGCCGATGCGCGGTAGTAGGGCGCCAACTTCGTACGGACTGACGACCATCAGACCGAGCGCAGTCACCACCGCACCAAGGAGGCTCAGCGAGTCTGATAGCACGCCCTCAAGTGTCCAAGTGCAACCAGGCAACGCGACCACGGCGCGCCGGAGGTAGAGCACCGAGTAGGGCCGAGTCACGGCCTCCTATGCAGAGCCCTGGATGTGGGTGCTAGGACGGACTCTCGCCCCTAGGTACGAATCCCACTCGCACGTCAGATGATGACGTGACACTGGCGCTTAGGCCGGCAGAACGCCCGATGTGCTGGATCAGGTCGGCCAGATCGTTGTTCTTCTGGTCGCCTACCTGTCCATGGAGGACTGCCCGGTAAAGCCGGAGAGCTTCAGAATCATCACCAAACACCAACGGGATCTCGTTGAGGGGAGCGAGAAGTTTCTCCCATTCCAAGCGACAGCGCATCAGGTCGCGAGCTAACTCGTAGCGCAGTTGTTCGCGCCGCTCCTTGTCGCGCTGCCTATTCAACCAGCGCTGCTGGAAGTAGGACGCTGCCACCGTGATCACCGCGCCAACTATGACCCCGAGTACGCCGCTCCACAGTGCATCAGTCATGGCGGGAGCGTAGTAGGCCCGTGCCTCCGAGCTGGTTCGTTCGGAACACTTGGATGGGAACCCGGACGCCCACTCATGCATGCGGTGTGCGTGCCTGATGTGACGCATCTTGCGGAAGCAGCTTTAGTTATCGACCCTGACCTCATGCAAAGGCCGGGCGTAGCCTGCCCTACGGGCGTAGCGTGCAAGAAAGGGTTTCGTCCGAATCGAACCGGCTGAGAGGAACAGCGATGCACCGCTCGATCGTGATCAATCGTGAGTTCGGCAGTGGTGGCCGCGAGATCGGGCGGCTGATCAGCGAACGCACCGGCATGGAGCTGTACGACACCCGGGTGTTGCAGGAGGCCGCGAGCAAGCGTGGCCTGGCCGCCGATCTGCTGGCCACCTTCGACGAACGCGTGGTGACCGGCACCTACTTCGACATGTCCGTCATCGCCGGCTTCGACGCCGAAACCTACTCGTTGCCCTATCGCATGTACGGCGCGATCGCCGAGGTGATCACTGAGGCGGCGCGGGTCGCGCCGGCGGTGTTCATCGGTCGCTGCGCCGATTCGGTGCTGCGCAGCGCCAAGCAACCCTGCCTGAGCACCTTCGTCTACAGCACCGACACGGCCGCCAAGATCGCCCGCGCGGTCGAGGTGGACGGCGTGCCGGCCAAGGACGCCGAGAAGTACATCGCGAAGATGGACAAGATCCGCAGCCGGTACCAGCAGTTCTTCACCAACACCCGATTCGGTGATCCCCGGCGCTACGACCTGTGTCTCAACAGCGGACGACTCGGCTACGAGATGTGCGCCGACCTCATCACCGCGGCGCAGGAGGACCAACCGCGTCCGGACGGCCCGGAGACCGCTGCGAGCCCCACGGAGCCCACCTCCGCCGAGTAACCGGGCTCGGACGGCGCCGTCCGCGTAGTAGTCCGGGTAAGAATGTAGGTAAGGCTTGCCTTACTATCAGCGCATGAGCACCCCCTCGCAACGGCGCATCGTCGTGACCGGTGCGGCCGGCGGTATCGGTCGCGCGGTGGCGTGGCAGCTGGCCGGGCAGGGAGTCGCTCTGAGCCTGTTGGACCGTGATGCGGACGGTCTGGCGGTCGCCGCCGATGGGGTCGTGGCCGCTGGCGGACCGGCTCCGCTGATCCTGGCCGGCGACATCGCCGATCGGGCCGCGGTCGCCGACGCCCTGAGCGCCGCCGCTGCCGAGGGACCGCTGGACGGCCTGGTCAGCACCGCCGGCCTGCTCGAACCGGCGGGTCTCATCGACACTTCCGAAGCTGCCTGGCAGCGGCATCTCGCGGTCAACGCCACCGGCGTCTTCCACCTGTTGCAGGAGGGTGCGCCCCGGCTGCGCGACGGCGCCGCGATCGTGGTGGTCAGCTCGAACGCCGCCCGGGTGCCGCGGCTGAACATGCTGGCCTATGCGGCGTCCAAGGCGGCCGCCTCGGCGCTGGCCCGCTGCGCCGGCCTGGAACTGGCGGCCCGCGGCATTCGCTGCAACGTGGTCGAACCCGGTTCGACCGACACCCCGATGCTGCGGGAACTGTGGGCCGATCCCGAGACCGGTCCGGCCCGCACCATCGGCGGCGACCCGGAGGCGTTCCGCGTCGGCATTCCGCTGGGCCGGATCGGGGCCCCCGATGATGTCGCCGGCGTGGTCTGCTTCCTGCTCTCGGACGCCGCCCGGCAGGTCACCCTGCAACAGGTCTTCGTGGATGGCGGCGCCTCGCTGTGACCGAACTCATCGAATGCGGGCAGCCGCCCGCGGTGCAGCTGCCTTCCCCGTTGTTCGCCGGGGACACCATGAACGCCGGCACGGTGCTGTCGACATCGCAGGGCAGTGGTCCGGATTGGGCCGATCGGGTGGTGGCGTCCCTGTCGCCGGGCGAGCGGGCGCTAGTGGTGCTGCCCTTCCGTCCGGACGCGCCCGGCATCGCGCACCGGGTGGCACTCACCGCCGCGCCGGCGTCCGCCCTGGTGGCGCCGCGATTGTCGGCCGCGCGGCATCAGGTCACCGAGCAGCCGAGCGGCGCCGGTTACGCCGATCGCGTGCGGACCGCCCTGGGCTGGATCGAGGCCGGACGCCTGGAGAAAGTGGTGCTCGGACGCAACCTCGAGGTGCGCAGCGACCCGCCGCTGGACGCCGACGCGATCGTTGCCCGGCTGCTCACCGACCGCCCCGGCCGCTACGTCTTCCGGGTGCCGCTGACGAACGAGTCGGACGGCCCGGTGCTGCTCGGTGCCAGTCCCGAGTTGCTGGTCAGCCGCCGCGGACGCGTCGTCCGCAGCCTGCCGCTGGCCGGATCGGTGCCGCGGGCGTCCGACGTCGGTGAGGACGCGCACCGCGTCCGTACCCTGCTCGGCTCGGCCAAGGACCGGCACGAGCACGCGTTCGTCGTCGAAGCCATCGTCGAGTCCCTCACCGGGGTCTGTGACGGGGTGGTGGCCGACGAGCCGCGGATCGTCTCCACCGACACCCTGCATCACCTCGGCACCAGGATCGGCGGCACGCTCGCGGCGGGAACGGCCGCGCCCAGCGCCCTGCACCTGGCCCAACTGCTGCACCCGACGCCGGCCATCGGCGGGGCGCCGACCAAGGCCGCGCTACGGGCGATCGACGAACTCGAAGAGGACCGCGGGCCGCTCACCGGGGTGGTCGGCTGGGTGGACGGCAGCGGCGACGGTGAGTTCGCCATCGCCATCCGCGCCGGCGTCCTGGACGGCGACCGGCTGCGGCTGTACGCCGGGGCGGGCATCGTCGCCGGCTCCGACCCTGACGCCGAAGTCCGCGAGACCGGCGCCAAGTTGACCACGATGCTGAAGGCGGTGGGATTGTGAGCCGATCACCGGTGGCCCCGGTTCGGAGCTGGCCCGAGGACGTCCGTGCGCGCTACCGTGCGGCCGGCTATTGGACCGATGAAACGTTCGCCGCCTTCATCGAAGACCGCACCAGCCGATTCGCCGACAACCTGGCTGTCGCCGGACAGGACGCCGCCGGCACCCCGCAGCGCTGGAGCTACGCCGAACTCGGCGAGCGGGCCCGCGCGGCTGCTGTTCGGCTGCGCGGGGCCGGTGTGGAGCCCGGTGACCGGGTGGTGGTCGCGCTGCCGAACATCACCGAATACGTCGAGGTGGTGCTCGGCCTGTTCCGGCTCGGTGCGCTTCCGGTGTTCGCGCTGCCCACCCATCGTGAGCTGGAGCTCACCCAGTTCTGTGTGCTGGCCGACGCGGCCGCGCTGGTGGTGGCCGTTGGGGCCGACCGGGTCGATCATCGTGCGCTGTTCGACACGGTGTCGGCGCAGGTCGCCGACCGTGGGGTTGAGCCGCCGACGTTGATCGACGTGGGGACGTGGGCGTCCGAGGCTGCGGATACTGCGGAGGGAGATCCCGGCGTTCGCCGGGATGACGAGAGGGGCCCGGGTGACGAGAAGGGCCCGGGTGCCGAGGAGACTGCCTTTCTGCAGCTGTCCGGGGGTACCACCGGGGTGGCGAAGCTGATCCCGCGGACGGCCGCCGACTACCTGTACTCGGTGCGGGCCAGTGCGGAGATCTGCGGGCTGGACGCTTCGACCCGGGCGTTGATCGTGTTGCCGGCCGCGCACAACTTCCCGATGAGCTCGCCGGGCATCCTCGGCGTGCTGCACACCGGTGGCGCGGTGGTGCTGGCCCGTGACCCCAGCCCGCGGACGGCGTTCCGGCTGATCGCCGAGCACGGGGTGACCGATGTCGCCCTTGTGCCGCCGCTGGCCCAGGCCTGGATCTCGGCGGCGCAACGCCGGCGTCCGGATCTCGCCACGCTGCGCACCGTGCAGGTGGGAGGCGCTCGGCTCGCCGATTCGGTGGCGCCGGCCGTCCGAGAGGTGCTGGGTGCCCGGCTGCAGCAGGTCTTCGGCATGGCCGAGGGCCTGGTCAACTACACCCGCGCCGACGACCCGGACGAGTTGGTGTTCACCACCCAGGGCAGGCCGATCAGCCCCGACGACGAGGTACGCATCGTCGACCCCGAGGACCGCGACGTGCCCGAGGGTGCCGAGGGCAGCCTGCTGACCCGCGGCCCGTACACGATCCGCGGCTACTACGCCTCGCCGCAGGCCGACTCCGACTCGTTCACCGCTGACGGCTACTACCGCACGGGCGATCTGGTCCGCCGGTTGCCCAGCGGCCACCTGATCGTCACCGGACGCGACAAGGACCAGATCAACCGTGGCGGCGAGAAGGTCTCCACCGAAGAGCTGGAGGGCTTCGCGCTTACCCATCCCGCGGTGCTGGACGCGGTCGCGGTCGGCGTCCCGGACGCCTATCTGGGCGAGCGGGTCGTGCTGGTTGCCCGCACCGAGCCGGACGCCGAGCGACCCGACCTGGTCGGCCATCTGAGGGCGGCCGGGCTGGCCACCTACAAGGTGCCCGACGACATCGTCTTCCTCGACGAGCTGCCCGCCACCCACGTCGGCAAGAACAGCCGCCGGGAACTGCGCCGGCTGCTCGCCACCACCCTCGCCCCCCAGGCCGTGCCGCAACCGGCCGCACCATCGAAGGAGCACCGATGACCCTGCCCGTCGGCATCGACTACGAGGCCCCGCTGCACGACCTGCCGGTGAGCCGCGCCACCTGGGAGCTGGACGCCGGCCGCGCCGCCGTCCTGGTGCACGATCTGCAACGCTATTTCGTCACCCCGTTCACCGACGGCTGCCCGGCCCTGGCCGGTGCGCTGGCCGCCACCGAGCAGATCGTGCAGGCTGCCCGCGCCGCAGGAGTGCCGGTGTTCTACACCGCGCAGCAGGGCGACCAGGACCCGGCCGACCGCGGCCTGCAGGGCGACCTGTGGGGTCCCGGGATGAGCACCGATCCGGTGCACACCGCGATCGTGGCCGAGGTGGCGCCGTCCGAAACCGACGCGATCGTGGAGAAGCACCGTTACAGCGCGTTCGCCCGCACCGACCTGGCTGACCGGCTGGCCGCCGCCGGGCGTGACCAGCTGATCATCACCGGCGTCTACGCCCACATCGGCGTCACCGCCACTGCCCTGGACGCCTTCCAGCGCGAGATCCACCCCTTCGTCGTCGCCGACGCGGTGGCCGACCTGGGGGCCGAGCAGCACCGCCGCGCGTTGGAACTGATCGCGTCCTGCTGCGGCGTGGTGATCCTGGCCGACGACGTGCTCGGCGCGCTGCGGTCCGACGACGAGTCGTCCGAGGCGGGGGGCTGGGATGAGCGGATCCAGAGCGCCCTGTCGGGTTTGCTGGCGCCGGACGCGCTGACCGCGTTCTTCGCCGATCCGGATTCCGACCTGTTCGAGCTCGGTCTGGATTCGCTGCGCGCGTTCGACTTCCTGGATGCGCTGGCCGACGACGGGCTCGACTTGGACTTCGGTGAGTTCACCCGCAGCCCCACCCTGAACTGGCTACGTCGGCAGGCTGGTTCCGTTGCCGCCTAGCGATTCCACCGCTCGTCGAGCCTGTCGAGACCCCAGGACCGGCGCCGGCGAGGACTGGCTTGCCCTCACGCCAGCCCAACTGGGCTTGTTCTTCGCCCACCAGCTCGACCCCGGCAACCCGGCCTACACCACCGCCGAGGTGGTGGAGCTGAGCGGTGCCGTGGACGCCGCCGCGCTGGCCCAGGCGATTGCCGCCGGCTACGCCGAGTTCGAGCAGTTGCGGGTCGAGTTCGCCACCACCCCCGACGGCCCCCGGCAGCGGGTGCGTCCGACCGCTCCGGTCGAATTGCTGGTCCAGGAGGCCGCCGACCGGGACGCCGCCACCGCCCTGATCGACGCCGAGTTGGGCCGTCCGCTCGACCTGCTGGCCGGTGAGGTGACCCGGACCGGCCTGGTTCGGCTGGCCGACGGCACGACCTGGTGGTGGCACGCCGCCCATCACGTGGTGCTGGACGGTTATGGCGCGCAGCAGTTGCTGCGCCGGATCGCTGCGCTCTACGACGGCGCTGAGCCTGCCGAGGCGATCGCGCTCGCCGATCTGGTCGCCGAAGACCATCGGGCGGCTGAGTCGGAGGAGTTCTGGGACGCCCGGTTGGCCACCATGACCGATCCGGCCTCGCTGGCCGGCGGGGTTGCGACCCCGCGGCCGCGGGCCATCCGTCGCGCCATCGATCTGGAGGCCGAGGCACAGACGGCGCTGGTGCGGGGCGCCCGCCGGCTGGGTGTCACCTGGGCCGACCTGGTCACCGCCGCCACCGGCAGCTATGTCGGACGGCTGCTCGGCACGGCGTCCGGACGAATCGGGCTGCCGCTGATGAACCGGTCGTTGCCCGGATTTGGGCAGCTGATCGCCGCCCGGACGGTGTGCACGGCGATGAACGTGCTGCCGGCCGCCGTTCCTGCTCAGGGAACCGTGGCGGACGCGCTGGCCGCGACACGTGACGAGCAGACCCAGCTACGGCAGCATCCGTTCGAACGCCAGGAGTGGCTGACCCGGCGGCTGGCCCGCCGCGGCGGACCCGAACTGTTCGGCATGCAGGTCAACGTGCTGCCGTTCGACCTGGAACTGACGCTCGGCGGGGTGCCGGGCACCGTCCGCAACCTGACCGCCGGACCGGTGGAGGACCTCACCTTCACCCTGCGCGGCGTTCCCGGCCGCGGCCGGCGGGTGCGGCTCGAGCTGGACGCCCACCCCGAGCTGTACGACGCCGACGCACTGGATCGGCACCTGGCCCGGCTGCGGCACTGGCTGGGGGTATGGGCGAGCGCCGAGCCGGACGCCGACGTGGCCCGGCTGCCGCTGCTGCCGCCGGAGGAATACTCCCTTGTCACTGAGGGGTTCAACGCGACAAGTCATGAGCGGGACAATGCCACGCTGGGGCAGCGGTTCGTCGCCCAGGCGGCCCGTACGCCCGACGCCACCGCGCTGGTCTTCGCGGGCGAGAGCCGCAGCTACGCCGAGCTGCTGGACCGGGCTCGGCGGATCGCCGGCGGGTTGGTCCGGGCGGGCGTCCGGGCCGGTGACGTGGTCGGCGTCCGGCTGCCGCGCGGCTTCGGCCTTTACGAGACAATTCACGCGATCGCACTGCTCGGCGCGGTCTATTGCCCGATCGATCCCGACCTGCCGCCGGCCCGGGTCGAAGCGATGCTCGACGATGCCGGCGTCGTCGCAGTGGTCGACGATCCGGACGCGCTGGCCGCCGGTGAGCCGTACCCGGGGGAGCCGCCCGGTGACGTGGACGCCGCGGCGTATCTGCTGTTCACCTCGGGCTCGACCGGTCGTCCGAAAGGTGTGCTGATCGGGCACCGAGCCATTGATAACCGGCTGGCCTGGATGCAGCACCACCTCCGGTTGGCGCCTGGTGAGCGGGTGCTGCACAAGACCCCGATCTCGTTCGACGTGTCGATCTGGGAGCTGTACTGGCCGCTGCAGGTCGGTGGCTGCGTGGTGATCGCACCGCCCGGCGCGCACCGCGACCCGCGGGCGCTGGCCGAGCTGATCGTCACCGAACAGGTGGCCGTGCTGCACTTCGTGCCGTCCATGCTGCGCGCCTTCCTCGGCGACCGGCCGGCTCGGGAACGGGTCGCTGAAGCCCGCGTCCGGCACCTGGTCGCCAGCGGTGAGGCGCTCACCCCTGACCTGGTCGCCGGCAGCCTGAAATGGTTCGGCGTGGGGCCTACCAACCTCTACGGTCCGACCGAGGCCGCCGTCGACGTCACCGTCTGGGACTGCACCGCCGCAGACGCGGCCGACGGGCACAGCGTGCCGATCGGCCGTCCGATCTGGAACACCACCTGCTTCGTTCTGGACGCCGCACTGCAGCCGGCCGGGGTCGGCGTCACCGGCGAGCTGTGGCTGGGCGGCGTGCAGCTGGCGCAGTGCTACCTGGGCCGTCCGGACCTCACCGCGGAACGCTTCGTCGACACGCAGTGGGGACGGCTGTATCGCACCGGCGACCTGGCCGCGTGGCGTCCGGACGGCGCGCTGCGCTACCTGGGCCGCACCGACGACCAGGTGAAGATCCGCGGCCAACGGATCGAACTCGGCGAGATCGAAGCGGCGCTTTCCGCTGGTCGAGCTTGTCGAGACCTCTCCGCCGGCCGAGCGACCGAGGTGGCAGTCGGGGTCGTCGACGGCTCCCTCGCCGTTTGGTTCGTCGCCTCGCCCGACACCGCGGACGAGGTGCGCGAGGTTCTCCGTGCGGCCGCCGCCGACGCACTCCCACCTTCGTTCATGCCCACCCGCTGGATCGACGTCGACGCGATCCCATTGACCCCCAGCGGCAAGACCGACCGGCGTGCGCTGGCCGAAATCGCTGCCCGGCAGCCGGCGCCCGCGGCGTCCGGAGTCGACGGCGAGGTGCCGCGTGACCTGCTGCAGCAGCGGGTGGCGGCGGTGATGGCCGAGGTGCTCGGGCTGCCTGCGGTCTCGGTGGACGCCGACTTCTTCGCCCTCGGCGGCGATTCGCTGTCGGTGCTGCGGCTGCTCGGACGGCTCGCCGACGACCTGGGCGTCGACATCGGCCTGGCCGAGGCGTTCGGGCATCCGACCGCGGCCGGGCTCGCCGAGCTGATCAGCGGAACTCTGAGCGGTGCCGGCCGGGAACTTATCGACGACTTCGCCGAAGTGCTCACCCTGCGGCCCGGGACCGATCGCCCGCCCCTGTTCCTGCTGCCGCCGGCCGGCGGCCTGGGCTGGTGTTACACCAGCCTGCTCGCCGACCTGCCGTCCGACCTCGGGGTGCACACCATTCAGGCACCCGGCACCGGCACCGGTTCTCCTGAGCCGGTCGCCGATCTCACTGCACTGGCCCGACGGCAGCTGGCCGCGATCCGCACCGTGGTGGGCGACGGGCCGTTCCACGTCGCCGGCTGGTCGCTGGGCGGCATGGCCGCCCACGCCGTCGCGGCACTGGCCCGCACCGAAGGTCAGAGCGTCGGCGCCGTCACCCTGCTGGACGCCTACCCGGCCGAACAGTGGCACCACCTGGCCGAACCGACCGAAGCCGAGGCGTTGATCGGCATCCTGCGGCTGGCCGGCCTGGACGCCCCGGACGACGACATACCGCTCACCCGGGAGCGGGTGGCCGGGTTGCTGCGCGACTCGGGCAGTGCCCTGGCCGCGCTGCCGTCGGTGCTGGTGGACGGCTGCATCGTCAGCGTGATCGAAGCCGCCCGACTGGTCCGGACGCCGCCGCCCGCCGCACTGGACGGTGACCTCACTGTCGTCGTGGCCGGCGCGCCGCGTCCCGAGACGCATCTGGACGCCGAGGGCTGGCGAGCGCATACCGTCGGGAACGTGCGCATCGTCGAACTGCCCGCCAGCCACGCCGAACTCGTCCGCCGTCCGGTCAGTAGCCGGGTCGCGGCGCTGCTCACCGAGGCGATCGAGGCGGCGTGACCATCGCCCGGTTCGCGCCGGTCGGCGAGGTGTCGGTGGACGCCGAACTCACCGGGGCTGAGCAGGCGCGGCACGACCGGCTGCGATTCGCCGCCGACCGGGACGCCTACCGTGCGGCCCACCTGCTGGTCCGGGCCTGCGCCGGAGAACTGCTCGGCGTCGTGCCCGAGCGGGTGCGGCTGCAGCAGCACTGCCCGCGCTGCGGCTCCACCGATCACGGACGGCCCTCGATCGTTGGCCAACCAGAGGTATGGGTCAGCCTGAGCCATACCCGCGGCCACGTTGCCGCCGTCGCCGCGACGTCCGAATGCGGCATCGACGTGGAGCGGATCGCCGGCTCGATCCCGCGCACCGCGGTCACCCCGCGCGAGCAGGCCTGGCTGGACACCGCCGCCGACCCGCTCCTGGAATTCACCCGGCTCTGGGTGCGCAAGGAAGCCCTGGTGAAAGTCGGTGTCGCCGACGAGCCGGGCCGGATCGACGTGCTCGGACCCGACATCGCACCAGCCCCCGCGACCCGGATCGGCGGGTTCGCCCTCACCGACTGGGCCGGCCCTACCGACGCACTCGGGCGTCCGGCCGTCTGGGGTTGCGTCGTGGTCCGCGCAGATAGCCTGCAGCCCATCGGCGGGGGTCGGGAATGACGCAGCTGACCTCGTGGGACGCACTGCGGGTGTTCGTCGCGGTGTGCCGGGCCGGGTCCTTCTCGGCGGCTGCCGATGAACTCGGATCGGCGCAGTCCTCGGTGTCGGAGCAGATCGCCCGGCTGGAGCGGCACCTCGGCCATCGGCTGCTGGAGCGCAGCCCGGCCGGAGTGCGTCCGACCGAGCGGGGGGCCGAACTGCTGGCCAGGATCGCCGGCCCGATCGACGCGCTGGCGGCCGCGACAGCACCGTCCGGAGCCGAAGCGTCCCGCACCGTGTTCCTGGGCGGGCCGGCCGAGTTCCTCTCCGAGGTGATCCTCCCCGCGTTGCTGCGAACTCCGCTACCGGACGGAGTGCGGGTGGCGGCACGATTCGGCCAGGCGGAGGAACTCGTCGACGACCTGCGCGCCGGCGCCGTCGATGTGCTGGTCAGCGCACTGCCCGTCCGGGGTTCCGATTTGGCCGCCGAACCGGTGTACGACGAGGAGTTCCTGCTGGTCGCCGGCCCGGCATGGGCAGGCACGGGCGACCTCGACGCCATCCCGGTGCTCAGCTACGGGCCGGAGTTGCCGATCATCCGCCGCTACTGGCGCAGCGTCTTCGGACGTCGCCCCGAACAGCTGGACGTGCGGGTGATCGCCCCAGATCTGCGCACCCTGCTGCGGCTGGCATTGGACGGCGCGGGCATGACGGTGCTGCCGGACTATCTGGTGCGCGAACAGCTGGCCTGTGGCGCGCTGGTGCAGCTGCACGAGCCGGAACTCGCGCCCCTGAACACGATCTACGTCGCCACCCGGAAGCCGGCCGCGCTACCCGACTCGGCGGTGCTCGCGGTGCGTGCGTCCGTTGTCGCGGCGGCCCGCTCGGTGCGCTGATCGTAGCCGCGAGCCGCGCCCGTCATCGGAGCGCCGATGCCCGCCATCGGCGGCCCGGTTACTGCCCGGGTGGGCACGATTCCTAGCCTGGGGAGGCGTCCCCATCCGGACGCAACTCCCCTGCGAAAGGCCTTCCGATGACTGTTTCCTCCACCGCCCGGGTGTTGCTGGTGCTCACCAGCCACGACGACCTCGGCGGCATCCGCAAGACCGGCTTCTACATCGACGAGGCCGCCGAGCCGTGGCAGGTGTTCACCGCTGCCGGCTACACGGTCGACTTCGCCTCGGTACAGGGCGGCGTCCCCCCGCAGGACGGCCGCCGGATCGGCGACCCGGTCCAGGACGAGTTCCTCAACGATCCGCAGGTCGCCCGCCTACTCGCCCACACGCCCGCCCTCGCCGACGTGGACGCCGCCGGCTACGACGCGGTGTTCTACGTCGGCGGTCACGGGACGATGTGGGATTTTCCCACCTCTCCGGACGTCGCCAGAGTCGGGCGCGAGGTCTATCAGAGCGGCGGTGTCGTCGCCGCGGTCTGCCACGGTCCCGCGGCCCTGCTGAACCTGACCCTCGCCGACGGCACGCATCTGGTCGACGGACGGCGGGTGACGGGCTTCAGCAACGCCGAAGAGGAGGCTGTCGGCCTGACCGAGGTGGTGCCGTTCCTGCTGGCCGAAGAAATGAGCGCCCGGGGTGCGACGCACGTGGCCGCCCCGAACTTCACCGAGAACGTGGTGGTGGACGGGCGCCTGGTGACCGGCCAGAATCCGCAGTCGGCCGCCGGTGCGGCGCGGGAGGTCGTTGCCGTCCTCGCCGGCCGCTGACAGACCGACCGCAGACGTCAGCGCGGGCCGCGCGCCAACTGCTCGTCCATGATCCGGCGGCTGGCGAGGGTCAACTCGGCCCAACGCGGGTCGATGGCGCCGGCATCCACCTGGTCGACGAAGTCGAGCACCTCGTGCTGCATGGTGTCGGCCGGGGCGACCCGTGGACCGGGCAGCAGCAGCCGGCTGGCACCGCCGCGTGGGTGCAGTTCGATCCGGGACAGCTCGCCCGGGTCGTCCATGGTGAGGGCGGCGTCCTCGCCGTAGATCACGCTCGGGCCGAGACCGGCGGCGATCTTGGAGTAGACGACGTCGGCGACCAGGGTGCCGTAGTCGAGTTGCAGGCTGCCGCCGCCCTCGAAGCCGTTCGCCAGCCACACCGACGCCCCGGACGTCCGCGGCGGGATGCCGAACAGGTCCAGTGCCGGCTGCAGGCAGTAGACGCCGATGTCGGCCAGTGCCGAGTTGCCCAGCGACGGATCGAAGGCGTTCAGCAGTTCGCCGGCCCGGAACCGGTCGTAGCGCGACGAATACTGCAGCTTCTCGAACCGGGCATGCCGCAGCGCACCCAGCTCGGGCAGCGTCGAACGAACCAGCTGATGCGCGGGGGTGTGCACATTGCGCACCGCCTCCATCGCGATCACGCCCGCGGCTCGGGCGGCGGCGAAGATCTCCTCCACCTGGACGGCCGAGGTGCCGATCACCTTCTCAACCAGCACATGCCGGCCGGCCGCGAGGGCCCGCATCGCCTGCGGATGGTGCGCGGCGTTCGGGCTGGCGATGTAAACCGCGTCAACCGCGTCGATCAGGGCGTCCAGATCGTCGAACGCCGATCCGATGCCCTGAGCGTCGGCGAAGGCCTGGCCGCGTCCGAGGTCGCGAGAATAAACCGCGGCGGCCTCGGCACGACCGGTGGCCCGGCAGGCCGCGGTGAACCATTCGCTGATGAAGTTGGTGCCGATGATCCCGAAACGCAGCATCGATGATTCCTCTCGGTCGCGCTGGAGCGGGCCGGTGACCCAGCCCGCTCCGACGCTATCGGCTCACCCGGCTCTGCGGGCGGTGACCACCAGGTACTCCCAGTCCATCGCACCGTCGATCAGCGCGTCGTCGGCGAGGCCGGCCAGTGCCACGTCCAACTCGGCACGCCGGACGGCGTCGTCCCCGACGTTGCGATAGGCGCCGAGAGTGGGCCCGTAGTTGTCGCGGAAGAAGTCGCGGAACTCGGCTCCGGTGGCGAACCGGTCCACCCGCAACATCCGCCGCTCACACCGCAGCTCGGTCACCCCGTCACCGAACAGGTCGGTGACGTAGTCGGGATCGCCCCACCGGGGCGCCGGCTGGACGCCCGGCGGCGGGGCCGGCACGAACGGACGCACGGTGGCGAACAGCTGTCCGATGAAACCGGCCGGGGTCCAGGAGATCAGCCCGATCGTCCCGCCCGGACGGCACACCCGGAGCAGCTCGGACGCGGCTTCGGCATGGTGCGGTGCGAACATCACCCCCACGCAGGACAACACCACATCGAAGCTGCCGTCGGCATAGGGCAGCGCCTCGGCGTCGCCCTGTTCCCACTCGAGGCGCAGGTCCTCGATGGCCGCGAGCCGGGCACCCTCGGCGAGCAACTCGGGGGTAAGGTCGCTGGCCACCACCGCTGTGCCCCGCCGAGCGGCCGGAACGGCGGCGTTGCCGGTGCCGGCGGCGACATCGAGCACCCGGTCGCCGGGACGGACGCCGCAGGCCTCCACCAGGCTCGCACCGAGGGTGGGGATCACCTCGCGGGCCACGGCGCCGTAGTCGCCCGACGCCCACATGGCGCGGTGCTTCTGCTTGAGTGCCTGATCCGCCCCGGTGGCCGGGATCAATGTGTCAGTCATGGTTCTTCCTCCCCGGGATCGCACCGTGCGACCCCTCATCAAGGGTCGATCCGCGCGGCGTACCGCTCCAGTGCGGGTTCTGTACCGGAGGCGGTTCACTTTCTGTACTGGTGCGGGGCCCCGACAGGGCGTGTACTTGAGCCGGAAAAGGGGGTGGGAGATGAGCGGGTACGGACAGTTCTGCCCGGTCGCCAAGGCGATGGAGGTGCTCGACGAGCGCTGGACGATCCTGGTGCTTCGGGAGTTGCTCAAGGGCAGCACGCGATTCAACGAGTTGCGCCGCGGCGTCCCCAAGATGTCGCAGGCGTTGCTGGTGAAGCGGTTGCGCAGCCTGGAACGGCACGGGGTCGTCGAGCGGGTCGGGCACGGCAGCCACACCAGCTACCGGCTCACCGCCGCCGGACGCGAACTCGATGCGATCGTGCGTGGCTTGGCGGCCTGGGGCACGCGCTGGATCGGTGAGTTGGGCGAGGAGGACCTGGATCCGCATCTGCTGATGTGGGACATCCAGCGCACCGTGCCGATCGACGCCTGGCCACGGACCCGGACGGTGATCGGGTTCGAGCTGCGGGAAGCCGTCCAGGCCGGGTCGCGATGGTGGCTGGTGGTCGCCGAGGGCGAGACCGATCTGTGCGACTACGACCCCGGCTACGAGGTGAATGCCGTGGTCAGTGGTGGTTTACGAGACCTGATCCGGGTGTGGCGGGGCGATCTGGGCTGGCCGGACGCGCTGCGCACCGGGGCCGTGACGATCAGCGGACCACGGCTGATCTGCCGGCAGGTACCGAACTGGATCGGGCAGGCCGAGACGGCGTCCGTGCCCCGGGTGGTCGGCTGAGAACAGGCGACCACCCCGGCGCCGGGAGCGTGACCGGTCAGGCGGTCGGGTCGGACGGCGGAACGATCTCGCCCTCGATCGGCGCGATCCGGTTGACCTCACGGCGGACCAGGAAGCCCACGGTGATCAGCACGATGCCCCAAACGATCGCCAGGATGCCGAGCCAGAGCGCGATGATCAGGGCGGCCGCGGTGTTGGGTGCGGAGAGCACGAGCCAGCCGGCGAGCAGCCAGAACACGCCGCCGAGCACCAGCAGCCAGCGGGGTGCGGTCTGCGGTTGGGTGAACGCCGAGACGATCTCGATGATGCCGCGCAGCATCAGCCAGACACCCAGCACCCACAGCAGCGCGAGGCCTGCGGTCAGCGGTGAGAAGACGGCGACGCCGCCGGCCAGAATGCCGACGACGGCGGTGAAGATCAGATAGCCGCGGGATTGGTCGGGTCGCGGGTTGAACGCCATCACGGCCGCGACGATGCCGTCGAGCAGTGCGTAGATGCCCCACAGGATCACCAGGGTGATCCCGGTGGCGATCGGGAAGAACGCTGCGACAAGGCCGAAGAGCAGGGCGACGGCGCCGGAAACGAATAGGTAGGTCGATGACCGTTTCATCAGGTCGATCATGCTGAGTCCTCCGACGGGGGAAGCTGCCCGTGAGGTGTGCATCGGGCGATGCCCAGTCTTCCACGCGACCCCATCGAGCGCTCCCCGAACTACTTACCGCTCGCCGAATTCAGCGAGCCCCAGATAGTTCGGGGAGCGCTGGGTGGGCGAACCGCCGGACCAGGCTCGGACAGTCGGGGACGGCGCACCCTAGACTGGCCCCTCAGCGCCGGTCACACCGGTAACCATCCACGACAGGAGCCCCCACGGTGCCCGTGCTCGATGTGATCGGCTGGGTTCTCCAGACGATCATGGTGATCGGCGCCGTCTACGGTCTCTATCACGTTCTCGTCGGCCTCAACGCGTTCGGGGAGTTGAAGCTGCCCGAGCCGCAGCCCGGTGAGAAGCAGCATCGTTTCGCGATCCTGGTGTGCGCCAAGAACGAATCGTCGGTGATCGACCAGTTGCTGCTCACCCTGGGCAACCAGGAGTATCCGCGTGAGCTGTACGACGTCTTCGTGGTCGCAGACAACTGCACCGACGACACCGCCGAAATCTGCCGGCGGGCGGGTGCCTTCGTCTATGAACGCACCGATCCCGACCGCAAGGGCAAGGGCTTCGCGATGTCGTGGTTCTTCGAGCGGTTCAACGTCGACCATGCCGGCCAGTACGACGCCTGCGTGGTGTTCGACGCCGACAACGTCGTCGAGGTCGGTTTCCTGGAGGCCGTCAACACCCGGTTCAACCACGGCGAGACCATCGTGGTCGGCTACCGCACCGGCAAGAACCCGTCGTCGTCATGGGTGGCCGGCTGCAGCACCCTGTACTGGCTGCTGCAGACCCGCTTCTTCCACCTGCCGCGCAACCGGTTCGGCTGGTCGCTGTTCTCGGTCAGCGGCACCGGCTTCGGCTTCCTGCTGTCGGTGCTCGACGGCAAGGGCTGGGACACCAAGACCCAATGCGAGGACATCGAGTTCACCCTGAACGCGATCGCCGAGGGGCATCGGGCGGTGCTCGAACCGCGCGCGGTCTTCTTCGACGAGCAGCCGCAGGGGCTGTGGACGTCGATCAAGCAGCGTTACCGCTGGGCGCTGGGCGGCGTCCAGATCGTGCCGATCTGCACCCCGCGGCTGTGGCGCCGGGTGCGTTCGGGGGATCGGCGGGCGATCGACGGCGTCATCTACAGCGTCGGTCTGCTGGTCTCTGCGATCGCCGGCTGGTCCAGCATGGTGTTCAGCGTGATGACCGCGTTCCGCACCGGCAACTGGACGCTGATGATCATCGCGGGCGCCGCGTTCGGATTGTTCGCCTACCTGTTCACCCTGATCTTCGGCTGGATCACCGTCATCCTCGAGGACGCCCGCTGGCCCGGCATGTGGAAGACGATCGTGCTGTTCCCGGTCCACCTGGGCATCTGGTGGGTGCTGATGCTGGTCGCACTGTTCTACCGCGACTCCACCTGGCACGACATTCCGCACACCGTCCGGCTCAGCCTGTCCGAGATCGAGGCCGAGCATCACACCGGACGGCTGCCGCTGCGGCGTCCGGAGGGCCGGGAGCCGGACGCAGACGCGTCCTGATCCCGAGCGCCGTCGGGCCGGACTCGATCCTCGTCATCCCGGACTCGATCCTCGTCATCCCGGACTTGACCCTCGTCATCCCGGACTTGATCCGGGATCTCCAAACCAGCCGTTCTCAGGCGGCCGGATGCTCCCATTCCCACACGGTGCCGGGCCGGCCGCGTCCGAGCACCATGCGTTTGCTGCTCACGGCGAGCCCCCGCAACGAGGCCAGCCGGCGGTTCAGGTTGCCCCGGTCAGGGGCGATGCCGCTGAGGGTGTGGGTGATTGCCACGGCCGCACTCACCGGGAACTCGGCGCCGGTGAGCGCCCTGGTGAACTCCAGGTCGCGCCACAGCATGTCGACCAGCAGCGGACGGCACTCGAAGAGCATCACGTTGTGGTCGAACGCCAACTTGGGAACGTCGTCGAAGCCGTACCAGTCGGCGTCGCCGTCACCGACCGCCCACATCGCCACCGACAGCGAATAGCCGCGCGGATCCCGGTTGGGCTGATCGAAGACGGTCAGCTGACCCAGCGCGGAGACGTCGAAACCCACCTTGGAGATGACGGCACGGTGGGCAGCGGCGGCCAGCCGCTCACCCTCGCGCAGCAGCACGCCGGGCAGCGCGGGGACGCCGAGATAGGGCTCGGTGGTACGAGGCTTGGTCGCCAACTCCACCCGCCGCAGTTCCGCGTTGTACCGCAGCGCGATGACATCCACCGAGACCAGAGATCCGACGTTGTTCATGGTGCCTTCTTGTCAACATCGCTTCATCAGCTGTTCATTGGTCTGCCTGACTATAACCGGCACGACGAGGCTTGTCAGGCGGTAGTTGAACCTGGTCGAGGGTTGCCGCGGAGCATCGCTGCCACAATGGCCCGGTGTTCTTGACCCTGACCATGACCGGAGCGGACGCCCCGGCACTGGGTCATCTGCTGCGCAAGCACCCCGACCGAGTGCAGACCTTCACCCTGCCGGTGGGCGCCGCGACGGTGTTCTATCCGGAGTCGACGCCGGAACGGGTGACCGCGGCGCTGCTGCTCGAGGTCGACCCGATCGGCATGGTGAAGCGCCGGCTGAAGTCGCGCGACGGGTTGTCGCTGACCGACTACGTCACCGACCGGCCGTATGCGGCGTCGTCGATGCTGGCGGTGGCGTTGGGCCGGGTGTTCAACACGGCGCTGAACGGCCGCAGTGAGTCCTACCCGGAGTTGGCCGCCGGACCGGTGCCCCTGGAGATCCGGACGCCGGCGGTGCCGGCGCGCGCGACGTCCCGCCACTCGGGTGCCGAAGTGGTGCGCCGCCTGTTCGAGCCGTTGGGCTGGAACGTCACCGTAACCACCCGCGACTTCGGTCCGGACGGAAGCTGGGGGCCGGCACCGTATGTCGACCTGACCCTGACCGGACGGGTCCGGCTGGCTGACGCGCTGTCGCAGCTGTACGTGCTGTTGCCGGTGCTCGACAACGCCAAGCACTACTGGGTCGGCTCGGACGAGGTGGCCAAGCTGGTACGCCGTGGTGAGGGCTGGCTGGCATCTCACCCGGAGCGGGAGCTGATCGTGCGCCGCTACCTGAAATCGCGCCGCGACTACGTGGAGGACGCCACCGCGCGACTGCAGGCGCTGGACGACGCGGTCGACGAAACCGAGCCGCACGACCCGGCCTCCGGTGGGGAAGGGGCAGAGGCACCGACGCCGCTCAAGCTGTTGCGCCTGCAGGCCGTGCTGGACGCCGTCCGCGAGGTCGGCGCGCGCCGAGTGGTCGATCTGGGCTGCGGCGAGGGGTTCTACCTGCGGGCGCTGCTCGACGACCCGGCGATCACCGAGATCGTCGGGATCGATGTGTCGCCGCGGGTGCTGGAGTATGCCGAGCGCCGGCGGGGCCTCGACCGACGCTCGGAACGGCAGCGGGCGAAGCTGTCGCTGTGGCAGTCGTCGGCGACCTATCGCGACGACCGGCTGACCGGGTTCGACGCGATCCTGCTGGTCGAGGTGATCGAGCACCTCGACCCCGACCGGATCGATGCCCTGGAAGCGAGTGTGTTCGGGGCGGCCCGCCCAGCGCATGTCGTGCTCACCACGCCGAACCGGGACTACAACGTCGTCTACGGGCTGCCCGACGGTAAATGGCGGCATCCGGACCATCGCTTCGAATGGACGCGCGCCGAGTTCGCCGCGTGGGCGCGACGTGTGGGCGTCCGTTTCGGCTACCGGGTGGAGCTCCGCGGCGTCGGTGCGGTCGACGCCGAACTCGGCGCGCCGACCCAGCTCGCCCTGTTCAGTCGCGACGACGCCCCGGAACCGCCCGGACGAGGGGAGGGTCGATGACCGAGCTGCCGGTTCCGGCGCTCAGCCTGGTGGTGCTCGTCGGGGTGTCCGGCTCGGGCAAATCCACCTTCGCCACGCGGGCGTTCGCGCCGTACGAGGTGCTCAGCTCCGACTACTGCCGGGCGCTGGTCAGCGGTGACGAAACCGACCAGTCGGCCAGCGCGGACGCCTTCGATGTGCTGCACCACATCGCCGGTAAGCGCCTCGATCGAGGGTTGCTGACTGTCGTCGACGCCACCAACGTGTCCCGCGAGGCGCGGGCGTCCCTGGTGCAACTGGCCCGCGACCACGACGTGCTGCCGGTGGCGATCGTCCTCGACGTGCCCACGCAGGTCGCGATCCAACGCAACGCCAGCCGCGCCGACCGCCCGTTCGGGGAGGGGCCGATCAAACGTCAGGCGGCCCAGCTGCGCCGCTCGGTCCGTGGGCTGGGCCGGGAGGGCTTCCGCAAGGTGCACGTGCTGACCTCGGTCGACGAGGTCGACCAGGCGGTGATCGTCCGCGAGCGGCTGCTGAACGACTTCCGCGATGAGCACGGACCGTTCGACGTGATCGGCGACGTGCACGGCTGCCTCGACGAGCTGGTGCTGCTGCTCGAACGGCTCGGCTACCTGGTGGTTCGGGATTCCGCCGGGAGGGCCGTCGATGCCCAGCACCCAGAGGGACGCCGCGTCGTGTTCGTCGGCGACCTGGTGGATCGCGGCCCGTCGTCGGTGGGCGTGCTGCGGTTGGCGATGGGTATGACGGCCGCCGGTCACGCGCTGGCGGTGCCGGGCAATCATGAGGCGAAGCTGATCCGGGCACTCGACGGCCGCAACGTGCAGGCCAGTCACGGCTTGGAGCGGACGTTGGCCGAGCTCGCCGACGAACCCGACGATTTCCGGATTGAGGTGCGGGAATGGTGTCGCAGCCTGGTCTCGCACCTGGTGCTCGACGACGGCAAGCTGGTGATCGCCCACGCCGGACTCAAACAGGCCTACCACGGCCGGGCGTCCGGGCGGGTGCGGTCGTTCGCGCTGTATGGCGATACGACCGGCGAGACCGACGAATACGGGCTGCCGGTGCGGCTGCCCTGGGCTGAGGAGTACCGGGGACGGGCGCTGGTCGCCTACGGACACACCCCCACCCCGACGCTGGACTGGGTCAACAACACGTTGTGCCTGGACACCGGCTGCGTGTTCGGCGGCAAGCTCTCCGCACTGCGCTACCCCGAGCGGGAGACGGTCTCGGTCGACGCGCTCGGCGTCCACTACGAGCCGGTGAAACCGCTGGTTCCAGAGGCTGAGCAGCGCGCCACCGACGAGCTGCGGCTCGACGATGTCGCCGGACGCCGCTCGATCGAAACCTCGACGATGGGCCGGGTGACGATCACCGCCGAGGACGCCGCCGGTGCCCTCGAAGTGATGAGCCGCTTCGCGCTGCACCCCCGGTTGCTGCCCTACCTGCCGCCGACCATGTCGCCGGTCGCCACGGCGAAGCGGGAGGGCTACCTGGAGCATCCCGCCGAGGCGTTCGCAACGTATGCGGAGTGGGGCGTCGATTGGGTGATCTGCCAGGAGAAGCACATGGGGTCGCGGGCGGTGGTGTTCGTCCGGCCCGGTGACGGGGCGGTCTACACCCGCACCGGCCGCACGTTCTTTGGCCCAGAACTCACTGCGAACCTGCTCGACCGGGTGCGGGCGGCCGTGAAGGCCGCGGGTCTCGATCGGGAGCTCGGTTCGGACTGGCTGTTGCTGGACGCTGAGCTGCTGCCCTGGTCGGCCAAGGCCGGGTCGCTGCTGCGCGAGCAGTACGCGCCGGTCGGTGCGGCGGCGGCGATGGCGTTGCCGCCCGCGGTTGCGGCGCTGCGGATGGCCTCCGCGCGCAATGTCGACCGAGCGGGTGAGGTGGAACGAGGGGACGGTTCTTTTCGTTCCACTGGGCTCGACATCGGGCCGCTGCTGGAGCGCACCGAGTCCCGGCTCGCGAACGCGTACGCCTATGACGCGGCCTGGCAGCGTTACGTCTGGCCGACGTCCGGGCTGGACGGCGTGCAACTGGCGGTCTTCCAGGTGCTCGCCGCCGAAGGGGCATCGTTCGCCGGACGTGACCACCAGTGGCACCTGGCGATCGCCGACCGGCTGGTCGAAGCCGATCCCGGGTTGTTCCGGACGACGCGGCGGCTGGTGGTGGAGGTGGACGACGCCGAGAGTGTCGCGGCCGGCATCGGTTGGTGGGAGGAGCTGACCGAGGCAGGCGGTGAGGGCATGGTGGTGAAACCGCTTGCCAACCGGGTGCCGGTGACCAAAGGACGCCGTCCGCAGCCCGGTCTGAAAGTGCGCGGCCGGGAGTATCTGCGGATCATCTACGGCCCCGACTACACCGAGCCCGGCAACCTCGAACGGCTCCGCAACCGCAACCTCAGTAGGAAGCGCTCGCTGGCCCTTCGCGAGTATGCGCTGGGGTTGGAGGCGGTGGATCGGCTGGTCGCCGGGGAGCCGCTGTGGCGCGTCCACGAGGCGGTGTTCGGGGTGTTGGCCCTGGAATCGGAGCCTGTCGATCCGCGGCTGTGACGATCCGACGGTCGGTCGGCGGATCCCCAGGGAGCCTTGGGCTGCTCTTGAGGTTCCGCTGATCGTTGGTTGAGGAGCACCCGGCAGAGTTCTTCTCGTGCTGGGGGGCCAAGCCACCACAGGGCAGGGGCCGGGATCGTGATTCGGGGGAACACGAGCCAGGTCGGAAACTGCCTAGTGGTGAGACGGATCGAGCCGGGTCTGGACGCAGGAGGAAACGTCCGGAACCCGGCTCTCCGCAATTTCTCTGGTCGAGCCTGTGGTTAGGAGACCGTGAGTACCTGATAGCCGCCGATGACCTCCCAGAACAGAAGCACCGGAAGCGCCAGCACCGCGGCAGCGGCGATCCAGTAGACCGCTCGGACCCACGGTGTCGACGACGACCAGCCAGCCCGGATCAGCGCCACCACAATCACGGCGCCGAGCGCGGCAAGGGCGATGAACCCGAAGAAGTGGAGGGCGATGGCCACCACGAGCGCGAACAGCGCCCAGCCGCCCGCTCTCTTCGCAGTGGTCTCGGCTTGCACGGCAGTCACGCTACGCGTTGTTGCCCTCCTCGACCAGTAGGTCGCAGCGGTGGATCAGGGCAGCGGCCCCGATCAAGGGAGCGTCTACGGAGTCGGCGGCGGCCAGTTGCTCGCCGTCCGAACCCGTCCAGCCCTGCGCGGCGAGTCCTCGCCGATAGGGTCTCGACAAGCTCGACCAACGGTGGGGGCAAGCTCGGCTGACGGGGCTGTTAAGCCTGGGCGATCCTGAGGGTCTGCACCTGGAACGGACGCAAAGTGAGGCCGACTGACACTCCGCCGGCCGTCGCGGCGTGGGCGACCGGATCGCCGGGGCGCTCCAACAAGTCCGCGGCCCGCACGGAGGCAACCGGCAGATCGACGGTCAGTTCAGTCGACGCTCGGCCGCCGGAGGACTCGTAGATCCGGACGATCAGGTCGCCCGAGCGGTCGTCGGCGAGCTTGACCGCGCTGATCAGCACCCGCGGATCGCTGGACGTCACCAGCGGAGTCAGTTCAGCGCCGCGCGCTGGGCGGGCCGGCACATTGACCGCCCAGCCCAGCTCGGTGGCCCGGGCCGGGTCGGCGCCGAAGGCGAGCGCGAACCGCATCTGCTGGACGCCGAGGTCGGTCCGCGGGTCGGGGAAGCGCGGAGCCCGCAGCATCGAGAACCGGACGTCCGAGACGACGGTGCCGCCGCGCTGCGATCGCACCACGTCGAAGCCGTAGGTGGAGTCGTTGGCGAACGCCACCCCGAAACCCGGCTCCTGGACCAGGAACCAGCGCTGGGCGTGGGTTTCGAAGCGGGCGTTCTCCCATGAAGTGTTGTCGTGGGTGGCGCGCGACTGGAAGCCGAACTGGGTCTCGGCCACGGCGGTGTCGGCGAACACGTCGATCGGGAAGGCCAGCTTGAGGAACTTCTCGGTCTCCTGCCAGTCGACGGTGTTGTCGATCAGCAGCGCCCGGCCGTCCGCGGACAGCGACAGCCGCTGCTCGATGGACGAGGCACCGAACGAACGGCGCACCACGATCGCGTCGCCGTCCAGCCGCACCTCGTCGGCGGTGTCGATGTCGTGGCGCATCTGGCGGTAGCTGTTGTCGACGTCCCAGGCGTCCCACAGGTTCGGGAAGTCCTGGTGCAGCTGCAGCAGGTTGCCCCGTTCGCCGGCCGGGATCGCATCCCGTCCGGACGCCAGGTCGACCGCGCTCAGCACGTGCCCGGCGGCGTCCAGTTCGATTCGGACGGCGTCGCTGGCCAGCACGAAACCGTCCCCCGCCACCGAGGCAGTGGTGCCGGCGGGGGTGACCGGAAGGCTGACGGCGCCCGCGGTGACGCCCGATTGAGCGATCGGTGCGGCGTTGACCAGGAGGTTCGGCTCTGCGGCGTCCAGCTCGACGCCCAACGCCGCCAGCGAGTCGGTGATCACCTGGTTCAGGCTCTGCGCCACCAGCGCGTAGCGGACGGCCGCCTCGCGATGCACCCAGGCGATCGAGGTGCCGGGCAGGATGTCGTGGAACTGCAGCAGCAGCACCTCGTGCCAGGCCCGGTCGAGCGTCTCGTACGGGTACGGACGCCCCGCCCGGACGGCCGCGACGCTGGCCCACAGCTCGGCCTCGAACAGCAGCTGTTCGCTGCGCCGGTTGCCCTGCTTCATCTTGTGCTGGGTGGTGTACGTGGCGCGGTGCCGCTCCAGGTACAGCTCGCCCTTCCACACCGCCGGCTCGGGCAGCTCGGCCCTGGCCCGCTCGAAGAAGGCGTCCGGGGTCTCCCAGGCGACCTTGGCGCTGCCCTCCAGGTCGGCCAGCCGCTTGGCTCGGGCGATCATCTCGCGGGTGGTGCCGCCACCGCCGTCGCCCCAGCCGGTCGGCGCCAGCGAGGACGACCCGACCGATTTCTCCTTGAAGTTGCGGTCGGCGCGGGCCACCTCGTCACCGGACAGCTGGGAGTTGTAGGTGTCCATCGACGGGAAATGGGTGAAGATCCGCGAGCCGTCGATGCCCTCCCAGTGGAAGGAGCTGTGCGGGAAGATGTTCCGCTCGTTCCAGGAGATCTTCTGGGTCAGGAACCATTCGAAACCGGCCCCGACAAGCAGCTGCGGCAGTGCCGCCGAGTAGCCGAAGCTGTCCGGCAGCCAGGCCCCGCGGCATTCGACGCCGAACTCGTCGCGGAAGAAGCGCTGCCCGTACAGGAACTGCCGGATCATCGCCTCGCCGCCGGGCAGCACGGCGTCGGCCTCGACCCACATGCCGCCGACCGGGACGAAACGCCCGTCGGCGACCGCCTGCTTCACCCGGGCGTACACCTCGGGCCGGTGCTCCTTGATCCAGGCGTACTGCTGGGCGCTCGACATGGCGTAGATGAAGTCGTCGTGCTCGTCGAGCAGCGTGACCATCGAGCTGGTGGTGCGGGCCACCTTGCGCACCGTCTCGCGCAGCGGCCACAGCCACGCCGAGTCGATGTGGGCATGGCCGACCGCGGTGATCCGGTGGGCGGACGGCGCGGCCGGGCTGCTCAGCACCTCGACGAGTTCGGCCCGGCTCGCCGCGGCGGTGCCGGCGATGTTCTGCAGGTCGACGGCGTCCAGCGCCCGGTCGAGCGCGAACAGGATGCGTGCCCGACGGGCGGAGCTGACATCCAGCTGCTGGGCGAGTTGCAGCAGCACCTCGACGTCGTGGACAAGTTCGAACACCTCGGACTCGAAGACCACCGCGTCCGCACGTCGGATGCGGTACAGCAGCTCCTCGCCGGCAGTGGCCCACTCGCCCTTCTCAGTGGGCTGGAACGGCACATAGTCGAGCAGCACCGGATTGGACGCCGCCTCGACGTAGAACTCGATCGGCTCACCGCCGGTGGCCTCCCGGACCACCGGGATCCACTGTGCGCGCGGGTGCAGCGATCGCACCGGGCTGCCGTCCGCGCGGTAGACCAGGCCCTCGGCCTGGAAGCCCGTCATGTTGATGTCGAAACCGAGGTCGAGCAGCACCTCGACCCGCTCGCCGGCGAACTCGGCGGGCACCTGGCCGGTGACCCGGAACCAGGTGGTGTCCCAGGCCCGCCCCCACGGCTCGCCCGGCTGGGTCGGTGCGTACTCGGCGGCCAGCCCGTCGGCGACGGCGATCGGCTCGCCGCCCACCCGGTGCGCGGCGAGCATCAGCGGATGTGGCCGCGAATGGATGGCCGGGCGCAGCCGCTCCTCGAGGACGCGAACCGCGCGGGCGAGCGTCAGATCCTGATTGTTGTGCATCAAGCCTCCACGGTCGCGGCCAGGGTCACCCGAGGGTGCCGGCCGGCACGGGCAATGTCCATGTAACGCTCCCAGAACGCGCCGCCCGGTGCCAGATCGCGGCGGCTCACGTCGGTGGGGTCGAGCAGCAGCCGTGGCGGGTCGGCGTCGTCGACGCCCTCCCGGCGGCGTCGGCGCAACTCTTCCATCGCCCGGGCGAGGACCCGGCCCTCGGTCTTGATCGTGCCGTGCTCGTCGATCAGGCCGAGGTCGTACTCCAGCTCGGGGAAGTCGGCCAGCGAGCGGCTGACGTCGTGCGAGCACCACCAGGTGATGCCGTACAGCTGCGGGGTGTCGGCGAGTTGCTCGACGGTGGCCTCGATGAACGGCGCGACCGACGCCCGCGGCAGCACGTTGCGCGGCGCACCCACCTCCTGCACCCACACCGGGCGGTCCGGGTCGGCCTGGAACGCCCGGGCCACCTCGGTCAGGTAGCGGGCGTGCGCCCGGGTCTCGAACGCGTCCGGGCCGTAGACCTGCGCGGTGCCGTTGAACACCCACGAATGCAGCACGGTCATGTCGCCCAGGTTCGCGGCGTGGGTGGGGGTGAACGGCTGGGTGTCGTCGTACCAGGTGGCGTCGTAGCAGGCGTGCAGTGCCGCGACGTCGGGGGCGCCGGTGCGCAGCGCACCCAGCATCGCGTCGAGCCACGCGCTCACCTCACCCTCGGACGCCGGATACGGCTCGGGATGGACGGTGCCGGTGAACTGGTTGACCTCGTTGCCGACGGTCAGCCCGAGCAGGTTGGGGTGGCCGGCGCAGGCCCGGGCCAGCGCGGTCAGGTAGGCGGCGGTGGAGGCCACCACGTCGGGGTCGGTGAAGAAGCCGCGGCGATGCCAGCTGGTCAGCCAGGCCGGCACGAAGTCGAAGCTGGACAGGTGTCCCTGCAGGCCGTCGACCCAGACGTCCAGGCCGCGCTCGTCGGCGAGCTCGATCACCTTTTCGACATCGGCCAGGCCGCCGGGGCGGATCAGCGTCCGGTTCGGCTGCAGCAGCGGCCAGAGCGGGAAGACCCGGACGTGGTCGACGCCCAGTTCGGCGATGGTGTCGAAGTCGCGGGCCACGTCGTCGGCGCAGAAATCGAGCCAGTGGTGGAACCAGCCGACGCGCGGGGTGTAGTTCACCCCGAAGCGGACCGGGGCTCCAGCAGGGGCCATCATCGGCGTAACTTTACCGATTGAGTATCACCTGTCAAAGACCTCGTCCGAGGCCTGCGGCGCGGGTTCGGACGAGGTCTTTGACCGTCGCTGGCGAGCGCGTCGGGCCCAGTCACCGGGGCGGGCCGGAACCACCCCGGCCGGGGCGGCCGCGAGTGGGGCCAGGCACCCCTGACCACCCCTCCGCCACTACGTTAAGGTTGGCCCGGAAACAGGCACGACCGGGAGGCGGAGCAATGGCGGCCAGAGAGGCGGGCATTCCCCGTTCCGGCCGCGTCACGATTTCTGACATCGCCCGTCGGGCGGGTGTCACCAGCGGCGCCGTTTCGCTCGCAATCAACGGCAAACCGGGCGTTTCCGATATCACCCGGGCCCGCATCCTCAGGATCGCCGACGAGATGCGCTGGCGTCCGAATCACGCCGCGAAAACGTTGCGCGGCCAGAGCCCGCATTCCATCGGACTGGTGCTGACCAGACCCGAAGAGGTGGTCGGCGAAGAAGTCTTCTTCACCAAATTCCTCGCCGGTGTCCAGTCGGTGCTGAGTCAGCGGGGCTATTCGCTGCAGTTGCAGATGGCCACCGACCTGGCCTCCGAGACCGCCATCCATGCCGACTGGATCGCCGACGGTCGGGTGGACGGCATCCTCGTCCTCGACCCGCGGGTGGACGACCCACGGGTGGCCGCCCTACTCGAACTGGGCCTGCCTGCGGTGATCGTCGGCGGCGACCAGGACGGCGCGGCGTTGACCAGTGTCCGCACCGACGACGGGCAATTCATGCGGGTGGTGTTCGACCACCTGCTCGCCCTGGGGCATCAGCGCATCGGTTACATCACCGGCGACCAGAGCTTCGCCCATATTCGCCGGCGCATTGCTGCTTTCACCGACTACACCCTTGAATCGGGTATCTGGGGCATCACCCTGGCGGCAGACTTCGTGCCGCAACAGGCCAAGGAAGCCACCCGGAAACTCATGTCGTCGCCCAAGGGACCGACCGCGCTGATTTTCGACAGCGAGGTGATGGCCATCGCCGGAATGGCCACTTTGAGCGAGTTGGGATTCGCTGTTCCGGGCGATGTTTCGGTGTTGTCCTGGGAAGACTCGGCAACCTGTCGGGTGCTGCACCCGACGCTCACCGCGCTGAATCGGGACGCTGCGGCATTGGGTCGCCAGGCCGCGACCGGCATGCTGCGACTGCTCGATCGCGAACCGGCCGACGAGCCGGCGGTCGTCGCCAGCGTGGTGCCCCGCGAGTCCACGGCGCCCCCGGCGTCCTGACCTTCGCCCTCTGTGGCACGCCGGAGCCTGCCCGGCAGTTGATTCGCCCTGGCCCGATCGGTGGGCCATGTCTTGCACTCAACTCAATCGTTGTAGTAGCTTCCACGCCACCATGCGCCGTCGCTTGGGCGGCCTGCACATACAAGAGGAGGCATGATGAGACGCTTCACCGGACTCGTCACCCTGGTGGCATCGGCCGCACTCGCTCTGACCGCTTGCACGGGTGGTGGTGCCCCGGCACCGGCTCAGCCCAGCAGCAGTGGCGGCGCGCTCTCCGGCACCGTGAAATTCCAGAGCTGGTCGTTGAAGAACGAGACGTTCAGCCCCTACTTCGAGAAGCTCATCGCTGACTTCGAGAAGGAGACCGGCGTCAAGGTCGAGTGGCTCGACCAGCCCGGCGAGGGCTACCAGGAGAAGGTGCTGGCCCAAGCCAACTCCAACTCGCTGCCCGACGTGGTGAACCTGCCGCCGGACATCGCGTTCCCGCTGGCCAAGGCCGGAGTGCTGCTCGACGTCAACGCGGCCGACCCGTCGCTGGCCGCCACCTACGTTCCCGGCGCCTGGCAGGCGTACTCCTACCCGGGCCTGACCGGCACCTTCGGCCTGCCCTGGTACCTGGGCACCGACCTCAGCTGGTGGAACGGCACCGAGCTGAAGAAGTACGGGGTCGACACCAACAATCTGCCCACCACCAACGAGCAGCTGATCGAGCTGGCCAAGAAGGTCGGCGAGGAGTCCAAGGGCAAGCTGCCGATCCTCTCGTCGATGCCGACGGTCGATCTGTTCGCCTCCAGTGGCATCCCGGTGATCAACGACGCGGGTGACTTCACCTTCAACACCCCGCAGGCCGCTGCGATCGTCGATCAGTTCCGCGACGCCTACAAGGCGGGCGGGGTTCCGCCAGAGGCGCTGACCGGTGACTTCGGCGGCAACGCCGACGGCTTCAAGGCGGGCAAGGTGGGCTTCACCACCGCGACCTCGACCTTCGCCGGCGACCTGGAGAAGAACGCACCGACCATCCGCAAGGGTGTCATCGCCACGCCGCGCATCGGCGACGCGCCGCTGTTCGTGCAGGGTGTCTCGGTGGCGGCCAACTCGACCAACAAGGACGCCGCGATCGCCTTCGCGAAGTACCTGACCAACACGGCCAACCAGGTGGCGTTCTGCAAGATCGCCGTCGGCTTCATGCCCGGCACCGTCGAGGGCAGCGCCGACGTCGCCTCGCTGACCGAAGGCATCAAGGACGAGCTGCAGCTCAAGGCCATCGGCATCGTGGTGGAGTCCATGAAGACCGCCCGGGTGCTCACCCCGGTGCAGTGGACCAGCGCCATGAAGACCTACATGGACCAGCAGCTGGCCCTCGCCCTCAAGGGTGAGATCAGCTCCCAGGAGGCGCTCGACAAGATCGTCAAGTACGCCAACCAGAACAAGGTCTGATCCTGTTTCGCTGAGCGATCCCGGGAAGTAAGGAGGAGCGATGAAGTCGCATAAGTGGTTCACCCCGTGGCTGCTGGCGGCGCCAGGCGTGATCTGGGTGCTGGTGTTCGGCCTGTGGCCGTTCTTCAACACTGTCGTGCTGAGCTTCACCAACGCGCGACCGCTGCAAGCCGGGCGGTTCGTGGGTCTGGAGAACTACGCCCGCATCGGGTCCGACGAGCAGTTCGGTTACGCGTTGACGACGAGCTTGATCTACATGGTGGTGTGCATTCCGCTGTTGACGATCCTGCCGCTGCTGCTCGCGTTGCTGGTGGAGAAGACGATCCCCTGGATCACCTTCTTCCGTACCACCTTCTACTTCCCGGTGATCGCCTCGGTGGTCGTGGTCGCACTGATCTGGACCTGGCTGTTCGACACCAAGGGCCTGATCAACGGGGCGCTGGAGGCGATGGGCGTCGTGGACAACCCCATTCCGTTCCTGGTCGATCGGTGGTGGCTGCTGATCTGCGCCATTCTGCTGACGGTCTGGAAGGGTCTCGGGTACTACATGGTGGTCTATCTGGCCGCGCTGGGTAACTCCAACAAGGAGCTGCACGAGGCGGCCGCGCTGGACGGGGCGGGCACCTTCCAGCGCTTCCTGACCGTCACCATTCCGGCGGTCCGCGGCGCGATGGTGCTGATCATGGCGCTGGTCGCCGTCTCGGCACTGCGCGTCTTCACCGAGCTGCAGGTGCTGTCCAACGGCACCGGCGGCCCCGGTGGTCAGTCCATGTCGATCGTGATGCTGATCAAGACGATCGGCTCGGGTCTCACCGGCAACGTCGGCTACGCCTCGGCGCTCAGCGTCGTGCTGTTCCTGATCACGGCACTGCCGCTGCTGGCGATCGCCTGGATGAACCGCGAGAAGGAAGCGAAGGCCTGAGATGACCACAACGGTGGAAGAAACCCCGCAGTCGATCGAGGTCGCCGCGCGGGCCGTCAAGACCAAGAAGTACAAGGAGCCCGCCTACCGGCGCAAGGGTTCCAGCGACTTCCTCAAGCCCACCCTCGGTGGCCTGATCTTCCGTTACGTCCTGCTCGCGCTGGTGACGGTGATCGTGGTGGGTCCGCTGATCTTCCAGCTGTCCACCTCGCTGAAGGGCCCCGCGGAGGACATCTACAACTTCCCGCCCAGCCTGATTCCGCAGGATCTGACGTTCCAGAACTACGTGCGGGTGACCGACTTCATTCCGGTCTACCTGTACGCCTGGCACTCGCTGCTGGTGGCGGTCGGCACGGTGATCACCAACGCGGCATTCGCCACCTTCGGCGGCTACGCGCTGGGCTGCATGGATTTCAAGGGCAAGAAGATCGTGATGGGCATCCTGCTGTCGACGATGCTGCTGCCCGGTGAGGTCACGATCACCAGCCAGTTCCTGACCATCAAGGCGTTCGGCCTGGCCGACACCCTGTGGGGCGTGTTCCTGCCGGGCGCGGTCGGGGCGATGAACGTGCTGCTGATCACCACGGCCTGCCGGGCCATTCCGAAGGACATGCTCGACGCGGCCACCATCGACGGTGCGACCACGTGGCAACGCATCCGTCACATGGTGTGGCCGAACATCAAGGGCATGGTCAGCGTGGTGGCGATCTTCTCGTTCATCGGCGCCTGGGACGACTTCCTGTGGCCGCTGATCGTGTTGACCGATCCCGCCAAGTACACCCTGACGGTCGGTATGGCGTTCCTCAGCGGCAACTTCGCCGATCCGCGCCTGGTCGCGGCCGGCACGATGATCGCGCTGATTCCGATCGTGATCCTGTTCTCGGTGATGCAGCGGCACTTCTTCGCCGGTGTCGAGGAGGGCGCGATCAAGGGATGACCGCACAGTGATGACTCCGGCCATCGCGCCCGATCCGGGCCCGCCGGATCCACCATCGTCTCGCCCCCGAGCAGGAGTGCTCGGGGGCGAGGTGTTCTCCTTCTCCTACCGACCTGCGGACGGCATCGCCGTCATCCCGATGGACCTCGTCATTCCGGCGGACGCCGGGAGCTCGCTGGTCGACACCCCGTCGCCGGTCGAGCTTGTCGAGACCCATCCCGCAGCCGACCACTCCGTTACCGCCGACACCGAACTGCACTGGGCCTTCTACGCCGACGACGCCGCCGCCCTGCAGGCGCCGTGGGCATCCCTGGCGGTCTGCCCGGACGTGGTCTTCGACGACGGCTCCAGACTGTCCGACGGCCTCCCGGATCGTGGGGAAGCCGCCGACCGGTACGGCTTCCCGGTCACGCCGTCCGATCAGTTCGCGGCGCGCTGGAGCATGCCGCAGCAATGGAACGCCGACACCGTCTCGCTCGCCCCCTGGGCCGGACGCCGGATCAGCGCGATCGAGGTGGTGCTCGGCGACGAGTCGCTGGTCGGTGATGCCGCCGCCGCTGAGCTGGCGACGGGCTGGGTCGAGGTGGTGGTGCGGCGAGCCGAGGCACTTCGGGGCTCCCCGGCCGAATGGGTCGACACCCGGCGCGGCACCCATGCGGGCGCCCGGTTCTCCCGCGGGAACACGCTTCCCGCCGTCGCGCACCCGCGCGGCTTCGTCTTCCTCACCCCGGCCACGGACGCCGCCGACACCCGCTGGCCGTACCGCTGGGGCGTCCACGACGAACCGGCCGGACGCCGGCTGGCGGCACTGCAGACCTCGCATCAGCCGAGCCCATGGATCGGGGATCACGGGGTGCTGCAGTTCCTGCCGTACCTGCCCGCCTCGGGTGGACCGTCCGGTCACGGCGGGCACATCGTGCCGGGCACCGAGCTGGCCCAGCCGCACCGGTACGCCGCGACGTTGATCGAGGGCATCGAGGTCGAGGGCACCAGTACGGCTGCGGTGGTCGCGGTGCGGGTACGTAGTGCCTGGGCAGGTCTGCTGGTCGGCTGGCCGCAGGGCGACGGCTCGCTGGTGCTGGAGTCGCTCCCGGACGGCAGAGTGATGGTCCACGGCTGGATCGGCGAACGTCCGGACGCCGCCTGGGGCAACGCGCCCCGAATGTACGTCTACGGCGAGACCGCGGAACGTGCCGCGGTGGAGACCTCCGGCGAGCCGTACGGTCTGGGGGTGATGGCACCCGGCCAGCTGGAGCTGAGGGTCGCGACATCCTTCCTCTCGACCGATCAGGCGCGTCGCACCTTCGCACTGGAGGCGCCCTGGACGTCCGGCTTCGACGAGTTGGTGCCGGCGAGCCGGGCTCGCTGGGACGCGATCTGCGGCGCCGTCGAACTGCCGGCGCCCGCCGATGATCGGTACGCCCTGGCGCATCGCGAACTGCGCGCCAGACTCGCGCACGCGCTGTACCGGCTGAACCTCTACCCGAACACCGCATCCGAGAACGCCGGGACCGCTGACGCACCCGAGTGGCGCTTCGCCGACGTCTTCACCCGCGCTGAACCGCACGGCGAGGAGGTCACCGGAGCCCCGATCGCGTCAGGTCGGCTGGTGGTGAACAACGGCTACTGGGACACCTACCGCACCGTCTGGCCGCTGCTCGCCCTGCTGGACGCCGACGGCACTGGGGAACTGCTGGACGGGCAGCTGGAACAGGTCCGCCGCGGCGGTTGGACGGCGCGATGGAGCGGTCCCGGCTACATCGATTGCATGGTCGGCACCTCCAGCGACCAGGTGTACGCCCAGGCGGCCCGGCTCGGTGTCGGCGGGTTCGACCGTGAGCTGGCCTACGAATCGGGTTGGCGCAACGCCTGCGAACCCAGCCCGGACGCCCGGACCGGACGCGCCGGAACGGCCTCCGCGCGGTTCACCGGCCATGTTCCACGTGAAATCCATGCCGGGCTGTCCTGGACGATCGAGGCCGCGATCGGGGACGCGGCGCTGGGCCGGTTCGCCGAACTGCTTGCCGAATCGGCGTCGGAAGCCGAGCGCTACCGCGCGCATGCCCGCTACTTCGCCAATCGTTCGTTGAGCTACCGGCAGCTGTTCGATCCGGAGACCGGCTTCTTCCGCGGCCGTTCCGCCGCTGGTCGAGACGCTGCTGGCTTCGATCCCGCGGTCTGGGGCGGTGACTACGTCGAGACCAACGCCTGGGGCATGTCGGCCTCCGCGGTGCACGACGGCGCCGGCCTGGCGGAGCTGTTCGGTGGGCCGGCGGCATTGCGGGAGCATCTGGACCGGCTGTTCGCCGAGCCGGAGACGATCGTGGCGCCGTACCACCCTGACCAGGTGGTGCACGAGCAGGTCGAGGCGAGGGCGCAGCGCTCGGGCATGTGCGCGCTGTCGAACCAGCCCGCGCACCACCTGCCGTTCATGTACCTGCACACCGATCAGCCCTGGCGCGCCGCACCACTGGCGCGGGAACTGGCCGGACGGCTGTTCGCCGGCGGTCACATCGGCCAGGGCTTCCCCGGCGACGAGGACAACGGCGAGATGAGCGGCTGGTGGCTATGGGCGCTGCTCGGCCTCTACCCGCTCGATCCCGGCTCGGCGGAGCTGGTGATCGGGACGCCGCTGGTCGACGACGTCACCCTGCGCCGTGACATCGGGCCGCTACGGGTGCGGGTGAACCGCGAGTCACCGGACGCGTCGTACCTGGCGGCCGCCTCCTGGAACGGGCGTGTCCTTATCCGACCCCGGCTCACCCCCGCTGAGCTCGCCGAACCGGGGCTGCTGGAGATCGACCTGGTCGATGAACCGCCAATCGACGCACCGCTCTGGCAGGCGCCGCCGGTCACCGTCAAGGAGTGGCAACCGGATCTGTGTCATCCCGAGTTCGCCCTCGCGAACTCCGGTGTGAATGCTCAGGTTGTCTTCGACGACGGCGCCGATCCGGACGGCTGCCGCCTGCTGGCGCCCGGTGACTGGGTCGGTCAGGACTTCGGCGCTCCGAAGCGGGTGACCGACCTCACGGTGACAAGCCTGGACGCGACCGACTCCGACGTTTTCGTGATCGAGCACAGCGAGGACGGCCTGGTCTGGCAGGAGGCTCCCGCCACGCACCACGAGCTGCTGCCAGCTAACCGGACGACCCCATTTCAGCTAGCCACACCGGTATCGAGTCGCTACTGGCGAGTCCGGGTGACAGCCCCGCTGCGGCTACGGCAGCTCGAGTTCTTCGATCTCGATCCGGACGGAGATCCCGGGGCAAGCCCGGGATGACGAGACGGCGTCCGAGGGATGACGAGGCGGTGGGTCAGACCAGCAGGTCGGAGCGGTGCACCAGGGCGGCAGCGCCGATCAGCGGGGCGTCGCCGGCCAGGGACGCCCGCTCGACCCGGACGGCGCGGGCGAACGCGTTCACCGCGCGAGAATCCACCGCCGCGCGGATGTGATCGACGTAGTCGTCGGCGACCAGCGAGAAGCCGCCGCCGACCACGGCCAACTCCAGGTCGAGCAGGGTGGCGGCGTTCACCACGCCGGTGCCGATGAAGGTGGCGGACCGCACCACGGCGGCGACCGCGATCGGATCGCCGGCGGCGTAGGCTGCGGCCAGCTCTTCGCCGTCCGACCCGGCCCATCCCTGGGCGCGTGCCCAGGTCACGGTGTGCGGCCCGGACGACAGCTCTTCGACGGTCGCCGCGGCCGCCGAGCCCTCGACCCGGTCGACGATGACCTGGCCGAGATGCCCGGCGTTGCCGGTGGCCCCGGCGATCACCCGACCGTCGGAGATGATGCCGCCACCCACACCGGTGGAGACGACGAAGACCATGGCGTTGCTGACGCCGCGTGCCGCGCCCAGCCACAACTCGGCCAGCGCGATGCAGGTGCCGTCGAGACGCAGCCGGACGTCGTCCAGCCCGGACGCCTCACGCACCACGTCGACGATCGGGAAGTCACGCAGGCCGGTCAGGTTGATCGGCGAGATCGCGCCGAGCGGCAGGTTCAACGGGCCGGCCGAACCGATGCCGGCGGCGGAGACGTCCGACCAGTGCGGCGAGTCGAGTGCCGGCCGCAGCGCAGAGGCGATCGAAGCCGCCGCGGCGTCCGGAGTCGACGCACCGGTGGAACCCATTGCGGCACGGCCGCGGGTGCCCTCGATAATGGTGCCGTCGGTGTCGATGAGCGCCGCCTCGACCTTGGTTCCGCCGAGGTCGATAGCCAATGCAGCCGTCATGGCGACACGGTATCCTAAATCGATTGAGGAGGGTAGGACTTCGTTGTTCATCGAGCTTGTGAATACGCCGCGGCTCTATGCGTGGGGTTCCTACGACGGCATCGCCGACTTCACCGGGCACCAGCCGAGCGGGGAACCCGAGGCCGAGCTGTGGTTCGGTACCCATCCCGGCTCGCCCAGCCTGACCTCGCGCACCTTCCCGCCCAGCGAACCCGGCCACGCGACGCTGCGCGACTGGGTCGCCGCCGAGCCGGAATTGCTGCTCGGCGACCCGGACGCCACCGAGCTGCCGATCCTGCTCAAGGTGCTGGCCGCCCGGACGCCGCTGTCGCTGCAGGTGCATCCCAGCCCGGAGCAGGCCGAGCACGGCTACGCCGACGAGGTGGCCCGCGGCATCGCGGTCGACGCGTTCAGCCGCTCCTACAAGGACCCCTTCCCCAAGCCCGAGATCATCGTGGCCGTCACCGAGTTCGAGGGGCTGTGCGGCTTCCGGCCCAGCACCGAAGTGGCTGCCTTCGCTGCCGACCTCACCGCGCTGGCGCCGCAGCCGAGCCCGGGTCTTGCCCAACTGCTCGAGCTGCTGGCTGATCCCACCGCGATGGAGCCGGTGGTCGACTGGCTGCTGTCCGGCGAGGCGTCGGCTGCCGAGTGCGTCTCCGAGGTGATCGCCCTGGCCGGCTCGGCCGCCGCCGCAGGTACTGTCAGCGCGGCCACCTTCCGCACCGTCATCGAACTCGCGGAACACTACCCGGGCGACCCCGGCGTGGTGGTCGCCGCGCTGCTCAACCGGATCGCGCTGCGGCCGGGGGAGTGCATGTTCGCCGCTGCCGGCGTCCTGCACGCCTACCTGCGCGGCGTCGGCATCGAACTGATGACCGCCAGCGACAACGTGCTGCGCGGCGGCCTGACCCCCAAGCACGTCGACACCGGCGAACTGCTCCGGGTGCTGTCCTTCGACCAGGGCGAGCCGGCCCTGCTGGCACCCGGCCGTCCGACCGACAACGTGACGGTGTACGCGCCGCCGGCGCCCTTCGAACTCACCGTCGTGGATCTGGCCGACAGCACCGAGCAGTTGCATGGCGGGCCGGCGATCCTGCTGGTCGAACGTGGCGCGGTGACGCTCACCGGCGCCGAGGCGTCCGTCACCCTGGAGCGCGGGCAGGCGGTGTTCATTCCGGCGTCCGAGGCCGACGTGAGCCTGAGCGGCACCGGACGGGCCTGGCTGGCCAGCGCCGGCTGACAAGCTGCGGAGGTCTATAGTCCGGTGGTGCGCAGCGCCCTGACCCGGATCGACCCCGTGTGGCTGGTGCTGTTCGGGATCGCCTCGGTGCAGCTGGGCGCCTCGTTCGCGAAGGACCTGTTCGCGCTCAGCACGCCGACCGCGACGGCCTGGCTGCGGCTCTGCTTCGCGAGCCTGATCTTCCTCACCTTCGCCCGGCCCCGGCTGCGCGGACGCCGTCCGCGGGAATGGGTGATCGTGCTCGGCTACGGGCTGGCGCTGGCCGGGATGAACTGGGCCATCTACGCCAGCTTCGCGCGGATCCCGATCGGGGTCGCGGTCACCGTGGAGTTCCTCGGACCGCTGGCCGTCGCGGTGGCCGGCTCGCGGCGTCCGCGCGACCTGATCTGGGTCGGCCTGGCCGGGCTCGGCGTCGCTCTGCTCGGCCTGCAACCGGTCGAGGCCGACTGGGTCGGACTGGGCCTGGCAGTGCTGGCCGGCGCCCTGTGGGCCGGCTACATCCTGCTCGCCGGACCGACCGGACGCCACTTCGAGGGCGTCTCCGGCGTCACCGTCGCCAGCGTGGTCGGCGCGGTGCTGCTGGCGCCGGCGGCGCTGATGTTCGGCGATCCGGTGTTCAGCCCGCATGTGCTCGGTGTCGCCCTGGCGGTCGGGTTGTTGTCGTCGGTGATTCCGTACGGATTTGAGATGGTCGCGTTGCGCCGGATGAGACCCGGACTGTTCGGCATTCTGATGAGTCTCGAGCCGGCGGCCGCGGCACTGTTCGCCCTTGTGTTGCTGGGAGAGAACCTCAGCATCGTGGAGTGTGCGGCGATGGCCTGCGTGATCTTCGCCAGCATCGGCGCCGCCCGTTCGGCCGACACCTCCACGCCGGTGGCCCGCGACTAGCCGCTACCCTCTGCGTTCGCCGGATCACCCTCTCGATCCGGAACCACACCGACCAAGGGGAGCTTTCGATGACGAAACCCGCTGCATTCATCCATCATTCGGCGTTTGTCGTCTCCGATCTGGAGAAGACCCGCGAGTTCTACGTCGACGTTCTGGGCTTCGAAGAGATCCACCGGCCGACCGACTTCGTCTTCCACGGCGCCTACTTCCGGCTGGGCGAGGCGGAGATCCACGTCGTCCAGGAGAAGACCCCCGGACGGCTGCGCGACAACGCCCCGAACTGGGAGGTCGACGAACTGCAGACCGGCCTCGTCCACCACGTCGCGATCATGGTCGACGACTGGCGTCCGCTGCTGGCCAAGGTGCAGGCACGGGGTGAGGACCGGGTCGGCGGCTTCCGGGTCCGCGACGACTTCGTCGAGCAGGTCTACGTCGCCGACCCCGACGGCAACATCATCGAGCTGCTGCAGCAGCACGACGAGGCGTCCGGACGCCTCCGTCGGCAGCAGATCTTCGACGAGGGCATCGCCGTCCCGGTGGCCCCCGGCTACCCGCTGATCAATCCCCGTGAGAAGTACGGCGAGGCGTAAGCGCAGGTAACACCCGGACGAATTCTGCCGCGGTGGCGGAAGCAGATTTCCTGCCGCCGTGGCGGAAGCAAGTGTGTTGGAGCGGCATGGTTCGGCTCGGCTACGTTCGCTTGGGTCCCCGGCATCGGTGCCGGGGAGGGACAGGAGAACGAGATGCTCGACCCGGCCGATTACGAGGCCGCATTCCAGATCATCAGCACCGCGGGGGCAGCGAAATCCGAGTCGATGCTGGCGATCCGTGCTGCCCGCGAGGGAGATCAGACCGCCGCCAAGGAGGCGCTCGCTCGTGCCGATGAGGTGCTGCACGAGGCGCACACGCTGCAGACCGACCTGATCACCGCCGAGGCGCGGGGCCAGGCGGTGCCGGTGAACGTGATCCTGATCCATGCCCAGGATCACCTCACCGGGGCGATCCTGATCCGCGACCTCGCCGAGGAGTTCGTGCACCTGTACGCGGCCGTCCGGCCCGCGGTGGGAGCGACCGAATGATCCGCCGATTCCCGGACGGCTTCCTGTGGGGTGCGTCGTGCTCGGCGCACCAGACGGAAGGCGCCTGGGACGCCGACGGCAAGGGCCTCTCGGTGCAGGACACCCGGCCGCGTGACAACCACGACATCTGCGACTTCGCCGTCGCCGTCGACCACTACCACCGCTACCGCGAGGACATCGCGCTGCTCGCCGAGATGGGTGCCAAGGTCTTCCGGTTCTCCATCGCCTGGACGCGCATCCTGCCCGAGGGCACCGGTGCGGTGAACGAGGCCGGCCTGGCCCACTACGACGACGTGATCAACGCCTGCCTCGAGCACGGCGTCGAACCGATGATCACGCTCTACCACTTCGACCTGCCGCAGGCCCTGGAGGACCGGGGCGGCTGGGACTCGCGCGAAACCGTCGATGCGTTCGAGAACTACGCCCGGATCGTGTTCGAACGCTACGGCGACCGGGTCAGCCGCTGGCTGACCATCAACGAGCCCAACATCATGCTGCTGGTCGACAAGAAGATCCTCGGCCGGGCCATTCCGCTGGAACGCAAATACCAGCAGTTCCATCACCTGATGATCGCCGAGAAGCTGGCCATCAAGGCTTGTCACGAGCTGGTTCCCGGCGGCCAGATCGGCCCCGTCCCGAACATCTCGATCGTCTACCCGGCCAGCGCCAAGCCCAAGGACTACCGGGCTTCGCTGTACTTCAACGCGATCCGGCAGTGGGCCTACCTGGACTTCTCCTGCAAGGGCGTCTACAACCCGCTGCTGCTCGACTACCTGGCCAAGAAGGGCGTCTCGATCGAGGTCACCGAGGCCGACCGCGAGCTGATGGCCGCGCACTTCCCGGACTTCATCGCGATGAACTACTACACCTCGGTTACCGTCGAGTACCCCGAGGACGCCAGCAACATGGCCGACGGGATCAGCGACCAGCAGTCCGAGGACATCATGGACGCCGGCTTCTACAAGGGGTTCACCAACCCCAACCTGGAGAAGACCCAGTTCGCCTGGACGATCGACCCCGACGGCATGCTGACCACCCTGCTGGCCATCGAGGACCGCTACCGGATGCCGATCGTGATCACCGAGAACGGCCTCGGCGCCTACGACGAACTGACCCCCGAGGGCACCATCGAGGACGACTACCGGATCGACTACTACCGCAAGCACCTGACCATGTGCGCCCGGGCGATCGAGTCCGGCGTCCAACTGGTCGGGTACAGCCCCTGGTCGGCGATCGACCTGGTCAGCGTGCACGAGGGAATGCGCAAGCGGTACGGGTTCATCTTCGTCGACCGTGACGAAGCCCACGAGAAGCAGCTCGCTCGCTACCCCAAGAAGAGCTTCCACTGGTACCAGGGCGTCATCGCCGACAACGCCGTCGACGACGCCTCCGAGAGCAAGGAAGGCGTGGCATGAACAAGCTGTTCGAGATCCTCGAAAAACACCTGATGGGCCCGCTGAGCACGCTGGCCAACACCCGGATCATCCGGGCGCTCATGAACGCCGGCCTGGCGACGGTGCCGTTCACGATCGTGAGCTCGATCTTCCTGCTGATCAACAACCTGCCGTTGATCATTCCGCCGCTGGCCGACTTCCTGAAGGCGACCGTTCTGAACTACTCGGCGCTGTACTCGGTGGGCAACACCATGGCGCTGGGCTCCATCGCGGTGTTCTACGTGCTGGCCTTCGGGTACTACCTGACCCTGGCCTACCAGGAGGTCGTGCCGAAGATGGACCGGTTCACCGGTGCCATCCTGGCGCTCTACGCCTTCCTGATGACTATTCCCCAGGTGCGGATCATCGACGGCAAGGCCGTGCTGATGTCGGCGCAGGCCGAGACCTCCACCGTGTGGAACGGCATCGCGCTCGGTGGCTGGGTGACCCGCTTCGGCGGCGTCGGCATCTTCATCGGCATCGTGGTGACCTACCTGGCCATCCGCCTCTACCGGGCCTGCGTCGAGTACAAGATCACCATCAAGATGCCCCCGGGTGTGCCGGCCGGCGTCGAGCGGGCCTTCGCCTCGCTGCTTCCGGCGATCTTCATCGCCTTCATGATGATCATCATCAACGGCGTCCTCGCTGCGTTCGGCACCGACATCCATGAGTTGCTGTCCAAGCCCTTCGCCTTCGTCAAGGACATCGCCGGCAGCCTGGGCGGCATGATCGTGATCATGCTGCTGGTCCACCTGCTGTGGAGCGTCGGCGTGCACGGCACCTCGATCGTGGTGAACTCGTTCGTCAACCCGATCCTGCTGGTCGCCCTGACCGAGAACATGGAGGGCGCCAAGAACATCTTCGCCGGCGACTTCAAGAACATGTTCGTCTTCATCGGTGGTGCCGGCAGCACCCTGGGCCTGGTCATCTGCATGCTGATCTGGGCCAAATCCAGCCAGTTGAAGACGTTGTCGCGGGCCGGTGCGGTGCCGTCGCTGTTCAACATCAACGAGCCGATCATCTTCGGTGCGCCGATCGTCTACAACCCTTACCTGGTGATCCCGTTCTTCGTCATCCCGCTGATCACCACCACGCTGAGCTACTTCGCGATCTCGCTCGGAATGGTCGGTTATGTGGTGGCGGCGATCCCATGGATCTCGCCGGTCGGCGTGGGTGCCTTCCTGGGTACCGGCGGCAACTGGGCGGCGGCCGTGTTGGCGCTGATCAACCTGGCGATCTCCATCGTGTTGTACTTCCCGTTCATGAAGATGTACGACAACAAGCTCTACGCCGAGGAAGTCGCCGCCCGCGAGGCGGAGAGCGAAACCGTTGCCGCCTAGCCCGAATCCCCACGCCGTCCGTCGACGGCGACAGACACCAACCACAAGTGAGGAATAACCATGAAGGTGCTGCTGATCTGCTCGGCAGGAATGTCCACGAGCATGCTGGTGAACAACATGATGAAGTTCGCCGAGGCCGGTGACGCGGTCGAGGCGCTGCCGTTCGGCGAACTCGAGGCCAAGATCGCCGACTACGACGTCGTGCTGCTCGGCCCGCAGATCCGGTTCAAGCTCAAGGACGTCGAGAAGGTGGCCGCCGAACACGGCAAGCCCACCGAAGTCATCGACATGCGGGTGTACGGAACGATGAACGGCCAAGCCGCCATGGAGCAGGCCCGTCGCCTGCTCGCCTGAGCATGATCAGGATGGAGAGTTCGCGTCATGGCCAGGCGGCCTGATCGCGAACACCAGCTGATAGCGGCGCTCGAAGCGGGCAGTCGGCCGTTGTCCGGATCGGACCTCGGCCGTCTGCTGGGCGTGTCCGCGCGCAGCGTTCGGGAGTACGTCCGTGCCATCAACCGGCGTGCCGGCGGCACGGTGATCGAGTCGTCACACCGTGGCTATCTCCTGGATCGACAGGCGTATGCGCGGCGCACCGAGGACGAACTCGTGCCCGGCGACAGCGGCGGCCCCAGCCAGCGTGCCCTGCACGTCCTGGAGCTGCTGCTGTTCGCCGGTGACTCCGGCGACGTGCATGCGTTTTGCGAGCAGGTGCATGTCAGCCTGCCCACCCTGGAGCTGGAGCTGGGCCGGGCCCGCAAGATCCTGCGCGACCACGGGCTGCGGCTGGTGCGCAACCGGGACCGGGTGTGGATCGAGGGAGCGGAGCCGCAGAAGCGGCTGCTGCTGCGCCACGCGCTGTGGTCGGCGGTGGCGAGTTCGCGGCGCGACGACTTCGCCGAGCTCGTCGCGGCCCGTCCTGGCCACCCGCTGGAGCTGCTGCGGTCACTGGTGCGCAGCGAGCTCGACGCGTACCGGCTGGAGACCAACGAGTTCGCGCTGAACGACCTCGCCGTCAATCTGGTGGTCGCGGTGACACGGGCACGGGCCGGACGGCAGCTGCCGGCGTCCGAACCCAGCGCGCTGCCCGAGGTGGTGGAAACGCTCGCCGACGAGGTCGGTGAGCGGCTCGGGGTCGAACTGGATCTCGCCGAACGGCAGCACCTGGCCGACCTGGTCGAAGCCAACACCCGTCCGCTGGCGGCCGAGTTGGGCGACATCGTGCCGGCCGAGGTGCGCGAGGCGGTCGAGCGTGCGCTGTCCGAGGTGGCGGCCGAGTTCCAGATGCTGCGGGCCGGCCAGGAGATGGTGGACAAGCTGGTCCTGCACGTCAACGCCCTGCGCCGCCGGGCCCGGACCGGCGCCTTCGTGCACAACCCGCTGAGCCGTCCGTTCAAAGAGACCCAGCCGCTGTTGCACGAGCTCGCCGTGCAGTTCGCGCGCAAGCTGAGCGCCTCGTTGTCGATCGCGGTCGGCGAATCCGAGGTCGGTTTCCTGGCCTTCTACCTGGCGCACCACTTCCAGCTGCCCCGGGAATCCGACAGTCAGGTGACGGTGCAGTTCGTCGTCCCCCGCTACGCGCCGCTGCTGGCCGGTTTCCAGGCCGCGGTGGAGCGCGCCGTGGGCGACCACGGCTACATCGGCCCGCCGCTGACCGCCGAAGAGGTGCGGGCCGAGGCCATCGACGGCGACGTGGTGGTGACCTGCGTGCACCTGTCGCCGATTCCGGGGGTGCGGACGGTGCGGGTGTCGCCGGTGCCGACGGCGTCCGACCTGACCGCGATCACCGAAGCCGTGCTGGCGGCCGCCGACCTGCGCCGCCGCAACCACGTCTGGTCGGTGCTGTCGGACCTGATCCGTCCCGACCACTACTTCTCGGACACCTCCTGGACCGACCGCGACCAGGTGATCACCGAACTGGCCCAGGTGCTGATCGACGGCGGCTACGCCCCCGACTGGTTCACCGAGGACGTACTGGAACGCGAACGGTTGTCGTCCACCGCGTTCCGGGACCAGTTCGCAATCCCGCACGGACTGCAGCTGAGTGCGCAGCGCACCGGAATCGCGGTCTTCGTCAGCCAGCGTCCGGTGTCCTGGGGCGACAGCTCGGTCCAACTGGTGATGCTGTTCGCCTTCGAGCCCGAGGAACGCCGGATCTTCCGGGACGTCTTCGACACCCTGATCGGCTTCCTGTCCTCGCAGCAGGCGACCGCAAGCCTGATCGCCGCCGGCGGAACGCACCGGGAGTTCATGGCCTGCCTCGCCGAACTGATGCAGGACGGCTCGCGCTGACGCCCTAGAGGGTGGGCGGCGAGGGCAGCACCCGCGGCCCCTTCACCCCGGCATCCTTCAGTGCCTGCGAGCCCCGATCGAGAATCGCGCGCTGCACCCCGAACTGCTGGTTGGGCTGGGTCTTCGCCACGATCCGGATCGTCATCCGGCCCGCCTCCACCGACTGGACGCCGACCACCTTGGGCTCCTCGAGCAGCACCTTCTCCCACTCGGCATCGGCGCCGACGTCGGCGGCCACCTGACCGAGGATCTCGATCACCCGGGTGGAGCTCTCGCTGGTGTCCACCGGAATGTCGATGGTCGCCGTCGACCAGCCCTGGGACTGGTTGCCGACCCGGACGATCTCGCCGTTGCGGATGTACCAGACCTGTCCCGAGCCGTCCCGCAGCCGGGTCACCCGCAGCCCGACGTCCTCCACGGTGCCGGTGGCCTCGCCCAGATCGACCAGGTCACCCACCCCGTACTGGTCCTCGACGATCATGAAGATGCCGGAGAGGTAGTCCTTGACCAGGCTCTGCGCGCCGAAGCCGAGCGCCACGCCGCCGACGCCGGCCGAGGCCAGCAGCGGGGTCAGCGGGATGCCGAGGGTGGCCAGGATGGTGAGCACCGTCAGCACCGCGATCACCGCATTGGTCAGGCTGCGCAGCAACGAGCCCATGGTGGCGGCGCGGGCGGCATAGCGGGCCAGGTGCAGCGGTTCGTTCTGGGTGCCCTGCTCTTCGCGGCGGCGCTTGGCCCGCTCGACGGCCAGATTCGAGGCCCGCCGGATCATCCGCACCAACAGCCAGCGCCCGACCAGCGCGACCAGCAGGATGACCAGGATGATGATCGGGGTTTCCGGCCAGTTCCACACGACGATCGCATACGGCACCATGGCGTCCATTGTTCCGGGCGGACGCCGTCGTCACCAAAGCGCCGACCGGTAGCGTGCTGTCGTGTCGTCCACCCGTGTTGCCCTGGTCACCGGCGCCTCGCGCGGTATTGGTGCCGTCATCGCCCGCCGGCTCGCCGCGGACGGCTGGAGCGTCGCGGTCAACTACCGCGCGGAGGCGGAGCTCGCCCAGCGGGTGGTCGACGACATCCGCGCCGGCGGGGGAGCCGCCGCCGCCTACCCGGCCGACGTCACCGACGAAAGCGAGGTCGCCGGCCTGGTCGCCCGGGTGAGCGCCGAACTCGGGCCGGTGCTCGCCGTGGTCGCCAACGCGACCGGGCCGCAGCCCAACGCGTTCCTGGAGGAGCTGACCTGGGACGCCTACCTCGACCAGTTCCGGTTCTTCGTCAAGAGTCCGACGTTGCTCGCGCAGGCCGTCCTACCGGCGATGAAGTCGCAGCGGTTCGGCCGGCTGATCCTGATCGGCTCGGACATGGTCGACCGGGCCAAGCCCGGCTCGTCCGCCTACGCCGCGGCGAAGGCCGCCGAGGCCGAACTGGTCAAGATCTGGGCCCGCGAGCTCGGACCGCACGGAATCACGGTCAACCTGGTCGCTCCCGGCTGGATCCCGGTCGAGCGGCACGTCGGCGCCGACACGTCCGGCTACCTCGCCGACGTCCCGATGGGCCGGATGGGCACCCCGGACGACATCGCCGGCCTGATCGGCTACCTGGCCTCGGACGCCGCCGGTTTCGTCACCGCCCAGCGGATCAGCGTCAACGGCGGCCACACCCTCGGGTGACCAAAGGAACCGTCCCCGGGAACTGTCCCCTTGGTCACCGGGGACGGTTCCTCCGGTCACCAACCGAGGGTCAGTCTTCGCCCAAGTAGGCGCGGCGCACTCGGTCGTCGCCGAGCAGTTGCTCGCCGGTGCCGTCCAGGGTGATCTGACCGACCTCGAGGACGTAGGCGCGGTCGGAGAGCTTCAGGGCGGCGGCCGCGTTCTGCTCGACCAGCAGGATCGTGACGCCTTCGGACTGCAACGCCCGGATGGTCGACATGATCCGCTGCATCATCAGCGGCGAGAGGCCCATCGACGGCTCGTCGAGCATCAGCAGTCGCGGACGGCTCATCATCGCCCGGCCGATCGCCAGCATCTGCTGCTCGCCGCCGGAGAAGGTGCCGGCCGGCTGGGTGCGCCGCTCCCGCAGGATGTCGAACAGGCCGTAGACCCGCTCCAGGTCGCTGGCGATCGCGCCGGTGTCTTTGCGGGCGAAGGCGCCGAGCAGCAGGTTGTCCTCGACGGTCAGCCGCGGAAAGATCCGGCGTCCCTCGGGGGAGTGCGCCAAGCCGCGCATCACCACCTTGTGGGCCGGGACGCGGTCGATCCGCTCACCCTCGAACCAGATCTCGCCCGACTCCGGACGCAGCAGCCCCGAGATGGTGCGCAGCGTGGTCGTCTTGCCGGCACCGTTGGTGCCCAGCAGCGAGACGACCTGGCCCTGCTCGACGGTGAAGCTGATCCCTTTGACCGCCTTCACCTTGCCGTAGGCGACCACCAGGTCCTTGACCTCAAGCATTCTCGGCACCGTCCTCGCCCTCGGGAGACCCGATGTAGGCCTCGATCACCCGCGGGTCGGACTGGACCTCTGCCGCCGTCCCCTCGACCAGGGTCTTACCGCGCACCAGGCAGGACACCCGGTCGCACAGGTTGAAGATGAACCGCATGTCGTGCTCGATGACCACGATCGCCATGCCGGAATCGCGGATCTTGAAGATCAGCTCCTCGGCCTGCCGGGTCTCCTGCGGGTTCATTCCGGCGGTCGGCTCGTCGAGCAGCAGCAGTTGCGGGTCGGTGGCCAGTGCGCGGGCGATCTCGAGCCGGCGCTGATCGCCGTAGGGCAGGTTCCGGGCCAGGTGGCCGCCCTGGCCCTTCATGCCCACATATTCCAGCAGCTCGATCGCCCGTTCGCGGGTCTCCGCCTCCTCACGCCGGTACTTCGGACCGCGCAGGATCGAGGTCACCGCCATCGACGAGGTGCGGCAGTACCGGCCCACCATCACGTTCTCGAGCGCCGTCATGTTCGGGAACAGCCGGATGTTCTGGAAGGTGCGGGCCATACCGGCGACCACCACCTGGCGCGGCTTGGGCGGCAGCAACTTGTCGGCGAACCGCACCTCGCCGCTGGTCGGCTTGTATAGGCCGGTCAGGCAGTTGAAGAAGGTGGTCTTGCCGGCACCGTTCGGTCCGATCAGGCCGACGATCTCGCCGGTGTGCACGGTCAGGCTGACGTCGTCGACGGCGACCAGGCCACCGAACCGCATGGTCACGTGGCTGGCGACCAGCATTTCGCGCTTGCCCACCTCGTGACCGGACGTCGCGGCGCCGGCCACCGGGCTGTCGATGCTCATCAGCTCTCCTCCGCGAACTCGTAGGGCAGGTCTTCCTCGATCTCGTCGACCAGTTCCTCGTCGTCGGAGTGGAACTCCAGCACCCGGCGCTGGTTCGGGATCATGCCCTCGGGACGGACCCGCATCATGACCACCAGCAGCAGGCCGAACAGCAGCATGCGGTACTCGTTGACGAAGCGCAGCTTCTCGGGCACCAGCTTCAGCAGCACCGCGCCCAGGATGACGCCCATCACGGTGCCCATGCCGCCCAGCACCACCGCGGCCAGCAGGAACGCCGACTCGAGGAAGATGTACTGATCGGGGGTGACAGACTGGTCGACGTGGGCCTTGACGGCACCCGCCAGGCCGGCCAGGAAGGCGCCGCCGGCGAAGGCCAGCAGCTTCAGCCCGAAGACGTTGACGCCCATCGCCTCGGCCGCCTTCTCGTCCTCGCGGATCGCCACCCAACCGCGTCCGATTCGAGAGTGGTTGAGCCGGGTGAAGACCAGCACGATGACCGCCATGATCAGCAGCATCAGGAAGAAGTAGTTCGAGAACCGGCCCAGTGGGATGCCGGCCACGGTGTGGATGGCTCCGAAGTCGAAGCCGAACAGGTTCAGGTTGGGGATCGCCGGAATGCCGGACGAGCCGTGCACCAGGTCGGGCCCGTCCCGGCCGTCCAGGTTGCTCATGCTGATCCGGAAGATCTCGCCGAACGCCAGGGTGACGATGGCCAGGTAGTCGCCGGAGACCCGCAGGGTGGGTGAGCCGATGATCAGGCCCAGGGTGGCCGAGATCAGGCCGGCGATCAGCATCACCACGATGAACGGCGGCTTCCAGCCGATGGTGGCGAACGCCGACTGGCTCATCGTCGCCGCGGTGAACGCGCCGGCGCCGAGGAAGGCGATGTAGCCCAGGTCGAGCAGGCCGGCCAGGCCGACCACGATGTTCAACCCGACCGCGGTGGCGGCGAAGATCAGCACCTGGGTGGCGATCGACATGTTGGCGTCCGAGCCGTTCTGGGTGAACGGGAACAGGAACGCCACCGCGAAGGCGGCGAACACCAGCACGGTGCGATGCCGTTGGCTGACTGCCGAGATCCAGCCGCCGATGCCGCTGCGCAGAATGAAGGCGGCCAGCACGCCGGCGAAGGTCAGGATCACCACGAAGCTGCCGCCGTCGACCTGGTTGAGCGCGTAGGCCGACAGCAGCAGCGCACCGAGCAGCACCAACGCGATGGCGAGAATGCCCACCCAGCCGGGGGTGCGCAGCCGTTCCAGGCTGGGCTGGCGTCCGGGGGTGATCAGCCGGGTGCCGATCAGGCCGATGACGGCCGCGGCGAGGGCGACCCAGCCGCCCCATTCGACGGTGACCAGGCCGCCGAGTTCGAGCACGATCGCCAGCAGCACCACCGCGATGTAGATCAGCATGCCGATGCCGGTGACCTTGGCGGCACGCGTCCAGCCGACCCGCTTGCTCACCTTCAGCAGAGCGGGTGCGATTCCTTTGGCGCCCGCCCACGGCTCGACCAGGCCCATCGCGGCGCAGATCGCCAGGATCAGCCCGAGCGCCAGCCCGAGGAACTGCAGGGTGGACGGCCCACCCAGGTACGACATGTCGTCCAGGGCCCCCGAGGCGTACGCCCAGGGCAGGTAGGCGGAGATGGCGAAGACCAGCCCGCCGGCCAGCGCCAGCAGGCGGCCGATGCGGTGGTGCCGGTTCTGCAGCTCTGGGGTGAAGATCGTGGGGATTCTCATGCCCGATCCACCACCTTCGCGCCGACCAGGCCCTGTGGCCGGAAGACCAGGATCAGGATGAGCAGCACGAACGCCCACACGTCCTTCCAGGAAGGTCCGCCGAACTGGCCGGGCATGAATGCGGTCGCCATCGCCTCGACGACGCCCAGCGTCAGTCCGCCGACCACCGCGCCGTTGATGTTGCCGATGCCGCCCAGCACGGCGGCGGTGAACGCCTTGAGGCCGGCCAGGAAGCCCATCCTGAAGTCGATGTTGCCGTAGCGCAGTCCGTGCGCGACGCCGGCGACGGCGGCCAGCGCGGCACCGACGGCGAAGGCGACGACGATGATCCGGTCGACGTCGATGCCCATCAGCCGGGAGGTGTCCGGATCCTGCGAGACCGCCTGCATGGCGCGTCCGGTCGCCGTCCGGTTGACGAACCACCACAGGAACGCCCAGCAGACCAGCAGCGCGCCGATCACGAAGAAGTTGCCTCGGTGGACGAGTAGCCCGCCGACGTTGACCGGGTCGCCGGTGAAGAAGTCGATCTGCGGGAACGGGATGGCCGCCTTGGCGTCCGGGAAGCCCGGGATCTCGCCGAAGAAGAGCCGGACGAACTCCTGCAGGAAGATTGAGATGCCGATCGCGGTGATCAGCGGTGCCAGCCGAGGTGCGTTGCGGAGCGGCCGGTAAGCGAACCGTTCCATCAGGACGGCGGTCAGCACGGCGACCAGCATGCCGCCGACCAGCATCAGCGGCAGATTCCACCAGGCCGTCGAACCGCCGGTGACGGTGCCCAGCACGATCCAGGTGGACAGCGCCCCGAAGGCGCCGATCATGAAGACCTCGCCGTGGGCGAAGTTGATCAGTTGCACGATGCCGTACACCACCGTGTAGCCCACCGCGATCAACGCGTAGAGGGCACCCAGCGATATGCCGTTGAGCAGTTGGTCCAGGAAGAACGTCACATCGCCCCCGTTCGGTTCTGTGGGGAGCCGCCGGAGCGACTCCCCACAGAATCAGTGGTTGATCCTTACTTGACGCTGGCGGTCTTGTTGGCCACCCACTTGCCGTTCTTGACCTCGTACATGGTCATGGTCTTGGTGATGGCGTCGCCGAACTCGTCGAAACCGACCTTGCCGGTGAGCCCGTCGAAGCTGACCTTGGCCATCGCGTCGATGGTCGCCTGCCGGGCCGAGGACGCGTCCGTGGCGTTCGGCAGGGACTGCTTCAGCGCGGCGACGACGGCCTTGCCGGCATCGTAGGAAGTCAGGCCGTAAGCGGACCAGCCGTCCTTGAAGCCGGCGGCCTGGTAGTCGGCGGCGAACTGCTTGCCGGCTGACACGGTGTCGACATCGGGACCGGGGAAGCTGACCAGGTCACCTTCGGATTTGGCGCCGGCCAGGGTGATGTACTTGTCGTCCTTGACACCGTCGCCGCCCACCAGCGGAACATTCAGGCCCTTGTTCTTCATCTGCTGGCTCATCGGTGCGGCCAGCTGGAACTCGGTGCCGAAGAACACCGCCTGCGGGCTCTTCGCCTTCATCAGGTCGATGACGGTGGAGAAGTCCTTGTCGTCCTTGTTGACCGTCTCGTCGGACACGACGTCACCGCCGAGCTTCTTGAACTCGGCCGCCACTGCGGTGGCGAGACCCTGGCCGTACGGCTTCTTGTCGTTGACCACGGCCAGCTTCTTGATGCCCGCGTCGGACAGGTACTGGGCGATGAACGGGCCCTGGACGGCGTCGGTGGCGCAGGTCCGGAAGTAGCTGTCGTAGGGACGCTTCGGGTTGGCCTCATCGGCACCCTTGGTCAGCGAGACCGCGGTGTTGGCCGGCGAGACCTGAACGATCTTCGCCGCATTGAGGATCGGCTGCACCGACTGGGAGACGCCCGAGTTCAGCGTGCCGACCACGGCGACCACGTCTTTGTCCGAGGCCAGCTTGGTCGCGGCGTTGGCGCCGACATCGGGGGTGGCCTGGTCGTCCTCGGGGGCGAGTTCGAGCTTCCAGCCGGGGATCTCGTTGGAATCATTGGCCTGCTTGAGCGCCAGCTCCACCGAGTTCCGGATGCCGATGCCCATCACCGACAGGTCGCCGGTCAGCGGCGCGATGACGCCGATCTTGGCGGTCTTGGTGGCTCCTGCGGTGCTTCCGGCGCTCGGCTCGGTACGGCTGCCGCAAGCGGCGAAGAGCAGCGATGCGCTCACCAGGGCCGCGGCGCCGCCGAGCAGATTCTTGCTACGCACATTTCCTCCTTGTCGCTCGCGACCCGCCGTCGCGATGATGCGAGAACTATTGCGGGCGAGGACGCGCAGGCGAAGCTCGGTGGCCTGATCGTTGGCCGATTGTGACCAGGATGCAACTTTGGCGTGCGCAATCTCCGTCCCGCGGTGTTGCAGGCATCTAACCGGCTGGGACGCCCGGGCGCCAGCACCCGGGCCGAAAATCGGTGACCCTAATTCAGTTCAGTAAAGCCGGAACGACCTCGACGATCGGATTGCGGTGGACGCTGTATGCGAGGGCGTCGTAGCCGGTCGGCTCGGCGTTGACGATGATCAGCGCCGTGCCGCGTCGGTGGGCGTAGGGCACCAGCCCGGCGGCCGGGTGGACGGTCAGCGAGGTGCCGATCACCAGCAACACGTCCGCCTCTTCGACGGCGGCCACCGCGGCGTCGATGTTCGCGGGGTCCAGATTCTCCTCGAACAGGATGGTGGTGGCCCGCACGATGCCGCCGTCGTAGGGGCAGCGCGGGTCGGTCTCGCCGGCGCGTACCCGGCGGATCATCTCGGTCATCTCGCCGGTGGCCCGGCAGCGTTCGCAGCGCCAGGTGCGGCTGTTGCCGTGCAGCTCGATCACCAACTCCGGGTTGGAGCCGGCCAGTTGATGCAGTCCGTCGGTGTTCTGGGTGACCAGGCCGGTCAGCCGGGCGCCCTGCTCCAGGCCGACCAGGGCGCGGTGGGCGTCGTTGGGTTGGGCGTCGTAGACGGGCGATTCGGCCCGGAACCGCCAGGCCTTGGCGCGGACGTCCGGGTCGTTCAGGTACCAGGACAACGTGGAGACGCGTTCGGCGTCCGGGTCGAGGGTCCAGCGACCCTGCGGCCCGCGGTAGTCGCCGATCCCGGACGCGGTGGAGATCCCGGCCCCGGTGAGGACGGCAACCCGCGCCGCATCGCGCAGCAGCGCGCGTGCCTCAGCGACCTCGTCCATGGCTCAGTGTGACCCCGGGGGCGTCGAGGAGTCGAGACCCCGGGCGACGTCGGATCGGTGCCGCGGAGGTGCGGCAGCGGAATAGGTCGCCGGGGTGGCGCGTTGGGACGTATAGTTGAAACGACAACTATTTGGGAGTGGGCATGCAGTTCGGGATCTTCACCGTCGGCGACATCACCACCGATCCGACCACCGGCCGGACGCCGAGTGAGCACGAGCGGATCAAGGCGGCGATCGCGCTGGCGACCAAGGCCGAGGAGATCGGGCTCGACGTCTTCGCCCTCGGTGAGCACCACAATCCGCCGTTCCACCCCTCCAGCCCGACCACGCTGCTGGGCAACATCGCGGCGCGCACCGAGCGGATCATCCTGTCCACGGCCACCACGCTGATCACCACCAACGACCCGGTGAAGATCGCCGAGGACTACTCGGTGCTGCAGCACGTCGCCGACGGCCGGGTCGACCTGATGCTCGGACGCGGCAACACCGGACCTGTCTATCCGTGGTTCGGCAAGGACATTCGCGACGGCATCAGCCTCGCCGTGGAGAACTACGCCCTGCTGCGCCGGCTCTGGCGCGAGCCGGTGGTCGACTGGGAGGGCCGCTTCCGGACGCCGCTGCAGGGCTTCACCCTGGCGCCGCAACCGCTGGACGGCGTCCCGCCGTTCGTCTGGCACGGCTCGATCCGCAGCCCCGAGATCGCCGAGCAGGCCGCCTTCTACGGCGACGGCTTCTTCCACAACAACATCTTCTGGCCGATGAGCCATACCCGGCAGATGGTCAACCTGTACCGGCGCCGCTTCGAGCACCACGGCCACGGGCCGGCGGACACGGCCATCGTCGGGCTGGGCGGGCAGTTCTTCATGCGCCGCAACAGCCAAGACGCGGTGCGCGAGTTCCGGCCGTACTTCGACAACGCGCCGGTCTACGGCCACGGGCCCAGCCTGGAGGAGTTCAGCGCCCAGACCCCGCTGACGGTCGGTTCGCCGCAGCAGGTGATCGAGCGGACGCTGTCGTTCCGTGATCAGGTCGGTGACTATCAGCGGCAGCTGTTCCTGGTCGATCACGCCGGCCTGCCCCTGGCGACCGTGCTGGAGCAGCTCGACCTGCTCGGCGAGATCCTGCCGACGCTGCGCGAGGGCTTCGCGCAGGGGCGTCCGGCGCATGTCCCGGAGGCACCGACGCACGCCTCGCTGGTCGCGGCCTCGCGGCAGGCCTCCGTTGCGGCCCCGGTCGGCCTCGACGACGTCACCGGACGCAGCCCCTACGCCGAGGCGGGGGAGGCCCGATGACCGGCGAACTGGTGGTGATCAGCGCCGGCATCGCGACGCCGTCGTCCAGCCAACTGCTGGGCGAACGGCTGGCCGACGCCAGCGCCCGGTTCCTGCTGGCGTCCGGGACGCCGGTCACGGTGCGGCACATCGAGTTGCGCACCCTGGCCACCGACCTGGCCCATCAACTGGTCTCCCAGGTGCCGTCGCCGGCCTTGTCGGACGCCTATGCCGCGGTAGGCCGGGCGGTCGGCGTGATCGTGGTGACGCCGGTCTTCAACGCCTCCTACTCGGGCCTGTTCAAGCAGTTCTTCGACCTGCTCGACGAGGGTGCGATGGCGGGCCGTCCGGTGCTGCTGGCCGCGACCGGTGGCACCGCGCGGCACTCGCTGGTGATCGACACCGCGCTGCTGCCGCTGTTCCACTACCTCAAAGCGGTGGTCGCTCCGCTCGGGGTGTTCGCCGCCACCGGCGACTGGGGCGACGTGTCCGGACACCTGGGTGGGCGGATCGATGCCGCATCCCGCGAGTTCGCCGAGCTGGTCACCCGGCGTCCGGGTGCACCGGTCGCCGACGAGTTCGAGTTGGACGCCGACTTCACCGACCTGCTGCGCCGGAGCTGAGCGGGGACCGTCGACTACCGATGGTCGCGCTCCTTGTCGAACGCGATCAGACACCGGGCCGACTCCACGATCGTCTCCTGCCAGGGACGCGGTGCCCAGCCGAGCAGCTCGATCGCCTTCGCGCTGGTGGCCGTCCGTCGCTGACCGAGCAGCGGGACCAGGTCGCCGATCTCAGTGTTGAACCGGCCGGCCAGCCGCACCAGCCAGTCCGGCAATGCGCGCCGCGGAACGCGCCGGGCGGCCTCACCGAGCCGCTCCCGCAGCACACCGGCGATCTGCGGCATCGAGACAGGGCCCGCGCCCCAGGCGATGAATCGCTCGCCCGCGGCGTCCGGTGACTCCATTACCAGCGCATGCAGTTCGGCCACATCGCGCACATCGACGATCCCCATCCACAGCTTCGGCGCCCCCGGCATGCCGTCCAGCAGGGCACGCAGCAGTCCCAGCGATGACGTGGACTCCGGGCTGAGGGCGGGTCCGAAGATGCCGGACGGGTTGATCACCGAAAGCTCGAGACCACCGCCCTGGCGGTCGACGAAGTCCCAGGCGGCCCGTTCGGCGAGTGCCTTCGACGTGACGTAGGCGCTCATCGGGCCGCCGCCGACCACCGTCCAGTCAGACTCATCGAAGGGTGTCGAACGCTCCGGGTGGCCGTAGTACACGGCGCCGCAACTGGAGGTGTAGACGACCCGGGCCACCCCGGCGTCACGGGCAGCCCGGAGCACCCGCAACGTGCCGTCGACCGCGGGCCGGATCACCTCTTCGGCGTCCCTGGTCGCGGTGAGCGGTGAGGCGACGTGCAACACGACCGCGCAGCCCTCGACCGCCTCTGCCCAACCGTCGTCGGCGAGCAGGTCGGCGACTGCGAACTCCAGCTGTGTCGCGTCCGCCCCACCCCGGGTCACGGCCGCTCGCACCGCGTCCGCCCTGTTCAGATCGCGCACGGTGGTGCGCACGCGGTAGCCGCGCCGCAGCAAGGTGACGATGCACCAGGCGGCGAGATAACCGGTCCCGCCGGTGACGAGAACGAGATCACGCATCTCCACTCCATTCAATAGCCGATCGATTCATTAGCCGATCGGCTAATAAGATACGATAGCGCCGATGACCACCAAGCGCACGCTGCAGGCGCAGCAGACCCGCCAAGCGGTGCTCGACACCGCGCGCCGGCTGTTTGCCGAACGTGGCTACGACGCCACGTCGCTACAAGAGATCGCGGACGCGATGGGCGTCCGTAAGGCGAACGTCTACTACTACTTCAAGACCAAATCGGCCCTGTTGGCGGAGTTGCTCAGCTCGCTGACCGCGCCGCTGGCCGATCTGCTCGACAGCGTCGCAGGACTTCCCGACCCCGCCGAACGGGCTCGTCGGCTGGCCGCCGGCTATGCCGCGGTGGTGGTCAACGCCTATCGCGGCCTCGGGCCGCTGAACCTGGGCGATCCCGGACTGCAGCGCGAGCCCGAAGCCGCTCGGCTGCTGAACCTGCTGGGCGAGCGCGCATTGGCGCTGCTGTTCGGTGATGCCCCGACAGTGGACCAGCGCGCCGCATTCTGGCTGATCCTCGATCTGGGTCCGGTGCTTCGCCGACTCGGTGAACTGTCGGACGCCGAGCTCACCGACGCCGTCGAGCGGCTCTGCCTGCGGGTGATTCGTTCGGTTTGACCGCCGGCGGTTGGCCGTCTTGGCTGGTCTGGCAGGCTGGCGGCGTGTCGCTCGCCCAACGCTTCTGGCTGATCCTCTCGGCTGTGCTGCTCGCCACCGTGCTGGTGTTGGCCGTGTTCGGTGACCGGCTCATCGTCGGCGGCCCGACCTCGGAGCCGGCCCAACCGGTCCGCGCGGCGTCCGGGATCGGTGACCCCTACCTGCCGGAGGCCGGTGGTGCGGGTTACGACGTCGAGCACTACGACGTCCGGATCAGTGCGCTGGCGCTCGACAACGAGCTGAGTGGTACCACCACCGTCACGGCTGTGGCCCGGCAGGATCTCGACGAGTTCCACCTCGATCTGGCGCTCAACGCCCGCGCCGTGACGGTGAACGGCGTGACCGCCGACTTCGTCCAGGGTGGCGACGGCGACCTGGCGATCACCGCGGCGCGGCAGCAGCCGGCATCGCCCGCGATCGGCTCGGGCGCCCGATTCACCGTGACGGTGACCTACGACGGCAACCCGGACCGCGGATTCGGTCGCAGTGACCGCTCCTACTACCGCGCCGGTGGCGAAACGGTGATCGCCGGAGAACCGCTGTCCTCGCCGCTGTGGTACCCGTCCAACGACCATCCCCGGGACGCCGCCACGATGGACTTCGCGATCACCGTGCCCCGCGACCGGGAGGCGATCTCCGCCGGACGGCTGATCGAGCACGGACCCGACCCCGACCGTCCGGACGCCGACCGCTGGCTGTGGCGGGTCGACGCCCCGACCGTCACCTACGCCACCTTCCTCGCCATCGGCGACTACCGGATCGAGCAGGGCACCGCCGACGGACGGCCCTTCACCTACGCGGTCAGCACCCGGCTGGGAGCTGGCGACCAGACCAGAGCGCTGCGCTGGCTACGGACGACACCGGAATCGGTGCGGAAGCTGGAGAAGTACCTGGGCCCCTACCCGTTCAGCGGCGTGGGCGGCTTCGTCCCGGGGATGAACATGGCGTGGGGCGGGCTGGAGACGGCGATGATCCCGATCTACGACCCGCGCCTGAGTGGAGACGAGACCCTGCTCAACCACGAACTCGCCCACATGTGGCTCGGCGACACGGTGACCCTCACCGAGTGGAACGACATCTACAACAACGAAGCCCTGGCCAGCTACGCCGAATGGCTGACCACCAGCGGCTCCGATCCGTCCAAGCTGTTCGACCAGAACTATCGCGGACGCGCCGACTCGTCCGACTTCTGGGGGCCGGAGTTGTCCGACCCGGGCGTGGACGGCATGTTCGTCCGGGTCTATGACCGCGGCCCCACCTCGGTGCACGCACTGCGCACCAGGATGGGCGACAAGGCCTTCTTCGCGTTCCTGCGAGCCTGGGCGCAGCGGCCGGGGGCACGCAGCCTGGAGGACTTCCGTCAGGAAGCCGACGACGCCACCCCCGAGGACCTGACCGGCTTCTTCACCGAATGGCTCGACCAGACTGATCGGCCGGAGGCGACCAAGGCGAACGGCGTCCCGCAGCGCTGACCCGGCGGCGAACCCAAAGGGTTTCGACAAGCTCAACCCGCAAGCGTCGACAAGCTCAACCAGCGAGAACCTTGGGCACGTGGGCCAGCAACGCCACGATCGACTGACCGCCCGGTGTCTCCACCGCTTCGGCAGCCGCATAGAGGGCGCTGTTCACGGCGTCCAGTAGCTGGCCCGGATCGCTCCCGACCAGGGCGACCGCCCGCTGCAGGGCCACCGAGACCGGGGTCTGCTTCTCCGCCGGCAGGAACGGCACCTGGCCGAGAGCGGTGGCCAGGATGATCCGCACCTGATCGCTGTCGTCGCGGTGGGTGGACGCCGTCGCCGGCAGCCGGGCACCCGGGCGGTCCATCGAATCGGACCCGCCCCGAGCCGGCACGGTCGACGCCTCCGCAACGGGTAGCGGCTCGACCGGCGGCGGAAGGGACGGCGGTGCGACCGGGGAGGTGGGCGGTAGCCCGGTCAGCGGCGTCAGGGTGACCACCTCGCGGTACCGGGGCACCACCGCGGTCAGCCCGAGCTCACGATGGATCCGGGCGGCGAGCGCGGCGGCCGAATCGGCCTCGCCATGCACGCAGAACACGGTGTGCGGCGGCGGAGTGAGGCCGGCCAGCCAGTCGATCAAGTCGGAGCCGTCGGCGTGCACCGAGAACTCCGAGTCCTGGACGATCTCGGCCTTGACCGGCACGAACCGGCCGCGGAACTTCATCTCGGTGGCACCCTCGAGCAGGGTCCGGCCCCGGGTGCCGACACCCTGATAACCGGTGAAGACGACGGCGTTGCGCGGGTTGGGCAGCAGATGCTCCAGGTGGTGCAGCACCCGGCCACCGGTGGCCATGCCTGAGGACGACACGATGATGCAGGGCTGTTCCGGCCGGTTCAGCCGCTTCGATTCCTCGGCGTCGGTCACCTCACGCAGGTTCGGCAGGTTCATGAACTCGTCGAGGTGTAGGTCGGGGCGCAGGCCGCCGGTACGGGCGGCGTCCCGGTAGACGGCGAGTGCGGCGACCGCCATCGGTGAGTTCACGAAGATCGGGACGTCGGGGATGCGGGCCTCACGGCGCAGCAGGGCGAGCGATTTCAGCACCACCGGCGTCCGGTCGACCGCGAAGGCGGGGATCAGCACCGAGCCGCCTCGTCCGATCGTGCGGCGGACGACGTCGGCCAGGATCTCGTGCGGCTGCCCTTCCGGGTCGGGATGCTCCCGGTCGCCGTAGGTCGACTCGACCAGCACATAACCGGCGCCGGGCGGCTCTTCGCGTGACTCCAGCAGTGGATGGTCGTGCCGGCCCAGGTCACCCGAGACCAGCACCGAGACGTCCCCGTGCCGCAGCGTGACGCTGGCCGAGCCGAGGATGTGGCCGGCCCGGGTGAGCCGCAGCACCAGTTCGTCGCCGAGGTCGAGATCGGTGTCATAGGGGACGGCCCGCAGCAGCGGCAGGGTCCGCTCGACGTCGGCCACGGTGTACAGCGGCAGCGGTGTCTCGTGCTTCGAGTAGCCGCCCTCGGCGGCGTACTGGGCCTCGCGCTCCTGCAGGTGACCGGCGTCCATCAACACGATCTCGGCGAGCCGGGCGGTGGCTTCGGTGCACCAGATCGGGCCGGTGAATCCCCGCGCGACAAGGGCGGGAAGGTAGCCGCAGTGGTCCATGTGGGCGTGGGTGAGAACGACGGCCTCCAGGCTGGCCGGCGGAATCGGGAACTCGGCCCAGTTCAGCTCGCGCCACTTCTTCTCGCCCTGGAACATGCCGGCGTCGACCAGCAGGCGGCGGCTGCCGACGGTCAGCAGGTGCTTGCTTCCGGTGACCGTGCCGGCTCCACCGAGAAAGGTCAGGCTGATCGGTGTGGTCATGGCACTGACCCCGCTCAGCGGGCGACGACCTTGTCGTAGAGGTCGGCGAAAGCGGCGACCCGTTCGCGGTAGTGGGCTTCGCGCCCGGCCACCGGGCTGACCACGTCACCGTGGTCGACCGGCGCGAACGACACCTCGGGGGCCAGGATCTCCAGCGCCTGCATGGCGGTGCCGTGCAGGGTGGACCGCTTGATGGTGATCGGCAGCACCTCCACCCCGATGGTGTCGGCCAGCACCTGCAGCAGCCCCGGCACCTCGGCGGTCACACTGCCGGTGGCCAGCACCCGCTGGGCACCGCCGGCGGCCTGGGTGAGCTGGGCCAGCATCCGCTGATAGGACAGCGCCACGCCCTCGATCGTCGCCCGGTACAGGTCGACCGGGGTGGTGCCGGCCGAGACCCGGTGGAACTCGGCGCGGGCTTGGCCGACCCAGCCGGTGGACCGCTCGCCGGTGAACCAGGGCAGCACCAGTGGGGTGAGCGGCGACGGATCGGCCCGCAGTGCGGCGTCCAGCACCTCGGGCTCCTCGGGCAGTCGCAAGGTGGCCTGCAGCCAGCTGACGGCGCGTCCGACGTCGTTGAGCGCACCGCCGAGCAGCGAGCGGTTCTCGTCCACCCGGTAACACCACAGGCCGCGGGGCAGGTCGTCGACCAGCCCGTCGACCAGCACCCGCATCGCCCCGGACGTCGCCGCCGCGGCCACGATCGAACTCGAGTCGGTGCCGCCGGCACCCAGCGAGGAGGAGAAGCCGTCGGCGACCGGCGGGAACCAGACGGCATCGGCCAGGTTCGGGTGCAGCGGGGCGAGCTTCGGGGTCAGTGGCTGGCTGGGGTGCGCGATCGGCGAGAACTGCTCAACCTGCACCCCGACCAGGGCGCACAGCTCGGCGTCCCAGGTGCCCTCGCGACGGTTCAGCATGCCCGTCCAGGCCGCGGTCGAGGTGCCCGCCGCGGTGGTGCCGATCAGCTTCATGTAGGCGTACTCGCCCAGCGACATCCAGTGCCGGACGCGTCCGAAGGTGCCCGGGTCGGTCTCACGCAGCCACAGGAACCGCGGCGGCAGGTAGCCGGTGTGCTGCCGGGTGCCGGTGCGCTGCTGGGTGGCGTCCTCGTCCAGGGTCTGGCGCAGCTGGTCGACCTCGGCCGAGCAGCGCGAGTCGGCGTAGGTGAAGCACGGCGTGATCGCGTTGCGGTCGGCGTCCACCCCGACCAGCGACGCGGCGAAGGTGTCCAGGGCCACGCCGGCGATCGGGTGCTGACTGGCGCCGGCCACGAACTCGACGATCTGCCGCAACTCGTCGGCCACCTGGTCGCCGTCGATGACGGTGGTGCCGTCCGAGCCGGTGGTGAACGCGTGCGGAATCTTGAGCCGGCAACCCCTCACGGGCAGCCCGGTCGCGTCGAAGAGGCCGCCACGGGTGCCGGTGCTGCCGACATCGAGGGCGAGGACGAAGGGGGACTGGGCCTGCTCGGGCTCAACGCTGAAGCTCATGGCTCAGACAATCATGCGGCGCGATCCGGCGGCTAGCCCGGGTTCACGTCTACCTCCCCGCGCGGTAGCCGCGCGAGTAGGGTGACCGGCATGGTTTCCAGTCGTCAGGAGGACGCCCGGCGGCGTCAGGAGCTGGCCGACGCGGCCCTGCGCAACGAATCGGTTGCCGCGCAGGTGCTGATCGACGAGTTCGTGGCGACCGCGGCGGCTCGCGGGCTGAAAGCGGAACCGTTGCGCGCCCTGCTGATGGACGGCACCCGGGTGAAGAGCGACCAGGTCGGCTGGTACATCAACAAGGGCCAGACCCTGGCGATCGCTCCCGACGGCCGGTTCTTCAAGCTGCTGACCACCGGCGGCCGGTTCGCCCGGTTCACCGGGGTGAAGCTCAGCCCCAGCCTGCCGCCGATGGTGGTGGGACGCGGTGGTCGCGACGGCGAGACCGGTGATCTGAAGGACTTCCTCGACCGCGCCCTGGACGACTACGCGACCGACTGACCTCGCCCGGAAACGAAACGATCCGGAGCCGCGGCGGTGCGGCTCCGGATCGGTGTCCCGTTAAGGGCTCCAGGAGGCTGCTGGACCGTCCACGCAGCCCCCTGGGCGATATGGATGGTTGAGAGGGCAACCAAACTCCCCAAAGGTGATACGTCAAGTGTACGACTCCGGGCGCTCGGCCACCATCGCGGACGCCGTGTCGGACGGACGTTACTGAACAGTTACTGAATATCTCTCGGTTTTGGCTGGCAACACGTGAGGTTCGTTGGACAACACCTGTGACAACACCTGCCGATCAGGGTGAGCGGCATGAGACATCGTGTCGATCCGCTCGTCCGTTCGCTCAACGCCGAGTGGGAGTCGCTGGCCGCAATGCCGGTGCCCGCGGCCTGGTCACTGGCCGGGTCGACCCTGGGCGAGCTGCTCCACGGTATCGCCGACGATCCGGACGCCGCACTGGGTGAGTTGCTGCGCCGGCATGCCGCCGGCGACGAGCTGGCGGGCCGGGTGGTGATGCAGGCGATGCTCGGCAAGCTGATCCGGCTGGCCGCTCAGGATGCCCGGCATTGCGTGGGTGACTACGTGGCGGAGTGCTGGCTGCGGCTGGCGCAGTATCCGCTGGCGCGCCGTCCGAACCGGATAGCAGCCAACCTCGCTCTCGACACGCGGCTGAGAGTGCGCGCCGGTGACGATCGGCGTCCGATCGCCGACGTGGCGCTCGACGAAGTCGGCGTCCCGCCGCGGTTGGACGTCTCGCGGTTGGTCCGTGCCGCCACCCGGCTCGGCTTGATCGATCGTGAGGCAGGTGCCTGTCTGTACGCGGTCTACGGCTTGGGGCTGCGCAGCCATGAGGCTGCCGAGCCGTTGCGGATCAGCGCCGCCCTGGTCCGCTCGCGCAACGCCCGCGCGATCCGACAGCTCGCCCCGCACGCGGCGACCCTGGTGGCGGTGGCCTGACGATCGCTCTCTCTGGCCGATGATAGAACTAGCTAGTAATCAACCTAGATTTATCTAGAGAACTCCATACCCCCCAAGAGGTGTGATCGGGTGAGCGGGTGCACGAGGCCGCTTCCGGCTGGGATAAGTTGGCGCCCACACGACGAAGGGAGCCGGTGTGTCGCAGCCCCGATCCGTGCGCGCGTTGCGCCTCGGTTGCGAGTTCAACCACGTTGCCCAGTCGCCGACCCCGGCCACCTTCCTGGTGCGCCCCGCGGGCGAGGCGACTGTCGTCCGCGAACTCTGGACCTGTGACCCGGCCACCCCGGCGACGCAGTTCCGCGACCTGTACGGCAATGAACTGCGCCGGCTGGTGCTGCCCGTCGGCGAATCGCTGGTCGGCTACTACGCCGTCGTCGAGGTGCCCGACGAGCTGGACGCCGCCGATCCGTCCGCGGTGCTCGGCTCGCCGGAGGAACTGCCCGACGAGGCCCTGCTGTTCACCCTGCCCAGCCGCTACTGCCAGTCGGACATGCTCAGTGCCGCCGCCTGGGAGCGGTTCGGCAACCGCGAACGCACCTTCGCACTGGTCACCGAGATTCAGGACTGGGTCTGGAACCACCTGGAATACCGCACCGGCAGCACCGGCTCGTGGTGGACGGCGAAGGACTCCTACGAGTCCGGCTACGGGGTTTGCCGAGATTTCGCGCACCTGATGATCACGCTGTGCCGGGCGCTGAACATTCCGGCGCGCTACATCAGCGGCTACCTGCCCGACATGGACGTGCCGGCGCTGCCGACCGCGATGGACTTCCACGCCTGGGTCGAGGTGTATGTCGGTGACCGCTGGTGGACCTTCGATCCGCGGCACAACGCCCGGCGCAAGGGCCACGTCCCGATCGCCCGCGGCCGCGACGCCGCCGATGTCGCGATGGTGACCAGCTACGGCGCTCCCTGGCTGCGCCGGCTCACCGTCTGGGCGGACGAGGACTTCTCCGAATCCTGGCCGCCGGCGGACACGTCGCTGGCCGCCAGGGATCCGTTCCGCAACTGAGCACGCCTCGTCATCCCGGCGGACGCCGGGATCTCCGCGCGGGACTGGGTCAGGCCGACTCCCGCTGGACCAGGCGGCTGGGCAGGATGACCGGGGATTCCGGTTCGGTGCCGTTGAGTTTCTCGAGCAGCATCTGGCCGGCGGTGCGGGCCAGGACGTCGGGGCGGTTCTCCATCGTGGTCAGCGTCGGGATGCTCTGGGTGGCGACCACCGAATCGTCGAAGCCGACGATCAGCAGGTCGTCGGGGACGCGGCGTCCGAGCCGTTCGGCGGCCCGGATCGCGCCCGAGGCCATTAGGTCGGAGGCGACGAACAGAGCGTCGATGCCGGGGTGGTGGCTGAGCAGGTCGTAGGCCGCCGCTTCGCCGCCGGCGAAGGTGAAGTCGCCCTCGGCGATCAGGTGACCACTGCGTCCGGCCTCGGCCAGTTCCTGCTGGAAGCCGCGCAGCCGTTCCACACCGGCCGCCATGTCCATCGGGCCGGTGACCGAGCCGATGGTGTGCGCCCCGCGATCGATCAGGTGCCGGGTCGCGGTGGCGGACGCCTTGAGCTGGTCGACGTCGACGTAGGCCAGTCCGGGCACCCCGGGATTGCCGACGAACACCACCGGACGCGACGAGGCGGCGACCGCGCGGGCGAAGTCGTGGCCGTGGTGGGAGATGACGATCGCGCCGTCGGCATGGTCGGAGAGGAAGAAGGCCAGCATCGGATCGACGCCGTCGTGCGGGTGCGCCATCGACAGCAGCACGTGGATGCCGGTGTGCCGGAACGCCTCCAGCGCCCCGTGGTAGGCCCGCGGGAAGAACGGATCGGAGAACACCCGCTCCTCGGTTTCGGGCACCAGCACCACCACGGCGCCCACGCGTCGGGTGACCAGGGCGCGGGCAGCGGTGTTGGGGCGATAGCCGAGCATCTCGACGGCCCGCCGGACGGCTTCCGCGGCCGGTTGCGACACCGGCACCACACCGTTGATCACGCGTGAGGCGGTGGCCCGGGAGACGCCGGCCGCGCGGGCCACGTCGTCCAAGGTCGGGGCCGTCCGCTGACTCATCGCCGCCTCTGCCTCCCGTTCCTGCCGGGTCGCTCAGGCCCGCTCCGGCAGCGTCAGCGTACCGGTGCGGACCAGCTCGGAATACCAACGGGCGCTCGCCTTCGGCACCCGGTTCAGCGCCTCGTCGACCGCCACCAGGCCGAACCGCTTGGTGTAGCCGAAGGCCCATTCGAAGTTGTCGATCAGCGACCAGACCAGGTAGGTGTCGACCTGCGCGCCGGCCTCGATCGCCTGATGCACCGCGCTCAGATGCCCGACCAGATAGTCGATCCGCTCGGTGTCGTCGATCGGTCCGGACGCCGGGTCGGGGTCGTCGATCGCCGCGCCGTTCTCGGTGATCGCCAACGGGATGCCGGCCGGACCGGTGTAGTCGCGGTGCAGACCGATCAGCAGGTCGCGGAAGGCGTCCGGGGTGACCTCCCAGCCCATGTCGGTACGGGACAGTTCGGGACGGTCGACGGCGACGGCGTCCGTGGCCGCCGGGTGCGGGGTCGGCTGCGGTGCGGGCTGACCGGCGTGGAACAGCTGCGAGGTGTAGTAGTTCACCCCCAGCACGTCGATGGGTGCTCCGATCAGCTCCAGGTCGCCGTCGTGCACCAGTCCGGACGGCCAGGCCGCGCCGGCGTCCGCGATCACGTCAGCCGGGTATTCGCCGCGGAAGACCGGGTCGGTGAAGATCCGATGCGCGGTGCCGTCGACCCGGCGCACCACGTCGACGTCGGCGGCGCTGTCCGGGTCGGCCGGATAGGCCGGGGTGAAGTTCAGTGTCAGGCCCAGCGTCGCCTCGGGATCGGCGGCCCGCAGCGCCTTCACGGCCAGGCCGTGCCCGAGCAGCAGGTGATGGGCGGCGGCGTAGGCCTCGGCAGGGTCGGTGTGGCCGGGTGCGTGGTGGCCGCCGGCATAGGACAGGAAGGACGCGCACCAGGGCTCGTTCAGCGTCGTCCAGACCCGCACCCGGTCGCCCAGCGCGTCATGCACCCGCATGGCGTAGTCGGCGAAGGCGTCCGCGGTGGCCCGGTTGGTCCAGCCACCGGACAGCCAGGCGGGTAGATCCCAGTGGTAGAGGGTGAGCCAGGGCCGGATGCCCGCCGCGCACAGGGTGTCCACCAGGGCGTCGTAGAAGCCCATGCCGACCCGGTTCACCGAGCCGTCCGGGTTCAACACCCGCGGCCAGGACACCGAGAAGCGGTAGGTGTCCAGGCCCATCGAGGCCATCAACTCCACGTCTTGGGGGTACCGGTGGTAGTGGTCGACCGCGACCCGGCCGTCCGAGCCGTCCGCGATGGCGCCGGGAACCCGGCAGAACTCGTCCCAGATCGAGTCGCCGCGCTCGTCGGCACCCCCCTCGATCTGGAAGGACGAGGTGGCGGTGCCCCAGCGGAAGCCCTGGGGGAAACGGAGGGTGCTCATCCTTTGACTGCTCCTTGCATGATGCCGGAGACCAGTTGGCGGCCGGCGACGACGAACAACAGCAACAGCGGAACCGTGGCCAGCACCACGCCGGCCATGATCAACGACAGGTCCTTGAAGTAGGACGCCTGCAGCAACTGCAGGGCGACCGGCAGCGTCGGATTGGTCGATCCGAGCACGATGAACGGCCAGAAGAAGTTGGTCCACGACCCGACGAAGCTGAACAGCCCCAGCATCGCCGCGGCCGGCCGAGCCGCCGGAAGTGCGACGTGCCAGAAGGTGCGGATCATCGAGCAGCCGTCCACCCGGGCCGCTTCGATCAGCTCGTACGGCAACGCTTCGGAGAGGTACTGGGTCATCCAGAACACTCCGAACGCGGTGACCAGGCCGGGCACGATGACGGCCTGCAGCTTGCCGACCCAGCCCAGGTTCGACATCACGATGAACAGCGGAATGACGCCCAGCTGGGTGGGCACCGCCATGGTGCCGATGACGAAGGCGAGCAGCCCGTTGCGGCCGCGGAAGCGCAGCTTGGCGAACGAGTAGCCGGCCAGGGTGGAGAAGAAGATCACCGCGACCGAGGTGACCAGCGCCACGATGATGCTGTTCAAAAGGGCTTGCCAGAACCCGATTCCGGCGTCCAGAACGCGTCCGACGTTCTCGGCGAAGTGACCCTGTGGGATCAGTGACGGGATCGGGTTCTGGGCGATCTCGGCGGCCGTCGAGGTGGACAGCAGGAAGGCGTAGTACAGCGGCGCCACCGAGATCACGATGAACAGGCTGAGCAGCAGATAGGTGAGCCAGCCGGGACGCCGGAAGCCGCCCTCCATCCGGTGCCGGCGGCGTCGGGCGGCGCGAGCCGCACCCTTGCCGGCGAGTTGCTCGGCCATTGCGACGGAACTCATCGGGCCACCGCCTTCCGTTGTCCGCGAACCCGATGGTGCGGTGCGTCACTGCTGGCGATCCGCTTGGTGATGGCGTAGTTGATCATCGCGAACAGCACGATGATCAGGAACAACAGCCAGGCCACGGCCGCCGAGCGGCCCAGGTTGCGTTGGGTGGCCCAGCCCAGTTCGTAGAGGTACATGGTGACCGTCATCCATTCCCGGTCGGGGCCGCCGAGGCCGAAGGTGTCGAACAGCCGCGGCTCGTCGAAGATCTGCAGGCCGCCGATGGTCGAGGTGATGACGACGAAGATGATCGTCGGACGCAGCATCGGCACGGTGACGTTGATGAAGGTGCGCCACCGGTTGGCGCCGTCCACCACGGCCGCCTCGATGACGTCGCGCGGAATGGCCTGCATCGCGGCCAGGAAGATCAGCGCGTTGTAGCCGGTCCAGCGGAAGTTGACCATGGTGGCGATCGCGACGTGCGAGGCCCACCGGTCGGCGTGCCAGCCGATCGGGTCGAGGCCAAGGCCGGCCAGCATGGTGTTGATCACCCCGGACTCGTCGGCGAACAGCTGGCCGAAGACCAGTGAGACCGCCACCGGGGCGACCACGTAGGGCACCAGGACGCCCATCCGCCAGAAGGTCTTGGCCCGCAGGTTGGCGTCCAGCACCGAGGCGATGAAGATCGCCAGCAGGATCTGTGGCACTGACGAGAGCAGGAAGATGCTGAAGGTGTTGACCACGGCGTCCCAGAACCGCGGCTGGGCCAGCACATAGCCGAAGTTGCCGAACCCGATGAAGCCCTGATTGCCGACCACCAGGCTCCACCGGTGCAGCGCCACCCAGCCGGTGTAGAGCAGCGGGAACAGCCCGACCACCGCGAAGAGCAGGAAGAACGGGGCGATGTAGAGATAGGGGGCGCTGCGGACGTCCCATCGGCTGAGGCGCTGTCGCCAGGTCATCGTGGTCTCCGTTCGCGTCGGGGACGGTTCGGGCGGTGGGCGGGGTGGTGTGGCCACCCCGCCCACGTGCTTTCGCGGAACCTCTTGGGTCAGCACCCTCAGCCGAGGGCGTTGAACTCCTTGATCGCCTGCGTCCACGACTCGTCGGCGGACTGCTTCTTGGTCACGTCGACCCGGTTGATCGCGTCAGCGAGCACCTGCCGGACGGCGAAGTACTGCGGGCCCTTGAACGGATTGACGGTGACCGCCTTCGCCCGGTCGGCCATGATCTGGCCGGTCGGCGCGTTGTTGAAGAACTTGTTGGTGACGCCCAGCAACTCGGGGCTGCTCAGCGCCTCGGTCTGGCTCGGGAAGGTGCCCTTGGACTTGAAGGCCTTGATCTGCTGCTCGGGAGCGGTCAGCCAGGCTGCCAGCTCGCGGGCCGCAGCGGTGTTCTTGCCCTGGGCGGGAACGGTCAGGTACGAGCCGCCCCAGTTGCCGCCGCCACCGGGGAAGACGTTGGCGATGTCCCAGCCTTTGACGCCCTTGGCGTTGCCCTCGACCACGCCGAGCATCCAGCCCGGGCACAGCATGGTGGCGAACTTGTTCTTCTGGAAGGCGTTGGTCCAGTCGGTGCTCCACTGGGCCAGGCCGGCGGACAGCTTGTCGTCCTTGGCGGCCTTCAGCACCGAGTTGTACATGTCCTTGACCGGCTGGTTCTGGTCGAGCGGAATCAGCACCTCTTCGGTGTCGGACGACGAGAAGGCGTTCGGCACCTGGTTGATCTGGCCCTGCAGGATGGCGTCGGCGGAATCGAACCAGGCCACGCCGTTGGACTTGGCCACGAACTGCTTGCCGACCTCGAAGTACTTGTTCCAGTCGCCGTTCAGCAGTTGAGCGACCTCGTTGCGATCGGTGGGCAGGCCGGCCTTGGCGAACAGGTCGGAGCGGTAGCAGACCGCCTCCGGACCGATGTCGGTGCCGAAGCCGACCAGTTTGCCGTCCGGTGTGGTCGCCGCGGCCGACTTCCAGTCGAGCCAGCGACCCTTGACGTCGTCGCCGCTCAGGTCGGTCAGCTTGTCGGAGGTCTGCATGACGTCGGGCATCCAGTCGACCTCGATCGCCTCGATGTCGCTCAGGCCCGAACCCGCGGCCAGCTTGCTGAAGTAGTTCTCGCGTGCCTCGTTCGAGGTGGCGGCCTTCTTCGGCGTGATGGTGACGTTCGGGTGCAGCTTGGTGTACTCCTTGAAGAGTTCCTCGTAGCCGAACTCGTTGAAGGTGGCGACCGTCAGCGTGACCGGCTCGGTGGACGCCGCTGACGGCGCCGAGGCGGCTGACGACGGTGCGGCGGCCGGCTGGGTACAACCGGCCGCGAGCAGGGCCAGCAACGCGGCTGGAACCGCCGCGGTGCGGATGAACGTGGTGCGCATGTGACTCCTTCGTCGCTTCGGCGGGCCTGGCCGGCGCCGCGAGCGGGAGGCTTCCTCCCTGGTTGAAAGCGCTCTCAACCTGACACGAATCATGCGTGAGAGCGCTTTCATGTGCAAGCGGTTCACGACTTCCGAGACCGGATCGTGACCTTGCCCGGTCGGTCGAGCTTGTCGGAACCTCCTGCGGCGCGTAATCAGAACCCCCTCGACGCGCTACCAGCCGGGTCGTAGGTTGGCGCCATGACTGAACCACAGGGGATCGAGCGGCTGCCGGACGACGAGTTCCGGCGGGTGCTGTGCGTGGTCGCGCACCCGGACGACCTCGAATACGGTGCGTCGGCCGCGGTCGCCGAATGGACCGACCGGGGCGTCGAGGTGTCGTATCTGCTGCTGACCAAGGGCGAGGCGGGCATGCAGATCCCGCCCGAGGAGTGCGCCCGGATCAGGCGTGGCGAACAGGAGCGGGCCTGTGCCCAGGTCGGCGTTTCCGAACTGCTGATGCTCGACCATCCCGACGGCATGCTCGTCTACTCGCTGGACATCCGGCGCGACATCGCCCGGCGGATCCGCGAGTTCAAGCCCGACGCCGTGGTCACCTCCGCCTGGGATCTGGAGGCGCCCTGGGGGCTGAACCAGGCCGACCATCGGGTGGCCGGGGTGTGCGTGCTGGACGCCGTCCGGGACGCCGACAACACCTGGGTGCACCCTGAGCTGGCCAAGCAGGAGGACCTGCCCAAGTGGGGGACCCGCTGGCTGCTGGTCGGTGGACATCCGAAGCCGACGCACGGGGTGCCGGTATCGGCGGCCTCGGTGCAGCGGGCGGTGCAGTCGCTGGAGGCGCACGAGGAGTACCTGGCGGCCATCCCCGGGCATCCCGCGCCGAGCGACTTCATCCCCGAGATGCTGGCCGGTGGCGGCAAGGCGCTGGGCGTCGATCACGCGATGCTGTTCGGTGCCTACGACCTGCGTGGACGCCCGGCCGGCGCGTAGCAACCCGCTGCTGGTCGAGCTTGTCGAGACCCCTCGTCATCGCTGGCCGAATCCGTCATCCCGGGCTCGCCCCGGGATCTCGTCCTTGCGACACGAAATCACCTTGATGTAATTCGTCGTCCTGACGAGATATCATCCCGAACATGCATCGCTCCTTGTGGCCAGCTGATTCGCGGAGCGTCGCCACGGCCGTAGGGGTAGATCTCGTCGTCCTGACATTGATCGAAGCGCGACTGCACGTACTGCTGACCAGCCGTGAGTCGGAGCTCTTCGCCGGCCTGCCGGCACTGCCGGGTGGATGGGTGCACCCTGACGAGAACCTGGACGAGGCGGCGACGCGCGAGTTGTCCGAGGAGACCGGGCTGGCGCGGTTGCGCACCCATCAGGAGCAACTCCGCAGCTACGGAGAAGTGGGCCGTGACTCGCGTGGCCGGGTGTTCTCCGTCGCCTATCTGGTGCTCGCCCCCGGAGCGCCCGACCCGGCACCGGACAGCGCAGCGGGACGAGGGTGGACGCCGGTCGACGAAGCGCTGGGCCTGCGACTGGCCCGCGATCACAACCGAATCCTGACCGACGGGTTGGACCGGGCCCGGGCCAAGCTCGAATACACCTCGTTGGCGACCGCGTTCTGTCCCGCGGAGTTCACCGTCGCGGAACTGCGCGGCGTCTACGAGGCGGTCTGGGGACGATCGCTCGATCCGCGCAACTTCCACCGCAAGATGACCGGGACACCCGGCCTGCTGGTCGAGTGCGGACGTCTTCGACAAGAAGGCCCCGGACGTCCGGCAGCGCTGTATCGGGCGGGACGGACGCGAGTGCTCAACCCGCCGTTCGTCCGCGAACCCTGAGACCGTGACTGTTTCCTAGTTATCCACAGATTCCGTGAGACCGCTGGGCATCCTCGGCCTGCGCACTTACTCTCGTCGGCACCAGTACGACCATCATGAGGTACCCGACGATGACCGACCCGAGCGTTTCTCCGGCCACCGCCACCATCAGGCCCCGACGCAATCTGCGCTGGATCCTGATCGGGGTCCTCGCGATCTGCCTGGGCGGATTGGGGTCGGCGGTCCTCTACACGAGCGTGGCCGACGCCACCTCGGTGCTGAAGGCCAATCGCACCATCCATCGCGGCGAGCTGATCGGGCCGTCCGACCTGGGACCGGTCAGCCTCGGCAGCCACCTCGGCGTCGAGACGGTGCCGGCCGAGCGGGCCGCTGAGTTGATCGGCAAGACCGCGCTGCTCGACCTGTCCGACGGAGCACTGGTCACCCCCGCCTCCATCGGGGAACCCGAGGTGGTGCCGGGCTTCTCGCGGCTCGGTCTCAAGCTGGCCCCGGGTCAGGTGCCGGTCTCCCCGCTACCTGCGGGAACCTCGGTGGTGTTGGTGCCGATCACCACGGGCAACGACGGCAAGTCGGCCGGGTCGGCCTATCGAGCCACCATCGCGGTCGCGCCGGCAAGCCTGGCCGACGGCAGCACGTCGTTGGAGGTGATGGTCGCCGACGCCGACAGTGACGAAGTCGCCCGGCTCGCGGCCGCCGGACGGCTCGTCGTGGTGAAGCGAGCACTCTGATGTCCATCGTGGTGCTGACCTCGGCGGGCAGTGCGCCGGGCGTGACTACGACGGCTCTCGGGCTCGCCTTGACCTGGCCGCGTCCGGTGCTGCTGGTGGACGCCGACCGGACTCCCACCCAGGCCGTCCTTGCCGGCTATCTGCGCGGTGAACACCCTGGCCAGCGCGGCTTCGGCCGGTTGCTGCAGGCCGCTCGCGAACGGCGTCCGATGGCGGAAGTGCTCGACGACGAAACCATCGAACTGCCGCCGCTGCTCGAGACCGACACCCCGGCCAGATTCCTGCCGGGCTTCCCGCATCCGGGTGTGGTCGGGCTGTTCGGTTCGGCCTGGCCGGAACTGATGGCGGCTCTCGCCGAATGGCCGGGCGACGTCCTGATCGACGCCGGACGGGTGGGTGCCGAGGGCCTGACAGTTCCGCTCACCCAACGGGCCGACCTGGTGCTGATGGTGACCGGGACGTCGCTGGTCGCGTTGGCGGGGCTGCGGCTCTACCTCGGGGGAGTGCGTGACGCGGCCGGCGAGACGGCGCTGCTGCTGGTCGGCAGCGGACGGCCCTACGGCCGGGCCGAGGTGCAGGGCCAGTTCGCGATCACGATCGCGGGCGAGGTGACCCACGCGCCGGCGCAGGCCGCGGTGCTCAGCGACGGCGCACCGCGTCCGCGGCGGTTCGCCGACTCGGCCTACGTGCGCAGCCTGCGCCAGGCCGCCGGCTCGATCGCCGGCCGGCTGGAGGCGTCCCGTGAGCTGATCGGAACCCGCCGATGACGAAGCTGACCACGATTCCGCTGTGGCAGGACCTGCCCTTCGAGACCACCGTGCCCGCCGAACGGCTGCCCGGACGGCGTCCGCGCAGTGCCGAGTCGCCCGATTGGGAGGACACCTGCCCCAGCTCGGCGCCGTCCGAAACGCCGGCCGGGCTCGACTGGAGCCTGGTGGTGGTGTTGCGCCGGAAGGCGTCCGAACTGATCACCCGCGAACTCGCCGAGTACGCCGACGAGCACGGCACTGCGATGCCCGACGTGGATCGCCGGTTGCTCGGGCGGTCCCTGGTCCGCCAAGTGGTGCGCGATCACGCCGAGGATCTGTCGGCCAACGGCCAGGCGCTGTGGCCGATCTCGCTGGAACACGCCTACGCCGAGGGTGTCGAGAACGCCATCTTCGGCTACGGACGCCTGCAGCCGCTGTTCGAGATTCCCGGCGCGGAGAACATCGAGATCCACGGCCACGACTCGGTGATGGTGCAGTTCGGCGACGGACACCGTGAGCAGCGACCGCCGGTGGCCGATTCGGACCAGGAGTTGGTCGAGGCGATCCGTTTCCTGGGTGAGTCGGTGTCGCCGGCGCGGCCGTTTGACGATGCGCACCCGACGATGACGCTGGCGTTGGGGGATCGCTTCCGGTTGCATGCGATCGGCTTCGGTCTGTCGTACCGGCCGTCGATCACGATCCGGCAGCACATCCTCACCGACGTGTCGTTGAAGGACCTGGTGGCCACCGGCATGCTGCCCGACGAGGTCGGCCGGCTGCTGCATTCGGCGGTGATGGCACGCAAATCGATCGTAATTTCCGGCGACCAACCGGCGGGCTACAAACCACTACTATACGCAGGCCCCTGGGAGCGGCGCTGCCGCTGGGTGAACATCGGGTGCCCGAGGTGGGGGCGCGTCACAAGTTGGGGGTTGCCTTGCTGGCCGAATGGCAGCCCTGTAACTTGAGGTAAGCCAACAACTACAAACCGAGTCTTAGCTGTAATGCATCGAAAGTGCGTGAGCCCCAGCCGGAAGCGGGGCCGGACGTAGAGCCCAAACGGACCAAGAGCCGTTTATCGAGAAGGGGCAACGGGACTCTCCTATTCCAAGGAGAACCCCTATGTCCACCGTCAGCCAACGCACCATCGGCAGCCTCGGTTATGCCTGCCGCGCAGATGTCGGCACACCAGAGACTCGCGCCGAGGCCCGTCGCGACCTGGCCGCCATCCGCTTGGAGCAGGCCATCGCCGAGGCCATGGATGCCCCGGCACCGCTGACGATGGCGCAGCGGGCGGCGCTGGCCTCGATTCTCACCAGCGGCGTCAAGTGACCGCCGTCGAGTCAGCTCGGCAGCAGGCTGGGGGCTGATCCCCGTGACGCGACAGGGGCAGGGCCCCGAAGCCGCCGACCCCCAAGCCCGAAAACGCGTCGACGACGCGCTGGTCGAGGCCGCCAAGGACCGCCTGGCAATGAGTGAAGACCAGCGGATCTACGAGCAGGAGCGCGCCAGGCGCAGGGCGAAGCGGCGCCTGGACGCCGAGGAAGCCGAGGACCTGCGCGAGCAGGCGGGCAACACCGCGCCGCCCGGCCAGTCGTGGCGGCCCGATTACGTGCTCGAAACCGCCGCCGCGCTGCGCGAGGGCACCATCCGGCGGACCGCCCCCACTGTTGGCGAGGTCGGACAGGGCCGGTTCCTGTTCTACGAGGGCAAGGTGAACGGCATCCATGGGGAGTCCGGCTCTGGCAAGAGCTGGACAGCGTTGTGGGTGTGCGTGCAACAGCTCATCGACGCCGCCGACGTGGTCTATATCGACCTGGAGGACGACGAGGTCGGCATCGTCGGGCGGCTGCTGGACCTGGGCCTGACCGACGAGCAACTGGTGCACTTCGCGTACCTGCACCCGGAGGAGGCCTTCACGGACGCCGCTCGGCGGGCGCTGCTGTCGTACGTCGAGCAGGAGCGTCCGACGCTGGTCGTGATCGACAGCACGGGTGAGGCGTTGGCGCTCGACGGTGCCCGGCCCAACGAGGACGACGACGTGGCGCGCTGGTTCCAGCGGCTGCCCGGTGCGATTGCGCGGCTCGGTGCGGCGGTGGTGGTGCTCGACCACATGGCCAAGGCGGATTCGTCCGGGCTGTGGCCCATCGGGTCGCAACGGAAGCGGGCGGCCATCAGTGGCGCCCAGTACCTCCAGAAGACGATCGAGCCGTTCGACAAAGAGACCGCAGGCGCCGCCGAGCTGGTGGCCGCCAAGGACCGCCACGGCAACTACCGGGCCGGGCTGCCTGTTGCTGTGCTGGAGGTTGACCCCACGGGCCCGGAGGGGCTGTCGGTGCAGCTGGTGCCGGTCGCGGAACGCGCGGAGACCAGCCCGGTTGACGAGGTAGCGCACTGCATGGAGGTCGTGAGCCGTCTGCTGGAGGGGCTGCCCGAGGGGCACAGCGGCCTGACGAAGCGGGGCGTCCGGGAACGGGTGCGCACCCTGGCCAGGGGCCGGAACGACCTCACCGACCAGGCGTTGGGGTTGCTGGTTCGGCGGGGCTTGGTGTCCATGACGCCGGGGCCGAGGAACGGCAAGTACCACCGGTCACTCCACCCCTACCGCGCAGCCGAGCGCGATTTCACGCCAACCACCGAAGGAGACACCGATGACTGAGCCCGAGCTGCCCAAGTGGGTGCAAGAGAAAGTTCACGGCGACTTCCAGCGGGCGCTGGAGCTGTTGGCCGCGATCTCCCGGACCGATGCCGAGCGACTGCTGGAACTGTTGCGCGCCGAGCGCGACGTGATGGGGCTGGTGCTGGCCCTGGCGTCGCTGGCGCACTACTTCCGGCCTACCTGGCCCGACGTTCCGGATGACACATTCATCTGGGACCACCTCGCTTCCCAGTGGTACGCGGCGGGGCTGCAAGAGCGGGGACAGCTCTGATGGGCGCGTGCAAGGTGTGCACCCACCCGGAGCGGAAGAGCATCGACGCCGCGCTGATGATGGGCATGCCCCGGCGGCAGGTGGCGGCCTCGTTCGGGGTACACCGGGACTCGATGCGGCGGCACTACGACCGCCACCTGAAGGCGATTGCCGCCGAGCTGACAGCCGAGCGGGAGCGGGCGGGCGCCACGTCGGCCCTGGACAGGCTGGAGGAGCTGTACGGGCGGACCAAGCGGATTCTTGACCTGGCCGAGGAGGAAGGCAAGGCGTCGCTGTCGCTGGCGGCGGTGCGCGAGCTGCGCGGCATCGTCGAGGTGCTGGCCCGGGTGACCGGCGAGCTGGACGAGAAGCCGACCGTGACGGTGAACCTCGCGGCGTCGCCGGAGTGGCAACAGGTGCAGACGTTGATTCTGGCCGCGCTCGCTCCGTACGCCGAGGCCCGGCAGGCGGTTGTGCTGGCGCTCGACAGCGCCGAGACGGTGCCGGGGGAGGTCGTGCAGTGAGCGGCCCGCTAGCGAACGCCACCAATGACCGTGGTCGGCGGAACCGGCGTCACGTGCACCGGGATGCCTGGGCCCACCAAGAACGCCACGTCGCCCCTGTTGATGGTCTTGAGCAGAACGCACCCGGTGCCGTTGAACGACTGAATGACTTCGAGGCTGCTCTTGCCCTCGACGACGAACGTCTCGCTGCCGTAGTGGAGCTTGAACTTGGCCATATGGGGCCCTCCTGTTCTGTCGCTGCCGGGCGTGTTCCCGGCGGGTGCTCGCAGACTATCGGCGGCCACGGACAGTTTTCGGTGGCGCTATGAGGACGACCCTGGGCGGTGCCCTGGCCGCCGCGCTCGACCCGGTGCGCTGGGCGGCTGGGCTCGGTTTCGTGGCGGAGCCGTGGCAGTCCGGCCTCATGCGGACGACGGCTGCGCGGGTGGTTGTGCCGTGCTCGCGGCAGGTCGGCAAGACGCAGTCGACCAGCTACAAGGCGTTGCACACCGCGCGCAACGAGCCCGGCCGCGACGTGCTCATCATCTCGCCGAGCCAGCGGCAGTCGACAGAGATGCTGTTGCGCATCAAGACGGTGCACCGCGCGGCGGGCGGCGGTCGGCTCACCAAGGACAACGAGACCGAGATCGGGCTGCCCAACGGGTCGCGGGTGCTGTCGCTGCCGGGCACCGAGGGCACCGTGCGCGGGTTCGCGAACGTCCGGCTGCTGATCGTCGACGAGGCGGCCCGAGTGGACGATGACGTGTTTGCGTCGGTGCTGCCGATGGTGGGCAGCGACGGCCAGATTCTCGCGCTGTCGACCCCGTGGGGGCGGCGCGGCTGGTTCTTCGAGCTGTGCGAGGAGGCCCCCGGCAACGGCTGGGAGCGGCACCGCGTCACGGTGTACGACTCGGCGCAATGGACCCCGGAGCGCATCGCCGAGGTGCGGGCCAGCGTCGGGTCTTACGTGTTCTCGTCCGACTACGAAGCCGTGTTCGGCGACGTAGAGACGCAGGTGTTCGCCACCGAGGACATCCGGCGCGCGTTCGCCGCCGACCTCGACCCGCTGTTCCCACTAGGCGCGGAGGTGCCCCAATGATGATTGACCCGTACCCGTCCTTAACGGTCGGCCTCGACCTGGGCCAGGCACACGACTATTCGGCGCTGGCCGTGGTCGAGCACGTGCAGGTGCTGCCCGAAGACTGGCCGATGGAGCGCTACCTGCGGCACCGCCAGCGGCAACAGGAGATATGGGCCAGTGGGCGCGGCGACTACGTGAGCATGCCCACGATCCGCGAGGAGTTCTGGGTGCGGCACTTGCAGCGGTGGGCGATCGGGACGCCGTACCACGAGGTCGTGCGCGGCGTGGGTGGGTTGCTGTCGCGGCCGGAGCTGCTGGGTGCCCGCCTGTACTACGACCGCACGGGCGTCGGCGCCCCGGTCGGCGACTCGTTGTGGCAGGCGTACACCGACGGCCGGATGGGCCGCTCGATGCCGAACGGGGTCACGATTACGGGCGAGGGCGGTGACCGGTCGTACGCCAAGCGCGACCTGATGCAGGCGTTGCAGCTGCCGATACAGCAGGGCCGGTTCCGGGTGCCGCAGCGGCTGCCGTTGGCGTCCGTGCTGGAACGCGAGTTGTCGTCCTTCCAGATGAAGCTGACCCCCAGTGGCCGGGCGACGTTCGACATTGCCCGCCGCGAGGGTGAGGGGCACGGCGACTTGGTGCTGGCGGTGTCGCTGGCCGTGATCGACCCCGGTTACAAGGTGGTGCCGCGTCTGGTGGAGACGGCTGGCCGTGCCGACCTGATGGACGGAGGGCCGAAGTGAGGCCGGTTGCCGCGCTGCGGGCGGCCAGCGGTGCGGCGCGCGACCGGCTGCGCGCGGTGTCGCCGAACGATGCCGCCGTGATCGACGAGCACCTGTCCGCGTTGCGGGCCGAGGCCGCCATGTGGCGCACCCGGTACCGGGCGCTGGAACAACAGATGACGAGGGACGCCGCACGGTGCGGCGCCCACGAACAGGAGGAACGATGAGCAATAAGGCCAAGATCAAGGGGCACAGCTACAAGCCCCACCGGGACATCGTGGGCCGCATCGCGAAGGTGGTTCTGGCGCTCGACCGCGACCTGAAGAACATGGGCTGGAAGGTGCCCGACCCGGCCAACCGCGAGGAGTACGCGAAGCGGCGCCGGGAGGAGACCCTGCGGCAGGTGACGGAGCTGCGCGCTGAGCTGGAGCAGCTGACGCAGGCCGACAGGCAGTTGGGCCACTACACGCCCGACCCGTTGTCGGGTGAGGCGCTGGGTCGTGCGCAGCTGTACGCCACGCAGGCCGCCACCGAGCTGGCCGGGCTGGGCGGCGAGGAGTGCCTGAAGGTGTTGCAGCAGGTGGCCGCCGTCGGTGACAACGAGCGGACCGCCGCCTACCTGACCGCAGCCCGTGGCCGCATCGGCTCGGCTGGGTTGTCGTCGGAGCTGTCGATGGTCGAGCGCCAGGTGGAGCCGCAGGACGCCAAGGTGCACCGGGCGTTCGGGGCGGCGGCCAACGAGTACTGGGCCCAGATGTACTGGTTCGACGAGCACCTGACCGAGGCGCTGCGGAAGGCGGAGCTCGGCCAGATGGCGAGCCCGCCCGCCGAGGCGCTGAACATGGAGCAGCTGACCGGGAAGCCGTCGGCGGCTGAGGCCAACTGGCAGGGCACGCGGGGGCTGTTCTTGGCCCAGAACGACGCCGAGAAGGCCGCCCTGAGGGCGTTCAACGGTGCGATCGGCGAGGCGGGCGTCGACGGGGAAGACACCTCGGCGGGGACGTTCAGTGACGCCGTGGCGGGCTCGATGGCGGGGGCGACCGGGTTCGGCGGAGAGTAGCCCGCGACACCACAACGCCCCGGCGTCCTTGAGAGGATCGCTGGGGCGTTGTGGTGTCTGGGGAGCCCAGGGTGCCGGAAAGCGGGTGCTAGGACGCGAGGGGGACACCTGCAGACGCTGAGGATGACTGGCGGGCCTGCTCCCAGAGGATTACCCGCCGGATGCTGGCCGGGTGCCACCTGCCCGCCCCGGTGGCGGTGGGCGTGCCGTCGTCGGTGAGCTGCTGACAGATGGCGGTGGGCCCGTGGCCGTCGCGGTGGAGCTGGACGATGCGCGCCGTGGTGGCTGGGTCGAGGGCCGAGCGGCGGCCCATGTGCTTGCCCTCGGCCTTCTTGACGGCCATGGCGTCGCGGGTGCGCTCGGAGATGATGCCGCGCTCGAACTCGGCGACCGCCGCCATGACGTGCGCCATGAAGCGGCCCGCGCTGGTGGTGGTGTCCACGTCGAGGTCGAGGCACGCCAGGTGCCAGCCCTCGCGGTGGGCTGTGCCGAGCAGGTGGGCGAAGTCGGCGACGCTGCGGCTGAGCCGGTCGAGCCTGCTGACGGCCAGCATGTCGGCCTGGCCTGAGCGCAGGTCGTCGAGGGCCTGGGCCAGTACGGGGCGGCCTTCCAGGCTCTTGGCGCTGGCGGCCTTCTCGCGGCGGAGGTCGAGGTGCCAGCCCTTCACCTGCGCGGCGAGGGCCAGGGCGGCCACCTGCACCTCGGGCCCGGCCTCCTGCCGCCCGGTGCTGACCCGGACGTACCCGATCGCACGTAGGCGCTTCACGAGCCGAGCCCCAACAGCGCGGCCACGCGGTCGACCACTGCCTCAACGAGGCGGGGGTGCAGCTGGTCTCGGCGGACGGCTTCCTGCGCGAACTCGCGGGCATCCTCGCGGAACCGGATGTGCTCGCCGAAGCTGTCGACGAGCTCCTCAGCCATGAACTGGATAGGCGTCAGCACCACCGGGGGCGGCCCGGAGAGCCGGTCCAGGTGGTGCTCCCTGCCCGTCACTGTGCGGCCCTCGCGGCGTTGGCGGCGATGCGGGCGAGGAGGGCGGTCTCCATGGCCGCCAGGCGCCGGACGCCGCGCTCGGCAAGCGTGCGGTTGTGCCCGCGCTTGCGGTTGATGCGGCTGCGTTCGAAGCAGAGGAGGTTGCGCGTGATGCGCAGGTAGTCGCTCCAACTGGAGTACCCCATGGGCAGGCGGCCTGTCTCGATCTCCTCGACGGTGGCCTGGGTGGCTTCCTCGTACAGGCTGTCTGGCTGGACGGTTGTAGTGGGCTCGGACATAACGTGGCTCCAACTCTCCTATGACTAGGTGCGATGTCTGTTAATCAGACAAGCGTGCGATACCAGCCTAGCTCTGTTTAGCGGAAGGGTTGCCTTCGGAAACGGTGCGAACGGGGCTCGACGCGGTGGGGGAAGCCGCTGCCAAACCGCCTCGATAGCGCCTGAGGCCCAACAGGTTGTGCCCCTTAGGCCCAACGAGTTGTGCTGGTGCGCCGACGAGCTGAGCGGATGTGCCGACGACCGCCGTTGAGCCCCGACGAGGCGCCAGGGCCCCCCGCCACACCCCCGCAGAACCCGACCGCCCCCGCCCCAGCTTCAACATGCCGCTCGGCGCACTCGGGCGCAGCACCTCCGCGCCACAACAGCGCCAAGCCCCGGCTACCCCAAACCAACCCCTAGAAGAGTCCGTGCCCCACCGTGCCGCCGACCGTGCCGCAGTGCCCGCCCTAGAGGGCGGGCACATTGGGCACACTCGTCTCGGCCACTGTGCCCGGCACACTGCGGCACGGTGGGGCACACTGGCTCTCGGGACACCCCTATTCCGGACTTGACTAGGGATAACAGCACCCGCGACCGTGCCCGGCACGGTCGTGCCGCAACGAGTCCGATCGACCGTGCCGCGAAGTCCGGGCACGGTCGTCCCCGCGCGGCACGGTCGTTCCTGCCCGTTTCGACCTACTGTCCAGCTGGAAAGCCCTACGAGAGGACGCCCGATGCCCACCGACTCCGCCAAGCTCGAACAGGCCATCCGCGAGGCGGTGGCCGCCGCGCCGCCCTTAACCGCCGAGCAACGCGCCCGCCTGGCCGCGCTCCTGCGCCCTAAGCCGTCCGGCTAGACCGACCACTCCGGCCGGAACTCGGGGTCGTCGGACCACCGCGACGCCACCTCTCGTTGCGGCCTGCACGGCCACACCTCGCCGCACAGCGTGCAGTACCGCACGTCGCCCGGGTTGTAGTCGGGCGAGTGCCGGTAATACGTCGCCCACACCTCAATGGGTGCCTCGGGCAGGTGCTTCTTGATGAACATCGACAGCCTGACGCCCTCGACGATGTGGGGCGGGTCGGGCTGGTTCCGTGCTCTGCGTGATCGTGTCGCCATCACCGCACGATATAGAACAGGCGTCCGAATACGCCAGGCCCTGGGAGCCCTGATCTCTATCAGCGTCGCGAGGTCGTCCTCTGGCGTCCTTGCAGCCCATTCCGGACACCAGGGGCTCCCCATCGGTTCTAGGCGCCCGCCCAGGACGCCAGCTCGGCGTCGCTCGGCGCTGTGATCTGCCCGTGGGGCAGCCACTCGAACGTCATTCGGGCCAGCCGCGCGGCGGGGCCCTTCTGCCCGATCGGCCCGCGCCGCACGAGCACCCGGTTCAGGGCGTCGCCCAGCACCAGGCGGCGGTCCTCGTCGGTCTCGGCGGCGGCCCAGTCCTCGGCGTAGGTGCGGTCCGCGCCGACCGGAACCCACTGGCGCGTGGCGGGCTGGTGCCGGGCCTCTTCCTGAACAGCCTTGAGGCGCGTCATCTCGGCGATGATTTCGGCGGCCCGGTCGGGGCTGGCGTTAACCACCTCGCGGCCAAGCTCGGTCAGCCGCACCGAGGCCTCCTGCAGCTGCACAGAGCCGCCCTCGACGACCTCTTCGAGCATCTGCAGGTGCGGCACGTCGCCCAACCGGGCCAAGAACTCGGAGACGACGACGGCGTCCGGGGTGGTGATGTTCTGGCCGCAGCTGCGGCAGTTGTAGGCAAGCCGCAGATTCCCCTTGGTGCCGAGGGCCTTGCGCCACATGCGCACCGGCTCGTCGTGCTCGCCGCACCACATCAGTCCCGACAACAGGCCCGAGTGCTTCCGCTTCAACGCGCGCGGCTGCCGCTGCGGGGTGGGCTCGGCGAGCTTGGCCTGCATCGCCCGCCACTGGCCCACCGGCATGACGGCCAGCGTCTCGTCGATTACGGGTAGGCCGTCCTCGTCGCGGACGACCTCGTCGCCGCGCACCTTGCTGCGGGTGCCCGAGCTGTGCACGCTCGGGTTGTGCGGAATCATCCCCGCGAGCAGCGGATGCCGCACCAGGCGGTCCACCGTCAGATAGCGCCACTCGCGGTCGGCGTCGGCGTCGCGCTTGGCCCGGGCGGCCTCCACGGCGTCCCGGAGCGCTCGGTCGGCAGGGTTCGCGTCGGCCTTCTTGATGGCCTCGTCGAGCTTCTTCTGCAGCCAGGGGCGTGCAGGCACGGGCGCGTTGTTCTCGCGGAGCCACTGCATGGTCGAGTACAGCGACTGACCGGCCATGGTGCGGCGCACAATCTCCCGCACCCACTTGATCTCCTCCTCGTCGTGCACGAGCACGTAGCCGGGGCCCTGCGGGTTGGGGACGCTTCGGTAGCCGTACAGCACCGTCCCGCCCGGGTAGCGGCCATGCTTGAGCAGGTGCGCACGGGCGGCGCGCTGCCGGTCGCGCATCGCCGCCGCCTCCATCTGGCCGAACACCGCCAGCATGATGGCGAACGCCTCGCCCTGGGCGGTGGTCATGTCGATGGGGTCTTCCACCGCGACCAGCCCCGCGCCGCGCTCCTTGACGGCCTCGTTCGCGTTGAGGAAGTCCATGACGCGGCGCGCCAGGCGGTCGACCTTCCACACCACCACCGCGTCGAAGCGTGACGGGCTGGCCAGCAGCGCGCGCCAGCCGTCGCGGTCCTCCGGCCGGTTGTGCGTGGCCGAGACGCCCTCGTCGCGGAAGACGCCGACTACCTTCCAGCCGCGCGCCTCGGCGTACTTGGTACCCGCCTCGACCTGTCGCTCAATGGAGACGGACTCCTCGGTGCGCAGGCTGATGCGGACGTACAGGGCGCAGGTGCGCACTCGCTTCGGGCTCATAGTGCCTCCATCTTAAGTGGTGGTTTCCCCCTGGCCGGGCAGGGCGCCGGAAAGACCACGCTGCTGCGGGCGTTGATCGAGGCGATCCCCGAGAACGAGCGGTTCGGCACACTCGAGACCGACTACGAGTTGCTCACCCATCTGCGGCCGAACCGGCGCAACATGCTCGCCCTGCAGGCCAAGGTCGGGCTGGGTGAACATCAGGACGGGCGCCGGCTCGGCGAGTACACGGTGGCCGACCTGATTCCCGAGGCGCTGCGGCAGAACCTGTCCCGGCTGATCGTCGGTGAGGTGCGCGGCTCGGAGGCCGGTGCGATGTTTGAGGCGATGCAGTCCGGGGCGGGAACTTTGAGTACCACCCACTCGCATTCGGCGGCGTCCACGATGGACCGGCTGGCCTCCCGGGTCGCCCAGGGCGGGGTGTTGAGCGTCGACGAGGCCTATCGACAGATCGCGCACCACATCCATCTCCTTGTCTATGTGCGGCTGACCGACGACACCTGGCGTGGCGGACGCCGCACCCGCCTGGTCGCCGAGATCCGGCAGCTCACCGGCGCCATCGAAGCGGGGCGCCCGGTCACCCACCTGGTCTATTCCGCGCCGACCTCCACGTCTGCTGCGGTGTTCCACCCCGAGCCGGCATTCACCGAAGAGCTGGCCGAGTTCGATGAGGCCTGGGATCGGTCATGAGCGCGGTGTCGGCCGGTCTGCTCGGTGCCCTCCTGCTCGGCGGGGTGGTTCTGGTCGTCGCCGGCCTCCGACGCCGCGCGGTGGCACCGGCGAGGCACGGCAAACCGGCAGGTTCGCTGACCGATCGCTTGCTCCCGTTGCTGCGGGCGCATGGGCTGCGACTGGGCATCGGCGTGATCGCCGGCATCGGGTTCGCCGCCGTCACGGGGATGACCGTGATGGTGCTCGTGGTTCCGATCGCGGTGGTCGGCCTGCCGATTCTGCTGAGCGCGCCCCCGAATCGCGACGTCGAGATGCTGGAGGCGCTCGATCGATGGGTGCGTGGCCTGGCCGCGACAATCCCAACCGGACGTTCGATCACCGACGCCATCCGGGTGTCCGCACGCAACGCGCCGGCAGTACTGTCCGGACCGTTGGCTCTGCTGGTCGCCCGGCTCGACGAACGATGGACGGCGCCCGAGGCGCTGCGGGCGATGGCGGACGAGTTGGACTCGGCCGATGCCGACGCGGTGCTGGCCGCGCTCGCCCTGGCCGCCGAACGGGGTGGCACCGGTGCGACCGCCACGCTGCACGCGCTCGCCGATTCCATCCAGGACCGGCTCAAGGCACAACGTGAGATCGAGACCGAGCGGGCCAAACCGCGCATCGTCGTGCGGCAGGTGACGGTGGTCACCGTCGCCGTCCTCGCCGTGGCGCTGCTGTTCGGTCGCGAGTTCTTCGCGCCCTACGGAACGCCGGTCGGGCAGGCCATTCTGTTGTCGCTACTCACGCTGTACGTGGCGTCCCTGCTGATGCTGCGTCGGATGACGATGCCTCGCCGTCGCGACCGGATCCTGAGGAGCCTGCGATGAGCGGGCTGTGGGTCGCGATCGCGTCCGGGGTGTTGCTGGCCGTGGGCCTGTGGGCGCTGGTCGGCTACTTCGTCCCGACCCATCCGCGGCTGGCCGACACCTTGAGCGTGCTGGACGGCCGGGCGGCGGTTCAGCCGTCGGCCCCGGTCGGTGGTCGGGATCGGCTGGGTGCATGGGTGCGCCGTCGTATGCCCGGCCGCATCGACGACCGGATCGGTCGGCAGCTGCAGTTGCGGGGCATCGGCCTCGACCGGTTCTACACCTACAAGGCGCTCGTAGCCATGGCCGGGTTCGCCCTGCCCACGCTGGTCGGCGCGGCCCTGCTGCTCACCACGGGCGATTCGATGGCCCTGCCGCTGGTCGTCGCGGTGCTGCTGGGGGTGGTGGGCTTCTTCCTGCCCGACATCGTGATCGGACGTCGGGCGGTCGCGACCGCCTCCGATGCGACCGAAGCACTGCTGACCTTCATGGATCTGGTGACGTTGGAGCGGCTGGCGAACTCGAGCGCCACGCAGTCGCTGCATGCGGCGGCCGCGGTGTCGGATCAGGCCGTGTTCGTGGCCATCAGAGATTCGCTGCAGCGCTCCAGGCTGGAGCAGCGGGCGCCGTTCACCGAACTGAAACGGCTGGGCGAGCAGCTCGAGTTGCCGGCGTTGTGTGACGTCGCCGACGTGATGAAGCTCGACGACTCCGGCGCCTCACTCTCGGATGCGTTGCGGGCGCGGGTCAAGGAGTTGCGCGACGCGCATCTGACCAAGGCGAAGGTCGAAGCCTCCGCCGTCTCTGAGCGGATGACCTTCCTGATGGTCATTCCCAGCCTGATCTTCGGGCTGCTGTTCCTGATTCCACCCCTGCTCAGGTTGCTGAGCACATGACTTCCACCATGAAGGAGTACCACCATGTCCATCCTGCACACCCTGATCGGGTTCCTGCTCAGCCCGCCGCGCCGCGACGAGAAGGGGCTGTCCCAGTCCACCGAGAACGCCTTGCTGCTGGCCGGAGCTGTTGCGGTGGCTATGACGATCGTCGGGGTGGTGACGTTCTTCATCAACGACAAGCTGGGTCCGCTGAAGCAGCCGTGAGCGAGCGCGGGGTCGCGGAGTCCACCCAGTGGGCGCTGCTGATCCCCGTGCTGATGCTGGTGGTGCTCGGCACCATCCAGGCCGGAGTCTGGCTGCACGGACGCAACGTGGCGTCCCAGGCGGCCTCCGCGGTGGCCGCGCAGGTCGCCTGGGGGCGCGGTTCCGACGCCGAGGCGTCCGCGATGGGACGCCGGATCGGCGCGGCCGGCGGGCTGACCGGGGTCGACGTCCGGGTGGAGCGGCAGGCACGCATCGTCCGAGTGGTGGTGACCGCACACGCGCCGCTGATCTTCGATCTCGGTCTGGGCAACGTCACCGAGCATGCCGTGATGCCGTTGGAACGGACCGAGCCATGATGCCCGACCGAGCCACCACAAGCGGGAATGCGGAACGAGGCGCCGCAGCCCTGGAGTTCGCGCTGATCGTGCCCGCACTGGGACTGCTGCTCTCGATGATGATCGGTTCCGCCCGGATCTGGCAGGCGCACACGGTCGTCGAGCAGATCGCCGGGACGGCCTCTCGGGCCGCCTCGATGGCGCGGACGCCGTCCGAGGCGCGGGCGGCGGCTGACGACATCGCGCGGTCCCAGGCCGCCACCCGTGGATTGTCCTGTTCATCGCTGCGGGTCGACACCGATCTGAGCGGCTTCCAGATCCCGGTCGGGCAGCCGGCCAGGGTGAGCAGCCAAGTCGCCTGCACCGTGCCGTTGTCCGACCTGATCGTTCCCGGCTGGCCGGGTAGCTGGACGGTGAGCGCCGAGGCCGACTCGGTGCTGGATCGCTATCGAAGGAGAGGCTGAAATGACTCGCTTGCGCGCCGTGGCCGCCGCGTTGTCACTGTTGGCGATCGTCGGCGGCGTGCCGGTGGCCCTGTGGCTGTGGGGGGTGTCGCCGCTCCGCCTCGCGGATCTGGCCCGCCCCGACGACGGGTCCGCGGTGCTGGCCGGTCTGACCGTGGCCGGCTGGCTGGCCTGGGCGGCCTTCACGCTCTCGGCGGTGGCTGAAGCCGTCAATCTCATCGGGCGCCGGAGGTCGCCGCTTCACATCCCGCTGCTGGGCGGCTTCCAGTCACTGGCCGGAGCCCTGGTGGTCGCGGTGCTGTCGGGCACCGCCGCGCCGGCGATGGCTGCCGTCCCTGCCCCGCAGCCGACCGGTACGACAGCGGCGGTGGGGCTGCCTGCCGATGAAGAGGACGACTCGAAGCACGTCGTCGACGACGCGACGAGCTACCGGGTGCGTCCCGGCGACGATCTGTGGAGCGTGGCCGAACAGCTGCTGGGCCAGGGCAGCCGATGGCGGCTGCTGGCCGACGCGAACCCCGAGTTGCTGGCGAACCCGACCGTCGACCTGACCCCGGGCGTCCGGTTGGTGGTGCCCGAGCTGCCGGACGAGCCGGACGCCACGGCACCGGAAACCGGCGCACGCCGGGCGCTCGCGAAGCCCGAACAGCGGCGAGCGGCGTCCCCGCTGACGGTCGTGGTGAAGCGCGGCGACACGTTGAGCGAGCTCGCCGAGGAGCATCTGGGAGCCGCCGCCAAATGGCCGCGGATCTTCCGGGCCAACAAGGATCGGATCAAGGATCCGGACGTGATCGACGTCGGCTGGCAACTGGTGATTCCGGCCCAGGCGGCCGCAGCGCCCGAACCCGGCCGGCATCGTCCGGTACGAAAGCAGAACCGCCTCCCACAAGGCCAATCGGTTCCACAGACGCAGCAGCCCGGCGAGCCCACAGCGCCCGCGCCGGAGACGCAACCAGCTCCTGATGGCGTACCCCAGACCTCAGCGGCCACCGCGTCCGGTTCCGGCTGGTCGCTCGTCGGCGGGCTGTCCGGTGCGGCGGCGGCGATGATTCTCGTCGGATTGGGCCTGAACCGGCTCGATCAGCTGCGGGCGCGTCCGCTGGGCCGGCGGATCAACCATCCGCCGGTGGATCTGCGACGCTACGAGACAGCGCTGGGCCGACGTGAACGACCGGACACGACAGCCCTGCTGGAGACGGCACTGCGCGCACTCGGAGCCCGGGCCCACGACGCCGGCCGGCCGTTGCCACGACTCGCGGTGGCCCGCATCGACGGGGCCGGGGTGAGTTTCGAGTGGGAGACCGAGCCGGCCTTCGATCCGCCGGACGGCTTCCGCCGCGTGGCGGGTTGCTGGCGGCTGACCAACGCCGCCGCCGACAAGCTGCCCGCTTCGGCGCACCCGGTGCCCTTCCCCGCGCTGATCACGGTCGGCCGGGACTCCGATGGCAATTGGCTGATGATCGACCTGGAAGCGCGGTCGCCACTGGCGCTGGACGGGCCACGGAACCTGCGACACGCGGCGGCCGCCGCGATGGCGGTGGAGCTGTCCTGTTCACCGTGGGCCTCGGAACTCAGCCTGACGGTAATCGGAGGCGACGAGATGTTCGTCCGGGCAGCCTGCCCCGAGCTGGTCCGGTTCTATGCCGAAGCCGAGGAGGCTCTCGACGGCCTGGCGGCCTTGGTCGCGGAGCGGGCCGCCGACGACTCGCCGACCGCGCTGCTGCGCGTCGATCCGGAACGGGCCGAGGCCGGTGCCGCGCAGATCGTCATCGTCGCCGATGAGCCGAGCGAAGTCGTGCGGGCCCGTCTCGACGAGATCGTCGGCGATGCCGATCTGGGGGTGGCCGGCGTGGTCGCCGGAACGGGCGGATCGGCGCTGGTGCTGACCGGTAGCGACGATGAGCCCGGCGCCCGGCTCGACCCGGAGCGCTGCGAGCTTCGCCCGCACCTGATCCCGGCGCACACCCGGGCGGCGATCGGCACGATCTTCGCGGCCACCGAGCAGCCAGCCGGGAAAGCGCCCTGGTGGTCGGAGGCGGACAACGTCCGAGCCCTGGTGCCGCGACGGGAATCCGTCCGGATCGGCGAGGCAGCGCCCGAGCTGATCGAACATCCCTATCTGAAGCTGATCGGGCCGATCGAACTGCTGGGTGCAGCAGGAGAAGCACCCGCGCGTTCCCGCCGGCAGTGCGAGGAATACTGCGCGTGGCTGCTGGAGAACCCGCGGAGTACCGCGACCCGGATGACCAACGAACTCGTGGTGGCCGAGAGCACCCGGCGGTCGAATATGTCGCGACTGCGTTCCTGGCTTGGTTCGGACGCCACAGGTGCCGCCTACCTGCCCGAGGCCTACTCCGGACGCATCGAACTGCATCCCGGCGTCGAGTCGGACTGGCAGCGGGTGCAGGTGCTGACCGCGCCCGGCCTGAACCGGCTGGGCCCGGAGGTGCTGGTCAACGTGCTGGAGTACGTCCGTGGCGCGCCGCTGGCCGACGCCGCACCGGGGCAATGGCGTTGGGCGGAGGAGTTGCGCACCGATATGGCGTCGCTGCTGCGGGACGCCGGCGTGCTGCTCACCCGATGGGCGCTGGAACACAGCGATCTGGACGTCGCCCGCTGGGCTGCCGGACGGGCGCTGTTGGTCGCACCCGAGGACGAGTTGCTGCTGGTCGAGCGGATCAACACCGAGGTGTTGGCCGGCAACACCGTCGAGGTGCAACGTCTGGTGCGCTGGGTGACCGGGCAGGCCCGCGCACTCGGCGTCGACCTGGCTCCCGAAACGGTGAATGCCTGCCAACGGGCGATGGAGGGCCGGACGAGGCCCCGCGCCGCCCGCTGATCCGCTGGTCGAGCTTGACGCTCTGGTTGAGCTTGTCGCTTGGGTTGAGCTTGTCGAAACCCCCGGGTCGCGACAAGCTCAACCAACGAAACGGCTAGCGCTGGGGTCGGTAGACCGTGCTCTTGCCCTTCAGCGCCCGGGTGATGCCGGACAGGTACGCCGAATGGTCCTGATCGGTCAGGTTGTAGGTGACGTAAACGCCGAACCGCTCCCGCACGGTGCGTTGCGCCATCTCCACGGCCAGCGCGTTGTCGGTGGTGGTCAGGTCGACCGCGGCCGCGCCCAGCTGCCGCTGCTTCAGGCCCGGAATCTGCGGCGGCTGCCACGAGCCGTAGTACGGGTTGTAGGCGTAGTCGAGCAGCCAGCCCGCCTTGAAGCCGCGGTAGACCGTCCGCTCGCCCGAGGGGCCGATGTTGTAGAAGGTGATCAGCTTGTCCTTGCCGAGCCGGTGCCGCAGCGCCTTGATGAAATAGACGAACGAGTAGTCGTTGGGCTGGCCGGTGCCGTTGACGCCGTACTCCGACCATTCGTCGTCGAGGTCGATGCCGTCCAGGCGGTACTTCTTCACCGCTGCGGCGAGCTCGGCGGCGAAGGCGTCCGCGGCCTGGTAGGTGGGGAAGTTCGCGAAGCCCGCACCCTGGTGGTTGCCCAGGATCGACAGCAGCACCTTGGTGCCCTTGGCCTGCACCGGCCGGATCTGCGTCTTGGCGTTCTCCAACGTTTCGGTGACCCGCTCATTGAGATGCAGGTACGCCTTCTTCTTGTCGACGTCGTAGTTGATGTTGGCCGCGAAGATCATGGCCATGTCGAACGCCGGGCGCTTGCTGTTCTTCAGCGAATAGTCGGCGACGTTGCGGAAGTCGTAGTTGTTGACCTCGACGTACACCACCGTCTTCGGGTCGGCGTGGCGATGGCCGTGGTGGCCGCCGCGATGATGACCGCCGCCGCCTCCCGCGGCGGCTGGTTGGGCGGCGAGGCCGGCGACCATCAACGCGCCGGCCGCGGTGACGGCGGCGGCCCTGGTGAGCGTGCGGGTGAGCCGTCCGATGCGGCTTGGATAGGACATGAGTGACCCTCTCCGTTGGGGGATACGAGTTGGCCGACCGAAATGGGGGTGCGGTCCCGAGCACTATAACGATTGAGTGAGCAGAGCGGAAGAGGTCCGGGGTCGCGGCAAGCTCGACCAACGGAGTCGGGATCCCGACCAACTCGGCCGGCGATGGGCCTAGAACCAGCGCGGCACCCGAGCCCGGTACGCCTCGTAGTCCGCACCGAACAGCCGGGTCAGGGCGTGCTCCTCGGCGGTGATCTGCGGTTGCAGGGTGAGCACCAGCCCGGGCAGCGCGACCAGGGTGCGCAGCCGTCCCTGCCAGATTGCGTGGGCGAGCAGGACGAGCATGATCGCGCAGTACATCGGGTTGCGGGTGTAGGCATAGAGGCCGTCGGTGACCAGCGTCGTCGCATCGTCGGGGTGGTGCGGCTTCATGGTGGTGCCCACCCGGCCGAAGCGGCGCAGTGCCGCGACGCTGAGAGTCAGCGCCGCCGCTCCGACCGTGGCGGCGAGGAACGTCTGACCGGGGAACCGGCGGCGTCCACCGGCCTGGGCGGTCAATCCGGCTTGAGCGCCCAGCCACAGCAACTCCCACACCGGCGGAATGATCCGCGGGACGGCCGGCCCGTCGTCTGCGTTGTCCATCGCCGCCTCCTCCGAGTTGACCTGCGAATGGCCCTAGCATCCGCCTCGCGGTGAGCCCCGGCAAGACCTCGCGGCGGTCGTAGGCTCGGGGCATGGATCCCTCCGCGATGCGGGTCAGCTATCAGCGCGACAGCCTGGACGAGGCCCGCGCCGCCGACCAACCGCTGGCACAGTTCACCGCCTGGTTCGACGAGGCGGTCGCCGCCGGAGTCACCGAACCCAATGCGATGACGCTGGCCACGGTCGGGCCCGACGGGCGGCCGTCCACCAGGATCGTGCTGATGAAGGGCTTCGACGCCCACGGCGTGGTGTTCTACACCAACTACCGCTCACGCAAGGCGCGCGAGTTGGAGGCGCACCCGTTCGTCGCGCTGCAGTTCCACTGGGTCGAGTTGGAGCGGGTGGTGCGTATCGAGGGTCGCGTCGAGCGGACCACCCCGGCCGAATCGGACGCCTACTTCGCCAGCCGTCCGGTCGGTTCCCGGGTCGGCGCCTGGGCCTCACCGCAGAGCGAGGTGATCGCGAACCGGGAGGTCCTGGTGAGCAACGCCGACGCGGCGTCCGCCCGCTACGGGGAGAATCCGCCGCGACCCGAGCACTGGGGCGGCTACCGGGTGCTGCCCGAGGTTTGGGAGTTCTGGCAGGGCCGGACGTCGCGGCTGCACGACCGGCTGCGCTACCGACTGGCCCCGAACGGCGACTGGGTCAGGGAGCGCTTGGCTCCCTGACCCAGGGCATGTGTTTAGGGCCTCGACAAGCTCGACCGACGAAGGTCTCGACAGGCTCGACCGGCGGTTTATCAGGGAACGACGATCACCGGCACCGGGGAGTTCCGGACGATCTTCGCGCCACCAGAGCCGAGGAACACGTTGGCCAGCTTGTGGGTGCGGGACGACCCGACCACCAGTACGTCACCCTCGGTCCAGTCGACACCGGCCAGGGCGTCGGCCCAGGTGGTGCCGCGGGCCAGGTCGACACTCGCGTTGACCCCGTCGTGCTTGTACAGGTGCTCGAGCGCCTCGACCTGCGCGCCCTTGACCTGCTCGACCAGCTTGGCGAAGACCAGGTCCTCGTCGTTGCGGACGGCGGAGGTGACCATCGTCCGATGCTTCAGCGCAACGGTCAGCAGCCGCAGCTCGGCACCGACGCGCTTGCAGATGTCGGCCACGTCGTCGAGCAGCTTCCAGGTGACATCGTCATCGCGGAAGGCCAGCGTGACCCGGTTGATCTTCGATCCTGCCGGGGGACGGTAGCCACGCGGGGCGAGTGCCACCGGCACCGGCGAGGAGTGCAGCAGCCGGTCGGTCTTCGAGCTGACCGCGATCCGGCCCTCGACGCCGTCGGTGCCGGAGCCGACCACGATCAGGGTCGCCTCGAGTTCCTCGGCCTGCTCCATGATGGCTGCGGGCACCGATCGACCGGTGACCCAGGTCGCTTCGGCGGTGATGCCCGGCTCATCGGCCAGCAGCTTCAGCGCTTCACTGGCGCTCGCCTCGCCTTCCTCGGCGGCCCAGGTTTCGAACTCGCCGTCGGTGGCGCTGCCGGCTGAGGTCTCCCAACCGCGCGGCACCACGGTGAGCGCATGGACCGTGTCCGCCTCCGACCGGGCGAACTGACAGGCCAGGGCCAGGGCGCCCGAGTCGTCGGTCGGTGGTCGGTAGCTGACCAGATATGTCATTCCTTGTCGTCCTTACCCTTTGGCTCGGCAATCTCTTCCAGGGACTTGTAAGTGTTCAGTGTCGCGTGGGTGCGTCCGTAGAACCAGTAGTAGGCCCACACGATGACCATCCAGCAACCGAAGATCAGCCAGGTGAGGGGAGCCAGGCCGGACAGCACGTACACACAGGCGACGACGGTCAGGATCGGGATCACCGGGTAGAGCGGCACCTTGAACGGACGCTCCAGGTCGGGGTGGGTCCGCCGCAGCACCATGATCGAGATGGCGACCACCGTGAAGGCCATCAGGGTGCCGATGGAGACGGTGTCCCACAGGTACTCGGCCGGCACGAAACCGGAGATGATCGCGACCAGGACCGACACGAAGATGGTGTTGTAGGTCGGCGTCATGGTCTTCTGGTTGACCGTGAGGAACTTCTTCGGGATCAGACCGTCGCGGCCGACCGCGAACAGGATGCGGGTCTGGCCGTAGAGGGTGACCAGGGTCACCGAGAAGATCGAGATGACGGCGCCGGCGGCCAGCACCGTCGACCAGATCTGGTTGCCGGTGACGTCGGCCAGGATCTTGGCCAGGCCGGCCTCGCCGGCGGCCTCGGTGGAGAAGAACTCGACCGGCTTGGCGGCGATTCCCGCAGCGGCGACCAGGATGTAGATGGTGGTCACGATGACCAGCGCCCCGATGATCGCCCGGGGCAGCGCCTTCTGCGGGTTCTTCACCTCCTCACCGGCGGTCGCTACTGCATCCAATCCGATGAATGAGAAGAAGATTGTGCCGGCCGCGCCGCTGATCCCGGCGGCCTGGGCGAAGAAGTTGTTGAAGTGGTCGGCCTGGAAGGCGCTGAAGCCGATCACCGTGAACAGCAGCAGCACGCCGAGCTTGATCATCACCATGATCGCGTTGACTGTCGCCGACTCGGACGCGCCACGCAGCAGCAGCACCATGCACAGCAGGATCAGGATCATCGCCGGCAGGTTGATTCCGCCACCGGTGGCGATGAAGCTGCCGGGGTTGTCGGGATCGGGGATGGGCACGAACGAGAGTGACAGGAACTTCGGAATCGTGAAGCCGAACAGGTTGTGCAGCAGTTCGTTGAAGTAACCGCTCCAGCCGACCGCCACGGCCGACACCGCGACGCCGTACTCAAGCAGCACACAGCCGGCGATCAGCACCGCCGCACCCTCACCGAGCGCGTGGTAGGTGTAGGAGTACGTCGAGCCGCTGACCGGGATCGCGGACGCCATCTCGGCGTAGCACAGCGCCGACAGGCCCGCGGCCGCGGCAGCGATGACGAACGAGATGAGGACGGCGGCGCCGGCCTTCGGGATCGCCTCGCTGAGCACGAAAAAGACGCCGGTACCGACGGTGGCACCGACGCCGAACATCATCAACTGGAACGTGCCCATGTTGCGGGCGAGCTCTTCGCCCTTGTGGTGCATGTGTTGAAAAACGATCGGCTTCCGGCGCCGAAGTTGCTCGCCGATGGGCACACTCATCTTGTCTCCCGAAATAAATTTTGTCCGACAGGGACGTGGGGACAAGCTAGCGGCTGTCACCCCCGCTGGGAACCACTTGGGCGGGTTTCTCTCATCACTACGATGTTACGATTTCTCGCCTTCGTGTGGTTCTACGGCCAAAATGATGGTGAATTCAGGTGTTTGCAGGCTCAACCATCGGTAGAGCGTGTGAGTGGCGGTGACGGCTAGTCACGGCTGTAGACCAGCAGGCTGTACGGCGCGATGGCCAGCGCGGCGTGGGCCGGCATGCCGTCGTAGTCGCCGGCGACCGCCTCCAGATCGAAGGAATCGAAGTCGCCGAAATCGTCGGAGTAGATCGTCGCGTCGCTGTTGAACCGCAGCCGCCACAGTCCCGGCGCAGGCATGCCGATTGTGTAGTTCCCCCGCGGCTGCGAGTCGAGATTGACCACCACGACCACGTCGTCGTGAGCGCCGTGGTCCCACCAGCGCTGGAACGCGATCATGTTGTTGTCGTCGTGGGCATGGATGATCCGTAGCCCCGACCCCATCAGGCCCTTGGTGGTGCCGGCCAGGTTGCGGCGCAGCGCGATCAGGTCGCGGTACATCCGGACGATGCCGTGGTACTCGGTGTCGAGGCTCCAGTCCAGGCCGACGTCGTCGCGGAACCACCCGCCCTGCAGGAACTCCTGGCCCTGGAAGATCATCGGAATGCCCGGTGCGGTGAACACCAGCCCGGCGCCCAGCGTCGACCGCTTCTGCGCCCAGTAGCCCTCCGGGTCGTCGGGATCGATCTCCTGCGGGACGCGGGCCCGGCCGTTGGCCACCTCGTCGTGCGACTCGGTGTAGATCACCCGCGCGTAGGTGTCGCCGTAGTTGTTGGCGATGGCGTCGGTCACCGCCGGAACCGACCGGTAGGCGTCGTCGGCGACGATGATCGCCTCCCGCACCGGATGCACGAAATCGGCCTCCCACTGGGCGTGATAGGCCGCGCCGTCGGGTCCGGTGCTGGTCACCGCGGGATCGCGGTGCAGGTCTTCGGCGATGGTGATCGTGTCGGGGAACTCCTGCCGGACGGCGCGGTTGATCCAGCTCTGCAGGCTCCAGCCGTCGGGCAGGTCGAAGTCGGCATCGGCGTCGACCGAACGCATGTAGGGGGTCATGTCGAACCGCAGGCCGTCGACGTGGTAATCGCGCAACCACATGAACGCGTTGTCGCGGATGAACTGACGCACCTCGCCCCGGCCGTAGTCGGGACGGGTGTCGCCCCAGGGCGTGTTGGAGCGCCAGTCGTTGTAGAAGTAGATGCCGCCCTTGCCGTTCTCGGACCAGCCGTCGAACTGCCACAGGTCGAGGTCGGACGGCCCGAAGTGGTTGTAGACGACGTCCATGATCACCGCGAGACCGGCCCTGTGCGCCTCTCGGATCAGGGTCTTCAAGGCGTCCGGCCCGCCGTAGGAGCTCTCCACGGCGAAGATGTGCGCCGGGTTGTAGCCCCAGGAGAAGTCGCCGGCGAACTCCGCCGACGGCATCAACTGCAGAGCGCTGACCCCGAGCCGCCGGAAGTGGTCGAGGTTGGCCCGGACCTCGTCGAATTTGCCGACCTGCCCGGGTTCTGCGGGGGCGAACGAGCCGACGTGCAACTCGTAGATCACCAGGTCGTTGTGCGGCGGGCAGACGAACGAGTCGCCCTGCCAGTCGAACGCGGCGTGGTCGTAGACCACCCCGTTGCCGACCGAGTTGGTGACCTGGAACGCGTACGGGTCGATCCGGTGCAGCTCCTGGTGGGCATTGACGATCCGGTACTTGAAGTTGGCGCCCGGACGGACACCCGGCACGAAGGTGTACCAGTAGCCGTTGGCTTCCGAGACCAGCGGGTCAGCGGCGTCCGACCAATCGTTGAAGTCGCCGAGCACCGCGACGGAATCGGCATGCGGCGCCCAGACCCGGAAGCCGACCCCGTCGGCGGTGACGATCGCACCCATCCCTGCCAAGGGCTCAGACGGTGGAGTGCTGCTGGCGGGTGCGGAGGCGTCCATGGCAGACAACGTACCGGTGAGGGCCGACAGTCTCGGCGAGGCCGCAAAGACGCCTGGTGCGCCGCCACCTATCTTTGGAGGCATGGCCTTTCTGTTGCGCGCGTTGAGTGTGGCCGGCGCCGCCGTCGTACTGACCGCCTGCGCCACCACCCCGCCGCCCGCCGTGACCGTCGCGCCGTCGGCCGGCCCGGCCAGCACCGAGACCGCGACACCCACCCCGTCCGGCTCGGCCTCGCCGGTGCCCAGCACCGATGCGTCGGTTCCCGCCGACTCGGTGGTGCTCGGGCCGAAGGGCGTCTCCGGCACCGACTTCGGTGCCGCCGAGGCACAGGTGGTGGCGCTGCTCACCGACAAGGCGGGCAAGGCCGACGAGTCCTACACCGGGCCGGTATGCGAACTCGACGACGCCACCCCCTACGGTCGGCAGCTGCAGTACGGCCAGACCATGTTCCTGTTCCAGAGCAAAGCCAAGGGCAGCAAAGCCTCGCCGCGCACCTTCACCGGGTGGTCCAGCGATCTGGATGCCCCGCTGAACAAATCGCTGAAGCTCGCCGACGGCTACCCGGCCAACCCGAGCTTCGCCGCGCTCAAGACCGCCTTCCCGGCCGGGAAGCAGAGCACCATCCACCTGGGCGACTCGTCGGTGCACGTGTTCCGTACGCCCGAGGGCATCTGGTACCGCGGCGCCACCAAGAAGGCCCCGGACACCGTGGGCGCCGGGCCGATGGGCACCTGCGAATAGTGACGGGGCAACTGCTGGCGGGGCGCTACCGCCTGGAGAACGAAATCGGTGCCGGAGGCATGGGACGGGTGTGGCGCGCCCGCGACGTCCGGCTCGACCGTGAGGTGGCGGTCAAGACCGTCGACCTGGCGCGGGTCAGCGACCCCTCCATCGCCGGCCGCTTCCAACGCGAGATCGTGCTCACCGCGAAGCTGACCAGCCCGCACACCGTCACCGTGTTCGACGGCGGCGTCGACGGCGGCACCGCCTACCTGGTGATGGAACTGCTGCACGGCGAATCGCTGGCCGACACCATCGCCCGCAGCGGGCCGCTGAGCCTGGCCCAAACCCTGGATGTGGCCCGGCAGGTCACCCTCGGACTGTCCGCCGCGCACGCGATCGGCCTGGTGCATCGCGACATCAAGCCGGCCAACGTGATGCGCAGCGGCGGACGGGTGAAACTGCTCGACTTCGGCATCGCCCAGCTCACCGGACAGGCCGACCCGCACCTGACCGCACCGTCGATGACCATCGGCACCGCCGCCTACATGTCGCCCGAGCAGGCCTCGGGTCGTCCGGTCGATGCCTCCACCGACCTGTACGCGCTGGGCTGCCTGATCATGACCATGATGACCGGACGGCCGCCGTTCGACGGCGACCAGGCCGTCATGGTGGCGTCCAGCCAGATCAACGAGGTGCCGCCCCGGCTGCTGAGCCGGCGTCCCGACGCACCGCAGGCCCTGGACGCCCTGGTCGGACGGCTGCTGGCCAAGAACCCGGCCGAGCGCCCCGACACCGAGGCGGTATTGCGGGCACTGGACCAGATCGCCGCCGACCCCAACGCCCGGACGGCGCCGCTGCCGATGCCGCCGATGGCGCCGCCGACGACCGCATCGGTGCCGCGACCGG
>NZ_JASGEN010000006.1:0-38517 GCF_047606365.1 Micropruina sp. | reverse complement strand
GGGCGGCTCGGCCGGGGAGTGCATCGGCGGCGCCACCCTGGGAGCCACCGGGGAGTCCCCGGCTCGGCGCTGCACCTGTCCGGCCAGCACCACCGAGCCGGCGGTCAGCGGAAGCGTGGCGGCGTCCGAGGCTTCGGGGTCGAGCAGCAGGTAGCCGTCGGCCTGGACGATCCGGTCGGCCCACAACCCGCGTCCCTCGACGGTGTGCGCGCCGGCCCGGGTGCGGTAGCGGCCACGCACCACGGTGCGCAGCCCCTCGTCGGTGTGCTCGGCGAGCGCGAAGTTCTCCACCGCCCGCAAACCGGGGCTGACCAGGAGTTCCAGCACCTCGTCCAGACCTGCGGCGGGGTCGCCGACCAGATCGTGGAGGCCTGGTACCAGGCCGGCGTCCGGCGGCAGGTCGACCAACACGGCCACCCGCGGCCCCCACACTGCGAGCGCGCCGCCCGGGCTGTACGAATACGCCGGCTCAGCCATCAGCGCTCTCCTTCCAGCACGTTCCGCGGCACGGTGATCTCGTCACCGGCTCCATCGTCGCCGCCGCGGACGTCAATCACCAACACTGTGACATTGTCACGCGCCGGAGATGCCAGCACAGCCGCAACCAACGCTTCGGCCGCTTCGGTGGCGTCCGGATGGGCAGCCAGCACGGCGGCGATCTGGTCGTCGTCCAGTTCGGAGGTCAGGCCGTCGGAGCAGAGCAGGAACCGCTCGCCGGGAATCTGCGGCAGCACCCAGACATCGACCGACGGTGCCGGCCGCATGCCCACCGACCGGGTGATGATGTGCCGCGCCGGATGCTCACGGGCCTGCTCGGCGGTGATCAAACCCTCGGCGAGTAGTTCCTCAACCTCGGAATGGTCGACGGTGGCACGCTGCAGCTCGCCACCGGCGTAGCGGTAGACCCGTGAGTCGCCGACGTTGAACACGGCCCAATGCGGGGTTCCGCCCACGATCACCTCGGCCAGCCCGGTCACCGTGGTGCCCAGTCCACGCGCCTCCGGATGCAGCATGCCGTGCCGGACGACGGCCGCGTTCGCCCTGGCCACCGCCACATTCAGCAGGGCCGGACGGAGTTCGTCGACCTCGTCGAGCTCGCTCAGCGACTCGATGGCCAACCGGCTGGCGATGTCACCGGCGGCGTGGCCGCCCATCCCGTCGGCCACCACCCAGACCCGGTCACCGGCCAGGTAGGCGTCCTCGTTGAGTGCCCGCACACGGCCCACGTCCGAGGCCGCACCCACAGCGACGTGCGGCATGAGATCCCCCTTCTCATCAGCCGGGGCGCCGCCCGGCATCCGCGTCAGATTACCAAGCGCGCCCGGTACCCGCCTCGGAGGGCGAACAGCACCCTCAACCCGGCATCGAGTGAGCGGTTCGGGCGCACAGACGCCGCACAGGGAACTCAAAGGCTCGTGCCTGCTCGGTTTTCTACCGTCAAGTCATCAGCAGACAACATCCGGGCAACAGATCCCTCAGCAAGGACCTCACCTCATGAACCCAATCAGTCTCGGCCTCGACCTCGTCGCCATCGTCGTCCTGGCGTTCGGCGTGTACTTCCGGCGCTACCGCCGCCGCGAGGTGATGGTCGCCATGATCGGCCTCAACGTGGCCGTCGTGGCCGTCAGCGCGGTGCTGGCCAGCGCGTCCGTCGGTCTCGGCCTGGGGCTGGGGTTGTTCGGCGTGCTGTCCATCATCCGGCTGCGTTCCTCGGAGCTGAGCCACGCCGAGGTGGCCTACTACTTCGTGTCACTGGCGATGGGCCTGCTGGCCGGCTTGACCTTCGACCCCAGCTGGATCGGTCAGTCGATGATCGGCCTGCTCGTCGCGGTGATGTTCCTCGCCGACCACCCCGCCCTGCTCGGCGGCTACCGGCACCACACCCTCACCCTCGACCGGGCGATCACCGACGAACTGGAACTGCGCACCGCCGTGGGCGCTCTGCTCGGTGCCGACATCAGGCGCTTCACCGTCCAGCGGATCGATCTGGTGCGCAACGTCACCGTCGTCGACGTCCGCTACCGGGTGCGCACCCCTGCTCCGCTGACCCCCGAGCCCGCCCACGAAGCGCTCACCCACTGACTCCGACCAAAACCATCACCCGACCAGAGAGAACCATCATGAACCGACTGACGAACCTCAAGACCTGGCTCGCCGGAGGCGTGGCCGCCGCCCTGATCGGACTCGCCGGCTGCGCCGGTGTGGCGACCACGACCGCCACGACGACAACAACCAGTTCGACCAGCACCACCACGACAGCAGCCCTCGCGCTCACCGCCGATCACGACACCGAGGCGGCCCACAGCTGGGACAGCAGCAAGGAGGTCACCATCGACCTGTCCTCGCCGAAGGCCACCGACGGGGTGACGGTCTCCGACGGGGTGATCACCATCACCGCCGCCGGCGCGTACCGGCTCACCGGCACCTTGGCCGACGGCCAGGTGGTGGTCGACACCAGTGACTCCGGCACCGTCTACCTGATCCTCGACAACGCCTCGATCACCAACTCGGACGGCTCGGCACTGGCGATCATGGACGCCGACCTCGCTGTCGTCGCACTGGTCGACGGCACCACCAACTCGCTCACCGACGGCACCAGCTACGCAGCGACCGGCGACGACGACCCGAACGCCGCCCTGTACAGCACGTCGGATCTGACCATCCTGGGCAGCGGCACCCTCAACGTGACCGGCAACTACAACGACGGCATCTCCAGCAAGGACGGCCTGGTCATCATCTCCGGCACGCTCAACGTGACCGCGAAGGACGACGGCATCCGCGGCAAGGACTACCTGGTGATCAAGGACGGCACCGTCGGGGTGACCAGCGGTGGCGACTCGCTGAAGTCCGACAACGAGGACGACGCCGGGCTCGGCTACGTCAGCGTCGCCGACGGCACGGTGAAGCTCGCCTCCGGCGATGACGGCATCGACGCCTGGACGGCGATCCTGGTCTCGGGCGGCAGCACCACGGTCAGCAAGTCCGTGGAAGGCTTCGAAGCCAAGAACATCGACCTGAGCGGCGGCACCATCACCGTTGTCTCCAGCGACGACGGCATCAACGCCACCGACTCGGCGAGCACGGCGTCCGACATGGAGGCACAGGACGGCACCATCCTGAACATCTCGGGCGGCGAGGTGACCATCACCGCGGACGGCGACGGCATCGACTCCAACGGCGACGTCACGATGAGTGGCGGCACCGTCGTGGTCAACGGACCGACCAGCAACGGGAACGGCGCCCTGGACTACAACGGCACCTTCACCATCACCGGCGGCACCCTGGTGGCCGGCGGGTCGTCCGGCATGGTCCAGGCGCCGAGCACCGACTCGTCGCAGAAGTCGCTGATGATCACCCTGACCGCGGCGGCCGGTTCGACGGTCGAGGTCAAGGATTCCTCCGGCACCGTGGTGGCCAGCTACTCCCCCACCCGCCAGATCGGCTCCCTGGTGGTGTCGAACGACCAGATCAAGGAGGGCGAGACCTACACGGTCTACGTCGACGGCACCTCGGTCGGCACCACCGACACCTCGCAGGTCAGCAACGGCGGCGGCTTCGGCGGCCCCGGCGGAGGGGGCGGCGCGCGTCCCTGACCTCCATCGAAACAGCGATCCGGATCGGGCTGGCCTGTCCCAGCCCGATCCGGATACTTGTTCGCTGTTCCCCCGGTCCCTCGCACACCCGGGGACGGTTCTCCGGCGTCCGATTTTCGAACGTCCGGGGACGGTTCTCCGAGATGCGAATTCCGAAGATTGGGGGACGGTTCTCGCAGATGCGATTTTCGAACGAGAAGAACCGTCCCCCGACATTCGAATCTCGAACGTGAAAGAACCGTCCCCGAAAGTTCGAGGGCGTCAGCGGCGGCCGGCGTAGAAGCGGCCGAGGAATTCCTCTTGGAAGGCGTCGAAGTCACCGGTTTCGATGGAGGTGCGGATGTCGTCGACCAGCCGGACGGTGAACCGTTCGTTGTGGATGGTGGCCAGCGTCGAGGCCAGCATCTCCTTGGCTTTGAACAGGTGATGCAGGTAGGCCCGGGTGTAGTGGGCACAGGTGTAGCAGTCGCAGTCGTCCTCGATCGGTTCGAAGGCGCGGCGGTGCTTGGCGGTGTTGACGTTGAACCGTCCGTCGCGGGTGTAGAGCGCGGCGTTGCGGGCGACCCGGGAGGGCATCACGCAGTCGAAGGTGTCCGCGCCGGCGGCGATGGCGGCGAAGAAGTCGTCCGGCTCGGAGATGCCGAGCAGGTGTCGCGGCTTGTCGAACGGCAGTTCCTCGGTGCACCAACCGACGATCGTGCCGAGGTTCTCCTTCTCCAGGGCACCGCCGATACCGAAGCCGTCGAACGCCTGACCCTCCACCTCGAGACCGGCCAGATCGCGGGACGCCCGTCGGCGCAGATCCTCGTACTGAGCGCCCTGCACCACGGCGAACAGCGCCTGATACGGCTTGTCACTGCGGGCCGCGGTGAGTTCGGCGTGCGCCGCCAGGCATCGGACGGCCCACGCGTGCGTCCGCTCGACCGATTGCTCCTGGTAGCCGCGGGTGTTCATCAGCGTGGTCAGCTCGTCGAAGGCGAACATGATGTCGGCACCCAGCTCGTGCTGGATGCGCATGCTCACCTCGGGGGTGAACCGGTGCCGGTCGCCGTTGAGGTGGCTGGTGAAGGTCACCCCGTCGTCGTCGACGTGCGCCAACCGGGTCTTCCCCTCGGCGATCACGTCATCATCGGCGAGCCCGACGGTGTCCATCGCCAGCACCTTCTTGAACCCGGCGCCCAGGCTCATCACCTGAAAGCCGCCCGAGTCGGTGAACGTCGGTCCGGGCCAGTTCATGAACGCACCGAGCCCGCCCGCGGCGTCCACGATGTCCGAGCCCGGCTGCAGGAACAAGTGGTACGCGTTGGCCAGCACCGCCTGCGCCCCCAGTTCGGCGACCGCCTCGGGCAACACCGCCTTCACCGTCGCCTTCGTCCCCACCGCCACGAACGCCGGCGTCCGAATCTGCCCGTGCGGAGTGTCGATCACACCCGATCGGCCCTTGCCATTGGCCAGCACCGCACCCGGCGTGAAGGAGAAGGAATCACTCACGATTCGGCCCTTCGCGACGCCGACCAGGGCAAGGTGCCACCGTTGAGCGGGCGTGGACGAGACAACGACCCGGGCCACCGATCAGCGGTACGAAAAGAACCGTCCCCCGCGTACCACCTTTGAGCGGAACGAAAAGAACCGTCCCCCGCGTACCACTCCAGCACTCGGGAAGCGCGGCGGCCTCGCCCCCGCGGACCGCAACCGCGAAGCGGGCCGGGAGGGGAGCTCGAGGCAGGTGGGTGGGCGTCCGGAAGATCTGCCGAGCTTGCGAGGCGGATCTGTAGGTGGGCGGCTCGGGCTCCCCTCCCGGCCCGCGGCAACAGACTTGCGCCCCGAGATGGCACCAGGCTCACAGCCAGAGAAGGCGGCGATGCGAGAAGTTCACGCACGCGTCAGCGCTTGCAGTTGCGCCAATGCCACGACACCTGCGGTGGATGTCCGCAATACCGCGTCCGCGATCAGGGTCGGACGCCCACCCGCCTCGGCGAACAGGTCCAGTTCCTCAGGGGTCAAGCCGCCCTCCGGTCCGATGATCACCATCACCTCGCCCTCGGCGGGCAGGTCGGCCACGGACGGCCAGGCCTCCGCGCCCTCATGCAGCACCAGGGTGAGCGCCGGTTCGGCGACCCGGAGCGCCAGTTCGGGTGTGGTCAGCGGGGGGCTGACCCGGGGTACCCGGAACCGACGCGACTGCTTGGTGGCTTCACGGACGATGTTGCGCCAGCGGGCCAGGGCCCGCTCGACCCGGTCGGGCGCCCATTTCACCACCGACCGGGACGCCTGCCAGGGCACGATCTCGTCGACGCCCAACTCGGTCAGCATCTCCAGGGCCAGCTCGGTCCGGTCGCCCTTGGCCAACGCCTGGACGACGGTGAACCGCAGCGGCCGCGCCGGGTCGCGCAGCACCTCGGCCACCTCGACCGTCAGACCGTTGACGTCGGCGGTCAGCACCGGTCCCTTGATCGCGTTGCCGATGCCGTCGCTGACCAGCACCATCTCGCCCTTGCGGATCCGGCGCACGATCGCCGCATGCCGGCCCTCGTCGCCGGTCACGGCGACCGTGTCGCCGACCGCCGGAGAATCCAGATCCGCCAGGAACAATGCTTCGGTCATTGTGTGAATGCGTCCTTCAGCCAGCCGAATACACCTTTGTGATGCTTCTCCACAGCGATCTCGGCGCCCGCTTCACCCCGCGCCTCGGCCAGTTGGCGCAGCAGGTTCCGCTGGTGTTCGTCGAGCTTGCTCGGAGTCTGCACCAGTAGCGTAACGCCGAGGTCGCCGCGTCCGGTGCCGCGCAGCCGCGGCACGCCGCGTCCGGCGATCGGAATGCGGGTGCCCGACTGGGTGCCGCTCGGGATGGACAGCCGGACGGTGCCGGCCTCGGCGTCCATATCGTCGCGTTCGGCCTCCAGCGTCGGCAGGGTCACCTCGGTGCCCAGCGCGGCCGCGGTCATCGGCAGCTTGATCACCATCTCGAGATCGTCGCCGTTGCGCTTGAAGGTGTCGTGCGGTTCGACGCTCAGCTCCACGTACAGGTCGCCGGCCGGACCGCCGCCGGGGCCGACCTCGCCCTGGTGTTCCAGGTGGATCCGGTTGCCGGCGTTGACCCCTGCCGGGATCTTCACGTTGATGGTGCGCTGCGAGCGGACGCGTCCCTCACCGGAGCATTCGCCGCACGGGTTGGGAATGGTGGTGCCGTAGCCGCGGCACACCGGGCAGGGCTGGGTGGTGCGGATGTCGCCCAGGAACGAGCGCTGGATCTGGGTGATGTCGCCCTGGCCGTGGCAGGTGGTGCAGGTCACCGGCTCGGAGCCGTCCTTGGCGCCCGAGCCGTTGCAGGTGCCGCAGATCACCGCGGTCTCGACCCGCACCGGCTTGGTGACGCCGAAGGCGGCTTCGGAGAGGGTCAGCGAGAGCCGGACGAGGGCGTCCTGGCCGCGCCGGACGCGGGAACGGGGGCCACGGGCTCCGGCCTGGCCGAACATGGCGTCCACCAGGTTGGTGAAGTCGAAGCCGGCCGCACCGCCACCGCCGGGGAAGCCGAAGCCACCGCCCGGGAAGCCGCCGCCGGGCGCCATCGGATCGACGCCGCGGTCATACATGGCGCGCTTGTTGGCGTCATGCAGCACCTCGTACGCCTCGCCGATCTCCTTGAATTTGTCGGCGGCGTCGGCGGTGTCGGCGACGTCCGGGTGGTACTTCATGGCCAGCTTGCGGTAGGCCTTCTTGATCTGCTCGGACGTGGCGTCGCGGGACACGCCCAGAACGTCGTAGTAATCCTTGGTCAACATCATCCTTCTGCCAGGAAACGGCCTACGTAGCGGGCGACCGCCCGCACCGAGGCCATGGTGGTCGGATAGTCCATCCGGGTGGGGCCGACGATTCCCATGCTCGCCCAGACATCGTCGCCGTGACTGTACGCGCTGGCCACGACCGAGGTCGACTGCAGCGGCTCGTACGGGTTCTCGTGTCCGATGCGGACGGTGACCTCGCTGGACCCACCAGCTTCACCCAACAACCGCAACAGCACGACTTGTTCCTCCAGCGCTTCGAGCACCGGCTTCACCGTGGTCTCGAACTGGTCGCCGAACCGGGTCAGGTTGGGCACGCCGCCGACCACCACGCGGGTGGCGGGATCGGCGGTGGCCAGCTCCAGCAGGGTGGCGATCACCACCGAACCGACCGGACGGAGGTCGGGCGGCAACTCGTCCATCATGGTGCTCAGCCGATCGACCGCCGCGGACGGCGCACACCCCACCAGCGCGGCGTTGAGGCGTCCGCGCAGCTCGGAGAGTTGTTCCTCACCGGCGTCGATCAGGTCGATCGGACGCTGCTCGACCCGGCCGGTCGAGTTGACCAGGATGACCAGGCCTCGCCCCGGGGTGAGCGCCAGCACCTCGATCAGCCGGATGGTGGCACTGGACAGCACCGGGTACTGCACGATCGCCACCTGCTGGGTGATCTGGGCGAGCAGCCGGACGGTGCGGCGCACCACGTCGTCGACGTCGAGAGCGCCGGCCATGAAGGTCTGGATCGCCCGGCGCTCGGCCAGCGACAGCGGCTTCACCGCGGCCAGCCGGTCGACGAACAGCCGATAGCCCTTGTCGGTCGGGATCCGGCCGGCGCTGGTGTGCGGCTGGGTGATGTAGCCCTCTTCTTCCAGCACCGCCATGTCGTTGCGGACGGTGGCCGGCGAGACGCCGAGGTTGTGCCGTTCGACGAGCGCGCGGGAACCCACCGGCTCTTGGGAGGAGACGTAGTCGGTGACGATGGCACGCAGGATGGAGAGCTTGCGGTCGTCCAACATGGCCCTCCTCAGCACTCGCGCGACACTGGCACTCTCGGTGGTCGAGTGCCAGTGTAGTGGACGCGGACGACTTCTCTCGTCCGGTCACCGAGACGTGCGACTCGGCCCGCGGACCGGCCGAGACTCGGCTGCCATAGTGACCGGACCCGGGTCTCACCGACGAGCCCGACACGCACATCCGACACCCCGAAAGATGTGAGGTCCTCGATGAAGCGCATCCTCCGACGTTCCGCCACCCTGGCCGTCGCCGCCACCCTGCTGGTCTCCGCGTTCAGCGCGCCGCCGACCGCTGTTGCCGGCCCCGAGGACGGCGCGAGCGACCGGCCGTCCGCGCACCGGGGAGGGATCACCCGGCTGGAGCTCGCCTCGCAAGGAGTGGCTTTCGAGGGACGCCGCTTCGGCACGGTCGGCACATACGAGAAGCTCCGCGGAAGGGCCTTCGGCGAACTCGACCCGAACGACCCGCGGAACGCGGCGATCACCGACCTGAAGCGGGCGCCGCGCAACGCCCGCGGCATGGTCGAGTACGCCACGGACGTGTACATCCTGAAACCCACCGATCTGCGCCGCGGCAACCACCAGTTGTTCATGGAGGTGAACAACCGCGGCCAGAAGTTCTTCGGCAGTCTCAACGGCTCGCCGTTGATGAACGATCCGACGACGGCCGCCGATGCCGGCGACGCGTACGTCCTCGACCAGGGGTTCAGCCTGGTGTGGAGCGGCTGGGATCCGTCGGCGTCCGCGACGAACGACAATCTGACCCTGTCGGTGCCGGTCGCGAAGAAGCGGAACGGCGGCTCGATCACCGGCCCGAGCTATGAGTACCTGGTCTTCGACGACGCCACCACCACGACGGCGACGCTGTCCTACCCGGCCGCGACGACGAAACGGTCCAAGGCCACGCTGACCGTGCGCGACCGGCTCACCGACAAGCCGCGCACCGTGCCGGCCAGCGGCTGGGAATACGTCGGCGACAAGCAGATCCGGCTGCTGCCCGCCGGAACTCCCTTCCGGCAAGGGGCGATCTACGAGTTCAGCTACCGGGCCAAGGATCCGGTGGTGGCCGGCATCGGCTTCGCCGCCACCCGCGACCTGGTCAGCTTCCTGCGGCACCAGCGCGTCGACACGGCCGGCAACCGCAATCCGCTGGCGGGCCACGCGAACCGGGCGTTCGCCTTCGCCGTCTCCCAGCCGGCCCGCTACCTCAACGACTTCCTCTGGCTCGGATTCAACGCCGACGCGCGCAATCGTCCGGTCTTCGACGGCATCGAGAACTGGATCGGCGGTGGAACCGGGGTCGCGCTCAACTACCGCTTCTCGCAACCGCCGCGCACCGAGCGGATCCGGCAGAACCATTGGTACCCCGAAGGTCCGTTCCCGTTCTCGTACACCTCGTTCCGCGACCCGGTCACCGGCAAACGGGACGGCCGCGACGAGGCCTGCCGACGCACCGGCACCTGCCCGAAGATCATCAACCTGAACTCGTCGAACGAGTACTGGAGCAAGGCCGGCTCGCTGCTGCACACCGATCCGTCCGGACGGCGCGACGCGGTCGAGCCGCCCAATGTGCGCAACTATCTGCTCTCCAGCGTGGAGCACACGGTCGTCGGCAACCCGGCGGACTCCCCCGGCGTCTGCGCCGTCGCGCGCAACACGATCAATCCGGGCCCCGTGCAGCGTGCACTGTTCGAGGCGTTGACGGGCTGGGTGAACCGAGGCACTCCGCCGCCCGCCAGCCGGGTGCCCCGGCTCGACGACGGCACGCTGGCCCGCGTCCATCCGACCAAGCAGTCCTCCCTGGGCATCGGCGTGGTGAAGCAGCGCGAACTGGGCTGGCCCTCGATCCCGGGCATCACCTACACCGGGACGGCCACCGTCCGGAACCTGTACGACTTCGGCCCGCGCTTCACCAACGGCATCATCGACCGCTATCCGCCGGTGGCGACCGGCCGGATCTACCCGAGCTACGTTCCGGTGGTGGATGCCGATGGGCTCGAGATCGCCGGCATCCGGATGCCGCAGATCCAGGCGCCGATCGCGACCCACACGGGTTGGAACGTTCGGGTGGACGGGTTCGGCGGCCCGGACGGCTGCGAGGGCTGGGGCATGACGATCCCGTTGCCCAAGACCGCGAAGGAGCGTCGCGCCGCCAAGGATCCGCGCCGCTCGCTGGTCGAGCGCTACCGCACCCATGACGGGTATGTGCGGGCGGTCACCAAGGCCGCACGCACGCTGCAGCGCCAGGGTTTGCTGCTCAAGAGGGACGCGGACGCCTTCATCGCCGAGGCGCAGGCGAGCGACGTGCTGCGCTGAGCTGTTCACGGCTGGCCGAGTTGCTCGAACGCTGCTTGAGCTTGCCGAAGCCCCTTGTCAGCTGGGGTTCTGGAGCTGCTGGCGAGTGTGGGGTGCCGGACTTCTCCGGTTCAACGGCTACCCTGAGCCATCGCCGTCGAATCCCTGGTGCGAGGTTGCCGTGACCCTGATCGTCCTGAGCGCCGCCGCGTTGGCCGCCCTGCTGCACGTGTACATCTTCCGGCTGGAGTCGTTCCGCTGGCAGGACGACCGCACCCGCAAGATCTTCGGGACCACGGTCGAGCAGGCCGCGACGACCCGGCAACTGGCCTACAACCAGGGCTTCTACAACCTGTTCCTGGCGATCACCGTGTTCGCCGGCATCGTGACCTTCGCCTGGCCGGCGGTCTCGCTGACCCTGCTGATCGTCGGCCTCGGCTCCATGCTGGCGGCGGCGATCGTGCTGGTGACCCATGACCGATCCAAGCTGCGCGCGGCGCTCGTCCAGGGCACGCTGCCGCTCATCGGGCTGCTGGCCCTGCTGATCCGGCTGGTGACCGGCTGAGCATGCGGCGCTCACCGGCCGGCCACGCATAGGCTGGGCCGGTGCAGTTCTCGTTGACTCCGTTCGAGCAGCTCCGTCCGGGTATCTGGCGTGCGGTCGCCCAGCCCGCCGCGGTGAACATCGGCCTGATCGTGGGATCGGCAGGCGCCCTGGTCGTGGACACCGGTTCGTCACCCGCTCAGGGCGCGGAGATCCGAGTGGCGGCCGAGGCTGTTGCCGGGGTGCCGCTGCTCGGTGCCGTCGTCACCCACGGCCACTTCGACCACTACTACGGCCTGGCGGCCTTCGACGACCTGACCACTCATGGCCACGAGACGCTGGTCGCCGCGCTGGAGGCCGATCAGGTCGCCACCGAGGCCGCTGACCTCGGCTTCGACGTTGAGTTGTTGAAGCCGCCCAATCGGCCGATGGCGCTGGCCCGGATGATCAACCTGGGCGACCGGTACGTCGAACTCGTCCATTTCGGACGCGGCCACACCGCCGGCGACGTGGTGGTGATCGTGCCCGACGCCCAGCTGATCTTCACCGGCGACCTGCTCGAGCAGGCGGCTCCCCCAGCGATGGGTGCCGACTGCTACCTCAAGGAGTGGCCCGCCGCCCTCGACGGCGTCCTGGGCCTGGTCAGTGAAGACACCGTGTTGCTACCCGGCCACGGCGAGCCCGTCGACCGCGTATTCGCCTTCACCCAGCGCGCCGAGATCTCCGCCGTCTACGGCCAGGTGGAGCACCTGATCGGCCAGGGCGTGAAACTCGAGGACGCGCTCGCCGCCGGCGACTGGCCCTACGACGACGAGACCATCACCGCCGTCCTACCCACCGCCTACGCCCAGCTCGCCGCCGAGGGCAAAGTCCCCCGCACCCAGCTCCGGCTGCTCAAGTAGAACCGGGTTCTCTCCTCACCGGGTGACCACGGGACGGTTCCTACGGTCACCGGGGACGGTTCCTACGGTCACCGGGGACGGTTCCCTCGGACACCGGGGACGGTTCCTACGGACACCGGGGACGGTTCCTTCGGACACCTCGATAGTCGGAGAAGCCCATTGTCAGAGAAGATTTGCCGGGTGACCAAAGGAACCGTCCCCTTGGTCACCCGGTCGCTTCCCTAGCGGCGGATCCGGAGTGCCTCGCTCTTTGCGGTGACCGATTGGTAGCCGGGCTTGCTGACCGTGACTTTCGCCCAGATCCACTTACCGCGGTCAGCCTGCCGCAGCCGGTAGTCGGACGCGCGGGCGCTCGCGCCGCGGATCTTCTTGTCGTTGCGGAACCACTGGTAGTCGATGCTGACGGCTGGATCGTTGATTCCTCCGACCCCGGCATGCAGTACGCGTCCCTTCCGGGACAGGGCGACCCATGGATCGTACGCAGGCTTCTCCGCGACCACAGTGAACGGAATGTTCCGCTCGGCATAGGCCTTCTCGGTCCAGACTCGGAGCGTCCAGTGATGCGGGCCCGGCTTGAACAGCGCCCACGCGTCGAGCCTTTCGATGTGGCCTTCAGCCGAGACCCATCCTGCCTGGGCGACGGAGACGGCCACACCGCCGGGGAAGTTGTCGTCGTCGATGTACTCGATGAGTTCGAAGAGAGCCCCTGCCGGGAGTCCGCTCAGCCTCAGGTTGTACCTCGATCCCGGGGTGAGCGCCGTGGCAGGTGGAAGCGGCTCGATCTGGACCGTCGGATCGATCTCGAATCGGTCGGGTTCTCCGACGGTGACCCGCATCGGGAAGGTCTCCGCGTAGCCGTCCGCGGTGCGCGCCTCGACCTCCCAGTCATGGTTGCCGACGTAGGCCCTGATGTCGATGCGTCCGGTCAGTTCGAAGGCGCCGTCGTCGGTCCTGCTGTTGGCGGACGCGATGACCGTTCCCAAGCCGAGCAGCCGCACTCGGGTCACTTCGGCAGGCAGTCCGGCGACCCGGACGGTGTAGTCGTGCGCCGGCGTGAGCACACCCTTGGGCGTCCGGGTGATCGTCGGGTGGTAACGCTGCCCGGGATCCGTCGCGGTGGTGACGGTGTACGGCAGTTCAACCTTGGCGATCGCGTCCTCGGTCCACACCTCGAAGAGCCAGCGGTAGCTGCCTGGCTGCCGGTCGGCGGGAATGCGGCCATCGAAAACCATGCCGCCCTGCGCCGTCGTGGTGCCCGAGCTCAGCCCGATCGGATCGCTCTCCGCCAGCGAGGTCAGCCGGTAGGACGCCTTGGTGGGAAGGTTGTCGAGGCTGAGCCGGAAGTCGCCTCCGGGCCTCAGCGAGCCGGGCGTCAGAGTGATCAGCGGCTTGATCGTGAACTGATCGGGTTCGGTCACCACGAACTCGAACGGGAAGCGTTCCTGATAGCCGTCGTCTGCGGTGACCTCAACCTGCCATCGGTAGGACCCGAGCGGACGCAGCACGTGGATCCGGCCGTGCAACTCGAAGTCGCCGGCGTCATTGTGCTTCGTGGCGGTCGGTAATCCGTTGGGGTCGTTGACGATCCGCACTCGCTCGACCTCGTCGGGCAACCCTTTGACGGTCAATGTGTAGCTGTGGCCGGCGGCAATCGTGTTGCCGCTCGAGAGCACCAGTTGCGGCGAGTAGCGGGTTTCCTCGGCGCGAGCGCTCGGTGCCGGACCGAACCCGGTGAGGATGAGCGTGAACGTCAGCAGCAGGCCGATGGCCCGCAGCAGGCGGCCGCCGGACGGGCGTGACGAAGGAGTGGGTGAAGGGACACAGGGGTGGAGCGACCGCATGGCTATCCGGGCTTTCGTCGGGTGTCGGCGGGGCAGGAACTCACCGCGGACAATAGATCTGATGTTACTTAGGTAACCCTAAGTAGCGAGCTTTGGGATCGGCCATCCGCGGTCCAGGCGGCGAGACGTCCGTCCCGGTGCGGCGCGAGCGGCACCGGCAACGAGGGACGGTTCTCCCGGACGCCGTGGTGACCAAGAGAACCGTCCCCGGTGACCAAGAGAACCGCCCCAGTGACCAAAGGAACCGTCCCCGGTGACCAAAGGAACCGTCCCCGGTGACCAAAGGAACCGTCCCCGGTGACCGAAAGAACCGTCCCCACGGACACCAGTGGGATACTCGGACGGTTATGGATACGACCCGCCTGCTCCGTCCGCTTCGGGTCGACCCCGCTGACGACGGCACTGCCGATGCTCTGTATGAGTCGTTCACCGATTACACCGAACGACTGGGGATCAGCCTCTACCCGCATCAGGACGAGGCCATCATCGAACTGCTCGCGGGTGCGCATGTGGTGCTGACCACCCCGACGGGCTCCGGAAAGTCGCTGGTGGCGACGGCGGCGATCCATGCCGCGCTGTCCACCGACCGGGTGTCGTTCTACACCGCGCCGGTGAAAGCCCTGGTCAGCGAGAAATTCTTCGAGTTGGTGGCGATCTTCGGTGCCGACAACGTCGGCATGCTGACCGGGGACGCCTCGGTCAACGCGGGCGCGCCGATCATCGCCTGCACCGCCGAGGTGCTGGCCAACATCGCGCTCCGTGAGGGATCGGACGCCGACGTCGGCCTGGTGGTGATGGACGAGTTCCACTACTACGGCGAACGCGATCGGGGCTGGGCCTGGCAGGTGCCGCTGATCGAGCTGACCGGCGTCCAGTTCCTGCTGATGTCGGCCACCTTGGGCGACATGTCCGAGATCGCCGACGACCTCACCCGGCGTACCGGACGCGAGGTCGCGATCGTCGCCGAAGCCGAACGACCGGTGCCGCTCACCTTCCGCTACGCGATGACGCCGCTGGACGAGACCCTCGACGAACTCGTCGAAACCCATCAGGCGCCGGTCTACGTCGTCCACTTCACCCAGGCCGCTGCGGTCGAGCACGCCACCTCGCTACTGGCCGCCGGCTTCGGCAAACGCTCCGGCGGACGGCGTCCGATCACCGATTCGGACGCCGACCTGCTGCGCGACTTCCGGTTCGCCGCCGGCTTCGGCAAGACGCTCAGCAAACTGCTCAAGGCCGGCATCGGCGTCCACCACGCGGGCATGCTGCCCAAATACCGGCGGCTGGTCGAACAGCTCGCCCAGCAGGGCCGGCTCAGCGTGATCTGCGGCACCGACACCCTCGGCGTCGGCATCAACGTGCCGATCCGCACCGTGCTGTTCACCGGCCTGGCGAAGTTCGACGGCTCGCGGCAGCGGGTGCTGCACACCCGCGAGTTCCTGCAGATCGCCGGACGCGCCGGCCGGGCCGGTTTCGACACCTCCGGCTACGTGGTCGTCCAGGCCCCCGAGCACGTCATCGCCAACGAACGCGCCAAGGCGAAGGCGGCCGCCAAGAACGCCGCGATGAGCGAGGCCAAGCGGTCCAAGCGGGCGTCCAAGGCACAGCTCAAGAAGGCGCCCGACGGCTCGGTGGTGTGGAGCGAGCAGACCTTCGACCGACTGGTCGCCGGGCAGCCGGAGCGGCTCGCCAGCCGGATGAAGGTCGACAACGCGATGCTGATCAATGTGCTCAGCCGCGACGAGGACGCCTTCGTCGTGTTGCGCCGGCTGCTCACCGACAATCACGAGAACCGCCGTTCCCAACTGCGGCTGGTCCGCCGGGCGCTGCGGCTGGTCCGCTCGCTGGTGCACTCCGGCGTTGTCACGCGGCTCGACCAGCCGGACGCCTACGGCCGCCGCTACGTGCTGACCGTCGACCTGCCGGACGACTTCGCACTCAACCAGCCGCTCGCCCACTTCGCGCTGGCCGCTCTCGACCTGCTCGACCCCGAGGCGGAGAGCTACCCGCTCGATGTGCTCTCGGTCATCGAAGCGGTGCTGGAGCCGCCGATGACCCTGTTGTTCGCCCAGCAGAACGCCGCCCGCGGCGAAGAGATCGGACGGCTCAAGGCCGAGGGCGTCGAGTACGACGAGCGGATGGCGATCATCGAGACGATCAGCTGGCCCAAACCGCTGGCCGAACTCCTCGAAGCCGCCTACGAGACCTATCGGCAGACCCATCCGTGGCTGCCGCCGGACGCGCTGGAGTCCAAGTCGGTGGTCCGCGAGATGTGGGAGCAGGCGATGAGCTTCACCGATCTGGTGAGCCGCTACCAGGTGGCCCGCAGCGAGGGGCTGGTGCTGCGCTATCTCACCGACGCTTACCGCACGTTGCAGCACACGGTGCCCGAGACCCATCGCAGCCCCGGCCTGGAGGACATCATCGACTGGCTGGGCGAGACGATCCGGCAGACCGACTCCTCACTGCTGGACGAGTGGACGGCGCTGACGGACCCCGAGCATGCGCCGAGCGACGTCATCGACCACACCGCGCCGGCGCCGCCGCGTCCGCTGTCGAAGCAGGGGCGCAGCTTCGAGGTGCTGATCCGCAACGCGCTGTGGGCCCGGTTGGCGGCCTGTGCCCGCGACGACCTGACCGCCCTGGTCCGGCTGGAGCGCGAGGCGTCCGCACGCACCGAACCGGCCCGCGAGATCTCGATGACTCGCTCCCGCTGGGACGCCGCACTCGAGGACTACTACGCCGAACACGACGAGATGTTGCTGGACGGCGATGCCCGCGGGCCGGGCTATGTGGTGATCGGTGACGAGCGGCGCGGTCAGCCGGTCGGCGCACCGGAACCGACGACGGCTCGGGTGCGGGACGTCCGGCAGATCGTCCGCGATCCCGACGACAACCGCGACTGGGTGCTGGACGCCCTGGTCGACTGCGACGCCTCCGACGAGGCGGGCGAGTTGGTGCTGGCGGTCACCGCCCTGCACCGGCTCGACGGCTGAACGAGCGTCACATCGTCAGCGGGAGAACTGATCCTTCGCCAACCCGGCGGCCAGCTCCCAGATCTCGGGTGACCCGGCGGCCAACAGATAGCGGCCGGTCACCCCGGGGGCGTAGGTGCGGCCGTCGGTGGTGGCCACCCGTCCACCGGTCTCGGTGACCATCAACGCACCGGGCAGATGGTCCCACGGGTGCATCGACCAGTAACCCAGAAATGCTCGCCGGCCCTCGACGACATTGGGGTAATCGACGCCGCAGCAGCCGGCCAGCCGAACCAGGCTGACCTGCTCGGGCACCCCGGGACGCGGATGGCCGTAGCGGCCGTGCAACGCACCCACCAGTTGCTCCGGCGCCGGCCGGGCAGCCACCGGTTCGTCGTTCAGCCGGACGCCGGAACCCAGCTCGGCGACGTACATCCGGTCGTGCATCGGCTGCCAGATCCAGCCGCGGGTGGTGACGCCGGCCCGTACCTCGGCCACCATCACCGCAAAATCCGGGCTGCCGGAGGCGAAATTGCGGGTGCCGTCGATGGGGTCGATCACCCACGCCAGTTCGGCGGTGGGCAGCGCCTTCAGCGGCGCCGGATCGGCGTAGACGCCCTCCTCGCCGACCACCAGGCAGTCCGGGTTCGCCGCCCGGAAGATCCGGGTCAGCGCCTGCTCGGCCAGCCGGTCGGCCACCGTGACCACGTCGCCGGGCCGCTTCTCGATGATCTCGTCGTCGGCCAGCGCGCGGAATTTGGGCAGGATTTCGGCGTTCGCCACTTCCCGGATGGCGGCTGTGACGGCGGCGGTGTCCATGATCGGGCCGGTCATCACGGCTCCAGGGTGTCGGCGTGGTCGGCGGTGACGAAGTCGATCAGCTTCTCCACCTCGGTGAGCAGCGCCGGGTCCAGGTCACGCCACGACGTCACCTTCGACAGGATGTGCCGCCACGCGTTGGCGATGTCGGTCTGGGTGCGCGCGGGCCAGCCGAGGGCGCGACACAGCCCCTCCTTGTAGTCCTGACCGCGAGGCACATCAGGCCAGGCTTTGATGCCGAGCACGGACGGCTTGACCGCCGTCCAGATGTCGATGAACCGGTGACCGGTGACGAACACCCACGGATTGGTCACCTGTTCCACGATGCGGGACTCCTTCGAGCCGGCGACCAGATGGTCGACCAGAACGCCGAGCCGCCGTCCCTGCTGCGGTGCGAACTCGTCCACGATCGCCGGCAGGTCGTCGATGCCGCCCAGATACTCCACGACCACGCCGACGTGCCGCAGGTCGTCGCCCCACACCTTCTCGACCAGTTCGGCGTCGTGCCGGCCCTCGACGTAGATCCGGCTGGGCAGGGCCACCTTCGCCTGACTACGGGTCGCGCTGGCCCGTGAGCCGGACGCCGTGTGCGTGGGGCGTCCGTCGGGCTGCCGTTTCGGGGGTGTGATCGCGACCGGTTTGCCGTCCAGCCAGAAGCCCGGGCCGAGCGGGAAGCTGCGCCGCTTGCCCCGGCGGTCCTCCAGCACCAGCAGGCCGTTCTCGAGTTTGACCAGGGCGCCGACGAAGCCGGAGGTGGGATCCTCGAGCACCATGCCGATCTGGGCGGGCACCTCGGTGGTGGTCGGTTTGCCGGCCCGCTGCCAGCCGGGCGCCAGAACGTCACGTGGATATCGGCTCACACCTTCGACCCTAGTGCGCCGCGCCGCTGGTGCCGCGCTGAGACCCGGGGGTGGCGCGAGATGCGCCAGTTCGGCTGTCCGGGTGACGTCGGCCACTCCGGGCTTCCACAGCCGGGCGGTCGCATGCGGTTTCACCCCATCGACGAAAGGGTCTCGACAAGCTCGACCAACGGGTGGTCGAGCGGCCCGGTGGTTGAGCGTGTCGAAACCACTACCAGTCGCGTCGCGACGGCCATTTGAGCCGCTCTGGGATAGTGGCGTCCTGGGGCGCTTCGGCGCGGCAGCCTCACGGAAGGAGCGGTGACGTCGACCCGCACTACCTGATCGATCGAGGGCCCGGCTCGGGGAGCCGGGCGCCCGCCCGTGCCCGGCTGCAGAGCGATGCACCCGAGCTGTCACTCAACGGCAACTGGCGGTTCCGCTTGCTGCCCGGCGTGCCCGGCGGTGTCCATGACGTGTTGCCGTCCGGCGAGGGTCCGGACGACGTGGCCGCCACCGAATTCGACGATTCGGGCTGGGACGAGCTCCCCGTCCCGTCGCATTGGGTGCTGCACGGCGATGGACGCTACGGGCGTCCGATCTACACCAATGTGCAGTTCCCGTTCCCGATCGATCCGCCGCATGTGCCGGACGACAACCCGGCCGGTGACTACCGGCGACGGTTCGACCTGCCGGCCTCGTTCGGCAACGCCCGGGCGGTGCTGTTGCGCTTCGACGGGGTCGAGTCGCGGTACCGGGTGTGGCTCAACGGCGTCGAGATCGGGGTCGGTTCGGGCAGTCGGCTGGCGCAGGAGTTCGACGTGACTCACGCCGTCCGGCCGGGCACGAATCTGCTGGTGGTGCGGGTGCATCAGTGGTCGGCGCGCAGCTATCTGGAGGACCAGGACCAGTGGTGGCTGCCGGGCATCTTCCGCGACGTGACCCTGCTGGCCCGCCCGGCACTTGGCTTGGACGATGTCTGGCTGCGCACTGACTACGCCGCTGGGGTGGGACTGCTCACACCCGAGATCGTGGCCGAACCGGACGCCTACCCGGTCACCCTGCGGATCCCTGAGTTGGGCGTGGAAACCGTGTGGGCGTCGCCGTCCGAGGTGGCGGCGGTGCGAATCGACGGGGTGCAGCCGTGGTCGGCGGAGCTGCCCCGGCTCTACGAGGTCACGGTGAGCAGCGCCGGCGAGACGGTGTCGCTGCGGCTGGGTTTCCGCACCGTGTCGATCGACGGCGACCGGTTGCTGGTCAACGGTCGCCGGGTGGTGTTCCACGGCGTGAACCGGCACGAAACCCATCCCGATCGCGGCCGGGTCTTCGACGAGGCCTGGGCGCGTGAGGATCTGGTCCTGATGAAGCGGTTCAACGTGAACGCGATCCGGACCAGCCACTATCCGCCGCATCCGCGGCTACTCGACCTGTGCGATGAGCTGGGCTTCTGGGTGATCCTGGAATGCGACCTGGAGACGCACGGCTTCGAACCGGGCGGCTGGGCCGGGAACCCCGGCGACGACCCGGCCTGGCGCGACGCCCTGCTCGACCGCATCGAACGGACCGTCGAACGGGACAAGAACCATCCCTCGATCGTGCTGTGGTCGCTGGGCAACGAATCCGGCACCGGCGCGAATCTGGCTGCGATGGCGGCCTGGGTGCACGAGCGCGACCCCGGGCGGCCCGTGCACTACGAGGGCGATCATGCCGGCGCCTATACCGATGTGTATTCGCGGATGTACTCCTCGGTGCCCGAAACGGCGGCGATCGGACGCGACTCGCTCGAACCCCTGCTGGGTTGCTCGGTGACGGAGTCGGCGCGGCAGCGAACCAAGCCGTTCCTGCTCTGCGAATATGCGCACGCGATGGGCAACGGGCCCGGCGGGTTGGACCAGTATCAGGCCTTGTTCGACAAGTATCCGCGGCTGCACGGCGGGTTCATCTGGGAGTGGCGTGACCACGGCCTGCGCACCCACACCGCCGACGGTGTCGAGTTCTTCGGCTACGGCGGCGACTTCGGCGAGGTCATCCACGACGGCAATTTCGTGATGGACGGTCTGGTGCTCTCCGACGGCACCCCCACCCCGGGCCTCCACGAGTTCAAACAGGTCGTCGCGCCCTTCCGGATCACCTTCGACGAGGCCGTCGAGGTCTGCAACATGCGGCACAGCGCCGACTCCTCCGACGTCCGATTCCTCTGGCGTGTCGAACTGGACGGCGAACCGCTCAGTTCCGGCGAGCTGCCCCTCCCGGTGATCCCGGCCGGGGAGTCGGCACAGGTTCCCCTACCGGATTTCGCACCCACCGCCGATCCCGACGGCGAACTCTGGCTGACGGTCGAGGCCGTGCTGGCGTCCGACACCGCATGGGCCGACGCCGGCCACGTGCTGCTCACCGCCCAGCACCAGCCGGTCACCGGGGACGGTTCTTTTGGTCACCGGGGACGGTTCCTTCGGTCACCAGGGACGGTTCCTTTGGTCACCGGGGACGGTTCTTTCGGTCACCAAGGACGGTTCCTTCGGTCACCGGGGACGTCGCCCACCGACCCGCTACCCGACCGGCTGGGCCCTGCCGAGTTCCGCGCCGGCGATCTGGTCACGCTCGCCGGGCTGCCTGTCACCGGGCCACGGTTGGAGCTGTGGCGCGGCCCTACCGACAACGACCGGGGCGCCGGCTTCGGCGTCTACGATCCGCCGGGCGCCCCGTCCGGAGAGAGGGACCCGTGGGCGCCACCCTGGCAGGGTCATCCGGCGCCGCCGTGGGATGTGCTGTGGCGGACGGCCGGGCTGGATCGGCTCACCCCACGGGTCGTCTCCCGGGCCGGGTCGACCTCCGAGCTGCGCAGCCTGATCCGCTGGGCGCCGGCGAACTCCCGGCTCAGCGTGCTCACCGACGTCCACTGGACATTCACCGACGACGTTCTCGAGCTCCACATCGACCTCGAACCGAGCGCCGGCTGGGACATGGTCTGGCCGCGGCTCGGCGTCCGCTTCGACCTGCCGACCTCGGTCGACGGCGCGTCCTGGTTCGGAACCGGTCCGCACGAGTCGTACCCGGACAGCCGGCGCGCCGCCCGAGTCGGCCGCTTCTCTGCCACCCTCGACGAGTTGACCGTCCCGTACGCCCGACCTCAGGAGAGCGGCCATCGCAGTGAGCTGCGCTCACTGACCCTGCGCACGGGTGGCGACGATTGGCTGCGCATCGACACGATCCCGGACGCCGCGGGCCGGCGACCCGGCTTCACCCTCACCCCGCACACCGGTCAGGAGTTGGACGCCGCGGCGCACCCGCACGAGCTGCCGGAGCCGTCCGCCACCTATCTGTACCTGGACGCCGCCCAGCACGGCCTGGGTTCACGCTCCTGCGGTCCGGACGTCTGGCCCGAGTACGCCCTGCGACCCGAGGCCCGAACCCTGAGCTTCCGGATCCGATAGCGGGAACGCACAACCGGGGACGGTTCTTCGGCATTCGAATTTCGCACGTCGAAGAACCGTCCCCCGGCATTCGAATTCCGCACGCGGAAGAACCGTCCCCAGGCCTTCGAATTCGGAGGCGGGTGACCAACGGAACCGTCCCCAGTGACCAAGAGAAAACGTCCCCGGTGACCGGGGGAACCGTCCCCAGGGTTTGCGCGGCACGGTTCTGAGCCCAGGCAGGCGCCGGACGGGTGACCTGGAGTAGACTGCCCCCGTGGCACGCCGACTTCTGCTTCGCCAGCCGCGCTGACCTTTCGTCATCGCGGCGCCCCTCCCTGCGTGAGGGGCTTTTTCATGTCCGAGAGCAGAGTGAATGAAGGATGAGATGAGCGAGACTCCGTACCGCTACACCGCCGAGTTGGCCGGGCAGATCGAGACCGCCTGGCAGGACCGTTGGGACGCCGAGGGCACCTTCCACGCCCCGAACCCGTCGGGCGTCTGGGCCGAGCCGGAGAAGGTCGGCGGCCGGGAGAAGTTGTTCGTGCTGGACATGTTTCCCTACCCCAGCGGCGCCGGCCTGCACGTCGGCCACCCGTTGGGTTACATCGGCACCGACACCTGGGCGCGCTACCAGCGGATGCGCGGCCGCAATGTGCTGCACGCCCTGGGTTACGACGCGTTCGGCCTGCCCGCCGAGCAGTACGCGGTGCAGACCGGTCAGCACCCGCGGGTGACCACCGAGGCGAACATCGCCAACATGCGGCGGCAGTTGCGCCGGCTGGGCCTGGCCCACGACGACCGCCGCAGCGTCGCCACCACCGACGTCGAGTTCTACCGCTGGACGCAGTGGATCTTCCTGCAGGTGTTCAACTCCTGGTACGACACCGACGCCGACAAGGCACGTCCGATCGATGAGTTGATCGCCGAGTTCGAGTCGGGCGCCCGCCCCACCCCGTCCGACCGTCCCTGGGCCGAGCTGGGCGCCGCCGAGCGGGCCACCATCGTCGATTCCTACCGGTTGGCCTACGTCTCCGAGGCGCCGGTGAACTGGTGCCCCGGCCTGGGCACCGTGCTGGCCAACGAGGAGGTCACCGCCGAGGGCCGCTCCGACATCGGCAACTTCCCGGTGTTCAAGCGCAGCATGAAGCAGTGGATGATGCGGATCACCGCCTACTCCGACCGGCTGCTGGCCGACCTGGACCGGCTGGACTGGCCGGACAAGGTGAAGGCGATGCAGCGCAACTGGATCGGACGTTCCAGCGGCGCCTCGGTGACCTTCCCCGTCGAGGGCCACGAAGCCGCCATCGCGGTGTTCACCACCCGTCCGGACACCCTGTTCGGCGCCACCTTCATGGTGTTGGCGCCCGAGCATCCGATCGTGGACGCCATCACCCCCGGCGAGAACTCCTGGCCCACCGGCACCAACGATGCCTGGACCGGCGGCGCGTCGTCCCCCTCCGAGGCGGTCACCGCCTACCGGGAGGCCGCGGCCCGCAAGACCGACCTGGAGCGGCAGGAGAACAAGGACAAGTCCGGCGTCTTCACCGGCGCGTTCGCGATCAACCCGGTGGACGGCCGGCGCATCCCGATCTTCATCGCCGACTACGTGCTGATGGGTTATGGCACCGGCGCCATCATGGCGGTGCCGGCCGAGGACGAGCGCGACTGGGACTTCGCCAAGGCCTACCAGCTGCCGATCATCCGCACCGTGCAGCCCTCCGAGGGTCACGACGAGAACACCGCGTTCACCGGCGACGGCCCGACGATCAACTCGGCCAACGATGAGATCTCGCTGAACGGCCTGAACATGGCCGACGCCAAGCGGACCATGATCGATTGGCTGACCGAGAAGGGTCACGGCGTCGAAACCGTCACCTACAAGCTGCGGGACTGGCTGTTCAGCCGGCAGCGCTACTGGGGTGAGCCGTTCCCGATCGTCTACGACGAGGCCGGTCACCCGATCGCGCTGCCCGAGTCGATGCTGCCGGTCGAACTGCCCGAGATCGACGACTACAGCCCGCAGGCGCTGGATCCGGATGATTCGACGTCCGAGCCGGTGCCGCCGCTGGGCCGGGTCACCGACTGGGCCGAGGTCGAGCTGGATCTGGGCGACGGGCCGAAGACCTACCGCCGCGAGCTGAACGTGATGCCGCAGTGGGCGGGCTCGTGCTGGTACGAGATCCGCTACCTGGATCCGGCCAACCACGACCGGTTTGTCGATGTTGACGTGGAGCGTTACTGGATGGGTCCGCGTGATGCGGCCGATAGTGCGTCGGTCGAGCCTGTCGAGACCCCGGTTTCGACAAGCTCAACCACCGAGGGCGGCGATGTCGGTGGCGTCGATCTGTACGTCGGTGGCGTCGAGCACGCCGTGCTGCATCTGCTGTACGCCCGGTTCTGGCACAAGGTGCTGTTCGACCTGGGCCAGGTCAGCTCGGCCGAACCGTTCCGCCGGCTGTACAACCAGGGCTACATCCAGGCCTACGCCTTCCGCGATTCCCGTGGCCAGACCGTCCCGGCCGACGAGGTCGAAGAGGTCGCCGGTGCGGACGGCGAGATGAGTTACGTCTGGCACGGGGAGGAGGTCTTCCGGGAGTACGGCAAGATGGGCAAATCGCTGAAGAACATCGTCACTCCCGACGATATGTATGACTCCTACGGCGCCGACACCTTCCGGATCTACGAGATGGGCATGGGTCCGCTGGATCAGTCGAAGCCGTGGGAGACCCGGGCCGTGGTCGGCTCGCAGCGGTTCCTGCAGCGGTTGTGGCGCAACGCGATCGACGAGGTCACCGGTGAGGTGCGCATCGTCGACACCGCGATGGACGACGCCACCAAGCGGGCACTGCACAAGACCATCGACGCCGTCACCCGGGACTACGAGGGGCTGTCGTTCAACACCGCGATCGCCCGGCTGACCGAGTACAACAACGTGCTGACCAAGCTGGACGCCGTCCCGCGCGAGGCGATCGAGCCGATGCTGCTGATGGTGGCACCGCTGACCCCGCACATCGCCGAGGAGCTGTGGTCGCGGCTGGGGCATGCCGAGTCGCTGGCGTTCGAGCCGTTCCCGGTGGCCGATCCGGCGTTGATCGCCGACGACACGGTCACCTGCGTGGTGCAGGTGAAGGGCAAGGTCCGGGCACGGCTGGAGGTCCCTGCCGACATCTCCGAGGACGACCTGCGCGCGCAAGCCCTGGCCCTGCCGAGGATCGCGGACGAGACGCCCAACGGCGTCCGGACGGTGATCGTCCGGGCACCCAAGCTGGTCAACGTGGTGCCTGCCTGACCGCAGCCCACGGACGACGTATCGCGGGTTCCGTCATCCCGGCGGATGCCGGGATCCCCGCACCGGATCGACGACCGCTTCGAGATCCCGGTCGAGCCTGGGATGACGTGCCCGACCTGCCGCGCACGTTGTCACCCACATCGCCCTGCTCCGGCTTCTCGCCAGGTTCCAACCCTGTGAGGGGAAGCCGGGGCAGGGCGATGCCGTCTCAGGGGCGGCAAAGTCGGCTTTCATGAAAATCTCAGGACGCTCGGACTCGTCCGCCACAAGGCCCTTCACGGCCGCCGTCCGCGCGACACAAGGGTTCGGGTAAACAACGGGTTTGCCATCGCCTGACGGAACAGTTAACGTTCCTCTCAGCTTCGGCTCAGGTTCCACTCAACTGGCTCTCAGTCAAGCTCCCTGTCCACGTTCCTGGAGGCTCGTCCATGTCCGTCCGCAAATCTGCGTTGTCCGTCGGTGTCACCCTTGCCGCCTCGTTGGCCCTGGTGGTAGGCCCCGCCGCTCCCCAGGCCGGTGCCGACACGACGACCCCGCCGACCACGTCGGCCAGCGCCACCAAGCCGGCTTCGGTCAACCCGAACCCGCCGAAGAAGCAGACCAAGGCCCAGAAGCTGAAGGCCAAGGCCAACAAGGCGATCAAGGCCGCCAAGACCAAGCTCAAGAAGGGCCAGTACGTCTGGGGCGCCGCCGGCCCGAACAAGTTCGACTGCTCGGGCTTCATGCTCTGGACCTTCCGCAAGATCAACATCAAGCTGCCGCACTCGTCGCGCGCCCAGTCGAAGAAGGGCGTCAAGGTTGCCAAGAAGAACCTCAAGCCCGGCGACCTGGTGTTCTTCTACACCCCGGTCAGCCACGTCGCCATGTACATCGGCAACGGCAAGATCATCCACGCGCGCAACACCCGCGATGATCTGCAGATCTCGAACCTGAAGAAGTACGGCCACTACCACTCGGCCCGTCGCGTCATCCGCTGACGCTTCTCCCCCCTCAGCGCTCGTCTGACTAGTGACCGCTCGCCGAATTCGGCGAGCGGTCAATAGTTCGGCGAGCGTTTGGTGTTTTGCGCGGCGAAAGGTGCCGCCAGCAGGCAGCACCCCGGCTCTAGTCGAGTAGATCCCGGACGACGGCGTCGGCGAGCAGCCTGCCCTTGCGGGTGAGGCGTAGGCGGGCGTCGGCAAGGGGGCTCGACAAGCTCGACCAGCGGTGGTCGGGCACGCTCGACCGGAGGTTGTTGACCTCGGGCTCGCTCGTCCAGCGTCCGTCGGAGCCCACCTCGATCAGGCCGCGCGCGAGCAGATCCGGCACCCGTGCCCGCTCGGACGCGGTGAGCACACTCAGCTCCAGCCCCTCGGCGAGCCGGGACTCCAGCAGCACCCGCTCGACCCGGCGAGCGTCGGCGTCCAGCAACTCACGGGCGGCGGCCGGGCTATGCCCCTGCGCCAGCGCCGCGCTGTAGCGCCGCGGATGCTTCACGTTCCACCACCGGACGCCGCCGACGTGCGAATGCGCACCCGGTCCGACGCCCCACCAGGACGCGCCGCGCCAGTAGGCCAGGTTGTGCCGGCACTCATGACCCGGCCGGCTCCAGTTGCTCAGCTCATACCAGCCCATGCCGGCCGCCGACAGCAGGTCGTCCGCCAACTCGTAGCAGTCGGCCTGCAGGTCGTCGATCGGCGCCGGCAGTTCGCCACGGCGGATCTGCGCGGCCAGCCGGGTGCCCTCCTCCACTATCAGCGCGTAGGCCGAGACATGATCGGGCGCCAAGGCCAGCGCGGCCGCCAGGGAGGCCCGCCAGTCGTCCAACGACTCCCCCGGCGTGCCGTAGATCAGGTCAAGGCTGACCGATCCGAAGCCGACCGCACGCGCCCAACCGACGACGTCCGCGACCCGTCCGGGTGTGTGGCTGCGCTCCAGCACCCGCAGCACGTGACCGCGGGCCGACTGCATGCCGAACGAGATCCGGTTGAAGCCGCCGGCGACCAACGCCTCCAGATAGCCGGCGTCCACCGATTCGGGGTTGCATTCGGTGGTCACCTCGGCATCGTCCGACAAGGGGAAATGCTGCCGGGCGGCAGCCAGCAGGCCGACCAGTTCGTCGGCCGCGAGCAGGGTCGGCGTGCCGCCGCCGACGAAGACGGTGTCGACCGCACGCTCCCCCAGCACTCCGGCGGCCAGCGCGAGTTCGGCGTGCGCGGCGTCCAGGAAGGCCTGGCGGGACGAGCCGGGCGCCGAGCCCAGTTCGGCCGAGGTGTAGGTGTTGAAGTCGCAGTAGCCGCAGCGCGTCGCACAGAACGGCACATGCAGGTACAGCGAGACTGGTCGCTCCCCCACCTCGGCCAGCGCGGAGGCGGGGAGGGAGCCGTCGGCGGGTGCCGGATCCCCGGCGGGCAGCGCGGAGGGCATCAGGGCAGCTCGAACGGCAGCCGTTGGCCGTCGAGCGCACGCCGGCAGGAACAGGTCGCCGTCTCGTCCGGCTCCGGCTCGGGTAACGCCGCGATCACCCGAACCAGCATCGCCTTCAGCCGCTCGATGTTGCCGGCGAAGACCTGCATCACCTCGGCGTGCGACACCCCCGGTCCCTCGACGCCGGCGTCCGCGTCGGTGACCATGCAGACGGTGCTGAAGCACATCGCCAGTTCGCGCGCCACGGACGCCTCGGGCATGCCGGTCATGCCGACCACCGACCAGCCGGCCGCCGCGTGCCAGCGCGACTCGGCGCGGGAGGAGAACCGTGGGCCGTTGATCACCACCAACGTGCCGCCGTCGACAACCGGCTCACCGGCGCCCAGCAGAGCCGTCCGGCCGCGCGGACAGTACGGGTCGGCGAACGAGACGTGCACGACCGGGCCGACGGCGTCCCAGACGGTGTGCGCGCGACCCCAGGTCCGGTCGACCACCTGGTCGGGAACCACGAACGTGCCGGGGGTCAGCTCGGGTCGCAGCCCGCCGACCGCGCACGGGGCCAGCACCTGCCGGACGCCGATCGACCGCAGCGCCCACAGGTTCGCCCGGTAGTTCACCCGGTGCGGCGGGAACTGATGACGGACGCCGTGCCGAGGCAGGAAAGCGACCCGCCGTCCGGCCACCTCGCCGATCGCCAGCGGCGCGCTCGGCTCACCGAACGGAGTCTCCACGGTGACTGTCTCGGCGTCACGGAAGAAGTCGTAGAAGCCCGATCCGCCGATGATCCCGATGTCCGCACGCACGAGAACACTCTAGAGAGCCTTCCCCTGCCGGCCACGCCACATCCACCACACCGAGCGGACCGACAAGAACCGTCCCCTCGGCCCAGTCGAGACCCCGAACCACCGCTGGTCGAGCTTGTCGAGACCCGGACGCATGGTCCTGACTAGGTTTCGACAAGCTCAACCAACGGAGCGTCGACAAGCTCAACCAGCGGTTGTGGCGGTCTAGCTAGCCGCCTTGTTGGCTGCGGCTTCCGCCTTCTTCAGACCGTCGGCGACCGGCGTCCGGCCCAGGAAGATCTCATCGAAGGTCGGCTTCCAGGCGTTGTACGCGGCGCTGTAGTTCTCGCCGGCGGGTGCCGGGATCGAGGGCAGCTTGCCCTGCGCCGCGAACTGCGACGGATCGACGTTCTTGCTCTTCCAGAACTCGTCGAAGGCCGACTGTGCGCTGGTCACCGCTGGCATCGCCGCACCGCTCGACCCGATGAACTTCGCACCGTCGGTGGAACCCATCCACTGCAGCACCTTCTTGGTGGCGTCCAGGTTCTTCGACTTCGCGTTGCCCGCGACGATCACCGAGTTCACCACCGACACCGCACCCTTCGGCCCGGCCGGCATCGGCGCGATGCCCCAGTCGAATTTGGCGCCGTCGGAGACGTTCTTCAGGTTGTAGACGCCGGACTGGAACAGCGCGATCTTTCCCTGCAGGAACTGGTCGCGGGTGAAGTCGCCGTTGTCGTTGGTGTTCGACGCCGCCGGCGACACCTTGTACTTGTTGATCAGGTCGACGAGGTACTGGAAGGCCCCGGCCGACTCGGCCGAGCCGAAGACGAACTTGCCGGAGGTGTCCTGGAACTGGCCGCCGTTGGAGCCGATGAAGTTGTAGTAGATGCCCTGCAGATCCTGCGCGGCCGAGTAGCCCCACTGCTTCGGCTTGGAGCCGTTGAAGCCGCTCTCGTCGCCGCGCTTGCCGTTCGCGTCCACGGTGAGCTTCTTCAGGATCGGCAGCAGGGTGTCGTCGCTGCCGCCACCGGGCGCCCACTTCAGCCCGGTGAGCTGCTCCGGGGTGATGCCGGCATCGGACAGCAGCTTCTTGTTGTAATAGACCGCGATGCCGCCGTCGGTGAGCTGCGGGACGCCCCACAGCTTGCCGTTACGGGTGTACTGCTCGACCGCCGCCGGCACCCAGTCGGCCTTCTGCGAGTCGAAGTCGGCGCCGATCTCGAGCAGGTCGCCCGAGTCGACGTACGGCTGCAGGTAGGAGCCGTTCATCATGAAGATGTCGTCGGCGTTGCCGCCGCTGACGTCGGTGCGCAGCTTGGTGAAGTAGTCGGCCCAGGGCACCAGGGTGGTCTTCACGGTGATGTCCGGGTTCTGCTTGTGGAACTCGGCGAAGGAGTCGTCGTAGGCCTTCTTCACCTGCTCGTCCCACAGCCGCACGGTCACCGTGGTCGCGGCGCCTCCGGACGTGGTGGGTTGCGACTGCTGGGCGGGCGAGCAGCCGGCGGCGCCCAGAGCCATCGCGGACGCCACCGCGGCGACGAACGTCCGACGGCCCAGCTTGTGTGCCGATCTCACAGAATCCTCCTCGGTTCGGTTCTTGCCAATCATCACATCATTAGCCGCTGATGGTGCTCACTTGAAACCCGTCAGCGAGATCGAGTTCACGATCGTCCTTTGGAAGATCGTGAAGATCACCAGCAGCGGCGCCATCGCCACCGTGGTGGCGGCCATCACCAACGTCCAGTTGGCGTTGTACTGGCTCTGCAGATTCGCCGTGGCGACGGTGATCACCTGCCAGTCGCGTCCGGTGGTGATGATCAGCGGCCACATGAAGTTGTTCCAGTGGGTGACCACGGTGATGATCGCCAGCGTCGCGATGATGCCGCGCGACATGGGCGCCACGATCTGCCACAGGATCCGCCAGTCGCCGGCGCCGTCGATGCGGGCCGCGTCGATCAGGTCGTCGGGAATGCTGCGGAAGTGCTCACGCAGCAGGAACACCGCGTACGGCGAGCCGAACAGGAACGGCAGCACCAGCGCCCAGAACGAGTTCCGCAGGCCGGTCTGCACCATCATCGTGTACAGCGGAATGACGATCACCACCTGCGGGATCATCAACGTCGCCAGGTACAGCCAGAACAGCGCGTCGCGGCCGGCGAACCGCAGCTTGGCGAACGCGTAGGCGGCCATGATCGAGAAGATCAGCTGTCCGGCCAGGATCACCACGACGACCTGCGCGGTCACCGCGATCGGCGAGATGAAGCTGTAGTCGCCGCTGAACAGCGCGGTGAAGTTCTCGGTCGTGACCGGGTTGGGCAGGTTCAGCGATGGCTCGGACGCGAACTGCAGCGGCGACTTGAACGCTGTCATGAAGCTCAGTGCGAACGGGCCCAGGGTCAGCAGGGCACCCGCGATCAGCACCAGGTAGGTGAGCAGGTCGGCCACCGGTTTGCTCAGCGATGCGCGACGACGCCGACCCGCGGCGGGTTCAGCTGAGGTCATAGGTGATCCTCCCCGCGAAGTAGCGCTGCTGCACCAGCGTCACGACGACCAGGATGACGAACAGCACCAGCGCCATCACCGAAGCCTGGCCCAGGTTGAAGGCTCCCTGGAACGCTTCCAGGTAGATCCGGCTGGCGATCACGTCGGTGGTGCCCTCGGGGCCCCCGCGGGGGGTCAGCGCATAGATCTGGTCGAAGGCCTGGAAGGCCGAGATCACGCCGGTGACCAGCACGAAGAACAGCGTCGGGCCGAGCAGCGGCAGCTTGATCTGCCAGAACACCTGCCAGCCGTTCGCGCCGTCGAGTTGGGCCGCCTCGATGATCGGCTCGGGGATGGCGGCCAATCCAGCCACGAAGAACAAGGTGGTGTAGCCGACCTGCGACCAGATGGTCACGGTGGCCACGGCCGGCATCGCCAGCGCCGGGTTGGTCAGCCATTCGATGTCGAGGCCGAGCAGGTTGTTCAGTGCGCCGTCGTAGGGGGCGAGGATCCATTTCCACACCACGCCGAGCGCCAGCGGGGCGCAGATCCACGGGATGACGTAGATCACCCGGAACAACCCCGAGCCGGGCAGCCCACGGGACAGCAGCACGGCCAGGAACAACCCGAGCGCGGTCTGCAGCGGAATGACCAGCGCCACGAAGATGACCGTGCGCAACATCGAGTTGCCGAAGGCCGGATCGGTCAGCACGTCGACGTAGTTGTCGAACCCGACGAACCGCATCGGGGCCAGCAGATCCCAGCGGTTCAGCGACAGCCAGATCACCACCAGGATCGGGAACAGCAGGAACAGCACCAGCCCGAACAGGCTCGGGGCCAGCAGCAGCCCGGCCAGCCCGCCGTGTCGCATGCGCCCGCCCGTCCGCTGAGCACGTCGGGTGGGCATGGTCGGAGCCTAGTTCCCCTCAAGCCATCCGGCCAGGCCTGGTTGAGATTTGAAATAGGCGATCGGACAAGGATGTTTGACGCCTCAGCGAGTCTCTGAAGCGCCTTCCGGAACAAATGCCATTCACCGTCATCCCGGCGCACGCCGGGATCTCGGCACCGACCTGACTGCCGCAGCGGATCCCGTCCGGGCCAGACGACGAGACCCCCACGGCAGCGACCACATAGGCTTCATCGCGTAAAACTACGCACCGGCGCACTGCTGGCACCGTTGACGATCCTGCTGCTGACCGCTTGCGGCGGCAGCCCCGCCCCCTCGACGTCCGCGGACGCCGCGCCCACCGGATCGGCCTCGGCCGGCTACCGGATGGCCGACGTCGCCAAGCACAACACGCAGCAGGACTGCTGGGTGGCGGTCGACAACAGCGTGTACGACGTCACCTCGTGGATCAGCCGGCACCCGGGCGGTCCGGACAAGATCCTCCCCCTGTGCGGCACGAACGCCACCTCTGCGTTCCGCGGCCAGCACGGCGACCAGGAGAAGCCCAACACCCAGCTGGCCTCCTTCCGGATCGGCGCGCTGCTCGACTGACTGCTTGGCCGGACTGGGCAGACTGGCTTCATGAGCAGCTCTCTCGCGGTCCGGTCGAACGCGCCGGTGGCGCCCCGTCGGGCCGCAATCGTGGTCGGGGTCGGGGTGGCACTGCTGTGGCTGATCGAACTGGTCGACCAGATCACCCGCGGCTCGCTGGACGCCCTGGGCATCCATTCCTGGCAGGTCTGGTCGTTGCCGTCGATCTTTCTGGCGCCCTGGCTGCACGCCGACTGGGCGCACCTGAGCGCCAACACGCTGCCGTTCGCGGTGCTCGGCTTCCTGGTGCTGATCGGCGGCGCCGTCCGGGCGGTGCTTTCCACGCTGTGGTCGGTGGTGGTCAGCGGGTTGTCCGCCTGGCTGCTGAGCGCGCCCAACACGATCACCATCGGTGCCAGCGGGCTGATCTTCGGCTGGCTCACCTACCTGCTCACCCGCGGACTCTTCGCCCGCAACGGCAAGCAGATCCTGCTCGCGGTGGTCATCTTCGTCGTCTACGGCGGCATTCTCTGGGGCGTCTTCCCCACCCAGGCCGGGGTGTCCTGGCAGGCGCATCTGGGCGGCGCGATCGGTGGCGTCCTCGCCGCCTGGTCACTGCATCGGCGTCGGACGGCGCGCGCTCACGGCTGACTCACAGGTTCCACACAGGGGTGAGGGCCGGCGCCAGGTATTGTTGACACGTCAATAGTCCAGCTGGCACCCCCAGCCGACCGAGGAGCTGACCGGTGTACGACTTCTTCGGCCTCCCCCTGCACCCCCTGGTCGTGCACGCGGTGGTGGTGCTGCTTCCACTCTCCGCGCTCGGGTTGATCGCCTGCATCGTGTTCGGACGGCTCCGCCGCGGCTACGCGGGCCTGGCGCTGCTGGGCATGGTCGCCGGCACTGCAGCCGCCTGGGTGGCGATGTTGTCCGGACACGCCCTCGCCGACCAGGTCGGCACGCCTGCCGCGCACATGGCCTGGGGCGAGTGGCTGCCGCGGGTCGCCACCGCCACCCTGGTCGCCGCAGCCGTGTGGTACTTCCTACAGCGCGGCAAGGCCGAGACCGACAATCTGGTCAAGGGCCTCGGCATGCTCACCGCACTGCTGGCCGCGGCCAGTGTGGCGCTGACGGTGATCGTCGGGCACAGCGGCGCCACCGCGGTCTGGTCGGGCACCGGAGCTACGCCGACGTCCGCCCGTCCGACAGCCTCGGCCAGCGCCCAGCCGTCCGCCACCGGGGACGCCTCGCCCACCAGTTCGGCGACCGCGAGCACCCAGCAGAGCTACACCCTGGCCCAGGTGCAGCAGCACAACACGGCGAGCGACTGCTGGGCCGCGATCAACGGTGGCGTCTACAACCTGACCGACTGGATCAGCCAGCACCCCGGCGGCCCCGAGCGGATCACCCCGCTGTGCGGCACCGACGCCACTGCCGCCTTCAACGGCCAGCATTCGGGCCAGAGCAAGCCCGAGAGCACGCTCACCCGGTTCTACATCGGCGAACTCGCGTCCTGAGGACGCCTCCGAGCCTTCGCCACACTCCACCGGCGACAGAAGATCCCGGCGTCCGCCGGGATGACGGTCGACCCGGTCGGCCCGAACCTCACTGTCGTCACCCCGGACATAGCCTCGGCCCCAGGGCCCTCCCTAACTATCTCTGCCCTCCCACATGTGGGAGGGCAGAGATAGTTAGGGAGGGACTTATCGGGACGGGCGTGAACGCGCTGTGACTACTTCTTGGACGTCTCACCGGTGGACAGCGCGGCGACGAAGGCCTCCTGGGGGACCTCGACGCGGCCGACCATCTTCATCCGCTTCTTGCCTTCCTTCTGCTTCTCGAGCAGCTTGCGCTTACGGGTGATGTCACCGCCGTAGCACTTGGCCAGCACGTCCTTGCGAATGGCCCGGACGGTCTCGCGGGCGATCACCCGCGAACCGATCGCGGCCTGGATCGGCACCTCGAACTGCTGGCGCGGAATGAGTTCCTTGAGCTTCTTCGACATCGCCACGCCGTAGGAGTAGGCGGCGTCGGTGTGCACGATCGCGCTGAAGGCGTCCACCGGGTCGCCGTGCAGCAGGATGTCGACCTTGACCAGCTTGGCCACCTGCTCGCCGGCCTCGTCGTAGTCCAGCGAGGCGTAACCCTTGGTGCGTGACTTCAGCGCGTCGAAGAAGTCGAAGACGATCTCGGCCAGCGGCAGCTGGTAGCGGATCTCGACCCGGTCCTCGCTGAGGTAGTCCATGCCGGTCTGGACGCCGCGGCGCGCCTGGCACAGCTCCAGAATGGTGCCGATGTAGTCGGTCGGAGTGAGGATCGTCGCCTTCACCACCGGCTCCCACACCTCGGCGACCTTGCCCTCGGGGTATTCCGACGGGTTGGTGACGACGTGCTCGGTGCCGTCCTCCATCACCACCCGGTACACCACGTTCGGCGCGGTCGAGATCAGGTCCAGGTTGAACTCGCGCTCCAGCCGCTCACGGACGATCTCCATGTGCAGCAGCCCGAGGAAGCCGACCCGGAAGCCGAAGCCGAGAGCCCCGGACGTCTCCGGCTCGTAGGTGAGCGCCGCGTCGTTGAGTTGCAGCTTCTCCAGCGCCTCGCGCAACTCGGAGAAGTCCGCGCCGTCGATCGGGTAGAGACCCGCGTACACCATCGGGTTCGGCTGCCGGTAGCCGCCCAGGTTCTGGCTCGCCGGACGTCCGGCCAGGGTCACCGTGTCACCGACCCGGGACTGCCGGACGTCCTTCACCCCGGTGATCAGGTAGCCCACCTCGCCCACGCCCAAACCCTTGGACGGCAGCGGCTCCGGGCTGATCACGCCCACCTCGAGTACTTCGTGGGTGGCCTTGGTGGACATCATCAGGATCCGCTCGCGATGCGCCAGCGAGCCGTCGACCACCCGGACGTAGGTGACCACGCCCCGGTAGGTGTCGTAGACGGAGTCGAAGATCAGTGCCCGGGCCGGCGCCGCCGGGTCACCGACCGGGGCCGGGATCTGCTCGACGATGGCGTTCAGCAGTTCGGTCACGCCCTCGCCGGTCTTGGCTGAGACCCGGAACACGTCGTCGGGATCGCAGCCGACCAGGTGGGCGATCTCGGCGGCGAACTTCTCCGGCTGGGCGCTGGGCAGGTCGATCTTGTTCAGCACCGGAATGATGTGCAGGTCGGCGTCCAGCGCCAGGTACAGGTTGGCCAGGGTCTGCGCCTCGATGCCTTGAGCGGCGTCGATCAGCAGGATCGCTCCCTCGCAGGCGGCCAGCGAGCGGGACACCTCGTAGGTGAAGTCCACGTGACCAGGGGTGTCGATCATGTTCAGCACGTAGTCGGCACCCTCGACCTGCCAGGGCATCCGCACCGCCTGGGACTTGATGGTGATGCCGCGCTCGCGCTCGATGTCCATCCGGTCCAGGTACTGCGCGCGCATCGAGCGCGCGTCGACCACGCCGGTGGACTGCAGCATGCGGTCGGCCAACGTCGACTTGCCGTGATCGATGTGCGCGATGATGCAGAAATTCCGGATGCTCTCCGGGGGCGTGGCGCCGGGGCGGGGTCCGCTCATTCACCTGTCCTGTGTCTGGTCCGACCTGTGTCTGGTCCGAAGGGTCACTCTACCGATCGCGCACGCGATCGGCCGACCTCGCTATCTGGGCCGCCCACGGCGTCCGCGCAGCAGCCAAGTAGGGTGCCCAACTGTGACTGCGCCACTTCATCCGAATTTTCGCCCCATGTTCGACATCGTGCTGGCCCGCAACCCGGGCGAGTCGGAGTTCCATCAGGCTGTCTATGAGGTGATGCAGAGCCTCACGCCGCTCGCCGACGACCGCCCCGAGTACGCCCAGTGGTCGATCCTGCAGCGCATCTGCGAGCCCGAGCGGCAGATCATCTTCCGGGTGCCGTGGGTCACCGACGACGGCCAGGTCGAGATCAACCGCGGCTTCCGGGTCGAGTTCAACTCGGCGCTCGGCCCGTACAAGGGCGGCCTGCGGTTCCACCCCAGCGTCAACCTGTCGATCATCAAATTCCTCGGCTTCGAGCAGACCTTCAAGAACGCGCTGACCGGCATGCCGATCGGCGGCGGCAAGGGCGGCTCGGACTTCGACCCGAAGGGCCGCTCCGACAACGAGGTGATGCGGTTCTGCCAGTCGTTCATGACTGAGCTGTACCGGCACCTGGGCGAGTACACCGACGTCCCGGCCGGCGATATCGGCGTCGGCGGCCGCGAGATCGGCTACCTGTTCGGGCAATACAAGCGGATCACCAACCGCTACGAGTCCGGCGTGCTGACCGGCAAGGGCGTCAGCTGGGGCGGGTCGCGGGCGCGCACCGAGGCCACCGGTTATGGCACCGTGCACTTCGCCTCGGCCATGCTCGGCGTCCGCGGTGAGGACTTCGGCGGCCGCAGCGTGGTCGTCTCCGGTTCCGGCAACGTGGCGATCTACGCGGTCGAGAAGGCACAGGAGCTGGGCGCCAAGGTGCTCGCGGTGTCCGACTCGTCGGGCTATGTGGTCGATTCCGAGGGCATCGATCTCGAGGTGCTGAAGGACATCAAGGAGGTCCGCCGCGGCCGGGTTTCCGACTACGCCGAGGCGGTCGGTTCCCGGGCCCGGGTGGTCACCGACGGCTCCGTCTTCGACGTGCCGTGTGACGTGGCGCTGCCCTGCGCCACCCAGAACGAGGTGGACGAGAAGCAGGCCAAGATCCTGGTCGACAACGGCGTGAAGCTGGTCGCCGAGGGTGCCAACATGCCGTGCACCCCGGCCGCGGTGTCGCTGCTGCGCGAGGCGGGCGTGCTGTTCGCGCCCGGCAAGGCGTCCAACGCCGGCGGTGTCGCCACCAGCGCCCTGGAGATGCAGCAGAACGCCAGCCGTGACGCCTGGGACTTCGAGACCACTGCCGCGCGGCTCGAGCAGATCATGCATGACATCCACGATCAGTGCCTGGCCACCGCCGACGAGTTCGGCAGCCCCGGCGACTACGTGGTCGGCGCCAACCTGGCCGGCTACATCAAGGTCGCCGACGCCATGGTGGCGATGGGCGTCATCTGAGTTCAATAGGCCGCGGGTCGAGACCGATCACCGTTGGTCGAGACCCAGCCACCGTTGGTCGAGCTTGTCGAGACCCTTGTCCCTCGCTGACAAGAGGTTTCGACAAGCTCAACCAGCGGAGAGTGCGATGCTCGCGCAATCTCAGAGTTCTCCCTCGACGGGCTTCGACAGGCTCAACCGGCGACTTCATGCAGTAGCCGCGTAGGGTGCGGTCATGACGCTGGCCAGCACGGGAATCCCCGGCCTGGACGACACCATCGACCACCTGCGGATCGGTGACAACGTGGTCTGGCAGGTCGACTCGCTGGCCGACTTCCAGGCTGTCGCGGCACCGTTCGTGGCTCGCGCCCGTGCCGATGACCGCCGGCTGGTCTACCTGAGTTTCGGACTGCGTCCGCCGCTGCTGGATGATCTGGACGGCGTCGAGGTGCGCACCGTCGACCCGGGCGTCGGGTTCGAACGGTTCGCGATCGCCACCCATGAACTGCTGGCCGAGATCGGCCCGCACGGCTTCTACGTGGTCGCCCCGCTCACCGACCTGCACCAGGCCTGGCATTCCGACCTGATGGTGCTGAACTTCTTCAAGGCCACCTGCCCGTACCTGTTCGAGCTCGACACCATCGCCTACTTCCCGCTGCTGCGGAACCGGCACACCTACGACACGGTGGCCGGCATCCGCGAAACCACCCAGGTGCTGCTCGACCTGCACCGCATCGACGATGCCCTCTACGTGCATCCGTTGAAGGTGTGGCAGAGGCACTCCCCCACGATGTTCTTCCCGCACCGGCTGGACGGCGGGCAGGCGATCTCGATCACCTCGTCCGCGACCAGCACCCAGCTGTTCTCGTCGCTGGCCAGGCGGATCGACCCGCCGGACGTCTGGCAGCGGATGGTCGAGGACGCCTGGGCCGCGCTGTCCTCGGACGCGGCGGCGCAGGAGGCGGCGCGCACCACCCTGCTGGCCGTCCTGGTCGGCGGCCGGGGCCGGATGGCCGAGCTGTGCCGGCGTCGG
>NZ_JASGEN010000005.1:0-10609 GCF_047606365.1 Micropruina sp. | reverse complement strand
GCCACTCGTCCACCACACCGCGCGGCCCGCCCGGCACCACCGGGGCGACGATCCGGCGTCCGGCCAGCCGGGCGGCCTTGCCGAGCAGCTCCAGCCACCGCACGCCACCGGCATCGTTGAAGCTGCCCAGCCCCACGTAGACCGGCGGCTCACCGACATCCAGGAACGACCGCAGCGGTTCGGACGGCGTCCACTCGGCGGGCGCGGGCCGGATCGCACCGGTCTGGACGCAGCTCGCCGGCCAGTCGGACGCCGGCGGGATCAGCACCGGGTCGGCGGCCAGCCAGATCGGGAAACGGTCCGCCGCCGCAGCCAGGCCGGAGGCGCCATACCGGCGCAGTCCGGCACGTTGCCGGAACACCCGGCCGGTGTTCCGGGACAACCCCTGCACGGTGTGCCAGTACCAGTCCACGAACCGCCGCCGAGCCCACCGCGGACCCCGCAGCCGGTCACCCTCCAGCTGACTCGCCGGCGACAACGTGGGCAGGACCGCGGTGTGCAGCACGGTCGCCATCCGGCAGCCACGATCCTCGACCAGGGCGAGCGCGGCGTCCCGGGAGGCGACCCCGGTCACCACCAGCGAACCCGGCGGCACCTCGTCCAGGGCGGACGCCAGCGGCGCGGCAAGCCCGGCCAGCCACCGGCCCAGCAGCGCCGGCTGCGCCAGCGGCGTCCGATAGGCGAAGCGGCCCAGCCAACTGCCGCCGAGCCGCGCCACCTCGTCCATCGCCGGACCGATGCCCCGGAACGCCGCCCCGTGCGAACGCACCAACGCCGCATAGTCGTCCACCGCGATCACCGTCGCCGGACGGCCCCGGGCCACCAGCGCACCGGCCAGCACCGCCATCGGCTCGACGTCGCCGCGCGAACCGATCGCCAGGAAGGTGACCGGCTGCGCGGTCACAGCAGCTGCATCGGGCTGATGATGTCGGCGACGATCAGCACCACGCCGGTGAGCAGCAGGAAAGCCCCCACGACGTACGCGACGGGCAGCAATTGGGCGGTGTCGAAAGGTCCCGGGTCGTCCCGGCCGAGCAGTTTGGCACCGGCCCGCCGGATCGCCTCCCACAGCGCGCCGGCGATGTGGCCGCCGTCCAGCGGCGGCAGCGGGACGAAGTTGAACAGGGCCAGGAACAGGTTGACCGCGGCCAGCAGCGAGCCGAACAGGACCAGCTTGTCGGTGCTGTCGATGGTGTCGCTGGCGGCCACCTCGCCCGCGGCCCGGCTGGCGCCGACGATGCTCAGCGGCCCGTAGATGTCGCGCGGCTTGCCCTGGATCAGGTCGACCGCGACGTTGTACACCTTGACCGGGAACTGCGCGATGGCCACCACGCTCTGCTCGGTGAGCTGCCACATCTGCGCCACCACATCCCCGGGGCCGCCCTTGACCAGCACCGAGGTCGGGGTGATGCCGAACCAGCCGGCCGGGATGCGCTTGCCCGGGTCGAGCTTGTCGGGCACACCGGTGACCACGGTGCGCACCGGGGTCAGCGGCGTCCGGACGCCGTCGCGGTCGACGACCAGCCGGGCCTCGCCGTCCAGGTTGGCCCGGATCAGGTCGGTCAGCTGTTCGTAGCTGCTGATCGCCACGCCGTTGAACTCGACGATGCGGTCGCCCGCCCGGATGCCCGACTTGGCCGCCGGCGTGTCCGGCACCACGCACTGTGCGGTGGGCTGGGTCTCGCGGATGATGCAGGACTGCACCTCGGCGACCACCGGCTGCGGCTGCCAGCTGCCGTGCAGGCCGAGGATCGACCAGAACAGCACGAAGGCGATCAGCAGGTTCATCGCCGGGCCGCCGGCCATCACGATCAGCTTCTGCCAGGTCTTCTTCTGGTAGAACAGCCGGTTGTTGGCGATGTCGTCGGGGGTGATCTCGGCCCATTCGTAGGCGCGGGCGGAGTCGGCGAACCGGGCCAGCCGAGTGTCCCGACGTCCCGGACGCGCCGGCGGGTACATGCCCATCAGCCGCACGTAGCCGCCGAGCGGGATCCATTTGACGCCGTACTCGGTTTCGCCCCGCGTGGTCGACCACAGGGTCGGGCCGAAGCCGACGAAGTACTTGGGCACCCGGATGCCGAACGCTTTCGCCGGCACCATGTGACCGATCTCGTGCAGCGCGATCGACACCAGGATGCAGGCGAAGAAGAGCAGGGCGAAGACGACGATGAGCACTCCGGTCACGCTCCCGCGGCGATCAGTTCGGCGGCTCGGGCGCGGCCCCAGGCGTCGGCGGCCAGGACGGCGTCCACGCTGAGCACCGCATCGGCGGGCTCGCTGAGATGTTCGTCGACGACCGCGGTGACCGTGTCGACGATGGCGAGGAAGCCGATCCGGCCGTCGCAGAAGGCGTCGACGCAGATCTCGTTGGCGGCGTTGTAGACGGCGGGCGCGGTGCCGCCGGCGTGGCCGCAGCGGCGGGCCAGCTCGACGGCCGGGAAGGCCTCGTCGTCCAGCGGTTCGAAGCGCCAGTCGATGCCGCGGCTCCAGTCGAAGCCTCGGGTGACGCCGGGTAGCCGGTCGGGCCAGTTGAGGGCGAGCGCGATGGGCAGCTTCATGTCGGGCGGCGAGCATTGCGCGATCGTCGATCCGTCGCAGAACTCGACCATCGAATGCACGTCGGAGGTGGGGTGCACCACCACCTGAATGGCGTCCAGGTCGACGCCGTAGAGCAGTCCTGCCTCGAGCAACTCCAGGCCCTTGTTGATCAGGGTGGCCGAGTTGATGGTGATGATCCGGCCCATGTTCCAGGTCGGGTGGGCCAGCGCCTGCTCGGGGGTGACCTCGGTGAGTTCGGCCCGGGTCCGGCCGCGGAACGGCCCCCCGGACGCGGTCAGGATCAGCCGGCGGACCTCCTCGGCCCGTCCGGCCCGCAGTGCCTGGGCGAACGCTGAATGTTCCGAATCGACGGCGACGATCTGGCCGGGCGCGGCCGCGGCGGTGACCAACTCGCCGCCGATCACCAGGGATTCCTTGTTGGCCAACGCCAAGGTCGTGCCTGCGGCCAGCGCGGCCAACGTCGGTTCCAGCCCGGCCGCTCCGGTGATCGCGTTGACCACCACGTCGCAGGGCAGCCCGGCGAGCCGCTGTGAGGCGTCCGGACCGGCCCAGACAGCGGTGCTCGAAGGGAGTCGTCCGTCGAGGGCTGCGGCAGCGGCCGGGGTCGGGACGGCGACCACGTCCGGGTGCCAGGTGTTCGCCTGGTCGACCAGCAGATCGAGGTTGCCACCGCCGGCCGACAGTCCGACGACGCGGAAGGCGTCGGGGTGGCCGGCGATCACCTCCAGGGTCTGGGTTCCGATCGATCCGGTACTACCCAGCAGGACGATGTCACGCACCGAGCCAGGCTACAGGCGACGGTCACGCGGCTTCGAACCTACCTCTTCGGCGTGCTTCCACCATGGTGGTGCCGGTAGCGGTGCGCAGGTATTGCCGACCCGCCGGTGATTTCCACAGGTATTCACCCGGGCCGATCATTTCGTAACGCCAGCCGGTGTGCGTTTTCAGCAAATGATGCAATCGACACAGGCAGGAAAGATTGTCGGTGGAGGTTTCGCCGCCGGAATCATAGGGCGTGATGTGATCGGCGTCATGACTGTAATTCCCGCTTGCCGGTCGTCGGATCGGGTGGGCAGCGCGGCCGCAATGCGGAAATACGCAGGTCCGGTCACGGAGCGCGATGTGTTCGCGCATCACGTCGGTCGGTTCGTAGCCGCGGGTCACGCGGGTGCCGCTCAGATCGATGACGGGACGGATGGTGATGCTGCCCGCAGCACCGCACCAACGGCGGATCTCGTCGATGGTGACCAGTTGGCCGGTGGTGCCCACCTCGACCAAGCCTCCGCAGCCGTTCGTGAGTTGGGCCGCGTCGAAGTGGAGATAGATCATGATCGGACGGCCGTGCCCCCGGAACGCACGAGCCCCGGAAGGCCGGCCGCTGATGCCGACGGCGGGCAACCCCACGGACGGAGTCTGCTCGGCGTCGTCGCCGAGGTTCGGTGCACCTGTGGAGGGCAGCCCTGCCGACGGCGCATATTCCGCATCGTCGCCGTGGGACTCCGCCCCTCCTCCACCGGGCAGCATGGACGATGCACTTGATGGGGCCGACGCGGCTGGGTTCTCGTCCCGAATACCATCGGCCTCGTCGTTGGAGTCATCGACACCGGTGCGGGCAGCCGGCATTCCGCAGTCGGGCAGTTCCGGCTGGCCGAGTGCGCGGCGAGCCATCACCCCTAGTGCCTGCGCCCTCCGCCGGTCCAGGTCGGCATCGCCGGTGTCGTCGGCGAGATCGGCCGCAATCTGCCGTAGGGCGGCGTCCAGATCGAGCGCGTCCGGGGTGTCGAGGCAGCCGTCGAGCCAACTGCGTCCGCTCGGATCCTCGGTGTCGGCACCTATCCGCACCCAGCGCTTCTCGGCGAGGTCGGTGAGCTTCTCGGGTTCGAATCGGGCCTGCGCAAGGAGCACCAGCCGTTTGATCGTCCGGACGCCGAGCTTGGCCCCGAGCAGTGCGGCCTGAGTGTCGAGCCAGCCGACCGCCTGGTCGCCGAGGCCTCGCGTGGCCTGGGCGAGCAGGCGCGCCTTCCACGCCGGCAGGTTCAGATCACCCACCTGACGCCAACAGCGCGGCAACCGGTCATGCAGGGCGACCGCGTCACCGATCAGTTGCCGGCCGGCGTTCGTGGAGACCCCATGCGCCGCGGCGAACTCGGCGATCGCCGCCACCGCAACACCGGTGGCATCGTCGATCAACGAATCGATCACCTTGTCGTAGGGCTGGGCGGCGATTCCGGGATACAGCCCCGCCCAGGTGACCGCGAGTTCCAGACGTCGAGCGGAGGCCGCACGTTCAGCGTGATCGCAGGCGGACAATTCGGCCAACACCGCTGTCGGTGTCACCATTTCCGCCGCCTGGATTCCCATACCCACAACATAGTGGGCCTCACTGACAGAAATCCGCACCCCAGGTGCACTGACAACAATCGGACAACACCTACGGAACCGTAAGGAAATCAGGACGAGACCGCCCGGACTTGCCCGCGCAGGTCGATCGCCATTTTCTGTACCTTCGCGAGGCTGCCAGCGACTACAGCGACATCACCCACAGGCCCAGGGTCGCGGCTGCGAGCCCGGCCAGCAGTCCCCCGCCGGCGTGCACCACGGCGGCGAGCGGGCGTCCGGCGCGGACCAGCCGGATGCCCTCGACGCTGGCGGTGCTGAACGTGGTGAACCCGCCCATGAAGCCGGTGCCGGCGATCGCCGCCCACTCCGGGGCACCGGTGTGGAACATCACGTAGCCGGTGATCAGGCCCAGCAGGCCCGAGCCGACGGTGTTGATGGTCAGCGTGCCGAGCGGCATCCGCAGCGAGTGCAGCCGGGCGATCGCGGCGTCCGACTGGAAGCGGGCAACCGCACCCAGACCGCCGGCCAGCGCAACCAGCAGGGCGATCATCGTGACCACCTCGCAGCCAGCCACATGCCGGCGAACGCCGCCGCCAGGCCCAGTACCACGCTGCCCAGCGCGTAGCCGATCCCGACGAACACCGCTGCGCCGCCCTCGCCGAACAGCCGGACGGTCTCCACCGCGAACGAGCTGTAGGTGGTGTAGCCGCCCATCACCCCGGTGCCCAGGCCGAGCCGCAGGTAGCGGCGTACCCCGGCGTCCGGGCCGCGACGGCTGAGGGTCTCCAGCAGCAGGCCGAGCAGCAACGAGCCGCTGACGTTGATCAGGAAGGTGGTCCACGGCCAGCCGCCGGGCTGGGCGGGGAACGCCGACTCCAGCGCGGCCCGGACGGCGGTGCCGAACGCGCCACCGACCAGGACCACCGTCGAAGACATGCCTCGGAACGGTTTCAGGCCCACGGCATCGGCGCCTTCCAGTCGACGACCGAGAGTGGCACCGCCAGCACCGGCCGGTGCTGATGCTGGGCGAGCTTCAGCGCCAGGGCGCCGTCCATGAACTCGCGCACCTTCGCCCCGTGCTCGGGGGCCCGGTTGCCGACCACGATCACGGCCGCGTCGACTGCGCGGGCGAGGTGTGTCAGCGAACGGTCCGGACGTCCGGCCAGATAGCGGAACTGCCAGGACAGATCCGAGCCGGCCAGCAGTCCGGCCAACTCGTCCTTGATCCGGGCCTCGACCCGCTGCCACGAATCATCGGCGGCGTCCGGATTGATGTCGCTGTGCTGCACCGTCCCGTCGGGGAACTCCCGCTCGGTGTACCGCTGTTCATCGACGTAGGCGAAGTACATGACGCCGCCGGTGGTGCGGGCCAGCGCCGCCGCGGTGAGCACCACCAACGGATCGCTGCCCGGCCGGACTCCGACCACAAGCGCCCCGCCGCCGAACGGTGTCATCCGCTCCGGGCTGGGCTGTGGGACCTGATGGAGCATCCCGGTCTCCTCTCATTCGGCTACACGCTAGTACTCGTTGCCGGCCGGGTCTCGACAAGCTCGACCAACGGTGGTCGCCCCGACAGCGGTCGGCACTAGGGTGATCCGGTGCGGATCGATCTGGAGTCACTGGATGCCTTCGACGCGCACCTGGCCTCCGGCGGCTCGCTGGCCGGGGTGTTCATCCAGTCGGTCGATCTGACCGGGCGCTCGACCGCGCTGCGGTCCACCGAGGTCAAGGGCGGGATCTTCCTGGGCTGCGCCCTTCGTCCCGCGGACGCCTCGAATCTGGCCCGGCGCGGTGCGCTGATCTTTCCGCGGCTGCCCGACCTGCCGTTCGACCCGTACCGGCCCGACCTGTACACCCCCGACGAGCTGTACGACCATCTCGCGGACGGCTACCCGGCCACCACCGATGCCGCCATCTTCGCCTGGCAGTCGGCGCAGCTGCGTCCCGGCGGATTGGCGGCCGACCTGGCCGCCGCTCTGCACGACCACGCGATCACCGAAGCCCTGCAGCAGACCCTGGCCGACGTCGAGTTGTCCCGGGTGGTCGGCATCATGGGCGGGCACGCCGAACGCCGCGGCTCCGGCCCCTACCGGGCCAGCGCCGAGCTGGCGCACCGGCTGGCCGATGAGGGCCACATCGTGCTCTCCGGCGGCGGCCCGGGCGCGATGGAGGCGGCCAACCTGGGTGCCTCCTTCGACGGAACGGACGCCGAACTGCAGGCCGCGATCGACGACCTGGCCACCGGAGCGCCCTGGTCGGTCGACATCACCGGCTGGGCCCGCTCGGCCCAGGCGGTGGCCCACCGGTATCGCTGTACCCGCTTGTCATTGGGCATTCCGACCTGGTTCTACGGGCACGAGCCGCCCAACCTGTTCGCCACCCGGATCGCCAAATTCTTCACCAACGCGCTGCGTGAGGACGTGCTGCTGCGGATGTGCCGCGGCGGCCTGGTCTACCTGCCGGGCGCGGCGGGCACCGTCCAAGAGGTGTTCCAGGCGGTCACCCCGAACTACTACGCCGCCGCGTCCGACCCGGTGGCGCCGCTGGTGCTGGTCGGTTCGGAGTACTGGACGGAAGTGCTGCCGGTCTGGCCGCTGCTGCACAGCCTCGCCACCGGACGCCGGATGGCCGACTTCATCCGGCTGGTGGATTCGACCGAGGAGGCGATCGAGGCGCTCAGTGCAGTCCGCCGCGCCGCGCCGCCACCAGCGCGCGGCTGAACCAGTCGGCGAACCGCCGCTGTCCTTCGGCGCCACGCACTCCCAGCCGTCCGGCGCGCTGTTCGGCGACGCTCTGCACCGCCGTGTAGGCGAGCAGACCCTCGGGGCCGTGCCGATAGCCGGTCCCCGAGTCACCCCGGACGCCCATGGTGGCGCCGACCGCGCCCCAGGAGGCGGCGAAGCTCTCGTTGATGCTGACGGTGCCGGTGCGCAGCAGCGGCGCCAACGCCCGCGCCGCCGTCCGGTCGCCGCTGACGATGGTGGCGTGCAGGCCGTAGTCGGAGTCGTTGATCAGGCGCACCGCGGCGTCGTCGTCGGCCACCCGGTACACGCTGACCACCGGGCCGAACGTTTCGGCGTCACGCAGGTCCATGGCGGCGCTGACGTTCTCGAGCACGGTCGGCTCGTAGACCCACGGCCCGATCTCGGGACGATGGCGGCCGCCGGTGAGCACCCGGGCACCGCGGCGACGGGCGTCCTCGACGTGGCCGATGACCCGCTCGAGTTGCTCCGGTCCGAACAGCGAACCCATGTCGTAGCCGTAGTCGAGGGCGACACCGAGCCGCAGCTCGGCGACCGCCGCCAGGAACAGTCGCAGAAACTCCTCGGCGATGTCCTTGTGCAGGATCAGCCGCTCGGTGTGGGTGCAGAGCTGCCCGGCTGCGGTGAAGACGCTGCGGCGGGCGATGTCGACCGCCAGCGGCAGGGCGGCGTCGGCGCGCACGTACAGGGCGTTCTTGCCGCCGAGTTCGAGGGAGCAGCCGACCATCCGTTCGGCCGCGACCGCCGCCACCGCGCGTCCGGTGCGGGTCGAGCCGGTGAAGCTGATGAAGTCGACGCAACGGACGACGGCGGCACCGATCGAATCGCCATCACCGACGACCACCTGCAGCACACCGGCCGGCAACCCGGCGGTGATCAGCTGCTGCACCCCCCACAGCACACACAGCGCGGTACGCGGATCGGGACGCAACAGCACCACGTTGCCGGCCAGCAAGGCGGTGATCGCCTCACCGAGCGACAGCGCGAACGGATAATTCCACGGCGTGACGACGCCCACCACGCCGCGCGGCAGCCGGGACTGGGTGGCGTGGCCGACGACCGGCAGCACCCCGCGACGGCGCCGCGGTTCGAGCAGCGCGGACGCGGTGCGCGCGTAGTAGCGCGCCACATTCGCCACCTCGGCGACCTCTTCGAAGGCGTCCGCCCTGGTCTTGCCGGTCTCCAGCTGGATCAGGTCGAGAATCTCTTCACGGCCGGCCAGCAGCCGGTCGTGGAAGGCCAGCACGATCGCCGCCCGGCGCCGCGGGCTCAGCTCACGCCACTGCCTGGCCGCCGACCGGGCGGTACCGACGGCGCCCGCCACATCGGCCCGCGACGATTGCGGGATCTGCGCCAGCGGACGTCCGGACAGCGGGCTGAGCACCGTCCGGCGTTCCGGTTGGGCGGCACACACCACCAGCGCGGTCAGCGCGGCGACCCGGGACGACGGGAGGACGAAGTCCGTCTCGGTGGCCGTCGCATGCATTGGCTCAATGTAGTCGCGCTCCGGCCTGATCCGAGCAGGATCCTCGGAATCCTTTTCGGCGGAACTGCTCCGCCCGGATCCGCCGATCCGGATCAACCGGCGGACGGATCGGGGACCGGCGCGGTGACCGCCTGCACCAGCCGATCGCTGAACGCCGCCACCACCGCGATGGTGATCAGCGCGCCCAGCAGCATCGCTGTCGCCTCACCCGGATCCAGGACGCCCATCGTCTTGCCCAGCGCTGCCGCCCCGACCGGGACGCCCAGCTGCGCCGACGTCGCGACAGCAATCGGCAACGGCTGCCGGGTGAAGGTCAACAGCCCGTGCGCCAGGACGGCGGCCGCCCCCAGCGCCACCCCGAGGCCGATCGCCTGCGGATCACCGGCCAAAGCCCGTAGATCCAGTGAACTGCCTAGCCAGACGAAGAAGATCGGTGCGAAGAAGCCTTCGGTGAGGGCGAACGTCTGGTTGGCGATCCGGCGCGGCTCGCCGGCCGCCGCCATCGCCAGGCCCATCGCGAAGCCGGCCAGCATCACCGAGACGTGCACGGTGGCGGCCAGCGCCGCCAGGGTGAACAGCATGGTGAGGGTGATCCGCAGCTCCATAGCCAGGCCGCGCTTCTCGCTCAACTCGTGCAGCTGGTCACGCCGTCCGGTGCGCTCGGACCAGCGTAGGAAGAGGAAGAAGACCGCTGCCACCGCCAGCACACCGAGGGCGCCCAGCCCGGCGATCAGAGCCTGCGACGGGTCGAGGACCAGCGGCAGCACCACGATGCAGGCGGCGTCAGCGATCGCGAGTTGGACGAGCATCTCGAGACCCGACCGGGCAGTGACCGCGGCGCCGCCCAGGGCGGGCATCACGATGCTCGCCGACGACGACGCGATCAGCACCGCGTAGAGCGGTCCGTGCCCGGTCCCCCAGAAGGACGCGATCAGCAGGCCCAGCGGTGCCGCGATCACGGCGACGCCCAGCGCCCGCAACAGGCCGTTGCGCAACCCGCTGCGCATCGCCGGCTGGCGCAGCGGCACATGGCTGCCGGCCACGAACATCACCAGGGCGAAGCCGATCTGCGCCATGAACGACAGCGTCGGATCGTCGGCGTCGATCACACCCGCACCGGTATGGCCGAGCGCGATGCCGACGGCGAGTTCACCGATGACGACCGGGATGTGCACCATCCGGTTCAGGCTGACCACCGGTCCGAGCATGGCGACGGCGCAGATCAGGGCCAGCACCGCCAACGTCACCGGCATACTGTAGGCCGACCTGCCCGGATCGGGGCCCGACAAGGAGAATGTCACAGTGGACGCGACACCCGAACCTCTCGTCCGCACCACCGCGGGCGCCGTCCGCGGCGTTCAGCGGCCCGGCTCGGTCGCCTTTCTGGGCATCCCTTTCGCCGAACCGCCGGTGGGCGAGCTGCGGTTCGCCGCGCCGCAGCCACGGGCGGCCTGGACGGGGG
>NZ_JASGEN010000004.1:0-8852 GCF_047606365.1 Micropruina sp. | reverse complement strand
GGGACGGTTCTCTTGGTCACCGGGGACGGTTCTCTTGGTCACCGGGGACGGTTCTCTTGGTCACCGGGGACGGTTCCTTTGGTCACCGGGGACGGTTCCTTTGGTCACCGCGGTGTCGTGGGAGCCGTCCCGACCTGCTTCCCTTGCGACACTTGGCCGCCTGACGGGCTGCGCTCACAGGGTGCTGGGATAGATTGCTGACGTGACCGCGCGCGTACATCTGGTGAGCCTGGGTTGCGCGCGCAACGACGTCGATTCCGAAGAGTTGTTGGCCCGCCTCGAGCAGGGTGGTTTCGAGGTCACCGACGATCCCGAGGCCGCGAATGCGATCGTGGTCAACACCTGCGGATTCATCGACGCCGCCAAGAAGGACTCGGTCGACACCCTGCTCGCCGCCGCCGACCTGAAGCAGTCCGGAGCGGCCCAGGCCGTGGTGGCGGTGGGCTGCATGGCCGAGCGGTACGGCGACGAACTCGCCGCCGCGCTGCCCGAGGCGGACGCCGTGCTCGGCTTCGATTCCTACCCCGACATCGCCGACCGGCTGCGCTGGATCATGGCCGGCGGGCATCACCGGTCCCACCGGCCCCGCGACCGTAGGAAGCTGCTGCCGCTGGCTCCCGCCGAGCGTCCGGCGGCCGCCCGCAGCGTCACCCTGCCGGGCCACGGGGCGCCGGCCACCGGCCCGCGGGTGCTGCGGCACCGCCTCGACAATTCGCCGATGGCGCCGCTCAAGGTGGCCTCGGGCTGCGACCGGCGCTGCACCTTCTGCGCGATCCCGTCGTTCCGCGGCTCCTATCTCTCCCGCGGCACCGATGAACTGGTCGGCGAGGCGCGCTGGCTGGCCGAGCAGGGCGTCAAGGAACTGTTCCTGGTCAGCGAGAACACCTCGTCCTACGGCAAGGACCTGCCGGCCGGTGCACGCGCGCTGGAGTTGCTGCTGGCCGAGCTCGCCCGGATCGACGGCATCGAGTGGCTCCGGGTGTCGTACCTGCAACCGGCCGAGTTGCGGCCCGGAATGATCGAGGGGATGTTGGCGGTGGACAAGGTGGTGCCCTACTTCGATCTGTCCTTCCAACATGCGGCGCCGGGCGTGCTGCGCCGGATGCGGAGGTTCGGCGATCCCGACTCCTTCCTCGGCCTGCTCGACCGCGTCCGCAGCGTGGCCCCCGAGGCCGGTATTCGCAGCAATGTCATCGTCGGATTCCCCGGCGAATCCGAGACCGATTTCGCGACCCTGTGCGACTTCGCGGCCGCGGCCCGGCTGGACGTCCTGGGCGTCTTCGGCTACTCCGACGAGGAGGGCACCGAGGCCGCGGCCCTGGACGGGAAGCTGCCCGACGAGGTGATCGCCGAACGGCTGGAGACCATGTCCCGGCTGGCCGAGGAGGTGTCCGCGCAGCGTGCCGAGGACCGGGTCGGCGAGCGCGTCCGCGTCCTGGTCGAGCACAGCGACGGCCGCACCGGACGGGCCGTCCACCAGGGCCCCGAAGTGGACGGCAGCACCCGCGTCGAGGGACGCCGGCACGAGGTGGGGAGCCTGGTCTGGGCCACCGTCACCGCTGCCGACGGCATCGACCTGACCGCGTCCGAGGCGTCATGACCAGCCAGCCGAGTCAGCCGAGCCGGCTGAACGCCGCCAACGCCCTTACCGTGCTGCGCCTGGTGCTGGTGCCGGTCTTCGCCTGGATGCTGCTGAGTCATCCCTCCGACCTGGCCTGGCGGCTGGGCTCCACCGCGGTGTTCGCGTTCGCCATCGCCACCGACGCCATCGACGGCCGGATCGCCCGCCGCTACAACCTGATCACCGACTTCGGCAAGCTGTGGGACTCGATCGCGGACAAGGCGCTCACCGGCATGGCCTTCGTCGGGTTGAGCATCGTCGGCGAACTGCCCTGGTGGGTGACCGTGCTGGTGCTGGCCCGCGAATGGGGCATCACCTGGATGCGGGTGGCGATGCTGAAGTACGGCGTGATGGCCGCCAACGCCGGCGGCAAGCTGAAGACCGTGCTGCAGAGCATCGCGCTGCTGCTGTACCTGCCGGGCTTGCCACTGATGCCGTCCTGGCTACAGTGGACGGCCTGGATCGTGATGACGGCCGCTGTCGTGGTGACCCTGGTGACCGCGGTCGACTACATTCGCGAGGCGATCGCCTTGCGGAGACGTGGCTTGGCCGAACAGGAGAAGTAGATGACCCAGCGTTCGCTCGCCGAGGTAGTGGGACGGACGCTGACCGAGCGTGGTCTCACCCTCGCCACCTCGGAGTCGCTGACCGGCGGGCTGCTGGGTGCGACGATCACCGGAGTCCCCGGCGCCTCGCAGTACTACGTGGGCGGGGTCGTGGTCTACGCCACTGAGCAGAAGGCGCGGATCGGGGGAGTGGATCCCGCGGTGCTGCGCAAGCACGGGGTGATCTCTGAGCAGACCGCGGTCGAGATGGTGGTGGGCGTGCAGGAGCTGACCGGTGCCGACTACGCGCTGGCGGCCTCCGGGGTGGCTGGCCCGGCGCCCCAGGAGGGACACCAGCCCGGCGAGGTGTGGATCGCCGTGATCGGGCCGCGGGTGGGCACGATGCAGCCGTCGCCGACCGCGCTGCGCTTCCAGTTCGAGGGCGAGCGGGAACCCGTGCGGGAGCAGACTGTACAGGCGGCGTTGCGGATGCTGCTGGATCTGCTCGATCCGATCAAGCGGGACTGACCACAGGGTCTGAGTGCGTGGCGCCGACGAGTGTCCGATCCGTGCGACGGACGCCGCGGGCGCGAGTTGGAACATATCCTGCGCGACGCGTGTTGATGCAGGACGTCGATGAGAGCTATGGATGGGTAGAGTCGTGGGCATGATCGCCGCCGAGGCTGACCGGCCGCAGTTGATGCGGGAATTGCTGGGTGAATCGTTGCGTGAACTGCGCAACGCGGATCGGCGCACCCTGCGCGAGGTGTCGTCGTCGGCCCGGGTGAGCCTCGGCTACCTGTCCGAGATCGAGCGCGGCCAGAAGGAGCCCTCCAGCGAGTTGCTCAACGCCATCTGCGGCGCGCTCGGGGTTCCGCTGTCGCTGGTGCTGCGCCGGGTGAGCGACAAATACGACGATCGCGACGTGGTGGCACATCTTCCGGTGCGCCGCCGGGTCGCCGCCTGAGGTGCGCGAGGCAGAGCTCTGGGCGCGGCTGACGCGCCAGATGGGGCGGGTCCCCGCGTTGATCTGGGCCGAGAGCCATGTGGTCTCCGAACTCGGCAGCCGCACGGTGCGTGAAGCGCTGGCAGCGGGTGTTCCGTGCAAGGAGATCTGGCGCGCAGTGTGGCGCAATCTGGAGCTTCCCGCGTCCGAGCGCTGACGGCGTGTCGGGTGTGTTTCGAACATCTGTTCGGTAGTGTGCTGTCCCGTGGCCCCGGGTGTTTCGGCCGGTTACCCACAGCCTGAAGCGAGTTTGACGTTTTTGTCAGTGCCCGTTCGTAAGGTGACAACAGAAGGCTTGAGAGACGGCAACGGCCGGATGAGGAAGGACAGCGGAGATGGCGATTGCGGACCGGGAAAAGGCGCTTGGTGCGGCCCTCGCACAGATCGAGAAGCAGCACGGCAAGGGGTCGGTGATGCGGCTGGGCGAAGAGACCCGGCAGCCGATCGAGGTGATCCCGACCGGGTCGATCGCACTCGACGTGGCGCTCGGTATCGGCGGGCTGCCGCGGGGTCGGGTGGTCGAGATCTACGGCCCTGAGTCCAGCGGTAAGACGACGGTGGCGCTGCATGCGATCGCCAGCGCGCAGGCCGCCGGCGGCATCTGTGCGTTCATCGACGCCGAGCACGCGCTCGATCCGGCCTACGCCGAGAAGCTCGGCGTCGACACCGACGCGCTGCTGGTCAGCCAGCCCGACAACGGTGAGCAGGCCCTCGAGATCGCCGACATGCTGGTCCGCTCCGGCGCGCTGGCGCTGATCGTGATCGACTCGGTGGCCGCGCTCACCCCGCGGGCCGAGATCGAGGGCGAGATGGGCGACAGCCACGTGGGCCTGCAGGCTCGGCTGATGAGCCAGGCGCTGCGCAAGATGACCGGCGCGCTGTCCGGGGCGGGCACCACCGCGATCTTCATCAACCAGTTGCGCGAGAAGATCGGCGTGATGTTCGGTTCGCCCGAGACCACCACCGGCGGCAAGGCGCTGAAGTTCTACTCGTCGGTGCGCCTCGACGTGCGCCGCATCGAGACCCTGAAGGACGGCACCGACATGGTCGGCAACCGGACTCGGGTGAAGGTGGTCAAGAACAAGATGGCCCCGCCGTTCAAGCAGGCCGAATTCGACATCCTGTACGGCAAGGGCATCAGCCGTGAGGGCAGCCTGATCGACCTGGGCGTCGAGACCGGCCTGGTGCGCAAGGCGGGCGCCTGGTTCACCTACGAGGCCGACCAGCTGGGCCAGGGCAAAGAGAACGCCCGCAAGTTCCTGCGGAAGAACCCCGAGGTGGCCGACGAGCTCGAGACCCGCATCCTGAAGCACCTGGGCATCGGTGAGCACGCCGAGGTTCCGCCCGGCATCGACCCGGTGACCGGCGAGGTCGAGTTCTGAGCGTGGCGGCCGAGGTTCCCGACGGTCCGGACGCCGATCCGGTCGCGGTGGCGCGTGAGATCGCGCTGCGACTGCTCGACGTCCGTGACCGGACCCGCCGTGAACTCGAGCGGGCGTTGGCCAAACGCCGGGTGCCTGAGGAGGCCGCCCGTGAGGTGCTCGACCGGCTGACCGAGGTGGGGCTGATCGATGACCGTCGGTTCGCCGACGCCACCTTCGACGGCCAACAGCGGCGGCAGCGCTCGACTCGGGCACTGCGGCAGGAGCTTCGCACCAAGGGCGTCGATGCCGAGGTGATCGAGCGGGCGGCGTCCGAGGTCGATGACGAGACCGACCTGGCCGTCGCCCGTGAACTGGTGGCCAAGCGGGCCCGCTCTCTGGAGCGGTTCCCGCACCAGGTTCGGTACCGCCGAATGGCCGGCCAACTGGCCCGCCGCGGGTTCTCCTCGTCGGTCATCGCCACCGCGCTGCGCGAGCTGCCCTCCGACGAGGTTGGCGAGGGTCCGTCAGAGCCTGACTTCGGGTAGTCAATTCCATCGCCACAAGGACCGGCGCTTGAACACAGCGCCGCCGACGCCTAACCTCTGCACAGGTGTGTCAACGATTTATCTCAACTAAGCGATCGACTTCTTCAGCGTTTTAGCAAACGACTCGTGATTGGAGTTCCGTCCATCCCCGCAGGCGGAGCGGACGGCGGTGCTGGCGGCATGTTCGGCATCGCCTGATTGCCATGGTGATTTGACCCGTTCGGCGTACCCATGTTCACCGACGACGGGAGGAATCCGATGGATCCGATGCAGTTGCTCGCGATCGTCGCCGTCGTCCTGGCGATCGTCCTGGTCGGGCTGACGCTGGTTGTGGTGTCCATGGTGCGCAACCAGCAGCAGGCCCAGAAGCAGGCCGCTCGTCGTGCGGTCGAAGCCGAGAAACAGGAACGGTCCCGTCTGCAATCCCTGGTCGCCAAGGTCGATCCGCTGGCCCGTAAGGCCGAGGCCGACGAGATCATCGCGACGGCCCGCGCCGAGGCCGAACGCATCCGGGCCGACGTCGAACGAGCACGGCTGGAGAGCGACACCGCCAGCAGGCTGGAGCGCGAGCGGGTGGAGATGCTGCTCCAAGAGGTGGAGCGCCGGGAACGCCGGGTTGCTGAACGCGAAGACCAGCACGCCGGACTGCAGCGCAAGCTCGACGAACGACTGGGCGACCTGGAACTGACGCTGGCCGAACTGGACGCCCAGCGGGCCGCCCTCGACAAAGCCGAGGCGGAACAGCGCAAGGAGATCGCCCGCATCGCCGGAATGACCCCGCAAGCCGCCAAGGCCGAACTGCTCGCCCAGGTGGAACATGAGGCCCGGCTGGAGGCGGTGCACCTGAGCCGCGCGATCGAGGCCGAGGCGCGCCGCGACGGCGACCAGAAGGCCCGGCAGATCATCGTCGGCGCCATTCAGCGACTGGCCACCGATCAGACCACCGAGTCGGTGGTCACCACGGTGCCGTTGCCGAGCGACGAGATGAAGGGCCGGATCATCGGCCGCGAGGGCCGCAACATTCGCGCCTTCGAGCAGACCACCGGCGTCAATGTGATGATCGACGACACCCCCGAGAGCGTGTTGTTGTCGTCCTTCGACCCGGTGCGCCGCGAGGTGGCCCGGCTGACGCTCACCGAACTCGTCGCCGACGGCCGGATCCATCCCGCGCGGATCGAAGAGGTCTACGAACGCAGCAAGCGGCGGATCGACGAGATCTGCCTGCGCGCGGCTGAGGACGCGGTCGCCGAGGTCGGGCTGACCGACCTGGATCCCGGCTTGCTGCCCACCATCGGTGCGCTGCAGTACCGCACCTCCTACGGGCAGAACGTGCTCAAGCACCTGGTCGAATGCGCGCACCTGGCGGGCCTGATGGCGTCCGAACTGGATCTCGACCCGGCACCGGCACGGCGGGCCGCCTTTCTGCACGACATCGGCAAGGCGCTCACCCATGAGGTGGAGGGTTCGCACGCCAAGGTGGGTGCCGACCTCGCCCGCCGGTTCGGTGAGCACCCCGACATCGTCAATGCCATCGAGGCCCACCACAACGAGGTAGAGCCCCAGACGGTGATCGCGGTGTTGACCCAGGCCGCCGACGCGATCAGCGGCGGCCGTCCGGGTGCCCGCAGGGAGAGCCTCGAGGTGTATGTGAAGCGGCTCCAGCGCCTGGAGGAGATCGCCCGCTCACACAAGGGTGTCGACAAGGTCTTCGCCATGCAGGCCGGCCGCGAGATCCGGGTGATGGTGCAGCCCGAGAATGTCGACGACGCCGCCACCCACGTGATGGCCAAGGAGATCGCCAAGCAGGTCGAGGCCGAACTCACTTATCCGGGCAGCATCAAGGTGACGGTCGTGCGCGAATCCCGGGTCACCGAGACCGCCCACTGAGGACGACGCCGGGACGAGTCGGCGACAGGGTGACCGGTTGAGTTGAACCTGACCCGGCGTCAGGTGGTGGAGTTCCCGGCATGACCGACACCATCACCCGACCCGATCTCATCACCGCCATCGTCCTGCTGGGCGACGCCGATGCCGAGCTGCGGCTCCGCGCGGCCGTCGATCTGGGCACCTGGCGGGCTGTCGAGGCGGCACCCGCGCTGGTCGCCCGGCTGGGGGTCGAACCGAGCCACGCCATCCGGGAAACCCTGACCTGGGCGTTGCTGCGTCTCGCCGACGCCGCCCGGCCGCTGCTGCTGGACGCGCTCGGTGACCCCAACTGGCTGACCCGGATGCAGGCCTGCCATGTGCTCAGCAAGCTGGGCGACGCCGGTGACGCCGAGGCACTGCTGCCGGTGATCGCCGATCCGGTGGACGCGGTGGCGTCCCGGGCCTGGTGGGCGGCGGGACAGACCGGTTCACCGCTGGTCGTCGAGACGATGGCCGACCAGTTGGGGCGCGGTGACAGCGAGCTGCGCAACTCACTGACCATCGCCTTCGAGGCGTTGGGTGCGCTGGGTGTGCCGGCGCTCGCACGGCGACTTCGCCGGGGAGCGTCGGCGGCGATCCGCGAGCACGCCGCCGACACGCTCGGGCTGATCGGTTCGCCGGCCGCCGACCCGGTGGTGCTCAGCCTGCGGGAGGCGCTCGACGACCCCGATCCGATGGTCGGCTTCGCAGCGCTGAACGTGCTCGGCCAACTCGACTCGCCGCGGGCCCGGGAAGCCGTCCGGCAGGCGCTGGACGCAGCGGATCCCCGGCTGCGGCGGCTGGCCGGACGCCTCGTGCGCCGGCATCGCGCCGAGCCGCCGGCGCAGACCGTGCCGGCCGAAGGCCGTGAGCTGGCGGACGGGCTGGTGGCTTCGGCTCCCGGCGTCCTGGTCGGACTGGCCTGCGAGAGCGCTGTGGTCGCCGAGAGCCAGGCCCTGCGCACCCTCGGCGACCGGATCGCCGAACTGGCGGCGAGCAGTCCCGGGCTGGACGTCGCCGGGCTGGCGGCGTCCGAACTCCCGGACGGCATGAGCGTCGCCGCCGCGTTGGATGAGCTCTCGGCGGCCTCCGGTGAGGCGGTCGTGATCACGTCGGTGGAACGGCTGGACGGCACGTCCAGCCATCATCTGCACCTCGTCGACGGTGTGTCGCGCGTCGGCGTCCTGATCGGTCACACCGGCGACCCCGGCCTCGAGACCGACCGGATCCTGGCCAAGCTGGCGCTGCAGGTGGCGCTGGTGGGGCCTCGCCATGTTGCGGTGGCCGACGTCCCGCGCCAGGAGTGGGACGAGGTGCGCGACGCGAGCCTCCGCCGGGCACGGGCCGAAGGCCTTCCCGACACGCTGGACGAGCGCGTGATCGCCGGTGCCGCCGTCGATCACGCCACCCGGCACGTGCTGCTGGAGCAGGTCAGCATCACCGATCCCGGCGTCACCATCGACGGGCTGCTGTACGGACGCGGCATCCGGGTGACCGGCTTCCGGCGCCTCGAGAGGCCCGCCGGCTAGGGGGAGCAGTTCCCTAGGAAGCGCTGGTTGTCATTGGTCGAGCTTGTCGAGACCCCGCTGCAACGGGTTTCGACAAGCTCAACCCGCGAGACCTAGAAGCCGGACGCGAGAGGACGACTCATCGAAGGGCTCAGCGTCGCCGATCGGTCATGATCCGCTCGGCCAGGGCGACCAGCTGACGGTCTTTGGAGGCGGCGGCAGCGGCGAGTGCCGCGTCCGCCGCCTCGCCGGGAACGCCGGCCAGCGCGAACACGGCCGCCAGCCGGACCTGCGGATCGGGATCCGTCGCATGGGCCAGCAGCGCGTCCCGAGCGGCCGGGCTGTCGATCTGCGCCAG
>NZ_JASGEN010000003.1:0-74845 GCF_047606365.1 Micropruina sp. | reverse complement strand
GTCGTCCTCGACGCCGACCACGACCGTGTCGCCGGCACGCCGGACCTCGACCCGGGCCGGGACCGGACCGGCGTGCCGGGCGGTGTTGGCCAGGCACTCGCGGACGACGGCGCAGACAGTGAGCTGGACGCCGGCCGAGACCGGGCCGTCCGGAACCGCGTCCAGGGTCGCGGTGACCCCCACGCGCGACGCCGCGGCGACGATCGCCGGCAGGTCCGCCATGGTTTCGGCGGGCCGCAACGGCACATCGCTGCCGGGTTCACGCAGCACGGTGAGCATCCGGCGCAGTTCGGTGGTGGCGTCCCGTCCGGCCCGCTCGATGTCGGCCAAGGCGGCGCTCCGCTCGGCGTCGGCGTCCGGGCCGTGGGTACGCCGGGCGGCCGCAGCGCGCAGGGTGATCAGGCCGAGCCCGTGCGAGGCCAGGTCGTGCAGGTCGCGCGCGATCCGCAACCGTTCGGACTGGACGGCCCGCTCGGCGGCCCAGGCGGTCAGTTCGTTCTCGTACTCGCGGCGCTGCCGCCGTTCGTGGAGCGCCGCCCAGGCCAGCACCAGCACGGCGACCATGACCGCCAGCGCGGCGAGCGCGGTGGCCAGCACGGGTTGATCCACGCCCACGGTCGAGATCACCAGCAGCAGTACCGCCAGCGTGGCGCCGGCGACCAGCCAGCCGCGGGAACGCAGCACGGGACGGTCGGCGGTCTGCATTGCAGCGAGTCTAGGAACGCTCCCCGGCCGGCGCATCGGCCCGAGGTCGGAGGGACCGGGGTCGGAGACGCGCGGCGAGGACCCGGCTCGGGGTCGATGTCCACGGCCGCGGCGTCCGGTGAGGTTGGTGGACATGATCGACATCGAACAGCTCGTCAAACGGCACGGTACCCGCACCGTCCTGGACCGGGTCGGCTTCCAGGCCGCACCCGGCCGGGTCACCGCCTTCCTCGGCCCCAACGGTGCCGGTAAATCGTCCACCCTGCGCATCCTGGTGGGCCTCGACCGGGCCGACGACGGTCGCGCGTTGATCGCCGGACGCCGCTACTCCGAACTCGCCGCCCCGCTGCGCACCGTCGGTTCGATGCTGGACGGCTCGGGCGCGCACCGCTCACGGACAGCACGCGCCCACCTGGCCTGGGTGGCCCGCAGCAACGGCATCGGACGGCACCGGATCGCCGAGGTGCTGGACCGCGTCGGCCTCACCGACCACGCCCGAGCCCGGGTCGGCAGCTATTCGCTCGGCATGGGGCAACGTCTCGGGCTGGCCGCCGCGCTGCTCGGTGAACCCGAGGTGCTGGTGCTGGACGAGCCGGTCAACGGGCTGGATCCGGAGGGCATCCGGTGGATTCGCGGACTGCTGCGTCGGCATGCCGACGCCGGTGGCACGGTGCTGCTGTCCAGTCACCTGATGAGCGAAGTGGCCGGTCTCGCCGACGACGTCGTGATGATCGCCGGTGGCCGGATCGTCGCGTCCGGCCCGCTGGACGAGGTGACCAGCGGTTACGCCGACCTTGAGGACGCCTTCTTCGCGCTGACCGACGCTGAGGCGACCCGATGAGGCTGATCCGGGCGGTGTCCGCCGAACTGTCCAAGTGCCTCACCCTGCCCGGCGGTCGGGCAGGTATCGCGGTGGCGATGCTGGGCTCGATAGCGCTCACCGTGCTGAACGCGATGACGGCACGACGGGCGCTCACCTCCGGACAACCCGAGTTGATCGCCAGTGCGTCCCCGTTCGAGACGGCGTTCGCGGCGATGCCGCTCGGCACGGTGGGGGCGGTGGTGCTGGGTGTGATCGCGATCGGCAGCGAGTACACCCCGAACAGCCCGGACGCCGGCGGCGGCCGACAGATCGGCACGACACTGGCCGTGCTCCCCCAGCGGATCGGCCTGCTGAGCGCGAAAGCGATCACGGTGGTGCTGCTGGTGGTGGGGATCGCCGCGGTGACGCTGCCGGTCAGCATCGGCGTCGCCCGGCTGCTCATCGGCGAGTTCGCGGTGGAGAGCGTCTCCGTGGCCGATGCGGTCGTCCGATGCCTGGGCGGCACGCTGTACTGGACGCTGACCGGGCTGATGGCGCTGGCCATCACCACGCTCACCCGCAGCGCGACGGTGCCGCTGATCGTGCTGATCATGAACAACTCGCTGGTGTCGTTCTCGCTGCTGCTGACCAACCTGACCTCGTGGGCGCACTGGCTGCCCGATCTGGCCGGACGCCGGCTGTTCACCGGCATCGACACCGTCGACGGCGGGCTGGACGCCGTCCCGGGCGCCTGGGTGATGGCCGCCTGGACGGTGGCGTTGCTGGTGGTGGCGGGCGCCGTGCTGCGCAGCAGGGACGCATGACCGCGCCGGGGCTGGGCAGTGCCGTCGCCGCCGAACTCGACAAGCTGCGGACGCTGCCCGCGATGCTGCTGGCCGTGCTGGGGACGGTGCTGGCCGGTGCCGCGCTCGGCTCAGCTTTCGCTGCCTCCGCCGTCGCCGCCCGTGTTGCGTTCACCGCCACGGACGCGACCCTCGCCACGGTGCCCTACCTGCAGGCCGGGATGCTGGTCGTGGGGGCGCTGCCATTCACCCACGAATACGCCGGGAGTCAGATCCGCAGCACCCTGGCGGCGATGCCGCAGCGTCCGCGGCTGCTGGTGGCCAAGACTCTGTCCACCCTGATGGCCATAGGGCTGACCGCCGTCGGGACGGTGGCCGCCACCTGGGCCGCCGGCGCGATCACCTCGCGCGCACACGGCGTCCGGGAAGGTGACGTCGTACTGGGGTCGTTGGCGGGCGCGGCCGGCTACCTGCTGCTGATGGGGCTGCTCGCGTCCGGGATCGCGCTGCTGGTGCGCCACCTGGTGCCCACCCTGGTCACCCTGCTGTCGGTGGTGATGATCGCGTCCCCGTTGCTTGCGGCGCAGAGCGAGCACGCCCGCTGGCTGCCCGACCGGGCCGCCCAGCAGCTTTACGCCGCCACCGACGCCGTGCTCACCCCCGGCACCGGATCACTGATCGCACTGACCTGGGTCGTGGCGATCGGCGGCGTCGCCGCGCTCCGGTTCGTCCGTCGCGACGCCTGAGGACCCGCTGATCAAAGCCCCTCCACCGTCATCCCGGACTTGATCCGGGATCCCCGCCTGAGATCCCGGGTCGGAGCCCGGGATGACGTGCATGATCAGCACTTCCCTCACACACCTGCCGCGCCATTCGAGGTTTCGACAAGCTCAACCGGCGGTGGGGACGTTGGGCACCAGGCTCAGGCCAGATCCAGGTCGGCCAGGCCCACGGCGTAGCGGTACGGGACGCCGGCCGCTTCGATCACCTCGGCGGCGCCGGTGGCCCGGTCGACGATCACCGCGACGCCGACCACCTCACCGCCCTCGGAACGGACGGCCTCGATGGCTTCCAGCGGCGAGCCGCCGGTGGTGGAGGTGTCCTCGACGACCAGGACCCGGCGTCCGTTGACCGCGGCACCCTCGATCCGGCGCTGCATGCCGTGCGCCTTCGCCTGCTTGCGGACGACGATGGCGTCCAGCCGGCCACCGGCGGCGGCCTTGGCGTGCAGCATCGAGGTGGCCACCGGATCGGCGCCCATCGTCATGCCGCCCACCACGTCGAAGTCCCAGTCGGCGACCAGGTCGTTCATCACCCGTCCGACCAGCGGGGCGGCCACGCCGTCCAGCGTGACCCGGCGCATGTCGACGTAGTAGTCGGCCTCCTTGCCCGAGGTGAGGGTGACCTTGCCGTGCACCACGGCGAGTTGCTTGATGTGCTCGATCAGCTCAGAACGGTCCGACATGGCCGCCACCCTAGTGCCCCGCCGGAGGGGGCTGGACGCATCACTTCCTGATGGTCTCGATGAGTTCGCCGAAGGCCACCGAGCGCTCCGGCGAGTGGAAGAAGTTCCGGCAGGTGACCAGGGTGATCAGCCGCTCGGTGGGCTGCTTCGGCCCGGCGGGTTCGGCTCCCGGCCGTTCCGGCACCGGGTTGACCACCCAGGTTTCCTTCTTGTCGACGGTCAGGTCGGCGGCCGAACTGGTCAGTGCATAGATGTAGGTGGCGTCCCGGGTCTCCACGATGATCCGGGCGCCCGGCTTCAGGTCGAGCAGCGGCACGAACGGTCCGGACGCCCCGCGATGGCCGGCGACGGCGAAGTTGCCGACCTGCCCGGGCGCCGCGGTGCTCTCGAACCAGCCGACCCCCACGCTCAACGCGTACGGGCTGGTGCCGGTCATCACAGCGACCTCGAAGTCCGACCCGAACTCAGGAATCCGGAGCAGCCCGACCGCGTTGTCGGGAATCGTGGGCGCCGGGGTGCGGCCGGCCGCCCACCCCTTCTTCACCTCGTCGACCTGTTGTTGGGCCGCTTTGGTGTCCATCACCGGGTTGAGGTAGGCGTCCCAGAGGTAGAAGCCGAGCAGGCCCAGGCCGGCGATCAGCAGCGTCGCGCCGATGATGGTCAGGCCCCGGTGCCGACGCGGTTTCGGCGTGGGCTTCTCGGGCAGCCCGGCGGAGGGTGTCGCCGTGGTACTGCTCATCGCCCTATTGTGCACCGGCTGACAACGGGTTGCGGCGGCGGGGATCGGCGGTCAGCTGAACCAGCCGCGTCCGTTCGCCGGGCCCGGGGAATCCTGCGGTTCGGTGTCCGTGAAGGGTTCCGCGGTGCCCAGCCAGCGGCGCAGACCCGTTCCGGTGAGCGACCGGTAGCCGAACAGCGCGTGCCGGGTGGCCTCATCCAACGCGGCCAGCGGCAGCGGTGCCCGGGAACCGAGGGCCACCAGGTTGCCGTAGCGGCGTCCCTTCCACACCGCCGACTCGGCCGTCACCAGCAGGTGCGGAAAGCTGCGCGCGGTACCCGCCAGACACGTCCGGGCCCAGCCGAACGGTGCCTGATCGGCGAGGTTCATCAACACCACCCCGTCGGTGCGGAGCACCCGGCCGGCGTCGGCGAAGAACTCCGCGGTGGCCAGCGAGCCGGGCACATGCAGGCCGTCGAAGGCGTCCACGATCAGCGCGTCGGCATAGTCGGCGGGCATCGCCGCCAGCCCGCTGCGGCCGTCGGTGGTGCGCACCTTGATGCCGGCATGCCTGCCGAGCGGCAACTTGCGTCGCACTTCGTCGAGCAGGTCGGCGTCCGGTTCGCAGACGATCTGCGCGGTGCCCGGGCGGACCGCCGCCAGCCAGCGGGGCAGGGTCATCCCGCCACCGCCGAGATGCACCACCCGCAGCCGGACGCCGGAGGGCCGCCGCAGCACGGTCGCCTGCAGTGCCTCGGCGATCCGCTGGACGTATTCGAACTCGAGCCGCAGCGGGTCGTCGGGATCCACCCAGGACTGCTGGGTGCTGCCCGTGCGCACCAGGAACGCCCCGCGCACCTCCCGGTCGGGCTCGAGACGTCCGGTCACAGCACCACCACGATCAGGCCGGCGACCAGGTTTCCCGCACCGTGCGCCGCCCACGGCAGCAACACCGATCCGGTCCGCAGCCGCACCCGTCCGGCCAGGAACGCGGCACCGGCGCCCAACGCGAGAGCAGCCAAACAGGCCACCGGATCACGGTTCACGAAGATCCACTGCGCGGCCATCCGCAGCACACCGCAGACGGACGCCTGAAGCACGTTGCACAGGACCGGGCCCAGTCGCCGCTCCGCCAGCCAGCGCAGCAGGAAGCCGCGAAAGAAGAGTTCCTCGGACAACGCGGTCTGCAGCACCGCCGTGATGGCCACCGCCAGCACCAGCATGAACCCGCCGGTGGAGGTCACCCAGACGGCCGGTCGAGCCAGCAGGGCGCCGCCGAGGAAACCCAGCCCGCACACGGCCAGGATGATCAGCACACTCTGGTCGGGCGTCCCGACGGGCCGATGGAAACCCAGCCAGTGCAGGAACGATCGCTCCGGACGTCCGGCCTGCAACCACCAGGCCAACGGAACCAGGGCGAACACCGCGATCTGCGCCGGTACTCCGACGAGCAGGGCGGTCACCAACTCCATGCCCCCAGTGTGGGGCCCCGTGCCCGCTGTGGCGAAACAACGATCGGGATCGGGCACGGCTGTCCGGGCCCGATCCGGATCGTTGTTCGAGGCCCCACCATCGTTCGGCGCGGCGAGGCGAATACCGCACCTAGCGGAATATCACCGCAGCGGGCCTAGAGTATGGGCGAGCTTCAGGAGGATGCATGAACTCGGAAAAGGTCATCTTCGGCTTCTTCATCACATTGGCGGCCGCGCTGAACTTCGGTTTCTGGACCGGGGAGATGGACAAGGTCGAGTTGCACAACGTGTGGGAACTCGCCGCCGCCATCGTGGTCAGCCTGATCGCCACCGTGCTGAAGTTCGGTGACCGGACCCAGCTGGGAGCCGTCCACCTGGCCACCTCGCTGGTCGCCGACGTCCAGCTGATCGCCGCCGCGGTCATCTGGAGCTGGGCCGCCACCTCCCCCAGCGGCGTCACCCCCGAGGACATGGCGACGGTCGTGTCGATGTCGGCGGGCGCCCTGCTGGCCAACCTGGTCTCGGTCGTGCTGATGATCTCCGAGATCATCACCGCCCGCCGATAGGCGGCCCGGCGGCGCTTCGATGAACAACGTCACCTATCTGTTCCTGCGGCGCATGCGTGTGCCGCTGGTTCTGGTGATCAGCGTCTACACGATCAGCGTGTTCGGGCTGGCGGTCGTGCCGGGCGTCGATGACGCCGGGAATCCGACCCCGGGCATGGGGTTGTTCAACGCCTTCTATGTGATCAGTTACACCGGCACCACGATCGGCTTCGGCGAATTGCCGCACCCTTATTCGGGGCCGCAACGGATGTGGATGATCGTGGCGATCTACATGACGGTGGCGGGCTGGTCGTACGCGGTCGCCACCGTCGTCGGATTGTTGCAGGAACCCGCGTTCCAGAACGCACTGCGGCGGGGCCGTTACGCCCGCCGGATCCGGCGGCTGCGTGAGCCGTTCTACATCGTCTGCGGCGTCGGCGAGACCGGAACCCTGGTCTGCCAGGGCCTGGACCGGCTGGGCATGCGGTTCGTGGTGGTCGACTCGGACGCCGTCCGGATCGACCAGATCAAACTGGAGGAGTTCCACGCCGACCCCCCGACGGTGGTCGCGGACGCCTCGCAGCCGGCCAACCTGATCGGCGCCGGGCTGATGTCGCCACACTGCCGGGGCGTGATGGCGCTGGCCGCGGACGACATCGCCAACCGGGCGATCGCGGTGACCGCCCGGCTGTTGCGGCCCGGCCTGCCGGTGATGGCCCGGGTCGGCGAAGCGCACACCGACCACACCATGGGCGCGTTCGGCGGCGACATGGTGATCAACCCGTTCGAACGGTTCTCCGCCTACCTGGCGCTCGCGGTCGCCCGCCCCGAGCGGTACCGGCTGGGTCAGATCCTGACCGGCTTCCCCGGCGACGACCTGCCCGAACGCCACCATCCGCCGCGCGGGCATTGGATCATGTGCGGCTACGGCCGCTTCGGCCACGGCGTCCGGGAAGCGCTCACCAAGGCCGGTAACCAGGTCACCGTGATCGACCGGCTGCACTACGGCGAAGAGGGCGTGGACGTCGAGGGCACCGGCACCGACTCGGCCAGCCTGAAGAAGGCCGGCATCCACGACGCGGTCGGCATCGTGGCCGGCAACGCCAGCGACCTGAAGAACCTGGCGATCGCCCTGGTCGCCCGTGACCTCAAACCCGACATCTTCGTGGTCACCCGGCAGAACCAGATCAGCAACACCACCCTGTTCGAAGCCTTCCACGACGATCAGTGCATGCAGCCGAGCCGGATCGTCGCCCGCGAGTTCCTGGCCCTGATCACCACCCCGCTGCTGGACCGGTTCCGCTGGGAGATTCGCGGGGCGTCCGAGAAGTGGGCCGCCGAACTCACCGAGGCACTGTCGTACCTGAACGGTGGCTACACCCCGGAGCTGTGGGGCGTCACCATCGACGCCGACCACGCCGGCGCCGTCGTCGAGGCGATCGAAGAAGAGCACTGGGTGAACATCGGCCATCTGCTGACCGATCCCTACGACCACGACAAGCCGGCCAACGCGCTGGTGCTGATGGTGTCCCGCGGCGACGGTGGCGCGATCCTGCCGACCACCGGCTACCAGCTGGAGGTGGGCGACCAGCTGCTCATCGCCGGGTCACCGGAGGCTGCCCGCAAGATCGAACTGCTGATGAACAACCTCAACGTGCTGCACTACGTCCGCACCGGACGCGAGGGCGGCGGCGGCTGGATCTGGCACTTCGGCCGGACGGTGAAGCGGCGCTGGATCAAATTCCTGTCCCGGCACTGAGCCTTTCGCCCGGCCGGAGATCCCGGATCGAGTCCGGGATGACATGGGGCAGGGGTCTCAGGCGAGGAAGCCGGCACCCACCGTCTTGTTGCTGGACTCGTCGACCAGGATCACCGCGCCGGTGGCGCGGTTCTCGCTGTAGTCGTCCATGAACAGCGGACGGGAGCAGCGCAGCCGGACGCGTCCGATGTCGTTGAGTTGCAGCGCGGTGGCCGACTCGTCGCGGTGCAGGGTGTTGATGTCCAGCCGGTACAGCACTTCGCGCACCTTGGCCCGGCCCCAGGTGGTGGTGTGCTTGACCGCCAGCGTGCGGCCCGGCGTCAGGGTGGTGGCCTCGTCCATCCAGCAGATCCGCAGGTCTAGTTCCTGGCGGGCCTCGGCCGGGTTGTTGGGCCGCACCAGCATGTCGCCGCGGGAGATGTCCAGCTCATCGGCCAGCCGCAGCACCACCGACATCGGCGGGTAGGCCGCGTCGACCGGACCGGTCGGCGAGTCGATGGCACTGACCGTGGTGGTGAAGCCGCTGGGCAACACCATCATCGGGTCGCCGACCTTGATCACGCCGCTGGCCACCGTGCCGGCGTAGCCGCGATAGTCGCGGGCCTTGGCCGACTGCGGCCTGATCACGTACTGCACCGGGAACCGGACGTCGGTCAGGTTGCGATCCGAGGCCACATGCAGGTGTTCCAAGTAATAGAGCAGCGACGGCCCGTCGTACCAGGGTGTGTTGGTGCTGCGGGTCACCACGTTGTCGCCCTTGAGCGCCGAGATCGGGATGAACTCCAGATCGCCCACCTTGAGCCGGCTGGCGAACGAGGTGAACTCGTCGACGATCCGGTCGTAGACCTGTTCGGCGTAGTCGACCAGGTCCATCTTGTTGATGCAGACGACCAGGTGCCGCACGCCGAGCAGGGTGGCCAGGAAGGAGTGCCGCCGGCTCTGCTCGGTCATCCCCTTGCGGGCATCGATCAGGATCAGGGCCGCGTCGGCGGTGGAGGCGCCGGTCACCATGTTGCGGGTGTACTGCGGATGCCCCGGGGTGTCGGCAATGACGAACTTCCGCTTCGGGGTGGCGAAATACCGATAGGCGACGTCGATGGTGATGCCCTGCTCACGTTCGGCGCGCAGGCCGTCGGTGAGCAGCGCCAGGTCGACGTAGTCGTCGCCGCGCTGGGTGCTGACCCGTTCCACGGCGTCGTACTGGTCCTCGAAGATCGCCTTCGAGTCGTACAGCAGCCGGCCGATCAGGGTGCTCTTGCCGTCGTCGACACTGCCCGCGGTGGCGAACCGGAGCAGATCGCCGCCGCTCAACGCATGCGCGGTCAACTCACTCATCAGAAGTAGCCCTCCTTCTTCCGGTCCTCCATCGCCGCCTCGCTGACCCGGTCGTCGCCGCGGGTCGCCCCGCGTTCGGTCAGCCGGGCGGCGGCGATCTCGGCCACGATCGCCTCTTTGGTGTCCGCCTGCGATTCGACCGCGCCGGTCAGGTTGGCGTCGCCCATGGTGCGGTAGCGGACGCTCAGCCGCTCGGTTTGTTCACCCTCGGCCGGCACCACGAACTCGTTCACCGCGTAGAGCATGCCCTGCCGGCGCACCACCTCCCGCTCGCGGGCGAAGTACAGGTTCGGCAGCGGCAGGTCCTCTTCGGCGATGTAGGTCCAGGTGTCCAGCTCGGTCCAGTTCGACAGCGGGAAGACCCTGATGCTCTCGCCCATGTTCACCCGGCCGTTGTACAGATTCCACAGCTCCGGGCGCTGATTCTTCGGGTCCCACTGCCCGAAGTCGTCCCGGAACGAGAACACCCGCTCCTTGGCGCGCGCCTTCTCCTCGTCGCGCCGGGCACCGCCGAACAGGGCGTCGAAGCGGTGCTGTTCGATCGCGTCCAGCAGCACCGGGGTCTGCACCCGGTTGCGCGACCCGTTCGGCTCGGGCTGCACCAGGCCCCGGTCGATCGCCTCGGGGACGGACGCGACCACCAGCTGCACCTCGAGCTGCTCCACCCACCAGTCCCGGAAGGCGATCACCTCGGGGAAGTTGAGCCCGGTGTCCACATGCATGAACGGGAACGGAATCCGGGCCGGCGCGAACGCCTTCTGGGCCAGCACGCTCATCACCACCGAGTCCTTGCCGCCGGAGAACAGCAGGCAGGGCCGCTCCATCTCGGCGGCCACCTCACGGATGATGTGGATACTTTCCGCTTCGAGTGCGCGCAGGTGACTCAGCACGTAGCGGCTCATGATTCTCCTTCGAACTGTGCGGTTTCGAGCTGTGCGCCGGGGTCAGATGTCATAGCTGGCCTGCTCGTCCCGCTCCGCATCGGCGAGCCGGGTCGCCCGCCGGGTCAGGTCGTCCCCGCGGAGGCGCGCCCGCTCGCGCAGTTCGGCGAGGATCAGCGCCACCGCGTCGTCCACCCCGGTCGTGGTGGTGTCGATCACCAGGTCGGCGTTCTCCGGCGCCTCGTAGGGCGAATCGATGCCGGTGAAGTTGGTCAGCTCGCCCGATCGGGCCCGCGCGTACAGGCCCTTGCGGTCGCGCCGTTCACACTCCGCCAGCGGTGTCGAGATCCACACCTCGAGGAAGTCGGCGCCCTGCCGGGCCATCCGCGCCGCCTCGGCCCGGCCGTCGGCGAACGGGGCGATCAGCGCGGTGATCGCGATCCCGCCGTGCCGGGCCAGCAGCGCGGCCACCCAGCTGGTGCGGCGGACGTTCGCCTCGCGTCCGGCGGCGTCGAAACCCAGGCCCGCGGAGAGCATCCGGCGGACGTCGTCGCCGTCGAGCAGGGTCACCTCACGGCTGGTCCGCGGTTCGAGAGCGTTGCGCAGCGCCTTGGCGATGGTCGACTTGCCCGAGCCGGAGAGGCCGGTGAGGAATATCACCGTGCCGCCCCGGTGGGTGCGGGCGACGGCGTCCTCGGGACGCTCACCGACCACGATGAAGTGCTTGGCCCGATATGCCCCGGCCAGGCCGGACGGCGTCGGCATCCGGGGCCGCTCGAACAGCCCCCGCGCCCCCGGATCGGGCCACGGCACCCGGACGATCCGGTGACTCCCCCGGCCACAGGCCCGGATCGCCGCGGGCAGGTCGCCGAGCAGCTGCCGTCCGATCCGGGAACGGCCGGCCAGCGCGAGCCACAGCACCGTGCTGCGCGGCGCGATCAGCGCGTCCAGCCGGGCCAGGTCGGACGCGGTCGGCACACCCTGGGCGACCACCGCCAGATCGGCCGGGCCGTCCGCCTCGCTCAGGCTCTCCATATCGACCGGGGCGACCGCCCGCAGCGTCTCCACCTCGAGCACGCCGGCCACGGCCCGGCCGAGCAGCAGCGGGGTGGCCTCGGCGTCCTTGATCACCACCGAGCCGGCGTCACCGACAGCCTCGGACGCGACGTGGGTCAACCTCAGTCGTGGGGTGACCAGCCCGCGCTGGACGAGTTCGACCAGCTCCAGGTCGCCGGCCTCAACGGTGAGTGCGGGCAGGTCGGCCAGCGCCGCCCAGTCGATCGCCGTGTCGTCACGGGTCATCACCGGCCTCCCCGCAGACCCGTTGTCGTGGCGGCCGCTCGCGCGGCTGCGCTTGTCGCGGCGTCGGTTCGGCGACCTCGTCCGAGCGCCGGGAGCGGGTGCGGTTCGACCAGCTGTAGCGTCGCCGCAGCACCGCCCAGGCAATCGGACCGAACGCGGTCGCGGCGCCGCTGATCGCCAGGACACCCATGGTCGGAACACCGAGCAGTTTCAGCCCGGACGCCATCAGCAGAATGGCCAGCGCCCGCCGGATCACCCCACCGGGAGCCCGGGATGAGATCTGGGCGCCCAGGAACGCGCCCGGGATCGCGCCGATCAGCATCGAGCCGGTGATGCCCAGCGACACCTCGCCGAACATCAGGTGCCCGACGGAGGCGGCGGCCACCAGCGGCACCGCCTGCACCAGGTCGGTACCGACCAGCTGGGACGGCTTCAGTCTCGGATAGAGCACCAGCAGCAGGGTGAGGATCAGCGATCCCGCACCGACCGAGGTCAACCCGACCATCAGCCCGCCGAGCGCCCCCAGCAGCACGGTCGGCAGCTTCCGGATCTCGATGTCCGGCGAGGACGCCGGTGCCGCACCCTCGCCCCACAGCGTCCGCTTGCGGGTCATCTGGAACCAGGCCCGGATGATCAGGCCGGCCGAAGCGAGCAGCAGCGCCACGCCGAGCACGGCCAGCAGAATCTCCTCGAAGCCGGCCAGGCCGCGCAGATGGTCGACCAGCATCGCACCCACGAAGGCGGACGGCACCGAGCCGATGCACAACCACAGCACCAGCTGCAGGTTCGCCGTCTTGCGCATGATGTGCACCACCGCGCCGGCCGGCTTCATGAACAGGCTGCTGACCACATCGCTGGAGATCGCCGTCAGCGTGTCGACCTTGAAGAACAGCACCAGCACCGGGGTCATCAGGGCGCCACCGCCCATTCCGGTGAGGCCGACCACGATCCCCACGAGTAGCCCGGCCACCGCGATCCCGATGTCCAGCGTGCTCACCTCTATCGTCCGTGGCAGGTTCGGTCCAGGCTAAGGCCGCCGCGCGTGGGCCAGGGCATGGCGCCGCATCGTGGGCCGGGCCGTCGGTCATCATCACCATCGCCGACGACTACGGGGTTGCCTTGCCGAAGCCCCGACGCACCAGCCGCGCGGCCCGTCCGGCACCGCGCCGCGACAGCTCGGCCGCCAGAGTCTTGGCGGGCACCGAAGCCAGCGACATCGGCCGTTCCGGCGTCCGCCGGAAGCCGGGATCCCGGCCCAGCGCGACGGCGGCCACGCCGAGCATGGCCTCGACGGCCAGATCCATCGGCACGTCGGTCGCGGTGCGATGGTCCTCGGCAGGGTCACGGCGCCGGCGCGCCGGCAGCCGAAGGTGGTCCAGGTCGCCGACCACCCGGACGCCGCTGGCTGCCACCGCGTCCGCGTGGCGCAGTGCGGCGTCGTCGGCCAGGTCGGCCGCCCAGTCGGGCATCGCCAGCCGGGGTTCGTCGGAGGGCGGCTCACGGTAGCCCAGCACCCGCGGCGCGATGCCGCGGATCATCACCAACTCGTGCTCAGCCGGGGTGGTGTCGTAGCCGCGGAACCGCCGGTTGAACTGGCGCAACAGCTCGACCTCGGTGGCGGTCAGCGAGCGGTTGGCCGCATGCTCTTCCTTCTCGGCGTTCGCCAGCAGTCCCGCGGGCAGATCGAGCAGTTGCTCCACGGTGTGCGGCAGGAAGTCGTGATCGCCGGGGTTCAGCACCACCACGGTGACCTTCTTCTCGCCGACCACGTCGGCCCAGCGGCGCACCAGCGCGCCCTGGTCGTGCCGGGTCTGGACGATCTGGTTCACCTCGGTGCCGGGGGTGAGCGCACGCCGCAGCCAGCGGTCGAAGGTGCCGCGGTTACCGGCGGCCTTGTTCGTCTCCTGCCAGATGGACGGCAACATGCGCGCCACGCTGCGCAGCGTGATCAGAATGTGCAGGTCGTCGCCGAAGGTGTCGCGGACCTCGCGGATCACGCCGGTCTTGGCGCCGGCGGCGTACTCGTGGCCGAACCAGGCGCGTCGGTCGGGGTAGCTGTTCACCTCGGCGACCAGGTCGTTCCAGTGCTGCCGCGGCGGTGGCTCGGTGGGGGTGCCGTCGGACGCGGCCTTCCAGCCGATTCCCTTCCCGACCAGGGACGCGATCGCCAGCCGGTGGTTGACGGTCCGGCCCGGGTAGAGCACACCGTGCGCCATCAATTGGGGACGCCGCGCGGCAGCGGCGGTCTGGAGTGCGGTCGTCCCGGTCTTCTGCGGGCCGATGTGGAACAACCTCACCGTGGGCGGCAACGGGTCCACCGGGGGCATGATGCTCCTTGTCGTCTACGTCACTGGCAACCGCGGCGCCTTCGCGGAACCCCACTCAATCGCAGGCAACACCCCTATGCCTGTCCCCCAGCTGTGACGAACCTGTGAGTTTCACATCAAGCCGTCCGAAACGGCAGGAACCGTCCCCTGGTGTCCAGGGGACGGTTCCTTTTCGGTTCAGGCGGACGGCGCCCGGTGGTCTCAGCCCTCGACGACCGCCAGGCCGCTGCCGTCGGCGTCCACATCGAACCGGATGGTGTCGCCGTCGATGATGTCGCCGGCCAGTATCCGCCGGGCCATCGCGTCCTCGATCGTGGTCTGCACCAGCCGCTTCAGCGGACGGGCGCCGTAGACCGGATCGAAGCCGGTCAGCGCCAGCCAGTCCTTGCCGGCCTGGGTGACCTCGACGTGGATCCGTCGCTCGGCCAGCCGGGCGTTCAGCCCGCGCAGCTGGATGTCGACGATCTTGCTCAGCTCCTCGGTGCCCAGCGGGGTGAACATGACGATCTCGTCCAGCCGGTTCAGGAACTCGGGCTTGAACGCCTGCAGCACCACGCCCATCACGGCCTGCTCCTTGAGCTCCGGCTCCAGGCTGGGGTCGGCCAAGTACTGCGAGCCGAGGTTGCTGGTCATGATCAGGATCACGTTGCGGAAGTCGACCGTGCGGCCCTGGCCGTCGGTGAGCCGTCCATCATCGAAGACCTGCAGCAGGATGTTGAACACCTCGGGGTGCGCCTTCTCGACCTCGTCGAGCAGGATCACCGAGTAGGGACGGCGGCGCACCGCTTCGGTCAGCTGGCCGCCCTCCTCGTAGCCGACGTAGCCGGGAGGGGCACCGACGAGCCGGGACACCGAGTGCTTCTCGCCGTACTCGCTCATGTCGATGCGCACCATCGAGTGCTCGTCGTCGAACAGGAACTCGGCCAGCGATTTGGCCAGCTCGGTCTTGCCGACGCCGGTCGGGCCGAGGAACAGGAACGATCCGGTGGGCCGGTTCGGGTCGGAGATGCCGGCCCGCGAGCGGCGGACGGCGTCCGAGACGGCGACGACCGCTTGGCGCTGGCCGATCAGCCGCTCGCCCAGCCGCTCTTCCATGGTGAGCAGCTTCTCGCTCTCGCCCTGCAGCAGCTTGCCGACCGGGATGCCCGTCCAGGACGCCACCACCTCGGCGATGTCGGTGGCCGACACCTCGTCGCTGACCATCGGGGTGAGCCCCGACTCGTCCTTCTCGGCGGCGTCCATCTCGGCCTGCAGGCTGGGGATCTCGCCGTACAGGATCTCGGACGCCTTGGTCAGGTCACCTTCGCGCTGCGCCCGGTCGGCCGCGATCCGCAGCTCGTCGACCTTGGCCTTCAGCTCGCCGACCCGGTTCAGGCCGGACTTCTCCGCCTCCCAGCGGCCCTCCAGCCCGCGCAGCTCCTCCTTGGCGTCGGCCAGTTCGGCCTGCAGTCGCTGGTAGCGCTCGACGGAGGCCGGGTCGGTCTCCTTCTCCAGCGCGAAGCTCTGCATGGTCATCCGGTCGATGCTGCGGCGCAGCTGGTCGATCTCTTCGGGCGAGGAGTCGATCTCCATCCGCAGCCGGGACGCCGACTCGTCGATCAGGTCGATCGCCTTGTCGGGCAGCTGACGGCTGGTGATGTAGCGGTTCGACAGCGACGCCGCGGCGACCAGTGCACCGTCGGTGATCCGCACCTTGTGGTGCGCCTCGTAACGCTCGCGCAGCCCGCGCAGGATGGCGATGGTGTCCTCCACGGACGGCTCGCCGACGAACACCTGCTGGAAGCGGCGCTCCAGCGCCGGATCCTTCTCGATCCGCTCGCGGTACTCGTCGAGCGTGGTGGCGCCGATCATCCGCAGTTCGCCGCGGGCCAGCATCGGCTTGAGCATGTTGCCGGCGTCCATCGAGGAGTCGCCGGACGCGCCGGCGCCGACCACGGTGTGCAGCTCGTCGATGAAGGTGATCACCTGGCCCTCGGCGTCGCGGATCTCGTTCAGCACGGCCTTCAGCCGCTCTTCGAACTCGCCGCGGTACTTGGCGCCGGCCACCATGGACGCCAGGTCGAGGGAGACCACCCGGCGTCCCTTCAGCGAGTCGGGGACGTCGCCGGCCACCACCCGCTGGGCCAGGCCCTCGACGACGGCGGTCTTGCCGACGCCGGGCTCGCCGATCAGCACCGGGTTGTTCTTGGTGCGCCGGGCCAGCACCTGCACCACCCGGCGGATCTCGGAGTCGCGTCCGATCACCGGGTCGAGCTTGCCCTCACGGGCGCGGGCGGTCAGGTCGACGGAGTACTTGTCGAGGGTGGATTCGCCGCCCTCCTGCTCGGCCGAGGTGATCCGCTTGTCGCCGCGGGCGTCGTTGAACGCCGTGGTCAGCTTCTTCGCGTCAGCGCCGAACTGCAGCAGGATCTTCTGCGCGTCGCTGGCCACTGCGGCCAGGCCGATCATCAGGTGCTCGGTGGCGACGAATTCGTCGCCCAGCTGCTCGGCGCGGGTCTCGGCGTCGGCCAGCACCCGGGCGAAGCTGCCGGACAGGCCGGGCTGGCTGACCGAGTTGCCGGACGCGCTGGGCAGCTTGGTGATCGCGCCCTGGGCGGCCGCGTCGACCACCTTCGGGTCGGCACCGACGCCGCTGAGCAGGGCACCGACGGTGTTGTCGGGCACCATCAGCAGCGCGTGCAGCAGGTGCACCGGTTCGGCGCTGGGGTTGCCGTTGGTGAGCGCGTTGCGGAGTGCGGCCGAGACCGCGTCCCGGCTCTTGGCGGTGAGTTTCGAAGTGTCCATGTAAAGCGTGTCTCCTGAAGGAAAACCAAAGTTGAGTCCACCTGACTCAACCATAGCGAGAACCACCCTATTCCTCACCTGATCGGCCACTTACCGCTGGTCGAGCTTGTCGAGCACCTTGGCGGTTGCCGTCATCCCGGGCTTGCCCCGGGATCTCGTCGCCGGGTGCGTGGGGAGATCCCGGCCTCCGCCGGGATGACGGGGCCCGCTGGTCGAGGTTGTCGAAACCCTTGGCGGTTCCGTCATCCCGGGCTTGCCCCGGGATCTCGTCACCGGGCACGCGTAGAGATACCGGCGTCCGCCGGGATGACGGTGGGGCCTCCCCGACCATCGCTCGCCGGTGATGGCCCGTGCCGGGTGCGAGCAGATAGGCTCACCGCGACCTCCAACGAAGGAACCGGAATGCGGCAGCGCGAGTTCAACCTCGTCACCACCAGCAACAGCGAGATCGTCCTGCAAGTGCGTGCCCGCGGACGCCGCGTCCTGCGCAACCCGGTAGCGAATCGGGGCACCGCCTTCACCCACGAACAGCGGGCCGAGCTGGCCCTGTCGGGGCTGCTGCCCAGCGAGGTCAGCACTCTCGACGAGCAGGTGCGCCGCACCTACGCGCAGTACAGCCGCTCGCCGTCCCCGCTGGCGAAGTACATCTACCTGTCGCAGTTGCGGGACCGCAACGAGGTGCTGTTCTACCGGGTGCTCAGCGAACATCTCGAAGAGATGCTGCCGATCGTCTACACCCCCACCATCGGTGAGGCGATCGAGCGGTTCAGCCACGAATACGTGGGCCAGCGCGGCCTGTTCCTGTCCATCGACCATCCTGAGCTGGTCGAGCAGTCGCTGATCAACTACGAACTGGACGGCGACGACGTCGACCTGGTGGTGGTCACCGACTCCGAAGGCATCCTGGGCATCGGCGATCAGGGCATCGGCGGCATCCAGATCGCTCTGGGCAAGCTGGGCGTCTACACCGCCGCGGCCGGCATCCATCCGCGCCGGGCCGTCCCGATCGTGCTCGACGTCGGCACCGACAACCTGGGCCTGCTGCACAGCGGCGTCTACCTGGGCGAGCGGCATGCCCGGGTCCGGGGCCCGCGCTACGACGAGTTCATCGACGAGTTCGTGACCGCGGTCAAGCGCCAGTTCCCGCACGCGATGCTGCACTGGGAGGACTTCGGGGCCGGCAACGCGCACCGCATCCTGCACCGCTACAGCGACCAGGTCTGCACCTTCAACGACGACATCCAGGGCACCGCCGCGGTGGTGCTGGCGGCGGTGCTGGCCGCCGTCCGGCTGACCGGGGTGCCGCTGGCCCAGCACCGGGTGGTCATCTACGGGGCTGGCACGGCGGGCGTCGGGATCGCCGACATCATCCGCGAGTCGATGGTCCGGGCCGGGCTCGACGCCGACGACTGTTTCCAGCCGTTCTACGCCTTCAACCGCCGCGGGCTGATCGTCGAGGACAGCCGCGGCGTCCGGGACTTCCAGCGGCCCTACGCCCGCACCCGTGCCGAGGTGGACGGCTGGCAGGTCGCGAACCCCCACGCGATCACTCTGCAGGAGGTGGTCGAAGCGGTGCAGCCGACGATCCTGATCGGCACCTCGGCGCAGACCGGCGCATTCTCCCGTCCGGTGGTGACGGCGATGGCCGCCGGCTGCGAGCGGCCGATCATCCTGCCGCTATCGAATCCCACCTCGCGCTCGGAGGCGAACCCGGCCGATCTGCTGGAGTGGACCGACGGGCATGCGCTGATCGCGACCGGCAGCCCGTACGGCACCATCCGGCACGACGGGGTCTACCACACCATCGCGCAGGCCAACAACGCACTGATCTTCCCGGGGCTGGGGCTCGGCGTCTCGGTGGTGCGGGCGCGGCGGGTCAGCGACGAGATGATCCATGCCGCCGCTGCCGCCCTGGCCGGACTGGTGAACGAGTACCGTCCGGGCGCCTCGCTGCTGCCCGCGATGAGCGACCTGCGGCTGGTGGCCGCGGCGGTCGCGCTCGCCGTGGCGCGGACTGCGGAGGAACAGGGCCTGGCCCGCACCCCGATGACCGACCCGATCAACGACATCTATCAGCGGATGTGGAAGCCGGAATACCCCCGGCTCGAGGTGCTGCCGGTCGAGGACGAGTAGACGGCTATCGTCTGCGCCGTGGATGACGAGACGCGACGGCTGCTGACCTGGGTGGACGCGCACGACGCTCCGCCCCGCCACGACGAGGTCGAGCCCTGGCTGCTCGCCCAGGATTGGACGCCCTGCGGTGAGGGTGACTGGGCGCGTGCCTACCGCTCCCCCGCCGGACGGCTCGCGGCCCGGGTGAGTCCCTTCGACCCAGCCTGCGCGTTCACCGTCGCCCTCTATCGGGAGGGAGCCGGGAATCGCTACCTGCCGCGGCTCGACGCGCACCGGAACCTCGACGGCGGCGGCCAACTGATGGTGATGGAACTGCTGGACGCCGTGCCCGCCGACGACGCGCAGCAGTGGCACCGCCGCCTGCATGATCCCGCGGCGCACCGTGCCGACCCCGGACTGGCCGCGGCCGCGGCACTCATCGACGGCGTCCATCGGCGGGCCGAGGCCGAACTGCCGTGGTGCGGTCCGCTGGACGACAATCCCGGCAATGTGATGCGCGACGCTGCCGGTCGGGCGAAGTTCGTGGATCTCTTCTATGTGCAGGGTCTGGTGCTGTACGACAAGGCGTTGACCGCACCGGCCGAGGTGGTCGCGGCCCTCCCTGCCGAGCTGCGCCGGCACATGTTCGAGATCCCGGCGATCGGGCGGGAAGCCAGCCCTGACGAGCTGGTCCGGATGCGTGCGGCGATCGCGGCGGCCGACGGCCACTGACCCGCTACCGGGTTTCGCGTCCGGGCAGATCAGGTTCCTGGGCTGTCGCGCAGCCGCCAGCCGTGCTCGGCGAGGGCGTCCTCGAGGATCTCGATCGCCCTCGGCCCGATGCCGTGCACGGCGAGCAACTCCTCCGGCGACCGGTCGAGCAGTTGTTCGAGGTAGCTGATCTCGAGCGTTGCCAGTGCCCGGGTAGCCGGTGCACCGATTCGGGGCAGCGCCGTCCCGGTTCGAGCCAGCAGTGCGTTGAGCGCCTGGCGGTAAGCGTGCCGAAGGGCAACCTGGTCTGCCCGACAGCTGGCCATCCGGCAACCGGTTCGGCTCGCATTGACCGGAATGCCTTCCTCAGCCCAACGCTCGCGGGCCCGTCCGATCAGCCCGGACGCCATCGTGCCGTCGTGTCCGGTCACCCGCCACCAGGTCACGTCGCTGCCGTACCGGCTGAGCACGCTGCCCACCTGCCGCGGCCCAGTCCCCACCAGCTTGGCAATGTCCCCGTACGAGCTGACTCGCCCAGTCGGGATCTGCTCGACGGCGAGCAGCACCCGATCCACCAGGAAGTCATCCACGCGCCCACGGTAGGCCATCCACCCCGGTGACCGAGGGGACGGTTCTCCCGGTCACCGGGGACGGTTCCCTTGGACACCGGGGACGGTTCCTTCGGTCACCGGGGACGGTTCCTTCGGTCACCGGAGACGGTTCCTTCGGTCACCGGAGACGGTTCCAGCACGATCTGTTGGCACGGAGGGACGGTTCTTTTCGGTCCACGCGCGGGGCGTCCGGCCAGTAGGTTGAACGCATGATCAAGCACATCGTGGCCTGGGAGTTCGCCGAGCACGCCGAGGGCGCCGACAAGGCGACCAATGTGGCGCTGGTCGCAGAGGCGTTGCGGGCATTGCCGGCGGTGATCGACGGGATCATCGAATTCGAGGTGATCACTGCGCAGCCCGGCCTCGACAACACCTTCGATCTGGCCATCTACTCGGTCTTCACAGATGCTGACGCGCTCAAGGCCTACGCCGTGCACCCCGAACATCAGAAAGTGGTGGCGCTGATCGGGGCTCGGCGGACCAGCCGGGCCTGCATCGACTACGACCCGGCGGCGCTTTAGGGAAGCACTGATCACTCACATCATCCTGGGGCTCCGACCCGGGGATCTCAGGTGGGAAAGAGATCCCGGATCAAGTCCGGGATGACGATGGCGTGGTCAGCGGTCATCCACGGCAAGTTGGCGGGTGGCGTCGGCGAGTGCCCGTTCCGCCTGCTGGACGGCGCCGCGCGCCTCGTGGACGCCGTCCGCTGCCTCGGTCGCGGTGCGACGCGCGACCACCTCCGCGTCCTCGGCGGCGCGCAGTTCAGCGCGCAGGTCGGCAACCTCCTGGCTGGCCCGATCGAGCCGTTCCCGAGCCTCCGATTCGAGACGGGTCGCCTCGTCAGAGCCGGCACGGGCGCGTCGCAACTCGTCGGACGCCTCCCGGACCAGCTGTTCGGCACGCTGTCGTGCGGCCACGGCCGCTTGGCGTTCGGCGTCCTCGGGAGTGTGCAGGGCCGTGGCGGGTTCGGCCGGTTCTGCCGCAGCCATCGGCTCGGACGGCGCCTCTCCTGGGGTAAACGCCCCGATGGCCGGTAGCCCGAAGCCCGAGTAGACATGCGCCTTCGCCAGCCGTCCGGCAAGCAGTTCGGTTCGGGTGTCCGGATCGGCAACAGCCGCCGACAAGGTGCTGTTGACTTCGCCTTTCACTGCTTCGGTCGCTTGATAACCGCGTTCTGCGCCTACGGCCACCGCCGTCGCGGTCAGTTGTCCGACCAGCTTCGTCCGTTCGGCGCCCAGCGCACGCAATGCGGCCAAGTCGCCGGCGTGATGAGCGGTGGCGAGGCGTCCGGCCAGCTCCTCGAGCTGGTTGAGGTCGTCCGGGGATCGTCGGCTGAGCAGGTTCAGCAGCCAGGCCGAACGGGTCGGCTTCTTGAGTGCCGCGACCGCTGTTGCGAGGGGACGGTCCTTGGCCGTCCGGGACTGTGCCACCAGTCGCGTCCGGGCCGCCATGAAGTCGTCCAGGTCGACGCCGTACAGCTCCGCGGCCGCCTCGTCCAGATCCACTCCCCCAGCCTGCCCCGGCCACACCACAACTGTCACCACGAGACTCGCACGCCGGGGACGGTTCTTCCGCATTCGAAAATCGGACGTGGGAGAACCGTCCCCCAACGTTCGAAAATCGCAGGTGGGAGAACCGTCCCCCAACGTTCGAAAATCGCAGGTGGGAGAACCGTCCCCGATCGTTCGAAAATCGGACGTGGGAGAACCGTCCCCCAACGTTCGTGACCGGCCTCGATTCAGGTGCGGACGCGGTGGGGGTGGGCGTAGAGGTTGAGTGACGAGCCGCGGACGAAGCCGGCGACGGTGAGGCCGAGGTGGCGGGCAGTGTCGACGGCGAGGGAACTGGGGGCCGAGACGGCGGAGACGATCGGGATGCCGGCGAGGTAGGCCTTCTGCACCAGCTCGAAGGACAGGCGGCCGCTGAGTTGCAGGACCGTGGCGCGCAGCGGGAGGCGTCCATTCAGCAGGGCCCAGCCGATCACCTTGTCGACGGCGTTGTGTCGGCCGACGTCTTCGCGGACGACCAGCGCACGGCCGTCGAGGTCGAACAGGCCAGCGGCGTGGACGCCGCCGGTGGCTTCGAACGTGCGCTGTAACGGACGCAGTCGGTCCGGCAGTGACAGCAGCAACTCAGCCGGCACGGACGACTCATCGGAACCGAGATCCCACCGGCCCTGCCGGGAAAGGGTTTCGATCGAATCGGCGCCGCAGACGCCGCAGGCGCTGGAGGTGAACGTGCCGCGCACCGGCGGCGGCACGATGCCGGCCGCCAGCACCAGGTCGAGCACGTTGTAGGTGTTCACCCCGGTGCCGGTCTCGTCGTCCATCACCGACCCGGCGCAGTACTGGGCCCGCAACACGTCCGCGGCACTGGCGATAACGCCCTCGGCATGCAGCCAGCCGTGGGCCAGTTCGATGTCGTGACCGGGGGTGCGCATGGTGACGGCGTGCGGACGTCCACCCAGTCGCAGTTCGAGCGGCTCCTCGACGGCCAGCCGGTCCTCGCGGGGCCGGACGGCGTCCCGCTCGACCCGAACGACCCGGGTCCGCTGGGTGACTCGACCCATCAACGCCACCCGACCGGATCGTCACCGGCCGGCTCCAGCCGGATCACGATCGACTTCGAGGTGGGCGTCCCGGACTCGTCGGCCACCGAATCGAGCGGCACCAGCACGTTCGTCTCAGGGAAGTACGCGGCGACGCAGCCGCGCGCGGTCGCATAGTCGACCAGCCGGAAGGCGTGCGCCCGGCGCTCCTCGGTGCCCGCATCGCCCGGCCAGATCGAGATCAGGTCGACAATGTCCCCGTCGGCGAAGCCCAGCTCTGTCCGGTCGTCGGGGTGGATGAACAGCACCCGCCGCCCTGCTTTCACGCCGCGGTAGACGTCGTCCATGCCGTAGATGGTGGTGTTGAACTGGTCGTGGCTGCGCACCGTCTGCAACAGCAGGTGCCCCGGCGGCACGTCGATGATGACCAGTTCGTTGGCGGTGAACCGAGCCTTGCCGGTGGAGGTCCGGAAGGTGCGCGAATCTCGCGGGCCGTTCGGCAGCGCGAAGCCGAGCGGGGTGTTCACCCGTTCCTCGTAGCGCTCGAACCCCGGGATGCAGGCCTCGATGTGGCCACGGATGGTGGCGTAGTCGGCGCGCATCGACGCCCAGTCGATGAGGTCCGAGCCGAGCGTGCGCTCCGCGATCGAACAGACGATGTCGACCTCGGAGCGCAGCTGGTCGGTGGCCGGCGCCAGCCGTCCACGGGAGGCGTGCACCATGCCCATCGAGTCCTCGACGGTGACGAACTGTTCCCGTCCGCCGGTGCGGTCGTGTTCGGTGCGACCCAGGGTGGGCAGGATCAGCGCCCGCCGTCCGGTCACCGCGTGCGAACCGTTCAGCTTGGTGGAGACGTGCACCGTGAGCCCGACATTGCGCATCGCCGCCTCGGTGACCTTCGAATCGGGAGTCGCCCGGACGAAGTTGCCGCCGACGGCCAGGAACACCCCGCACCGGCCGTCGCGCATGGCCCGGATCGCGGCGACCACGTCGTGGCCGTGCTCGCGGGGCGAGGTGATTCCGAAGTGCCCGTCGAGGGCGTCCAGCAGCGCCGCCGGTGGGCGTTCGTTGATGCCGACCGTCCGGTCACCCTGCACGTTGGAGTGGCCGCGCACCGGGCAGGCGCCCGCACCGGGGCGTCCGACGTTGCCGCGCAGCAGCAGGAAGTTGACGATCTCGCGGATCGTCGGCACCGAGTTCTTGTGCTGGGTGAGGCCCATCGCCCAGCAGACGATGATCGACCCGGACGCCTGCACCTGCGCGGCGACGCGCTCCAGGTCGGCCCGGCTCATCCCGGTGGCACGTTCGATGTCGGCCCACTCGACGGTGTCGAGATGGGCGCGGAACTCGTCGAAGCCGCTGGTGTGTTCGGCGATGAAGGCGTGATCGAGTGCGTCGGCTTCGAGCAGCAGCTTGTTCAGGCCCTGGAAGAACGCCAGGTCGCCGTTGAGCCTGATCTGGCAGTACTCGTCGGCCAGTTCGACGCCGCCGCGCAGCACACCTCGGACGGTCTGCGGATTCCGGAACGCCTTCAACCCGGCTTCGATCAGGGGATTCACCGCGATGATCCGGCCGCCGTTGGCCTTCGTCCGCTCCAGCGCCGACAGCATCCGCGGATGGTTCGTGCCCGGATTCTGCCCGGCGATGATCACCAGTTCGGTGGTGTGGATGTCGTCCAGGGTGACGGTGCCCTTGCCGATGCCGAGGGTCTGGCCGAGAGCCGAGCCGCTGGACTCGTGGCACATGTTCGAGCAGTCCGGCAGGTTGTTGGTGCCGAAGGCCCGGACGAACAGCTGGTAGGCGAACGCCGCCTCGTTGGAGGTTCGGCCCGAGGTGTAGAAGATCGCCTCGTCCGGGCTATTCAGCGCCTGCAATTCGCCGGCGATCAGGTCGAACGCCTCGTCCCAACCGATCGGTTCGTAGTGGGTGCCGCCCTCGCGCAGCAGCATCGGCTCGGTGATCCGTCCCTGCTGGCCGAGCCAGTGGTCGGAACGGGTGGCCAGATCGGCGACCGAATGGCTGGCGAAAAAGTCGCGGGTCACTCGGCGCACCGTCGCCTCTTCCGCGACCGCCTTCGCACCGTTCTCACAGAACTCCGCGACATGCCGGTGGTCCGGGTCGGGCCAGGCACAACCGGGACAGTCGAAGCCGTCCTTCTGGTTGATCGCGGTCAGTGTCAGCGCCGAACGGACGACACCCATTTGCGCACCCGCGTGCTCCAGCGCCCGGACCACGCCGGGAACGCCCGCGCCGTAGCTCTTGGCTGACTTGATCGCCAGCCGCGCGTCACCGGCGTCCTGCTTCGGTGCTCCCTTGACCATCGGCCCTCCTGTCCGTGGATCGCTCCAGTATCGGCCGCGGCTCGACCGAGGGCCAGTCGCGTGATCGGTCGAGCTTGTCCAGAAGGGTCTCGACAAGCTCGGCCAACGGCGTGCACGACCCGGAAGCGCTGCTCATTCACGTCATCCCGGGCTCCGACCCGGGAGCTCCGGCGGGAGAGCTCCCAGGGAGAGATCCCGGATCAAGTCCGGGATGACGATGGAGAGCTTGATCAGCGCATCCGCAGGTCTCGACCGGCAGTGGCGGCTATTTGTTCTCGTCGAGGAGCGTCCGTTGGAACAGGTGGCGCTGCGACTTGCTCAGATCCTGCTCGGCGACGGTGACGTCGACCGACAGCGCTTCGCAGGCGACCCGGTAGCAGAAGCCGTCCCGCACCGGGTGGCCGGTGGCCACGTCGACCAGGGCGTTCGAACTCAGCAGCGAGTTCCACTTCTTCGCATCGGACGGCGGCAGCGCGTCCAGGCTGGTGCGACGTTCTCGGACGACGCCGGTCACGCCGCCGGTGCGGCGCAGCAGCAGCTCGGCGTCCGTCGCGGCCGGCGGCACCGGGCCGGGTTCGGTGCTGGCAGCCGTCACACCCACCTGCTGCCAGCCCTCCGCGATCGCCGTAAGTTCCGGACTGCCGTCACCGAAACGCGTCTTGGCGGCGTCGATGGTGAGCGCCGCGAACCGTGCGAAATCGGCCCGCGCGTCCAACTGCCCGCCGGTCAGCACGTCGTACCAGACCTGGCCGGCGCCGACCCAGGCCTGACCGCCGATCGCCCGCGCGGCCAACGCGAAGGCACGGTTCGGAATACCCGAGTTGATGTGCACGCCGCCGTTGTCGTCGGTGGTGGTCACGAAGCGGTCCATGTGGTCGGGCTGCGGATCCTTGCCGAGCCGCGGGTCGTCGTAGGCGGTGCCGGGCGCGATCATGCTGCGTAGCGCCACCCCATCGACGCCGGGCAGCAGCAGGTCGGCGCCGATCAGCCAGTCGGCGGCCGCCGCGTCCTGACCCAGGTGCCGTTGCTTGACCAGGCTGCCGAACACGTCCGAGATGTGCTCGTTGAGGGCACCCGGCTGACCGGAGTAGATCAGTCCCGCGGTGCGCTCGGTCACCCCATGGGTGAGTTCGTGGCCGATCACTTCGAGGCTGGCGGTGAACCGGCCGAAGATCTGGCCGTCGCCATCGCCGAAGACCATCCGTTCACCGTCCCAGAATGCGTTGTCGTAGCTTCTGCCGTAGTGCACCGTGCCGGGCAGCAGCATGCCGGCACCGTCGATCGAGTCGCGCGCGTAGGCGTCGTGGAAGAGTTCCCAGGTGGCGCCGAACCCGTCGTAGGCCTCGTCGGCGGCGAGGTCGCCGGTCGCGGCGTCGCCCTCACGACGGACCACGGTTCCCGGCAGGGTTTCGGTGTTGTTCGCGGTGCTGATCTCGCGCCGGGGCGCGGCCTCCCCCACTGACACCGCCGTGCGCGGATAGCCGGCAGCAGGTTGTTGCGCGCCGCGTCCGTCACGGAGCGACTGGTCGGTGAGCAGGGTCTGTTGAGCGATGACGGCGACCCCGGATTCATCGCTGTCGGCAAGCCGCCGCAAGAGGTAGGGCGGAACGATCGTGTGCCTGCGGTACGTCATGCATCAAGCATGCGCGCCGCCACTGACAGTTTCTGTAGCGCGCGACAGTTTCTGTGCCATTGGCTGCGCGAACGTCGTATCAACCGGCCCGCGTACGTCGTCTTGTCATCAAGTAGGCGCGGACGGGGCGCTGGCGGTAGGGGTGGTCGTGGGAGGACACATCGCCCCCAACCTGCCGGCCCGGTCCGCGAGTCCCCGCGCATCCGTGAGACGATCGTCCTAACGACGAGAGGACGAAACCTTGATGACCAAGCTCACCCTGGCCATCGGCGCACTACTCACCCTGACCGGTGTGATCGCCTACGGGATGACTGGCGCGGTCAGCATGACCGCACTGATCCCCAGCTTTGTCGGGGTCCTGCTGGTTGCGGCCGGCGGGCTGGCCAACACGCCGCGAATGCACCGGCATGCGATCCACGGCGCCCTCGCCGTGGCCCTGCTGGGTGTACTCGGCTCACTGATGAACGTGGTCAAGGTCGGCCAGCTGTTCACCGGCGCCGCTGAGCGTCCGGCTGCCATCTGGACCAGCCTGGTGATGTTCCTGCTGCTGGTGATCTACCTGGCCTTCGGCATCAGCTCGTTCATCAGCGCCCGGCGCGCGCGGCAGGCCTGAACCCGGCTCAGAGATCCTCGGGGTCGACGACACTCGGACGGCCCGGCAGCGCCAGCGTCGCACGCCTGGCCGCCCGGCGTCCGAGATGGACGTCGCCGGCGGACGCCGCGGTGAACACCCGGGACGCCCGCGGTTCGCTCTGCAACTCCGACACCAGCTCGGCGACCTTGGCCAGCTGACCACGCAGCGCGTCCAGCTCGTCCTCCAGCGCCAGGATGCGCCGGATGCCTTCGAGGTTGATGCCCTCGCGCTGCGACAGGTGCTGAATGTGCCGCAGCTTGGCGATGTCGCGCAGCGAATACCGCCGGCCGCGGCCCCGCGTCCGTTGCGGGACGACCAGGCCGACCCGGTCGTAACCGCGCAACGTCTGCGGATGCATCTCGGCCAGCTGCGCAGCCACCGAGATCACGAAGATCGGGGCGTCGGAATCGATCCGCTGCGGCAGGAAGCCGGACGAGCTGGCCATCTCAGCCTCCGTACAGCGAGGCGCGCGGATCGGTGTCGTCGCCCATCGCGGCGGCGAAGCTGGCCAGCGCCTCCTTGGCGGTGTCGTTGAGCGCGTTCGGCACCTGCACCTCGACGGTCACCAGCAGGTCGCCGGTGCTGCCGTCGGCCTTGTGGACGCCCTTGCCGCGCACCCGGAAGGTGCGGCCGTTGGGCGTGCCCGGACCGATCTTCAACGTCACCCGCTGACCGGACAGGGTCGGCACCGAGATGTCGGCGCCCAGAGCGGCCTCGGTGAACGTCACCGGCACGGTCAGGGTGAGGTTGTCGCCCTTGCGTCCGAACAGCTTGTGCGGCCGGACGTGCACCAGCACGTACAGGTCGCCGGGTGCGCCGCCGTTCTCACCGGCACCACCCTTGCCCTTGATCCGGATCTTCTGGCCGTCGGTGACACCGGCGGGGATGCGCACCTGCATCGACTTGGTCGACCGGCCACGTCCGGAACCGGCGCACACCGGGCAGGGTTCCTCGACGATCAGGCCGCGGCCACGGCAGTCCTTGCACGGCTCGCTGACGGCGAACACGCCGCCGGAGGTGGAGGTCTGCATGCCGCTGCCCTGGCAGGTCGGGCACACCTTCGGCAGCGTCCCCGACTTCGCCCCGGTGCCCGAACAGGCCGCGCAGGCCTCGTCCGAGACGGTCTGCATGGTGACGGTGACACCGGCGACGGCATCGGTGAAGTCGATGGTCGCCTCACCCTCGATGTCCTGCCCGCGGCGCGGCCCACGGCTGGTGGTGGTCCGCCGGGTCGAGGTGCCGCCGAACAGGTTGCCGAACAGGTCGGAGATGTTGTTGTTGCCCGCTTGGCCGCCGCCGGCGTTGCGGAACAGGTCCTCCATCGACGGCCCCTGGCCGCCGCCGGGGAACCGGAAGCCGCCCCCGCCGAACATCCGCCGCGCCTCGTCGTACTCTTTGCGCTTCTTCGGGTCGGACAGCACCGAGTTGGCCTCGGAGACGTCCTTGAAGCGCTGCTCGGCGGTGGGGTTGTTCTGGTTCTGGTCGGGGTGGTTCTCCCGGGCCAGTTTGCGGAAGGCCTTCTTGATCTCGTCCGGCTTGGCGTCGGAGGAGACGCCGAGGACCTTGTAGTAGTCCTTCTCGAGCCAGTCCTTGGTGCTCATGTCCTGACGCCTCCTTTCGTGTCTACATCGTGCGTGGTCTCGACAAGCTCGACCAACGGTTGTTCCTCATCTGTGGTCTGGACAAGCTCGACCGACGGTGGTTTCGACAAGCTCAACCAGCGGAATGTCATTCCGGTTCGGCGACGCCGACCCGGGCGGGGCGGAGCACCCGGTCGTTCAACCGGACGCCCTTCTGCATCACCGCGGAGACCGTGGTGACCTCGATCCCCTCCATCGGCACCTGCATCAGCGCGTCGTGGACGTTGGGATCGAACTCCTCGCCGACCTCGCCGTAGACGGTCAGGCCGTACTTGGACGCCAGCCGCTCCAGCTCGTCGGCGACCAGCTTGAAACCGCCGGTCAGTTCGTCATGCTCGCGGGCCGCTTCGATGCTGTCCAGCACCGGCAGCAGATCGAGAACGACCGCCTCGATACCGCCCTGCCGGGACAGCGCGCGGTCACGGTCGACCCGCTTCTTGTAGTTCGCGTATTCGGCCTGCAGCCGCTGCAGGTCCTGGGTGCGCTCGGCGGCCAGTTCCTCCAGTTCGGCGATCTTGGCCGCCACGATCGGCTCGTCGACCACCGACTGGGCGGTGCCGGACGCCCCGGCTGCGGAATCGACGGACGTGTCCGGCTCGGGCGCCGTCTCCGGGGCCTCCGGTGCCGACTCAGGGGTCGGCTCAGCTGCGGGCTGCTGCTCGTGCTTGCTCACGGATTCTCCTTTGCGCGGCCGGTCCGCGGGTGCGCTCACCCACGGACCGGCCGACAGCGTCACTTCTTGTCGTTGTCCTCATCATCGACGATTTCGGCGTCCACCACGTCATCGTCGGCCGGGCTGGACGACGCGTCCTCGGCACCCGCGGTGGGAGCCTGGGCCTCGTCGGCCTGCTGCTTGGCCTGCGCGGCGGCGTACATCGCCTGACCCATCGCCGACGCCTTGGTGTTCAGGTCGTCCATGGCGGCCTTGACCGCGTCGTTGTCGTCGCCGGCCAGTGCTTCCTTCAGCTTGGCCAGGGACTCCTCGACCGGAGCCTTCACGTCGTCGGTGATCGACTCGGCGTTGTCGGCGATCAGCTTTTCGGTGCGGAACGCCAGGGCGTCCGCCTCGTTGCGCATCTCGACGGCCTCGCGACGCTTGCGGTCCTCTTCGGCGTGCGACTCGGCGTCCTTGACCATGCGGTCGATGTCGTCCTTGCCCAGCGCCGAACCGCCGGTCACCGTCATGGACTGCTCCTTGCCGGTGGCCAGGTCCTTGGCGTGGACGTGCACGATGCCATTGGCGTCGATGTCGAAGGTGACCTCGATCTGCGGCACGTTGCGCGGCGCCGGCATCAGGCCGGTGAGCTCGAAGTTGCCCAGCGACTTGTTGTCGCGGGCGAAGTCACGCTCGCCCTGGTACACCTGGATCATCACCGACGGCTGGTTGTCCTCAGCGGTGGTGAACACCTCGGACCGCTTGGTCGGAATGGTGGTGTTGCGCTCGATGATCTTGGTCATCACGCCGCCCTTGGTCTCGATGCCGAGGCTCAGCGGGGTGACGTCGAGCAGCAGGACGTCCTTCACCTCACCCTTCAGCACGCCGGCCTGCAGCGCGGCGCCCAGCGCGACGACCTCGTCCGGGTTGACGCTCTTGTTGGGTTCCTTGCCGCCGGTCAGCTCCTTGACCAGGTCGACGACGGCCGGCATCCGGGTGGAGCCGCCGACCAGGATGACGTGGTCGATCTTGCCGACCGAGGTGCTGGCGTCGGAGATGACCGAGTTGAACGGTGCGCGGCAGCGATCCAGCAGGTCCTGGGTCATCCGCTGGAACTCGGCCCGGGTGAGCTTCTCGTCCAGGTGCAGCGGGCCCTCGGCGCCGGCGGTGATGTAGGGCAGGTTGATCGAGGTCTCCTGGGTGGAGGACAGCTCGATCTTGGCGCGCTCGGCGGCTTCCTGCAGACGCTGCCGGGCCATCTTGTCCTTGCTCAGGTCGATGCCGTTGGCGTTCTTGAACTGCTTGACCAGCCAGTCGACGATGCGCTGATCCCAGTCGTCGCCGCCCAGCCGGTTGTCGCCCTTGGTGGCCTTCACCTCGAAGACGCCGTCGGCGATCTCGAGCAGCGACACGTCGAAGGTGCCGCCACCGAGGTCGAAGACCAGCACGGTCTGCTCGGTGTTGCCCTTGTCGAGGCCGTAGGCCAGGGCGGCCGCGGTCGGCTCGTTGATGATCCGGTCGACGGTCAGGCCGGCGATCTCACCGGCCTCCTTGGTGGCCTGCCGCTCGGCGTCGGAGAAGTAGGCGGGAACCGTGATCACCGCGTTGGTGACCGGCTCGCCCAGGTACGCCTCGGCGTCCCTCTTCAGCTTCTGCAGGACGCGGGCGCTGATCTCTTGCGCCGTGTAGTCCTTGTTGTCGATGTCGACGGTCCAGGTGGTGCCCATGTGGCGCTTCACCGAACGAATGGTGCGGTCGACGTTGGTGACCGCCTGACGCTTGGCGACCTCGCCGACCAGCACCTCGCCGCTCTTGGTGAAGGCGACGACCGAGGGGGTCGTGCGGGCGCCCTCGGCGTTGGGGATGACGGTGGGCTCGCCGCCCTCAAGGACGGCGATGACCGAGTTGGTGGTGCCGAGGTCGATGCCTACTGCACGAGCCATTGCGTGTTCCTCCAGTTGTGTGATGTTCTTCTGCCGGCTCCAGCCGGCCACGTTGTTGAGCCTAACACGCTCAATCGTAAAGTTGAGCGCACCTGACTCAACTATGTCTGCGCTGTGAGTATTCCCGGTGTGCGCGATCGGTGGTTGGAAGTTCTTAGACTCATCCCTCGGCTCGGCCGCTTTCCCCGTCCGGCAAGGGAGATCACTCGAATCTGAGGTGTCACGGACGGCCCGCGCGGCGGCGTCCGACTCGAACCGGCGGGGCGGGCATGTCAGATTGGACGTCGGCAAAAGTAGCGACAGCAATCGACGAAGGGGAACCAAGCGTGCCAACCGATCGTTCCGACGATCCCGGCGAGGACACCAGCCTGTGGGGCGAGGAGACCGAGGCCGACGGCAGCTGGATCTTCCAGCCCCAGAGCGAGGCCGACGCAGGGCTCGCCTACCGGGGTGAACTTCGACCCTCGGACGCCGAGCCGGCAGACGACGACCCCTCGGACGGCGAGCCGGCAGACGACGAGACGCCGGAGGTGCCGGCGGAATCGGCTGCAACGGCTGGAGCAGTGTCGACCCCAACAGAATCCGCAGCAACACCGACCGGAGCGCCGTCGACCCCAGCAGACTCGGCGGCGACGTCAGCAGAATCGGCGGCGACGTCAGCCGGGGCGACAAGAGAGGCGGGAGCATCGGCCACCCCAGCGGGACCATCGGTCGCCGCGGGACGTCCGCCGGCGACATCTGTGTCGGCTCCGGCCCCGTCCCCGAGCACCGCTTCAGCCACATCGCCCAAGACTTCGCCTCCTCCCCCATCGGCCCCGCGACCTCCCGCGGCGTCTCCGCGGGCCGCCTCCGCGGCTTCGACTTCGCCCGCGGCTTCGACTTCGCCCCCCGCTTCGGCGCGCACCGGTTCGACTTCGCCCGCGGGCTCGACCAGCGCCGCGGCCTCACCTCGTGCCGCGGCCTCACCGGGTAGCGCGGCGTCCGGGAAGGGTTCCGAGCCTCCACCGCCGGCCCCTCCGGCAGGCCCGGACGCTCCGGGCCAGCGGCCCTCCGGTGAGGGCTCGGTCGGACGGGCGATCGCGCTGGGCACGATGATCGGGGTCATCGTGCTGTTCCTGGCCTGGTTCTTCCTGGTCCGGCAATCCGCGGACCCGAGCCGGGCCGTCCCGATCCGGAGCACACCCACTCTGACCACCCCGACCCCGACCCCCTCGGCGACGCCTTCCCCGACCCCCACCCGCACCACGAAGAAACCGAAGCCCACCAAGACGGCGACCAAGACCGCGACACCGACCCCCACCCCGACGCCGACTCCGACACCGACCCCCACCCCGACCGACGGCCTGAACGACGGCGCCAACCGGTTGGGCTGGACGTTCCTCATCGACGGACTGGGACCGGTCAAGCTCGGTCTCGACTGGGCGGACGCCGTGGAACTCGGCGTGCTGCAACAGGCGCCGACCGCCTGCAGTTCGCAGTCGCCCACCGACCTGCTGGGCGATGTGAAGGTGTACGCCTCGGGCGGCCGGGTCAGTGCGATCGACATCCGCAACCCGGCGTTCCCCAGCAGCCGCGGCGTCCGGGTGGGTACCCCGTTGGCGAACCTGCAGGCGATCTACGGCGACGCGCTGAAGCAGACCGTGATGACCGAGGGCAATATGACGGTCAACCAGTGGGCGTTGACCTCACCCAACCAGTACATCGCCTACATCGTGGACGGCAGCGGCACGGTGACCCGGATCGCCATCGGCTACCGGGGTGCCGACGACTCGATCACCCTGCCGCCGCCCTGCTGACCGTCTCGCCCAGCAGCGGCACCACGGCGTCCAGTACCGGGAAGGAATGCCACAGCGGGTGTCCGAAACCGGCCACCTCGACGGTGAGTCCGGCGTCCGGGGCGAGGGCGTGCAGCGCCCGGAACGAGTCCCGGCGGCACAGGTCGCTCCGTTCACCACGCACCAGGTTGACGATCTGTGACCCGTCCAGCGGCAGATCGCCGGGCAGGTGCGGTTGAGCCAGCACCTGGGCGATGGCGACCAGGTCGACCGGGCCGTACCGCACCCACGGTTCGCGCAGTTGTCGGCGTCGTGCCCGCATCACCCAGTCGTGGGCGTGGTTGGTGGCGTAGCTCGCCGGCTGCCGCAGCACGTCGGAGAGATTGTGCAGTTCGAGGGTGAGCAGGTTGCGCGACAAGGTGGCGACCGGTTCGATCAGCGTCATCGAGCCGACCTCGGCGAGTTGTTGCCACCGCCGCAGCGCCGGTACCGCCAGTGAGCACCCGGTCGAGTAGCCGATCAGATCGACCCGTTCGGGCAGCGGCCAACCGACGGCTTCGAGTGCGGCCAGTTGGTAGTCGACCATCAGGTCGGTCCAGGCTTCGATCTCGCCGCGCAGCATGCTCTTGCGGATCTTGCCGGGCAGGCTGTCACCGAACCGGCTCATTCCGGGGATCTCGGTCAGCAGCACCGGCTCACCGAAGGACGCCGCCAGCATGCGGCATTTGGCGATCTCCCACGGGCCGAGCGGGGTGTTGAAGCCCGGAAAGTAGACCAGCAGCCGTGACGCCTCCGGGCCCACCACCAGGGCTTCCAGCGGCGCCTGGCGGTCATCGAGCCGGGCCACGAACTGCAGTGCCCGTCCGGACGGCTCGGCCAGCTCCCGCGCGGTGTCGACTGTCAGGGTGACCAGGCCGCGCATGTGTCGATCGTAGTGCGCGGCACAGGGTCCATTGGGCTCCGCGGAGCCCGGACCGGTCCGCTTCCTCTGTGCTCCCGGTTGCCGGTTTCCGGCAAGTCCCGCCGGACGACCCGTCTCGCCATCGGCGCGTCCTCCGTCCAGCTTGCGACATAAGCGCCACACTGGGCGCGTGCATCATCAGCGAGCTCTCGTACGGCGCCCTTCGCCTCGTCTGACCGAAGGACTGCTGACCCATATCGAACCCCAGCCGATCGACGTCGACCGGGCCATCCAGCAGTGGGAGGGCTATCGGGCGACCCTGGAAGCCAACGGCTGGGAGACCATTGAGGCCCCACCCGCCGAGGACTGCCCCGACAGCGTCTTCATCGAGGACACCATGGTCGCCTACGCCGACGTCGCGGTGATCGCGAACCCCGGCGCGTCCGAGCGGCGTGCCGAGATTCCCGGTGCCGAGTTGGCCGTCCGCAGCCTGGGCTACAAGATCGCCCGGATCACCAGCCCCGGCACCCTGGACGGCGGTGACGTGCTGAAGCACGACCGCACCGTCTGGGTGGGGGTCGGCGACCGCACCAACTCTGAGGGCGCCCGCCAGCTGGCCGCCGCACTGGAGCCGCTGGGCGCCCAGGTCATCGAGGTGCCGATCACCAAGGTGCTGCACCTGAAGTCGGCGGTCACCGCGCTGCCGGACGGCACCGTGCTGGGTCATCCGTCGTTCGTCGACGATCCGACCGTGTTCGAGAAGTATCTCGAGGTGCCCGAGCCGGACGGCGCCCACGTGGTGCTGCTCAACGAGAACCGGCTGCTGATCTCGGCGTCCGCACCCAAGACGGCCGAACTGCTGGCCGCCCGCGGGTACACCCCGGTGCCGGTCGACATCAGCGAGTTCGAGAAGCTCGAGGGTTGCGTGACCTGCCTGTCGGTGCGGCTGCGCGGACTCCCCTCCTGAACCGGTCGGCAGCGAGGGCGAAGTCGTGATCCAGGCGGTCATCTTCGACCTGGACGGCACCCTGATCGACACCGAACCGGTGTGGGAGTCGGTGCGCCGCGAGTTGGCCGCGCAGGACGGCATCGAATGGCCGGAGTCGGCGAGCCGGGCGATGATGGGCATGAGCACCCGGGAATGGTCCAGCTACATGTCGGACGTCGTGGGCATCGGCCCCACCGCGGAGATCGCCGCTCGGCGGACCATCGACGGACTGATCGAACGCTACGACCGCGACCTGCCGGTGCTGCCCGGAGCCCGCGAGGTGGTGCGCCGGCTGGCCGAGCACTGGCCGCTGGCGGTCGCCTCGTCCTCGCCGCGCGATCTGATCGAGCACGCCCTGCAGGCGCTCGGCGTCCGTGACCTGATCGCCGTCGCCCGCTCCACCGAGGAGGGCACGGCCCGCGGCAAGCCTCACCCTGACGCCTTCCTCTGGGTCGCCTCCCAGCTGGACGCCGACCCGGCCCGCACGGTCGTCATCGAGGATTCCGCCAGCGGCATCCAGGCCGGCCTGAACGCCGGCATGCCGGTGATCGCCGTCCCGCGTCCGTTCCTGACTCCACCCGAAGACGTCCTGGCCAGGGCGTCCGCCGTCCTCGAGCACCTGGACAACCTCACCGTCGACCTGGTGCGCGACCTCGCCCCCACCGGTTGATCCTGTCGAACCCATCCCGACCAACGATCCCGACCCCGTCATCCCGGCGGACGCCGGGATCTCACGACCACCCAACCGCACCATTAGGGTGAACGGGTGATCACCGCTCTGTGGGACATCGACGGCACCTTGGTGGAGAGCCCCAAGGGGCGCTCCGACCTGTTCACCGAAGCCGTGGAGGCGTTGGGCGTCGAGCCGGTCAGCCCGTCCGGCCCGCGGGACGGCTTCACCGACCGTCGGCTGGCCGAGGCGCACCTGGCGGCGGCCGGACTGGCGACGTCCCGGGTGGAGGAATACCTGGAGGTGCTCGACCGGTTGTCCGCCGAGTTCTACGAGCACACCCCGCGCGACCCCGTCCCGGGCGCCCACGAGGCGTTGGCGCTGACCAAGAAGCTCGGCTGGCGCAACGGCCTGCTGACCGGCAACACGCCGCTGCGCGCCCGGACCAAGCTGCGCACCTCCGGATTCGACCTGGACGCCATCGACTGGAACTGCTTCGCCTCCGGCGCTTACGTCAGCGATCGCGCCGAACTCGGCCTCCAGGCCCGAGTCATCGCCGGCGACGGTCCGTTGATCGTGCTCGGCGACACCGCCCAGGACGCCCTGGCCGCCGAAGCCGCGCAGGCGTCCTTCGTCGCGGTCAACACCGACCCCGCCGTCCTGGCGACCATCGCCGACCGGTCCGTCCTCGCCGTCAGTTCCCTCGCCTCCCGCGAGTTTCTCGACTTCGCCCATTCCCTGCGCGGCTGACCGGTCTGCGGTACGAGGGGACGGTTCTTTTCGTCCCACAACCGGTACGAAGGGACGGTTCTTTTCGTCCCACGGACGCCGTTCGACACGAGGGCGCCCAGACCAGACGCGTTGACCCGCGCACCTAGCCCATAGATGGCGGTGGTCCACTAGGGTGTCTGATGCGTGACGCTGGCCCGGTTCGACAGCGGGCCAACGACCTCGTCGAGGAGGCCAGATGCTGAAGTCGGTGCTGCTGGGCCTGTCCCGCGCCCCGTTGATGGAGCGGCTCGTGGTCGGTTTCCCGTTGACCCGACGGGTCGTCCAGCGGTTCGTGGCGGGCGAGACGACCGACGACTGCCTGCGGGTGGTGCGGGCGCTGTTGGCGAGCAACCTGATGGCCACCGTCGACTTCCTGGGTGAGGACACCGTCACCGTCACCCAGGCCGACCGGGTTACCGACACCTATGTCGAACTGCTGAACCGGCTCGCCGCCGAAGGGCTGGCCGACCGGGTCGAGGTGTCCATCAAGCTCTCCGCGCTGGGTTCACTGCTCAAGGACGGCTACGAACTGGCCCTCGACAACGCCCGGGTCATCTGTGCGACCGCCGAGCGCGCCGGTACCACCGTGACGGTCGATATGGAGGACCACACCTCCACCGACGCCACCCTGCGTACGGTCCGGACGCTGCGCGCCGACTACCCGTGGGTGGCCGCCGTGCTGCAGGCGATGCTGTTCCGCACCAGCACCGACTGCGCCGAACACACCGGCCAGGGGGCGCGGGTGCGGCTGTGCAAGGGCGCCTACGCCGAGCCGTCCGAGGTCGCGCACCGTTCGAAGAGCGCCATCGACCGCAACTACAAGCGGTGTGCCACGATCCTGCTGGAGGGCGCCGGACGTCCGTTGTTCGCCACCCATGACGACGCGATGATCGAGCACGTCAGGTCGGTGGCCAACCGGGTCGACCGGAGCCAGTCGTCCTACGAGTTGCAGATGCTGCTCGGCATCCGCTCCGAGGAGCAGCGCCGGCTGGCCGGCCTCGGCCACCAGGTGCGGGTCTACGTACCGTTCGGCACCGATTGGTACGCCTACTTCATGCGCCGGCTGGCCGAGCGCCCCGCGAACCTGATGTTCCTGATGCGCGCCCTGGTGGAGCGCCCGAGCAAGAAGCAGGTCCGGTCCGGCTTCTGAAGCCAGCGTTGGTCGAGCTTGTCGAGACACCTTGCGAGCCGAGCGAAAAGCACCGAAGCTCACTCTGCGGAGGCGGTCACCCGATCCAGGGCGTCGGCGAGATCGGCCAGCAGGTCGTCGATCTGCTCAATGCCGACGCTGAGCCGGATCATGCCTGGCGTGATGCCGGCGGCGAGTTGAACATCGGGCGGCATCGAGGCGTGGGTCATCGTCCCGGGGTGCGACACCAGCGACTCGGTGCCGCCCAGCGACTCGGCCGGACAGAAGAGGGTCAGGCCCTCCATGAAGGTCTTGGCGGCGCCCAGGCCGCCGTGCAGTTCGAAGGTGACGATGCCGCCGAACAACTGCTGCTGCCGGGCGGCCAGCTCATGACCGGGATGCCCCGGCAGGCTCGGGTGATGGACGGCGGCCACCGCGGAGTGCCGTCCGAGCAGGTCGATGACCGCGGCGGCGTTGCTCTCGTGGACGGCCATCCGGGCGTGCAGCGTCCGGACGCCGCGCAGCGCCAGGTAGGAGTCGAACGCTCCGCCGGTGACGCCGAGACAGTTCGCCCACCAGGCCAGGTTCTCCACCTGTTCCGCGTCACCGCCGACGATCGCGCCGGCCACCACGTCGGAATGTCCGGCGAGGTACTTGGTGGCCGAATGCACCACCAGGTCGGCGCCCAGCGCGAGCGGCTGCTGCCCCAGGGGCGTGCAGAACGTGTTGTCGACGACCACGGTCGCGCCCACCTCGTGGCCCTGATCGGCCAGGGTGGCGATGTCGCTGATCCGCAGCAACGGATTGGACGGCGACTCCACCCACAGCACGGTCGGCTTCCGCGTCCGGATGACCTCGGCGGCCACCGCCGGGTCGGTCAGGTCGGCGAGTACCAACTCGAAGCTGCCCTTGCGAGCCAACGCGTCGAACAGTCGCCAGCTGCCGCCGTAGCAATCGTGCGGCGCAACGAGCACGTCACCGGGCTTGAGCAGCGCGGTGATCACCGTGGTGATCGCCCCCATGCCGCTGGCGGTGACCACGCCGCCGGCGCCGCCCTCTAGTCCGGCGATGGCCTCGGCGATCGCGCTGCGGGTCGGATTGCCCCGCCGGGCGTAGTCGAACGGACGCGGCACCCCGAACTCGGCGAACGTGTAGGTGGTGCTCAGATAGATCGGCGGCACGACGGCACCGTGGGTCAGATCGGTGTCGATCCCGGCCCGCACCGCGCGGGTGATCGGCGATGGTTCGGTCATGACCTTCCTCTCGCCAGGCGGCACCGCAACCTCCGGCCCCTCCCCCGCGCTCGCCTAACTATTTACTGCTCGCTGAACTCGGCGAGCGGCAAATAGTTAGGCGAGCGCGGGGTTGGCGGCTCGGCAGGCTGACAATACCGGGTGCCGATCACCGGCTCGTGCGGAGGCGTCCAGCACGTGGGAGCCGGGCCGACCCCAGTGGGCCGTCCACGGGTCGAGCCAGCAGGGCCGCATGCTGAGCCGGGCCGCCTGAGACGAGATGGGAGTTCCTCGAATCGCTTTCCCGCCCTCCGGCCGGGAGGTACCTTCCCGTTATGAGGATCGAAGACATCGTCCGAAGCAAGGGCGCCGGAGTCATCACCGTCGAACCCACCGCGACGGTGGAGGAGTTGGTCGCACTGCTCGGCGAACACCGGATCGGCGCTGTCGTGGTCTCCTCCGACGGCGTCCACGTGGCAGGCATCGTCAGTGAGCGCGACGTCGTCCGCAAGCTCGGCAGCCTCGGCGCGTCCGTCCTGGCCGTGCCGGTCAGCGAGATCATGACCACCTCGGTGCACACCTGCACACCCAACGACACGTTGGAAGAGACCGCGCACACCATGACCTATCAGCGCATCCGTCACCTACCGGTGGTGGTCGACGGCGAACTGCGCGGGGTGATCTCCATCGGCGACGTCGTCAAGCACCGCATTGATCAGCTGTTGGACGAACGCAACCACCTGCTGGGCTACCTGCACGCCTGATGCCGGACGACACCTCCAGCTCGGACGCGCCCGCTCAGGATCCGCCAGCGGTACTCGCCGCGCGATCGCTCGGGCTCGACGTCGGGGTGACTCGGCATGGTCCGGTGCGCTCGTTGGCTGAGGCCGCCGCGGCACGTGGCATCGAGCCGCGCGACATCGTCAAGACGATGGTGGTCCGGCGGGGCCCGGACGATTACCTGTTCGTGCTGGTCCCCGGCGACGCCGTGATCGCCTGGCCGAAGTTGCGGGCCCTGCTGGACGTCTCACGGCTCTCGATGCCGGACGCCGACACCGCCCGCGAGGTCACCGGCTACGGACGGGGCACGATCACCCCGTTCGGCGCCCGCACTGCCCTGCCGGTCATCGCCGACGCCTCGATCACCGGACGCCGGGTGTCGATGGGCAGCGGCGCCCATGGTGTCGCCCTGAGCGTTGACGCCGATGAGATGATCCGTGCCCTGGGTGCGACCGTCGCCGACATCGCCTAGCCCGCAGCGCCAGTCGAGTTCCTCCGAACAGCCGCTGGTCGAACTTGTCGAGACCCAGTCCACCCCCGTCCGTCGAGACCTCTGAGCACCGCAGACGCCCACCCCAAGGGGTGATTGGGCACACCCATCCCCCGACCTAGCCTGGCCACACGTGCAACCGCACCGCAGCACACCCCGCATCACAAAGGAGGACGCATGGGTATCGGCGACAAGATCCAGAACAAGGCTCAAGAGGTCGGCGGCAAGGTCAAAGAGGCCGTCGGTGACGCCACTGACAACGAGCGTCTCCAAGCCGAGGGCGTGGCCGATCAGGCCGGCGCCAAGGCCAAGCAGGCCGGTGAAGCCGTCAAGGACGGGTTCAAGGACGCCGCAAACAAGGCAGGCGATGCCGCCGACAAGGCTCAGCACTGAGCCGTTGCTCGCTCCCTGACTCAGCAAGAACACTCGCGCGACGGCGCCGCCACCCCCCCGGCGGCGCCGTCCGCATGTGGCACGCGACACAAGGCGGGGGCGGTCTCGCGGTCAATGAATAGGGTTCATCCATGGAACGCGCGGTGATTCGGGTCGACGGCTACGTGCAGGGTGTCGGGTTCCGCTGGTGGGTGATGGGGCTGGGACGCGAACTCGGCCTGACCGGCTACGCGGAGAATCTGGTGGACGGCCGGGTCGAGGTGCATGCCCAGGGCTCGACCGAGGCGCTGGGCACCCTGATCCGGGCGCTGATCGAGCAACCCACCCGTCGCGGACGGCCCGGACGCGTCACCGACCACACCATCGACTGGACGACCCCCGATCCTTCTCTGCGCGGCTTCTCCGTCCGCTGAGCGGCCGCCGTCCGACATAGGGTCGCCGCATGAACAAGGTGCTGGTCACCGGCGGGGTGCGCTCGGGCAAGTCGCGCTACGCCGAGTCCTTGCTCGCCGAGGTCGGCGAGGTGACCTATCTCACCCCCGGCTACCCGGCCGATCCGGCGTCCGACCCGGAGTGGGCGGCCCGCGTCCGGAACCATCAGCAGCGCCGCCCTGAGCATTGGCGGACGGTCGAAACCGTCGACCTCGCCGCGGCTCTCACCACCAGCACGTCACCGGTGCTGATCGACTGCCTCGGCACCTGGCTCACCCGCTCGATCGACACCTGGGGCACCTGGGACCAGCCGTTCGACGACTGGCATCACCTCTTCGACACCGCCGTGCAGGACCTGCTCGACGCCTGGCGCGACCACCCACACCCGATCGTCGCGGTCACCAACGAGGTGGGTTGGGGCGTTGTCCCTGCCCACCCGTCCGGACGCCTCTTCGCCGACCTCCTCGGCCGCACCAACCAACAACTCGCAACAGTCAGCGACGACGTCGTCCTGATGGTCGCCGGACGCCCCCTGCACCTCTGACCGGGGTCCATTTCCTTCCCGATTCAGCGCTTCTCGCACATCCGGGGACGGTTCTTCCACGTTCGAAATTCGCATCCAGGGGGACGGACCTTGGTCGCAGCGAGAACCCGTCTCAGACGCACCTTGGAACGCGGGGACGGTTCTTTTCGTCCCACCCGAACGCGGAAAGTGGGACGAAAAGAACCGTCCCTCCGTCCCACTCAGGCTGCAGCCAGCACCACCAGGACGCCGGTCGCGGCGAGTTCGATCGCGGCACCCAGGACGTCGCCGGTGATCCCGCCGAGGCGTTGACCGGACCGGCGCACCAAGTACGCCGCGAAAGCGGCTCCGACTAGGGCGGCGAGCAGACCCTGCCACCACGGTGCACCCATCAGCCAGCTCACCAGCACCAGCAAGCCGGCCAGGACCAGCCAGACAACGCCGGCGACGGGCGCCGGCACACTGGACGCGAACACGGCGCCGAGCCCGTCCTTGCGGGCCGCCGTCACGCCACGACGAGCAGCGATCACCAGGGCACCGCGTCCGGCACACAACCCAAGTGCGACCGCCAGCCAACCCCACGGACGCCCCAGCAGCACCGCCACGGACGCCACCTGCAGGCCGAGCACCACGATCAGGGTGACCACACCCATCGGCCCGATATCGCCGCGACGCATGATCTCCAACGCCCGCACAGCCGGACGTCCCGAGCCGAGACCGTCCGCGGTGTCCGCCAGGCCGTCGAGATGAATCGCCCGGGTCAGCCAGGCGACAAGCCCGACCACCAGCAGCGCGGAGACCACCCCGGGCAGCACCAACGACAAGCCCCAGCCGACCAGGGCGGCAAGCATCGACACCGGCACGAAAGCCGGCGCGGCCAGGACGGCGGCCACCCCGGCCGTCCCGCGATCGACCCGGCTGGGAGGCGGCACCCGCAGGATCGTCAGCGTGCCCACCGCGAGCCGCCAGCCGTCCCTCACCCGCGTGCGCACCCTTCCATCATTCCAGCGATCCCACCGACTACCCTCGGCACTCACAGGAAACCCACAGCGGGCGCCTAGCCCCGCCTCACAGGAGGCTGACAGATTGAACACATGACGACCAGCACCCGCGGTGGCAACGAACCACTGACCAGGCCGGACGGCACCCCGATCCGGGTCCTCACGGTGGACGACGAGTCCAGCCTGACCGAACTGCTCAGCATGGCGATGCGGTACGAGGGGTGGGAGGTGGCGACGGCCGGCTCGGGCCTGGATGCCGTCAAGGTGGCCCGCGAGGTGCGTCCGGATGCCATCGTGCTCGACATGATGCTGCCCGACTTCGACGGTCTCGAGGTGATGCGCCGGGTCCGCACCGAGCAGCCCGATGTGCCGGTCATCTTCCTGACCGCCAAGGACGCGGTCGACGACCGGATCGGCGGCCTCACCGCCGGCGGTGACGACTACGTCACCAAGCCGTTCTCGCTGGAAGAGTTGATCGCCCGGTTGCGCGGGTTGCTGCGCCGCACGGGCGCCACCACGCTGCACCCCGGCTCTCAGCTGGTGGTCGGCGACCTGGTGCTCGACGAGGACTCCCACGAGGTCACCCGGGCCGGCGACGAGATTCAGCTCACCGCCACCGAGTTCGAGCTGCTGCGCTACCTGATGCGCAATCCGCGCCGGGTGCTGAGCAAGCCGCAGATCCTCGACCGGGTCTGGAACTACGACTTCGGCGGCCAAGCCAACGTGGTCGAGTTGTACATCTCCTACCTGCGCAAGAAGATCGACGCCAACCGGGCGCCGATGATCCACACCCTGCGCGGCTCCGGCTACGTGCTCAAACCGGCGGCGGAATGAGCACTCCTCCCGTGGCGCCTCCCCCGTCGGCGCCCCTGCCGCAGGCCTCCGTCCCCTCGCAGCCGGAGGCTCCGCAGCCGGCCTCCGCCGTCCGACCGCTCGCCAAGGGCACTCTCGGACGGCGGCTGGTCGTGCGGGTCGCGGCACTGGTCGCGATCGTGGCGATCGGGCTGAGCACGGTGGTGGCCCTCGGCGTCTACAACATCCAGGTCGGTCAGGTGGATTCCCGTCTCGACCGTGCCGTCACACGTCAGGTCGGGCCCAGCAACGGCGGTCCGGGTCCGGGCGGCCAGGAGATCGGCACGATCATCGCGGAGGAGTCAGGCGGCACCATTCAGGGCGTGATCCTGGTCGATCGCGCCAGCAACTTCGGCCCCCGTTTCACCTCACTGTCGGTGGAGGCCCGCGACCTGCTCGGGACGCTCAACCTGAACCCCGGGGACAGGGCCACGATTCAGCTCGCCGACTACGGGCTCTACCGATTGACCGCCGGTGCTGACGACACCCGGACGGTGATCGTGGGCATCCCGCTGGCCCAGGTGACCAGCGCGATGACCTCGCTGGTCATCTTCGAGGCGCTGCTCACCGGTGCGGTGATCGTGATCGCCGTGGTGGCCGCGCGTGGCGTGGTGGTCCGCAGCCTGGCCCCGCTGAATCGGCTCGCGGGCACCGCGACGACGGTGTCGAACCTGCCGTTGGAGACCGGCGAGGTGGAGGGCATCGTCCGGGTGAGCCCGGCCGACACCGACCCGGTCAGCGAGGTCGGACGGGTCGGCTTGGCGTTCAACCATATGCTCGACAACGTCGAGGGTGCGCTGGCGGCCCGGCACGCCTCGGAGATGAAGCTGCGGCAGTTCGTCGCGGACGCCTCGCACGAGTTGCGCAATCCCCTGGCTGCGATCCGCGGCTATGCCGAGCTGACCCGTCGCGAACGGGCCGACATGTCGCCGGCGATGGCACACGCGATGACCCGGATCGAGTCCGAATCGGACCGGATGAGCACCCTGGTGGAGGATCTGCTGCTGCTCGCCCGGCTGGATTCGGGACCGGCTCTCGACCTGAAGCCGACCGACCTCACCGAGATCGTGCTCAACGCCACCAGCGACGCCCGCGTCGCCGGCCCCGACCATCGCTGGTCGCTGTCGCTGCCTGATGAGCCGGTCGTCGCGCTGGCCGACCGTTACCGGCTGCATCAGGTGCTCGCCAACCTGCTGGGCAACGCACGGACGCACACCCCGCCCGGCACCCAGGTGGAGACCGCGGTGGCGGTGGACGGCCGGACGGCGGTGATCACGGTCACCGACAACGGACCGGGAGTGCCGTCAGAGCTTCAGGCGTCCGTCTTTGAGCGCTTCACCCGGGCGGAGGTCAGCCGCGCACGCAAGCAGGGCGGCTCGTCCACCGGTCTGGGTCTGGCGATCGTGGCGGCCGTGGTCGCCGCGCACCACGGGACGGCGTCCGTCGACTCACGCCCTGGCCACACGGTCTTCACCATCCGCATCCCAGTGGCTCCGTAGCCCCACCACCCCCGCGATCGAGCCTGCGGAGGCCCTCGCGGCACCGCTGGTCGAGCCTGTCGAGACCTTCACCTCCGGCCCGCCGCAAACCGGTACGCAGGGACGGTTCTTTTCGGTCCACTCGAACCCAGCATCAGGTGCCACTTGAGGGTTGGCGCACGCGAATCACCTAGTCAGGGCGCACTCATCAGGCCATCCGTCGATGCGGGGTCGAGACTTAAGCTGGCTCTGAGCTACTTCTCAGGGTTTGAATACCTGGCCATGACTCACCCCTCTGCCCGGATCCGCATCGGACTCCTCGCGATCGCCCTCACCGCCGCCGGTCTCGCGACAGCCACCGTGGGCGCCGACGACAGCGAAGCAGCCGTCGACTACGAGGCGTACATCGCCAAGGCGGCCAAGGCCGCGACGGCGTCCAAGAAGAAATACGGCGTGCCGCGTGCGGTGACGATCGCGCAGTCGATTCTTGAATCGGGCTGGGGTTTGTCGGGGCTCAGCGCCAAGTATCGGAACTACTTCGGCATCAAATGCAGCGCCGCGGTCAGCCCGTACCAGAAGGGGTGCGTGTCACTCGCCTCGTACGAGTACATCAAGGGCAAGAAGAAGAAATACGTCAGCAAGTTCCGCACCTACTCCTCAATGGAGAAGTCTTTCCTCGACCACGGACGGCTGCTCAACTACGCCGACCGGTACAACCCAGCATTCAAATACACCAACGATCCGGACAAGTTCATCAAGGCGGTGCACAAGGCCGGCTACGCGACCGACCCCAACTACTCGACGCTGGTGATCAACACCATGAAGCGTTGGAACCTGTACCGGTTCGACGTCAGCAAGCCGAAAGCCAAGCCCAAACCCAAGAAGCCGGCCCCGAAACCCAAGAAGCCGAAGACCGACCCCAACAAGGCCCTGATCAGTTCACTGGCACCGCTGGCGCAGCGCAATCAGGCGACCACCAGGGTGCCGGCCTCGGTGACGATCGCCCAGGGCCTGTACCACTCCGACTCGGGCAAGAGCACGGTGACGAAGAAGGCCAAGAACTACTTCGGAATCCTGTGCGGCGGAGCCAAGAGCAAAGTCTCGAAGAGCTGCCTCAAGGTGAACGGAACCAAATACCGGAAGTACAAGTCGATGAGCGACTCGGTCACCGACCAGGGTGCGGTGCTGTCGACCGGACGCTACAAGTCGGCGATGAAGACAACCAGCCCCAAAGCGTTCCTGAACGCGATCGCGAAGGCAGGCTGGTCGTCCAAGAAGTCGTACGCCGACAGCGTGTACAAACTGATCACCAAGTACGGACTGACCAAATACGACCTGCACATCACCCTCACCCTCAAGAAGGGCGATCGCGGGGCGAAGATCACAGCGCTGCAGAATCTGCTGATCAAGGCCGGCCACAAGGTGAAGACCACCGGCTACTTCGGCACCGACACGGTGTCAGCGGTGAAGGCGTACCAGAAGAAGCGGAAGCTGACAGCAACCGGCAAAGCCGATCCGCTCACCCTGACCCGGCTCGCTCCCGACGTCCGGAAGGGCGCCAAGGGCAACCAGGTCGCGGCCGTGCACAACATACTCGAGGCCCGTCGCTACAAAGTCGACGGTGGCACCAAATTCGGCGCCAAGACGGACAAGGCGGTCAGGACCCTGCAGAAGAAGTACAAGTTGCCGCAAACCGGCATCGTCTCCGTGCGCACCTGGGGTGAGTTGTTCGGCTGACAAGCCAAATCGACGGCCCGACTAGTCGAAGCCCGACCACCGTTGGCTGGCTCTGTCGAAACCACCGTTGGTCGAGCTTGTCGAGACCCCGATCTCGGCCAACCCGCGACCGCCGCCGACTCAGCCCGACCACCGTCATCCCGGCGAAGGCCAGGATCTCCCACCGCGCCAATGGTCAGCTCAGCGGATGCGCCTTCAGCCACTCCCCCACCGCAGCCGGGACGCCCTCGTTCACCGATCGCTTGCGGATCTCGATGATTGCCGCATTGTCCAACGCCCCATGCAACTGCTGAACGACATCAAGCACAGTGTCATCACCAGCGAGGTCGAGACGCAGCAGCGCGAGTTGGGGATCGGCGGTGGTCATGGATTTCGGGTCGTCGACCGGCTTCACCGCGGCGTCCGTGCTCTGCGGTTCGGTGCCGTCGAACACTCCGATGGTGCCCCCCTTCACCAGCGCGAGCCGCCGATCGGCCCCCGCCACCGTGGTGACGGACGGCTTCACTTGATAGATCGCCGCCAGACCGGCCTCGCCGTCGGGCGCCTTGCGCCACCGCTCGGGCGCGACGACCTTGGTCTTCTTGGTCAGGTCGAGCAGTGAGACGTTCGACTTGGCCGCAACGTATCGCCAGGCCCGGTCAACCTTGGACGGCTGCAGCACCGCGACCTCCCCGTCCAGGGCGGTGGCGAGGTCGGAGACCAGGGTTTGCGGGTCGGACGAGTCGACCTGCAGCGACTGGGCTGCCGACCAAGCGAACGTCGGCACGACGTCCAGTTCGTTGGCCATCAGCCGGCTCACCTGGCCGTTGACGTCGTCAGCGACCTCGACGACCTGGGCTGCTCTGCCTTTCCCCGAGAGTGCCTGCACATACAGTTCGGCCAGCACCTGAACGGTCGGATCGGACGTGGCACCGACGCGCACCGCCGGCACGCCCTGAGATCCCGGCGTCTCGGACGTGGTCGCCGGCGCCTGCCGCGCACACGCCGCGAGCGTCAGCAGCACAGCGAACAGAAGAACCCCGAGTCGCCTCATTGCGCCCACTTTGCCACCAGGCGCGGCGGCGATCGGTCAGCGCCACGCGTCCGCGATCACCGCTACGCACCGGCGGATCTGCTCGAAGGCCACCGCATAGTCGGCGTCCTGCCGTCGATAGGGGTCAGCGATGTCGAGGTCGGCGCCCCGACCGGCGACGGCAGACCGCTGGGCCGCGGCGGCGGTGATCAGCGGGATCAGCTCGGCTCGCCCGGACGGCGGGTGCGCCAGGTGCGGAGCGGCCGCCACGATCTCGGCGAACTCCGCGAGGGTGAAGGTTCGCCGCACCGCGGCCGGCACCAGCTCAACCACCCGTGAGCGGAGTTCCCGGGTCATGGTGAGAATGAGGTCGGACTGACGCAGCAGTGGTTCGTCCACCTGTCGAGCGGCACCGTCGTGGGCGACGCCGACCGCGTCCAGCCGGGACGCCATCGGCGGATACACCGGCTGCCCCACTAGGGCGTGGGTGCCCGCGCTGGTCGACTCCACCCGGTCACCCAGCTCGTGTTGGAGCAGGAATTCCGAGACGGGCGATCGGCAGATATTGCCGACACACACGCTGAGTACCCGGAGCCGATCATTCTCGGTTTCGCTAGTCACAGGAGAGATCATGCCGCATCTCTGGGGAGGGAGATCGTGCTGCATCTCTGACGGCGGGTCGGGCGCGGCAGAGTGTGGATTGTGTTAACACGGGTCTTTGGCGCTAGAATCTGACGGCCGCTAACCCCCCGTAGCGGAACACCCCCCAAGGAGCACGCCAAGAATGGAACTGCGCGACTATGTAGCCGTGCTGCGCAAATACTGGGTCAGCATCGTCGCAATCACACTGATCGGGCTTGTCGGCGCGACAATGGTCACGCTACTTTCACCGCCGACTTACACCGCTCGAAGCGCGGTCTTCCTCGCCGTTCGCGGTGGCGACTCCGCCTCGGAACTGGCACAGGGCGCCACCTACGCCACCAATCAGGTGCGCTCCTACGCGCAGGTTGCAACCACCCCAACCGTGCTGCAGCCGGTCATCACGAAACTCCAGCTCGACATCACTCCGGCGAAACTGGCCGATTCGGTGAGCGCATCCATCCCAACCAATACCGCACTCATCGAGATTGCGGTGGTCGATGGTGACCCTGAGTTGGGCGCTCGCATCGCGCAGGCCACCAGCGAGCAGTTGGTTACTACGGTCGAGCAACTGTCGCCTGCTGACTCGAACGGTAAGCGCGCGGTAGTCGCCACCATCGTGACTCCGGCCACCATCCCCTTGGAAAAGACTACTCCTCGCACCGTGCTGAACCTTGCGGTCGGACTCCTTTCCGGCCTCGCCCTTGGATTCGGGCAGTCTGTCCTACGCAACACGCTCGACCGCTCGATCCGCACCGAAGATGATGTGGTCCGCGCCACAGATCACTCAGTGATTGCGAAAGTCCCCTTCGATCCGGACGCCGCTGAGCACCCACTGGTCATGTTCACCGATCCGCATTCCCTGCGTGCAGAGGCCTATCGGAAACTGCGCACGAATCTGCAGTTCCTCCAGGTCGCCAACGGGACAGAGAGCAATTCGTTTGTCGTCACCTCGTCAATTGCTGGCGAAGGGAAGTCGACCACGTCGATCAATCTCGCCAGCACCCTCGCCGAGGGTGGCAAGAAGGTACTCCTGATCGACGCCGACCTGCGCCGCTCCACGGTAGCTAAGTACCTCAACATCGAAGGATCGGTGGGGTTAACCACCGTGCTGATCGGGAGGGCCGCCCTCGAGGATGTGGTGCAGCCGATCGGAAGCGGGGGTTTCCATGTCGTTGCCGCGGGAGAAATTCCGCCCAATCCGGCCGAGTTGCTGGCCTCCGACGCGATGAGGCGGCTGCTGGCAGAGGTGACCGCGGTGTATGACATCGTCGTTATAGACGCTGCTCCGCTATTGCCGGTCACCGATGCCGCGATCCTCTCCACTATGACCGGCGGGGCGTTGATCGTTGCGGGGAGCGGTGTGGTGACCGTGCCCGAGTTGGAGGACTCGGTGGCCACCCTCGACCAGGTGAACGGCACCACGCTCGGCATCGTCCTGAACAAGGCAAAGGTGGGGAACGGCGACGGCTACTACTACCACTACAAACACGAATCCGCGGCGAAGGGTGCCCCTCACCACGATCGGTTACATCGCAGCACGCGCCCCACAAAGGTGCCGGCTGGCAACAATGCATGATGGAGTGAGCACGCGAGCATTCCGTTCGGCCGGTCCACTGAAATCACAGGCTCCCAGCCCATCCGATTAGCCCGCGCGCTGACCAAGCTCATCGCGTCCTTCACCCGGTCAACTAGGGTGAGGTACGTCCCTTTCACCCACCCACCCCAGGGGACTCCACTTTGCGTTTGCTCATCACCGGCGGAGCCGGTTTCATCGGTTCCAATCTCGCCCGGCTCGCCATGGCCCACGGCCATCGGGTCGTCGTCATCGATGACCTCTCGACCGGCTACCAGGAAAACTTGCAGGGACTCGACCTGCGCTTCCTTCCCGGCTCGATCCTCGACGGTGACCTCTTGGCCGACGCCATGGACGGAGTCGATTCCGTGGTGCACCTGGCCGCACTGGGCAGTGTGCCGCGCAGTATCAGCGACCCGGTGGCCACCCATGCCGCGAATGCCACCGGAACGCTGGCAGTCCTCGAAGCAGCCCGTGCGCGCGGGGTCTCCCACGTGGTGGCGGCATCGTCGTCATCGGTATACGGCCTCAACCCCGCACTGCCGAAGAGCGAGCGGGAATGGGTTCGCCCGATGAGCCCGTATGCGGTCTCCAAGCTCGCCACCGAACAGTATCCGCTGGCATACCAGCAGTCATTCGGCATGAAGAGCCTGGCTTTTCGCTTCTTCAACGTCTACGGGCCGCGGCAGCGCGCGGGCCATGTCTACGCGGCGGTGATTCCGACCTTCATCGACGCACTGATGCGGGGAGAGCCATTGCCGGTCAACGGAGACGGCGGCCATTCCCGCGACTTCACCTTCGTGGGGACGGTCTGCCGCGTGCTGCTCGATGCCAGCGAACGACGACTCTCCCACCCGGAACCGGTCAACCTCGCCTTCGGCACCAACACCACCCTGCTCGAGTTGATCGCCGAACTCGAGGCGGCGTCCGGCATGACTGCGCAGGTCGTGCACCGACAACCACGCCCGGGTGACGTCAAGCATTCCCAAGCGGACAACACCGTTCTTCGCTCGCTCTTCCCGGCGGTGGTGCCGATCGGCCTCGAGCAGGGACTGGCCGAGACCGTCGCATGGTTCAAGGAGCTCTGATGAGGAAGAATCTCGTTGTCATCGGACAGGGATACGTCGGTCTCCCCATGGCGCTCCGGGCCGCCGAGAAGGGCTTCTCGGTGGTCGGCCTGGACAGCAACTCCGCGGTCGTCGAGCAGTTGAACGCCGGCGTCTCGCACATCGACGACGTCGCGGACGCCGAGCTGGAGGCGGGTCTCCGCGGTGGCTATGCCGCGTCGAGCGATCCTCGCTGCATCGCGTCGGCGGACGTCGTGGTCGTCTGCGTGCCCACGCCGCTGAGCAGCGACGGCGGCCCCGACCTGCGGCCCGTGGCCAGCGCCGCCCAGGCGATCGGTAAGCACGTGGCGTCCGGTGCGCTGGTGATCCTGGAGTCGACGACCTATCCGGGCACCACGGAGGAGGTCTTCGCCCCGCTCGTTGTCGCCGGTGGGCTTAGGGTGGGCACCGACGTGCACATCGCCTTCTCTCCGGAGCGGATCGATCCCGGGAACGTCGAGTTCGGCATCAAGAACACCCCGAAGGTCGTCGGCGGGCTGACACCGGCGTGCACCCGGGCGGCGCGCGACTTCTACGCGGCATTCGTCGATACCGTGATCGAGGCCAAGGGTGCCAAGGAGGCGGAGCTGGCCAAGCTGATCGAGAACACCTTCCGGCACGTCAACATCGCGCTGGTCAACGAGATGGTGCGGTTCTCGCACCAGCTGGGAATCGACCTCTGGGATGCCATCGATTGCGCGGCCACCAAGCCCTTCGGATACATGGCCTTCCGCCCCGGACCTGGGGTGGGCGGACACTGCATCCCGGTCGACCCGTCCTACCTGAGCCATCGCGTCAAGGCCCAGCTGGGCTACGCCTTCCGGATGGTCGAGCTCGCCGAGGAGATCAACACCGCTGCCCCGCTCTACGTGGCGAACCGAATCTGGCAGGCGCTCAACGAGCGTCGCATCGCCGTGAACGGCGCACGGGTTCTCCTCCTCGGGGTGACCTACAAGGCCAACATCTCCGACCGTCGCGAAAGCCCCGCCGATCCGCTGGCGAAACAGCTGCTGGAATGGGGCGCCGAGGTCTCTTATCACGATCCGTTCGTGCCGGAGTGGGAGATCAAGGCGAGCAACGGCGTCCGACTCCGAAGCCTGCCGGACGCCGTGGCAGCGGCGAAGGAAGCGCAGATCGTGGTGCTGCTGCAGGCCCACTCGTGCTACGACCTGGAGGACTTGCCCGACCGCAGCCCGATCTTCCTCGACACCCGCGGGGCCAGCAAGAATCCGCGCACCGTCCGGCTCTAGATCGACCGCACACCAGCCGCCCGGTGCTCAGGAGATCGCCGAGCAGCTCCGCGCGTCCGTCATCGCCTGTTGTCGACGGACGCCCCCCGGAGCCGCGACAGCAGGGTCAACAGCTCCCTGCGCGACGCCACGGCGATCCTGGCCACGTCGCTGCGGTTGATCACCAGGACGACGGCGAGGCATGCCGCGGCGCAGAGCACGACCGGAGTTCCGCTGGGCATCGCCGGAACTGCTTGAAGGGACGCCGCCCCGAGGAATAGCGCGATCGTGACCGTCGCGAGGACGGGGCGGGCGAACGGGCGGAAGTGCGAGCGGGCCATGGTGATCCGCAACACTGCCGTGATCAGGGCGCCCAGCGTCATCGCCATACCTGCCCCGACGAGTCCACGCCCGGGAACGAGCCACAGGCAACAACCCACGGTTACGACCGCCCCCACGATCTGTGACGCGGAATACGCCCAGCTCCTCTTCGCCAGCAGCAGGCCCACCCCGCCCACCTCGCCCAGCAGGGTCAGCACGGGCGGAGCCACCAACAGCCCGAAGAACTCGGCCGCCCCCCGGAAGGCGGCTCCGAGCAGCAGGAACAACAGGGGCGTCGCCACCACGCACAGCAGGCCGACCGAGCAGATGACCAGCGCGACGGCCTGCTGTGCCGCCCGCAGGCTGTCGGCCCCCGAGCGGTGGACGGCGTAGGCGTACGGCGACCAGTACGACTGAATACCCATCTGCACCACGGCGACGAAGGAAGCCAGCGAGAGGCCGGCATAGAAGACACCCACGGCCTCGAAGCCGAGGATCCGCTCCACCGGTATGGAGACGAGCGAGGTGGACGCCAGTCCCAGCAGGCCCGTGACCAGGAACGGAAACGAGTACGCGAGCAGCGGGCGTCCCGCGGGTGGCGTCGCTATCTCGGCGTCCGCCGTCGTCCGAGCCTGCCGGAGGGTGACCAGCGCGTAGATGCCGGCCACCACGTAACCCACGCCGAGGAACATGATCCCGCTCAGGTAGCCGGAATCGACGATGCCGGCCAACACGATGGATATCTTCGTCAGGACGGCGAACGCCACGGTGAGCAGCAGGAAGTCCCTGGCCCGGCCGGCCACCCTGCTCCAGACCTGGGCATAGCGAAACACCACCGATCCGAGCAGGGCGGCGATCAGGATCGCCGGGATCTCTGCCTGCGGCATGCCGACGATCCCGATGGAGATCGGCTCCCAGAGCAACCACGCGGCAACGCCCACCAGCGCCCACGCGAGCACCGATCGCATCAGGCAGTGCCGTAGCAGAAGCAGGCGCGACGCAGAGTTCGGGCTGTCCGAGTAGAAACGCATGTAGCCCTGATCCAGGCCGACGAGCGAGACGATCTGCAGCAGCGCGAGATACGCACCGAACATGTTGATCTTGCCGAGCGTGGCGGGGTCGAACATCCGGGTGGTGAACGGCGTGACGAACAGGCCGACGGCCGCGCCGAGCGCGACGATGGCCGAGAAGCTCAGGGCTCCGCGGGCGAATCCCTGACCCTCAGCGGTGGACATTCTCGACGCCTGTGCGCTTTCCGGTGACGACTCCGGCGCGCGACGGGGCGCGCCCGAGCGCCGGCTCGTGGCCGCCGCCGCGCCTCGTCGTCCGGCGGTCCGGGACGGAAGGGGTCTTCCGGGGTGCGAGACGGAATGCCGCGGCTCCCAGCGTCAGCATGAGCAAGGGCGCCTTGTAGAGGTAGGTCACCTGCACCACGTCCAGCGCGAGGCCTGCGATCACCGACGCGGAGATGGCCGGCCCGACCACGGCCCCCATCCGCCTGACCCCACTCAGGATCCGGAGGTGGATGAGGTAATAGGCGACCAGCCCGACCAAACCGACGGATACCAGCACTTCAAGATAGTTGCTATGGGTGTAGTTCAGCACCGAGAGGAACTGCTGGGAGGATCCCCAACCCGTACCCTCCGGGTGCGCCAGGAACGCGTCGATGGAGTCCTCCAGAGCCTGGACGCGGAGTGCATCGGACTCGGTCACGTCGCCCTGGCCCACCAACCGGTGTCCGACGATCACATAAAGCCATTCGATGTTCAGCAGCGCCCAGGCCACCGCAGCTGCGGCGGCCACCAGGATCGGCAGCAGGCGCAGGCTGAAGTGCGCGACCAGCACCACGGCGGCGACGACGCAGTAGATCATCACCTTTCGGCTGCCCGTCAAGGACGCCGCGAGCAAGATCACCGCCGACGCCGAAAGCCAACAGAGTCGCAGCACGCGGCGCATTGAGGGCGCCAGCGCCCGGCTCAGCGCCGCACCGAAGGCGATCGCCAGATACATCCCCGCGATGTTCGGATTGGCCCCGGGCAGGCTGCTGCCCAGGCGCAGGCTCCACGCCTGGGACACGTCGGAGGTCATCGGCACGCTCGGGTCGATCTGGACCAGCAGCGAGACCGCGGCCAGCAGCCCGCCGATGCCGAAGGCGGTCAGCCCGAGCACCACCCGCCGTTCGCTCGACAGCAGTTGCAGGAGGGCGACGGCCAGCACGCAGTTGACCGCGAAGGTTCGGAACTCCGGGGTGAACTCGGCCTGATTCACCAGCACCGCCACCGAGGCCGTCACCCAGAGCGCGCCGGCCCACGGAACGAGGAGACCGGACGTGAATCGGGCACTGTGCACGACGATGCAGAACGCCGATACCACCAAGACGACCTGTGCCACCTGGAAGTACGTACTGGTCGCGCTCGTCTCTAGCAGGTAGGCGGAGATGATGAAGCCGACGATGTTCACCTCGGCCAGCCGGTCGAGCCAGCGGGGAGATCGCGGGCTATCGGAGTTGCGCATGGATGGTCTCCAACCACTCGCGCCCGATGCGTTCGAGCGAATGAGTCTCACGGATGCGGCGGGCCGAGCGACCGAGATCCTGCCGAAGCTCCGGCTCCTGCATCACCCGGCGCAATGAGGCGACCAGTGCATCTTCGTCCTCGTTGGCGCAGATCAACCCGTTGACGCCGTCGACTATCAGCGCGGCAGCACCTCCGCCGCTACAATCCGTCGCAACGCACGCGACACCGGCCGTCATGGCCTCGATGAGCGCGTTCGGCATTCCCTCGGTCCGCGACGGAAGCACGAAGACGTCGGCGCTCGCCAAGGCGGCACCGGGGTCGTCCACCTGACCGCGGAACCGGACTCGGTCGGGCAGCCCGACGGCCGCCACCATCCGTTCGTACCGCTGCCTGTCCGGGCCGTCCCCGTACAGTTCCAGAACCCAATCGGGAAAGTCGTCGGAGAGCCGCGCGAAGGCCCTGATCAGCATCGATTGATTCTTGTCCCGGTCGCTCAGGCGGCCGACCGTGACGATTCTTCGCTCCGAGCCTTCGCCGTCCTCGCGGGGGCGGTCGGGGAACGTGTCGATCACGGGGTTGGCGATCACCGCGCTGCGCCGCCGGATGCCGCGAGGGAAGAGCTCGCGGATCGTTTCCGTCTGGAATACGAACGCGGCGGCGAGCGGGTACAGGATGCGGCGTATCCAGACCGGGGCCCGCCCGGGCGGATCGTAGAGCGGATTATTTCGCTCGCACACGATGTGCGGCACCCCGTTGCCGACCAGCGCGGGAATGGTGTTGATGTTGTTTGCGTATCCGAACGAGATCGAGACGTCGGGCGCCACCTTCGCCACGATTCCTCGGATCCGGGTCAGCCGCCGGAGGATCCGCACCGGGCGGACGCCGTCGGCGACCAGCTCATGAGTGCTGAACGGGCGGTCGGGGCCGGACGCGTCGCCTCTGCCCGCCAGCGTGAGAACGACATGGACGTCGTGTCCGAGCTCGGCGAAGTGAGAGGCGAGCGCGGTCAGCACCTTCTCCGCGCCGCTGAACTTGAGCGTGCCGATGATGAAGCAGATCCTCATGCGTCGACCCTCCGAAGGCCGCGGACGGCCCGCGCGCCCGGGCGGGAGCGGGTGAGGAACGCGACGATCTTGCGAGCCTGCACCGCCGCACTCTTCTCCGCCTCAACGAACTCCTTGGCGACCTGCCCCTTGGCGGCCAACTCCCCCGGTGGCGAACCCAGCATCTCTCGGAGGCAGGCGGCGAAGTCGTCCACCGAGTCGCCCGAGACGTAGGTCAGGTACGAGTCGTATTCAGCCGGGATGCCGCCCAACCGATAGCACAGCACCGGAACTCCGGTCGACATGTACTCGAGGATCTTCGACGGGAACGAGTACGCGGAGAACTCCTCCTTGCTCGACCTCGGGTTGACCAGGATGGTCGCGGAGTTCTCGAGGGTGAGGACCGTCGACCGGGGGAGCTGCCCCAAGTACCGAATCCGGGGATCCAGCGCCGCATGCTCGGCTATCTGCTCGGCCCCATCGCCTGCGCCGCAGACGACCAGAGCGAGGTCGTCCCCGGGAACCGCCCGGAAGGCGCGGCACAACTCGATGACTCCGTACCGGACATTGGTGGTTCCGGCATACACGACGACCTTTCGCCCGCTGAGGGCCTGCCGGTCGGCGTCGGACACCCCGGCCCAGGACGGCGCCGTGTCGACCGGCGGCGGCGCGATCCCTTCGATCACGACGTGCGGCTTCGGCGGGAGCTTCCGGGCCATCGACTCGGTCAGCAGCACACCGGCGTCCAAGGCGGACATGAGGTGCCTCACCAGGCGCGATTCGACCGCTTTCAAGATGCGATAGTCCAGGCGCGGCTTCTCCTGGGTATTCATGAATTCCGGTAGGTCGGGAACGATCACTCCGACCTTCAGCAGCGGATTCGCCCTCTTGATCGCGGCGAGCGCCCAGACGATCTCGAGGCTAAGCGAGTAACCAAGGGCAACCCCATCGGCGGGCTGGTGGCGGGCCCAGCGCCGGCCGAAGCGAGAGAGCGCGGCCGCCCGCGAGAAATGCTTGACCAGCGGCAGGTTGAGGAATCCGATCTGCCTGTTCCGGCCGGCGTCGCCGTGCTCGAAGGGCCTGCTCTCGATCCACGGACGCCGGAAGCGCTTCGGGTACGACCCGACGAACGGGGCCGTCCCGATCGTGAGGCATACCTCCGGAATGGATTCCAGTCCACGCACGAACCCCCACTGCAGGACGTCCGCCGCGGCCTGGGTGGGGCCCAGCGAATCCCTCTCCACGATCTCTCTTTGCCGGTCGTCGAAGAGTCCCCCGACCAGCAGCATCGGCACGCGGTCGCCGCCCTGGCCACCATGGTCGTGCGGGTCGGCGGCGTTGGTCTCCGGCGGCAGGCCCCGATCAGCGGTCACGACGGATCCCGGCCCAGGCGTGGTGGCGCCGATGGGTGGAGAGCAGGTAGTTGACGGTTCGCGAGGAGCAATTGGGCACCCAGTACTCGTCGGGATCGCAATCGCGTGGAGCCTGCGAGGTGGAGTCCATCGCCCGAATGCCTTCCAGCACGTTGGCGGTGTCCAGGCCGGTCATCACGATCACTCCCGCATCGAGGGCCTCGGGACGTTCGATGGAGTCCCGCAGGGTGATGGCGGGGAACCGCAGCACGGTGGCCTCCTCCGCGATCGTGCCGGAGTCGGAAAGGACGCATCGCGCCTTCAATTGCAATTTGTTGTAGTCGTGGAAGCCCAGGGGCTTGTGGAACCGGATGTCGTCGCTCGAGTGCCGCCCCATCGCCTCCAAGCGCAGCCTGGTCCGCGGGTGGGTCGACACCAGCAGCGGCAGCTGGAACTCCTCGCGGACCGCTTCGAGGCAGTCCAGCAGCGCCGACAGACGCTCCGGGTCGTCGACGTTCTCCTCACGGTGCGCGCTGACGAGGAAGTAGCCGCGCTCGTCGAGGCCCAGACGATCGAGGACGTCGGACGCATCGATGGCCGGACGCTGGGCGGTGAGCACCTCGTACATGGGCGACCCGGTCAGCAGGATCCGGCGCGGGTGCAGCCCTTCGGCCAGCAGATTGCGCCGCGCATGCTCGGTGTAGACGAGGTTGAAGTCGGCCACGTGGTCGATCAGCCGTCGGTTGGTCTCCTCGGGCACGTTCTCGTCGAAGCAGCGATTCCCGGCCTCCATGTGATAGACGGGAACGCGCATCCGCTTGGCCATCACGGCCGCGACGCAGCTGTTGGTGTCGCCGAGAACCAGGAAGGCATCCGGCTTCTCCTGCAGCAGCACCTGCTCGGTCTTGATCAGTACCTCGCCGAGCACGTGGCCCAGGCTGGAGGTATCGACCTCGAGGAAATGGTCGGGCCTGCGCAGCCCCAGCTCTTCGAAGAAGATCTCGTTCAGCTCGTAGTCGTAGTTCTGACCGGTGTGGACGAGAACGTGGTCGACCGTCGCATCGAGCCGCTTGATCACCTCGGACAACCGGATGATCTCGGGACGGGTGCCCACTACGGTCATGACCTTGGTCATCAGACGTCCTCGGGGTAGGTGTCGGTGTCCTCGGGGTCGAACAGTTCGTTCGTCCAGAACACCGTGATCAGTTCGCTGTCGCCGGTGTTGGTGATCTCGTGCGCCCACAGGGTGGGCATGTCAATGATGCCGGGCGAGGCTCCGTCGACGTCGAAGCTGACCACTTCGTCGGTGAGCACCTTGCGCAGCGAGATGCGGGCGCGGCCGCCGACCACCACGAACCGCTCCGCCTTCCGGAGGTGGAAGTGCTGGCCGCGGGTGACCCCGGGCGCCGTGGTCGACACGAACGTCTGGCCCTCGCTGCCGTGCGCCCGGACCGTCTCGACCAGGCTGCCGCGCTGATCGGTGTGCCGCACCAGCGGGATCGGGTAGTGAGCGGGGAACATCGCCGCCCGCAGGGTGTTGAACAGGTTCACCTCCAGACGCGACCGCAGCGCCGGCATCTCGCCGCGCCGGTACGCGGCGAACTGCGCCCGGAGGGTCTCCAGCACGGCGGCGACACCGGTCGGCGTGGCCGTCGGCGTCACCCGCTGCACCCCCGCGCTGCCCAACTGGTCGATGAAGGCCTGGGCGGCGTCCTGGACGTGCAGCAGCGCCACCTCACGGTCTTGCACCTCCGGGGGTTCGCCGGCGACGACTTTGTGGACGAAGGTGGCGACGAACGAGTTGTACTCGGGCCGGCCGTGCTCGCCGAAGAGGTTGGGCAGCACGACGTCGACGAAGGACGCACCCTTGGCCGCCGCCGCCTCGGCCAGGATCGCGGCGGCCTGCGCCTTGCCGGTTCCGTACGGCGTGCCGTTGCCCGCCTGAATCGTGTTGGCGTAGAGGACGGTGGGCGCTCCGGGCGCCCGATCGAGCGCCTCGGCAAGATCGCGGGCGAGCCGGGCGTTTCCCACTTCTACCTGGCGCTCGGGTGCCCGATTGATGCCGGCGATATGAAGCACCGCGTCGGCGGCCCCGACGAGCTCCGGCAGATCGCGCCAGTTCGCCGCTCCGACGGCGATCACGTCGTGGTCGGTGACCGCTCGCAGCCGGACCCGGGTATGCCAGCCGAGGAACCCGGACGCCCCGGTGACCAGGATCCGCATCAGGCGACGGAGCGCTCGAAGAGCGCCGCGATCTCGGGAATGGTGAGCAGCAGATCCTTCGTCTCCTCGACCGAGAGCCGCTCGGTGTTCTCCGAGGTGTAGTCGCTAACGGTCGCCGTCCGGGTCTCGCCCTCGTCGAAGAACAGCTCGTACTGCAGCGAGCGGGCGTCCAACGGAACCCGGAAGTACTCGCCCTGGTCGTCGGACTCGACCATCTCCTCGCGACTCAGCAGCGTTTCGTGCAACTTCTCGCCGTGCCGGGATCCGATCACCCGTATCTCCGGATCATCCTCGCCCAGCAGCGAGGCGACGGCGCGCGCCAGCGTCTCGACGGTGCTGGCCGGCGCCTTGCGGACGAACAGGTCGCCGGGCATGGCGTGGAAGAACGCGTGGTAGACGAGGTCGACGGACTGCTGAAGCGACATCAGGAAGCGGGTCATCAGCGGCTCGGTCAGCGTCAACGGCTTGCCGTCCTGCAACTGCTGGATGAACAGCGGAATCACGGACCCCCGCGAGTACATCACGTTGCCGTAGCGGGTCAGCGAGACGGTGGTCGCCGACCGCGGGTTGTTCCGGGCGAACGCCTGCGCCGTCTTCTCCATCAGCGCCTTGGTCATGCCCATGGCGTTGACCGGATAGACCGCCTTGTCGGTGCTCAGGCAGACCACCGAGCGCACCCCCGCCTTGGCCGCGGCCTCGATCACGTTGTAGCTGCCGCGCACGTTGGTCTTCACTGCCTGTTCAGGGAAGAACTCACACGACGGCACCTGCTTGAGCGCGGCGGCGTGAAAGACAAAGTCGGCGCCGCTGACCGCCCGCCGCACGCTGTCGGCGTCCCTAACGTCGCCGATGAAGTAGCGCAGCCGCGGGTCGTCGATGCGCCGGCGCATGGCATCCTGCTTGGCCTCGTCGCGGCTAAAGATGTGGATGGCACCCACACCCTTTGAGAGCAGATCCATCGCTATCGTCGAGCCGAACGACCCGGTTCCGCCGGTGATGGCCACGACGGAGTCCTTGATGGTGTGGTTTACGGTCACGGTCTTCTTTTCGCTCATCTGGTGTGGGGATCCTTTGGCAGCTCAGTGGGTGGCACTGGGTCGATTCTCGCTTCTGATGTGATTGGCCCGCCAACTCCGGTTCCTCGGCACTGCTCCGGGCGGCATCGACGCGTATCCCGACCTTCGGCATCGCCAGCAGCAGAGCCACCGCGACCGAGGTGACGAACGCGCCTCACGACGTTCCCTCGATCGGAAACAGCGAGCGGAGTATGGCGGCTGCGGTCGCTCGGGCGGACAAATTGGTTTCGTAATAGGCGCGGCCAGCGGCGCCCAGCTTCGCCCACAAAGCGGGGCCGCCGTCGACCATCTCGACGATGGCCGCGCAGAGTCCTGAAGCATCGCCCGGAGTGATCGCTGTGCCGGCGCTGGAATCGCGAATGAGCCGCGCGCCATCGCCTGACAGTTGACCAATGATGGGAACGCCCGACGCCAACAGTGCCGAGATCTTGCTCGGCGTCGTGTAGGCGAGGAACGGGGCTGCGGCCAGGCTAACGATCTGGATCTGCGCTCGCGCGATCAATTCAGGTATCGCAGTCTGGGGGACGCGGCCGAGGAAACGGACGTTGTGAAGGTCTTCGCTCGCCACGCGCCGCTCAAGTCGCTCGCGGCTGATGCCATCGCCGACGATGGAAAACTGGATGTGCGAGTGCTCGCTCAGCATCGCCGCCGCGTCGAGCAGCGTATCCAGGCCCTGCACCTCCCCGATGGCGCCCGCATACATCAACTCGACCTTCTCGGTTCCTTCGACGCGCAGGCCAAGCTCGCCGCGAACTAGGGCAGCCGAGCGGAAGAGTTCTTCGTTCGTCGGATTGGGCGCGTAGATCAATTTGCTCGGATCGATTCGAGGATGGCGCTCTAAGATGACCTCGCGCATTCCTCGCGAGCTGACTCCTACGATCGCCGCTTGCCGCTCGGTCAGGCGAACCAGGCGATCGACCGCCACCGACGCGAGCTTCCCGAACTGCCCGCGCGGCACCATGCCGCTCTCGATCAGCGAGTCCGGCCAGAGGTCTTGCACATGCAAGAAGAACGGCGTGCGGCCTGCCCTGGTATGCCAGAAAAGCGGCAGCCCCACCGTAACCGGAGAGTTGTAGACCCAGACGGCATCGGCACCTCGCAGCGCCGACCCCCCGGACGCCGTGGCCGACACCGCGAAGGAGGCATAGTTCGAGATGCGGCCGAGAGCGGACGCACTGTGGCTCGGGTACAACGCAACTCGGGTGACCGCCGCCCCATCCCGAAACTCACGACGTCGCCGACTCAGCCGATAGCCGTCATAGATCCGGCCCGTTGGGTAATTGGGGAAGCCGGTGAGGACGCTCACGTCATGACCAGACGCGATGAATTCACGAGCGTAGACGCCCGGCAGCGAAGCAGGGCCTGGTTCGGGATCGAACCATTGGCTGAGGATTCCAATCTTCATGCTGCGGCGTCCGATTCGGCCAGGATCGACTCAAGCCGATGGCGTGGGACCGCCGGGAATTCCGCCTGATAGGCAGAGGCTTGTCGTTGCCCCAGCCACATCATCTCGAGGCGCCGTCCGGCGCCGGCGATCTCGGGGACTACGCCGCCGACCCGTCGCGTGCAGGCCAGCAGGGCTCGGCATCCCCAGGCCGGCAGATGTCGTGGTTCGACACCACCCGCGGCCCGAAGCACCTCGCTCACGGTGAAGCCCTCCCACGGCTGAAGCAGGATCGGGCCAAGGGTGGCCGTGCTGGAGGAGACCCGGCCGATGAAGTCCACGAGTCCGTCGATGCTGCTGACCACCGTGGGCTCCTGACCGGCGCCCGCCACGCTCGCCAGCGGCGACCTTGAGATCCTGCGCAGGGACTTCGTCGTCCGGCGTCCGGCCCCCTGGACGCTGGTCGCACGGATCACGATCGCGTCCGAACTGCCCGTCCGGCCAGCCGCGAGAAACGCGCGCTCACCCAAAGCCTTCGACCTGGAGTACGGCGAAAAGGGCGAGGCGTCGGCGGTCTCGTCGAGCACGGGCCGATGGCCTTGCACCGCGGCGGAGCTGAGGTGGATCGTCCGTGGGACGCCGGCGCGCTCGGCGGCGTGGTAGGCCACGGCCGGCAGCAGCGCGTTCGCCCCGTAAAGCTCGTCGCTGGGCGGAGCGTCGGGGGTGGCCAGACCCGCGGCGTTTACCACTACGTCGATGCCCTGAAGCCTGGACGCCAGCGCTTCCAGTTCGCCGTCACCGAGTGCTGACGCGGAGATGGCCTGGGCATCGTCCGAGGCTGGGTCGAGGACGAGGCGGGGCGCCGGCACCGGATCAACCTCGTACCCCAGCGACCGGAGATGAGACACCAGGGCCGCACCGACGAAGCCCGATGAGCCCAGCACAGCCCAACGCGCTGGTCGGAAGTCGACCCGCGCGGGGATCGCGCCGGGAAGCTCGAATGGCTTCAAATGTTCGGCTGCAGGCTTGGGCAAACGATGGCCGCGAAGCCGCGGCAGTGCGAGGTATAGAGCGCAGACGCCCGCCATCAGCAGCAGCCCTGGCCAACGCGCAAGCCAACCACGCAGCACTAGGATGCCGATGGCGGCGGTGGCCAAGCTGAAGAATGTCACGATCGCGGAGACCTGCAGGTGTGCGAGAGCGGTGTCGGTCAACCGCTGATAGGTGTGACTGCGATGGGCGCGAAGAATTGGCTCTTTCCGCAGCATGCGCCTGATCAGCGTCGAAATCGTGTCGGCGCAATAGATCGCGGCGGGAGCCAGCACCGCGACGGGATCGACGCCGGCGAACCAGGCAGCAATGCCCACACCTGCTATCGACGAACCGAGCAGGTAGCTGCCGACATCACCCAGAAAGATCCCGGGTTTCCGCAGGTTCCATGGCAGGAACACAGCAAAAATGGCAGCGATGACCATGCCCAGAAGCATCAGCCAGGAGAGTTGCGACAGCAACCCGAACAGCCCGTAGGCGCCACCGACGGCTAACCCGTGCAATCCGGATATGCCGTTGATTCCGTCCATGAAGTTCGCGACGTTTACGTAGACCATCGTCACCAGCGCACCGAGGGCAATCTGCCACCAGGAGGCGGCGAAGACCGCGCCGAGGAGGGTCGACATTGCGATGCCGACCACGAAGTGGCCCGCGGCGCGGGTGATTACCGACAACCCGTGAACATCCTCGGCGAGACCGAGGAAACCCGCCAGTGCGGCGCCCACGCCAATGATCACGATTACCGATCGCGACTGATCATCGACCAACGTGGCGAGCAGTGCGCAGGCCAGTAAGAAGCCAACCAGCGGTGCGACTCCACCCGCCCGCAGTGTGGGCAGGATATGAGAAGATCTATCATTCGGCCGGTCGATGATACCGTGCCGCTCGAGCACCGGCCGCAGGGCCACGGGCGATACCAGGCTCACCAGGCCAGCCAGGCCAATGACCCACCAGGCCCCTAGCTGAAGCGAATAGTCCATTGACGTGACAAGGGCCTCACGCGGGCGTGGCTTTGGCCATCAGCCGCACCTCAGGGGAATGATCCGTGCCGCCGACTACGGAAAGCACCCGTGAGGCACTCGGCATTGCGGACAGGCTCCGGATCTCATCCGGATCGACCGCCGGCACCTGCACGCGAGCGATCAGCGGATGCTGGGTGGGAATGGACTCCTCCGCCTCGCTGAACAGGACCTCGTGCATCTTCTCGCCACGCCGCAAGCCAGTGTAGATGATTTCGATCTTCTCTCCTGATTCCTTGATCATTCGCTTCGCTACGTCGACGATGCGCACCGGTTTCCCCATGTCGAGCACGAGCACCGCCGCCGGCTCACCGATGGCACCGGCCTGAATCACCAGTTGGCACGCCTCCGGAATCGTCATGAAGAACCGGGTGATGTCCGGATCGACCACGGTCACCGGGCCGCCGCGCCGAATCTGCGCCCGGAACGTGTGCAGCACCGAGCCCCGCGAGCCCAGCACGTTGCCGAACCGCACCGAGAGGTAGCGCCGTTCTCCGTCCTCAGCGAACCACGACGTGAGCTGCTCGGCCTTGCGCTTGGTCCGGCCGAGCACGCTGGTGGCGTCTGCGGCCTTGTCGGTGGAGATGTTCACGAAGCAACTCACTCCGGCCGCAGTGGCGCATTCGAGGACGTTGAGCGTGCCCAGTACATTTGTCTTCCAGCCCTCGTCGGGGTAGCTCTCCAGCATCGGCAGGTGCTTCAGCGCCGCAGCATGGAAGACCACGTCAGGACGATGCGTGCGGAAAATCCTCTCCAGAGCATCGCGATCCCGGATGTCGCAGAGAGCCATGTCCGTGGAGTCGAGCAGGGCCGTGCCGTAGATCGACAACTGAACCGCGTGCAGCCCGGACTCATCGCGATCGAGACAGATGAGCTCCTTGGGGCCAAACCGGTGAACTTGGCGAGCGATCTCTGAGCCGATCGATCCGCCTGCTCCCGTGACGAGGACGACCTTGTTCCGGAGGTAGCCGGCGACCGCTTCGAGATCGGTGTCGATCGGGTCGCGGCCCAGCATGTCGGTGACGTCGAACTCCCGTAGCTGGTTCAGTTGCACCCGTCCGCCGACGATGTCGCGAACCGGCGGCAGCACCAGCAGCTTCAAGTTGGCGCGCTCCAGATCGTCCGACACCCTCTTCAGGAAGGTGGGCGGAGCTGACGGGATAGCCAGGATCACCGTGCTGACGCCCAGCTTCTCGGTCAGGGAAAGCAGCATGGAGCGATCACCCAACACCCGCCCGAAATCGAAGCGGAGATGCCGCTTCGACCGGTCGTCGTCGATCAGGCCCAGCACGTGATAGGGCGCGTCCGGATCCGAGAAGATCAAGTGCGCCAGTTGCCGTCCGGCATTGCCGGCGCCGTAGATGAGCACGTCCTCGCGGGACGCCTGGCGCTGCAATCGCAGCGAACGCGCCACCATTGCGCGTGCCGCGATGCGGACAGCGCCCATCAGTGCGAGTGCGCCTAGCGGCACGCTGACCACCACGCCGCGCGGCAGATCGCGCGATGACAGCAGTGACAGCAAACCGACGAGCAAGCCGACCACCGCCACGACGCGTGCCGCCACGGTTGCCTCGGAGAAGCTGCCGATGTGTCCGACGCCGCGGTAGAGACGCATACCTAGACCCACCGTGAGCTGAAGAACCGCCGCGATGGACGCATACCAGAGCACACTCGACCATTGGGCCGGGGCCAGCGCGAAGTCGTAGCGTCCGACAAGGAGCACGAGAATTGCCAGCAGCCAGCTGGAGACGTCCAGCACGGCCAGTGCACGCTGCGCGAGGGGCGAGTCGAGAAGACGCATCAGAGCACCCCGCCGTTGGTGGGGGCATTGCTGCTTGCTAGGCCAACGAGCCTTTCGGCCCGTCGTGCGACATTAGCGATTTCGGCTATCGGTGCGAGGTCCCACGACATGGGGGCATCTCGGTGTGAGACAACTTGAAAAATTGCAGGCTTAGGGGTAGTCGCACGTGACATTTTGGGGGCGGTCCCTCCGGGGGGTGAGGTGTGCCCTGTCATTTTGACATATCTCTCTCGCGTCGAACAAATCCATGACGAGACCGAGTCTGTCGGACTGAGGGGGTGGCGTCAGGCGCTACTAGGTTGTTTCCTGTCTACTCGAAGCGGCAGGACGGCGGACGCTCTCAGCGCCAGCCCCTACCGGTTCATTCATGTTCCTTGCCGGCTGACAGTGAGATCAAGGAACGCCCGGTGTCCAACACCTCCGTGCGGTCTGGTCGGTCGGGAAAGTGACTTCAACCTCCCTGCCGCCTGGGATCGGGGGTTCAAAGACTTCGACTGCGCTTATAGGCAGATGACGCAAGTGGATCTTCGACGCGGTAGTCCAGGAAACGGAATGAAGCCCGCCCAAGCGTTCACGCTGCCACACAGGGTGTTGGACCAAACGACCCTGCCAACGACTCCTCGCCCGGGACTAGGAAGACAGTGCAGCCCTACTCAGGATAGGTGTTCAGAAGCGTGACTGATCACACGACTTGCTCCAAACGGGCGGCTGACAGCTAACTACAGCAGCAACAACGACGACAAGTAGTCGCCATAGCCCGACTTGGCGAGGGCTGCCGCCCGACCGGCTAAGTCGTCGTCAGAGAGGAAGCCCTGCCTCCAGGCCGCCTCTTCCGGGCAACCTACTTGGAGGCCCTGGCGGGCCTGGATCGTGCGAACGAAGTTGCTGGCGTCGTTGAGCGAGTCGAAAGTTCCGGTGTCGAGCCAGGCTGTCCCCCGCGGAAGAATCGATACCTGCAGTTTGCGCTGTTCGAGATAGACCCGGTTGACGTCGGTGATCTCGTACTCGCCCCGGGGTGATGGTGCCAGGTTCCGTGCGATCGGCACCACGTCGGAGTCGTAGAAGTACAGGCCGGGAACCGCGTAGTGCGACCTCGGGTGTTGTGGCTTCTCTTCAATCGAAAGCGCGAGTCCGCTGTCGTCGAGTTCGACGACGCCATAGGCGGTCGGGTCGGCCACCCAGTAGCCGAAGACCGCCGCACCATTGATGTCGTTGAACCGCTTCAGTTGGGTACCCAGGCCTTGGCCGTAGAAGATGTTGTCGCCCAACACCAGGCAGCACGCTTCGCCATCGAGGAAGTCGGCGCCGATGGTGAACGCCTGAGCCAGACCCTTGGGTTCGGGCTGCACCGCATAGCTAATCGAGATGCCGAACTGGGACCCATCACCCAGCAGCCGCTGGAACGCCTCCTGCTCGTGCGGGGTGTTGATCACCAGCACCTCTGAGATGCCGGCGAAGATCAGCGTCGAGAGCGGGTAGTAGATCATCGGCTTGTCGTACACCGGGACCAGTTGCTTGCTGCTACCGAGGGTGATGGGGTGCAGACGCGTCCCGGAGCCGCCCGCCAGGATGATGCCACGCATGACCGGCATCCTTCCACGGTGCGGTGGAGTCTTCCATCCCATCGGTAGAGCCGGGCAAGCCCGGCGCCAGCCAAAATAGGATGGCCCCCATGTCCTCGCTTCTCGTCACCGGCGGAGCCGGATTCATCGGCTGCAATTTCGTCCGGCATGTCCTCGATCACACCGACCACACGGTCACGGTCCTGGACGCGCTCACCTACGCCGGCAACGCGGCCTCATTGGAGGGGCTACCCGCAGAACGGTTCCGGCTCACGGTGGGCTCGGTCTGTGATCCCGCGCTGGTCGACGAACTGGTGGCATCCCACGACATCACCGTGCATTTCGCCGCTGAATCCCACAATGACAACTCGCTCAACGACCCGTCGCCATTCATTCAGACGAACCTGGTCGGCACCTACGAATTGTTGCAGGCCGTGCGGCGGCACGAGAAGCGCTATCACCACATTTCGACCGATGAGGTGTACGGCGACCTGGAACTCGACGACCCGGCGAAGTTCACCGAGAACACGCCCTACAACCCGTCCAGCCCGTACAGCTCCAGCAAAGCCGGTTCCGACCTGTTGGTGCGCGCCTGGGTGCGCAGCTTCGGCGTCCAGGCCACCATCAGCAACTGCTCCAACAACTACGGGCCCTACCAGCACGTCGAGAAGTTCATTCCGCGCCAAATCACCAACGTGATCGACGGCATCCGGCCCAAGCTGTACGGTGCCGGCCTCAACGTGCGCGACTGGATTCACGTCGATGATCACAACGCGGCCGTTCTCGACATCATCGACAAGGGCAAGATCGGCGAAACCTACCTGATCGGCGCCGATGGTGAGCTGAACAACAAGACGGTGATCGAGTTGATCCTCGAACTCACCGGGCAGCCGTCGGACGCCTACGATCACGTCAACGATCGCCCGGGCCACGATATGCGGTACGCGATCGACGCCACTCGGCTGCGCACCGAGCTCGGCTGGACTCCGCGCTTCCCCGATTTCCGTTCGGGTTTGGCCGACACCATCGACTGGTACCGCGCCAACGAGGCCTGGTGGCGTCCGATGAAGGCCGCGACCGAAGCCAAGTACGCCAAGACGGGACAGTGATGGCCGACCTGACCGTCACCACCACCGCAATCCCAGGCCTGCTGGTTCTCGACCTGCCGCTGCACGGTGACGCCCGCGGCTGGTTCAAGGAGAACTGGCAGCGCGCCAAAATGATCGAACTGGGCCTGCCCGACTTCGGTCCGGTGCAGAACAACATGTCGTTCAACGCGACCGCCGGCAGCACCCGCGGCTTGCACGCCGAGCCCTGGGACAAGCTGATCTCGCTTGCCCACGGCCGCATCTTCGGCGCCTGGGTCGATCTGCGCCCTGGGGAGAACTTCGGCACCTCGGTCACCCTCGACATGGGCACCGACAAGGCGGTCTTCGTGCCGCGCGGAGTCGCCAACGGCTACCAGGCGCTCGAACCCGACACGGTCTACTCCTACCTGGTCAACGACCACTGGAGCCCCGAGGCCCGCAGCTCCTACACCTATCTCAACCTCGCCGACGAGACCGTCGCGATCAACTGGCCGATCCCGCTGGACCAGGCCGAAATATCCGCTGCCGACCAGGCCCATCCCCGGCTCGCGGACGTCACACCGATGGCACCCAAGCGAACCGTGGTGGTGGGGGCGTCCGGTCAGCTGGGGCAGGCACTGCTGCGCGTCTTCCCCGAGGCGACGCCGCTGCGGCGTCCTGATTTCGATGTCACCGATCCTGCGACATTCGGGGCGGTGCCGTGGAGCCAGGTCGGGTTGATCGTCAACGCGTCCGCCTACACCGCTGTGGACGCGGCCGAGACCGCCGAGGGACGTCGCGACGCATGGAACGTCAATGTGACCGGGCTCGGACGCCTGGTCGAGGTCGCACGTGCCCACCGGATCCCGCTGGTGCACGTCTCCAGCGACTACGTCTTCGACGGCACGATCGAGTCACACACCGAGGACGAGCCGCTCAGCCCCCTGGGGGTCTACGGGCAGACGAAGGCAGCGGGCGACGCACTGGTGGCTACCCTCCCCCGGCATTGGATCGTCCGCGCCAGTTGGGTGATCGGCGACGGCAACAACTTCGTTCGCACCATGGCCTCACTGGCCGATCGCGGAGTGAAACCGAGCGTGGTCGGTGACCAGTTCGGACGCCTCACCTTCACCTCCGACTTGGCAGCGGGCATTGCTCACCTGGTCAGCAGCGACGCCCCGGCAGGCACTTACAACCTGACCAATTCCGGACCCACTATGAGCTGGGCCGGGATCGCCAAGCGAGTGTTCGAGTTGCGCGGCCGGGATGCTGCGGACGTCACCGAGGTGACCACCGCGGAGTACTTCGCCGGCAAGACGATGGCGCCGCGGCCCATCCACAGCACGCTGGGGCTCGAGAAGCTGCAGAACATCGGGTTCATCCCTCCTGATGCTGATCTGCGTCTGGTTGAGTACCTGTCCGAGTGAGCTGATTTGCCGGTAGACGGGTTTCGACAAGCTCAACCATCGGTGGGCCACTGGATTTCGACAAGCCCGATCGGCGCTGGCTAACGTGAACACCATGGACCTGCACGCCACGCTGGCACGGGTCGGGGTGCGGGTGCCGGACATCCTGCTGCCCCGGCCAGGCATCGACCTGAACGCTTGGGCGGTCGTCGCCTGTGACCAGTTCACCAGCCAGCCCGAGTATTGGCAGCAGGTGCGCGGAATCGTCGGTGACCAACCGTCGACGTTGAATCTGATCTTTCCGGAGGTCTATCTCGGTCAGCCCGATTCCGAGGCCCGGATCAGCGCGATCAACTCGGCCATGCGTCAGTACCTGGACAAGGAATTGTTCGAGTCTCGTCCGGAAACCATGGTTCTGGTGCGTCGCGAAACCCACCGCGGCGCGGTTCGATGGGGCCTGATGGCCGCTCTCGATCTGGAGCACTACTCGTGGGCGGACGATGCCCGAACGCTGATCCGCGCCACCGAGGGCACCATTCTCGACCGACTGCCACCGCGCGTTCGAGTGCGCGAGGAGGCCGCAGTCGAACTGCCGCACATCATGGTGCTGATCAGCGACGACGCCCGTCGCGTGATCGAGCCACTGACGGCAGACACCGACCGGCTGGCACTGCTGTATGACACCCAACTGATGCTGGGTGGCGGACGCGTGACCGGCTGGGCCGTGGACTCCCCCGGTGACCTGTCCCGGGTCGCCGCCGGCCTCGGCGCGCTGCATGCCGATCTCGACCCGGCCAACCCGCTGCTGTTCGCGATGGGTGACGGCAATCACAGCTTCGCCACCGCCAAGAGCATCTGGGAGAACATCAAGTCGTCGTTGACGGCCAAGCAGTTCGAGAACCATCCGGCGCGTTTCTGCCTTGTCGAACTGGAGAACATCCACGACCCCGGGCTGGAGTTCGAGCCGATCCACCGTGTGCTCTTCGGCACAGATCGAACCGTTTTCGAGCAAGCCCTTGCCGCTCAATGCGGCGGCTTCACGCGTATCACCTCCACCGATCTCACCGATGTCCTCGCACAGATAGAGGGCCAGGAGGCTCAGCAGTTCGGCTACGTCGACGCGGACGGCTTCGCCCTCTACTCACTGGACGATCCTGCCGCGAGTATCGCCGCAGGCACCCTGCAACGGGTCATCGATGCGCTGGTCGACCAGGACGCGGCGGACGTCGACTACATTCACGGCGCCGACGTGACCGAGGAACTCGGCCGCAGGCCGGGCAATCTCGGTGTGCTGCTGCCGTCGGTCGCCAAGGACGTCTTCTTCAGTTCCATCGTCGCCGACGGTGCGCTTCCACGGAAAACCTTCTCCCTCGGCGAGGCCGAAGACAAGCGGTACTACCTGGAAGCACGGCGCCTCGGCTGAGCAGCGTCGCGTTCAGTCGCAGCCGTAGATATCTCGGGTGTAGACCTTGTCTGCCACGTCAGCCAACTCCGGTGCCCGCCGGTTGCTGACAATGACGTCGGACCGACGCTTGAACTCGTCGAGATCGCGGACGACCTCGGAGTTGAAGAAGTGCTCGTCCTCCAGGGTCGGCTCGTACACGATGACCTCGACGCCCTTGGCCTTGATCCGCTTCATCACGCCCTGCACCGACGACGACCGGAAGTTGTCCGAGCCGGCCTTCATCACCAGGCGGTAGATGCCCACCACCTGAGGCCCACGGCTCAAGATGTCGCTGGCGATGAAGTCCTTACGCGTGGTGTTGGCATCGACGACCGCCGCGATCAGATTCTGCGGAACTTCCGCATAGTTCGCCAGCAATTGCTTGGTGTCCTTGGGCAGGCAGTAGCCGCCATACCCGAAGGAAGGATTGTTGTAATGCGTGCCGATCCGGGGGTCGAGGCCGACGCCCTGGATGATCTTCGCCGGGTCGAGACCGCGCACCGCCGCATAGGTATCCAGTTCGTTGAAGTAGGCGACCCGAAGGGCGAGATAGGTGTTGGCGAACAGTTTGAGTGCCTCAGCCTCGGCTGAAGTCATCGTCAACACAGGCACGTCCGCGCCCGATGCACCCTCGACCATCAAGGCGGCAAAACTCATGGCTCGCTCTGAGTCGTCGCCAACCACGACCCGCGACGGGTGTCGGTTGTCATAGAGCGCCTGCCCTTCACGAAGGAACTCTGGCGAAAAGAAGATCGTCGCCCCCGGATGTCGCCTGCGCAGCAAATCAGTGAATCCAACAGGGATGGTGGACTTGATCACGAGCGTCGCTGCCGGGTTCACGGCAAGAGCCCTCGTTACCACGAGGTCGACCGAACTCGTATCGAAAAGGTGGGTTCTGGCGTTGTAGTTCGTTGGCGTGGCAATCACGATGTAGTCGGCATCCACGTAGGCCTCGTCGTCGTTGGTGGTTGCCTTCAGGGCAAGACCGCCTCCAGCCAAAACGTCTTCAATTCCCTTGTCCCGAATTGGCGATTCAGCTCGATTAATTGCGGCTACACGTACGGGGTCAACATCCAGCAGTACAACATTGTGTCGATCCGCATGCAAAATGGCATTGGCCAGGCCCACATAGCCTGCCCCCACAACGGTGATCTTCATCAGAGGCACTCCTCGGCTCCCCATCATCGTACCGATGCTTTGAGCAGAAGGAATCACATCGTCTAGCGGTCACGGTCCGGGATTGCCTTCCGTCCATCTTGAGCGAATCTTGAGCCTGATGAGCAAACCTTGAGCCAACCGGACGGACGCTCACAGGTTGCCGACAGGGACGACGCGCTACGCTGCCGACGGAGGAACTTACTACGGGACTCGCGCCCGAAGAGGCTGATCTACCGGGGGGATCGACATCGTGGCTCAACCGCGACTACGTAACGCACATTCACAACGAAAGAGGGGCATCCTGCGCATGGTCGCGCTACTTGGCGCCACCTCGCTCGCGGCAACCGCTGCGCTAGCACAACCTGCGGTCGCGGCTGTCCCGCCACTGCGCGACCGCACATCGGCCACCGTCACCGCAGACGCGCTGCCGACTGTGCAGATCAACGGTGTCGTCTGGACGCAAGTCATGATCGGCAATGTCGTGTATGCCGGCGGCGAGTTTACGGCGGCCCGACCGGCCGGCGCGCCCGCAGGGACGCAGGAGACCCCTCGGTCCAACCTGCTTGCCTATGACATCACCACCGGAGAGCTGGTCACCAAATTCGCGCCGAAGGCCTTCAACGGTGTCATTCGAGCCCTTGCGGTCTCAAGCGACAAGAAGACTCTGTACGTCGGTGGCACCTTCACCAAGGTGGGTACGACGAAGCGTGGCCGTTTCGCAGCGCTGAATGTCACCACCGGTGCGCTCAAGTCCCCCAAACCGTCTTTCAACAGCCCGATCTACGCGCTGGCAGCAGATTCCAAGAAGATATTCGCTGGGGGGCTGTTCACCTCAGTGGACAAGAAGGCACGAACTCGTCTGGCCGCCATCAGCGCGAAGACCGGAAAGCTCACCAGCTGGAAGGCCAAGGCCAACGCAACCGTGCGAGCGCTGGTGTTGACTTCCAAGAGCAAACTTCTAGTCGCCGGTGGATCCTTCTCGAAATTGAATTCGACTAAGGCATCCGGATCCGGAGCTGTCAGCCCCAGCAACGGCAAGACCAAGACTTGGAAGGTCAACAAGATCGTCAAGAACGGCAACAGCAAGGCAGGCGTCTGGGGTCTAGCCGCGGACAGCAACACCGTTTATGGCACCGGCTACACCTGGGGAAAAGGCAACTTCGAAGGGGTCTTTGCCGCCTCCAGTAAAGACGGCACCCTCAAATGGCTCCAAGACTGCCACGGTGACACCTACAGCGTCGCGCCGATCGGCGATATCGTCTACAGTGCCGGCCATCCCCACTACTGCAGCAACATTGGCGGCTTCCCTGACACGTCCCCGCGGACACGGTGGTTCCAAGCCCTCGCAGTCACCAAGAACGCGGCAGGAACTGTCGCCAAGAACGGCCAGACGACGTCCAAGGCCTATACGAATTTCGAGGGCAAACCTGCCCCCGGCCTGCTCAACTGGTTCCCCCAGTTGAGCACCGGAAGCTACACGGCCCAGAAGCAGGCCGCGTGGTCTGTGGTGGGCAATAGCAAGTACATATCGTTGGGTGGCGAGTTTCCTATGGCGTCGGGCAGGCCCCAGCAAGGGCTGGTCAGAATGGCAATTCCCTCCATCGCCCCGAATGAGGTCGGCCCAGTCGGCGGCCCTTCCGCTGTCGGCTTGACGGCAGATCCTCAGACCGACGGCAGGGTCGTCGTGACATGGAATCAGTTGTGGGATCGCGATGACCTGAAGCTGACCTATGTGTTGACTCGAGATGACACCGTCATTAACAAGAGGACCGTCTCGGTTCCATTCTGGGAACGATCGACGATGTCATTCATCGATACCGACGCGGCGTCCTCGTACTCATCATCCGGGGCGACTTATCGGGTGACTGTCTCGGACCCGGGCGGAAACACTGTGGTCTCCTCCGCGGTCAAGGTGCGACCGGTCGGCTGAGCGAGAAGCCAAAGGGGCGCGGGGGGCGCCCACGCCGCACCCCCCCCCCCCGAATTTATATTTTTGGTTT
>NZ_JASGEN010000002.1:0-25837 GCF_047606365.1 Micropruina sp. | reverse complement strand
GCGGCGGCGGTCACGCCGACGCTGCTGCGCCGTCGGCGACGCACGCTGCGGTTGACGGCCCGGACGCCGCGGGCGGCGGTGACCGGCGCCTGGGACGAGATCAGGGACAGCGTCTGGGACGCCGGACGGCAATGGCCGGCCGGCTCACCGCGACAGATCGGCGCAGCGCTGGCCGACGGGTTGCCGCCCGACGCGGGTGCCGCGCTGCGGCGGGTGAGCCTGCAGGTCGAGCGGGCCCGCTACGCGGAGGACCTGGGCGAACTCGGCGAACTCGGCGCGGACGTCGCGGCGGTGCGCAGCGGCCTGGCTGCGGGCGTCAACCGTCCACGGAAGTGGGGGCGGGAACTGCTGCCACGATCGGTGTGGCGGCGCCTGCGCTGGCGCGGATAGCCGGAGCTGGGATAGCTGAACGGGAGGGTTACTGGCCCTCGTCCTGGCGACGGCGCCAGCGCTCTTCCATCTTGTCCATGAACGCCTTCTCGCCCTGCGGCGAGCGGCTGGACGGGTGCACGGCGGCGGTTTCGCCGACGTGGCGCCATGAGGTGATCGCGACGACGGTCGCGGCGAGCATGACGACGAAGCCGGCAATGCTCAGCGCCGGGCTCAATTGCATGCCACCGATCAGACACCCGATGCCGATCAGGAAACCGACGCCGGCCAACGCGGCTCGACGACGATGCAGCCGCCGGGTCGTGGTACCGCGCAGAGTACTGGCCAGCTTGGGATCTTCGGCCGCCAGAGCCTCCTCCAGCTGCGAGAGGAGTCGCTGTTCGTCCTCTGAGAGAGCCATGCCAACCTCCCTTCGGGTTCAATGGAGCACGCACGGCTGAGCCGCAAAGCAAGTCTAGGCTGGCGACCCACCAAACGGAACAAAGTTCGAAAACGGCTCACCCCGAAGGGGTGGTTTCCTTCACATCGCGCCGGGTCAGCACGGCACGCTCCAGGCAGCGGGCGCCGAATTTGGCACGGACCGCGTCCATCGCCAGCTCGGCCTCGCGCCAGCCCCGTTCCGGGTCACCCAGCGCAGGCTGGCAGTACGCCCGGCCGGCCTCGACCAGGCCCTGCACCCGGACGCCGACCCGGCGGACCCTGGCATCGGCTCGGCCGATCCGGCCGAACAGTGCGACCGCCTGGGCATGCAACTCATCGGTGCGGTCGGTGAGGCCGGTCAGCGTCGCCGAACGCGAGGTGGTGCGGAAGTCGGCGAACCGGATGGTGATGGTGAGCACCCGGCCGAGCACACCGGCCCGGCGCATCCGCCGGGCCACCGTGGCGCAGACCCGCAGCAGTTCGGCGCGCAGTTGCGCGGGGTCGGCGATGTCGTGGGCGAAGGTGTGCTGGCAGCCCACTCCGCGCTCACCGGGCCGGGCGATCACCCGGCGGGAGTCCCGCCCCCAGGCGAGTTCGGCCAGCAGTGCTCCCTGATGACGGCCGAAGGTGCGTTGCAGGGTGCCGACCGGGGTGCCCGCCAGGTCGGCGACTGACGTGATGCCGAGCCGATGCAGCCGGGTGGCGGTCGACTCACCGACACCCCAGATCCGCTCGATCGGAAGCGGATGCAGGAACGCGGCCTCACCGCCCGGCGGCACCTCGATCAGCCCGTCGGGCTTGGCCTGGGACGAGGCGACCTTGGCGACGAATTTGGTGCGGCCGATGCCGACCGAACAGGTGATGCCCTGCTCGTCGGCCACCAGCGCCCGCAGGTATTCGCCGAGCGCCCGCGCCGAACCGAAGGCCCGCAGGCTGCCGGTGACGTCGAGATAGGCCTCGTCGATGGAAGCCATCTCGACCTGCGCGGTGACCGATTCGAAGACCGCGCCGATGCCGGCCGACACCTCGGTGTAGGCGTCGAAGTCGGGCGGGACGGCCACCGCCTGCGGGCACAGCCGGCGGGCCCTGGCCGAGGGCATGCCGCCGACGACGCCGAACGCGCGTGCCTGGTAGTTGGCGCTCAGCACCACGCCGCGGTGTGCGCCGCCGACGTAGACCGGCAGCCCGGCCAACTCCGGACGGCGGCGTAGCTCGACCGAGGCGTAGAAGGCGTCCATGTCGACGTGCATGATCACCCGCGGATCGACCACCGGTGAGGCGGTGACGGTCACGACACGCCCTGCCGGGACACCGGCCGGGCCAGTCGGCGGGCCACCCGGTCGAGGAAGATGCCGACGTCGCGGAGCAGGTCATCGGCCTCGCGCACGCTGATCACGGCCACCGCCCCGGCTCGCACCGCCTCGCATTTCGGTGCCAGTGCGGCGAAGAAGCCGGCCCATTCGGCGTATTCCGGTGCGGTCCGGGCGAGCACCTGCCAGACGTTCTGCGGACGAGTCGACGCCCTGCCGACCGTGCGGCAGGCGAGCACCACGGCCGCCACCCGCAGTGCGGCCAGATGAGCCAGCAGGAACCGGTCGGACGGCCGCTCGGCGCATTCCGCCTCGGTCAGTGCCGCGGTCGCTGCCGCCAGCGCAGGGGCGGCGGGTCGAGAACCGTCACGCTCGTCGATCGCGCGCACGAATCCTCCTCTCGGTCACCACATCGCCCGGCCGAGAGGGAGCCGCGATCCCCGGTGCGGACGGGGGTCGAGGTCCGTCCGCACCAGGGAGTTGCGAGCCCTCCCCTGACTCATTATCGAACAACTGTTCGATGTGCTCCAGCATAACCCTCCGCTGCCGGAACACGTCAAGCCTGTCAGCCGGCACCGACAGAAATCCGGGCGTCGCACCAGCGCTGCTCGACGGAGGTTCTCCGGGGGCAGCACCGTCGGGCAGCACTAAGGTGACGCCATGAAGCGCATCCTGCTGATCAGGGCGGTCAACGTCGGCGGCACCGGCAAGCTGCCGATGGCGCAGTGGCGCGAACTCGCGGAGTCGCTGGGCGCCCGCGACGTGTCCACCTACATCGCCTCCGGCAACATGGTGTGCACCCCGCCCGACGACGACGAGGCGTTCGAGCGGGCACTGGAGCGTGCCGTGGAGGAGAAGTTCGGCTTCTTCCGCGAAGTGATCAGCCGATCCCGCGACGAGGTGATCGCCGCGCTGGAGGCGCATCCGTTCGAGATCATCGAGCCGAAGTACTCCTACATCAGCTTCCTCACCGCGGCACCGACCGCGGCGGCGATCGCCAAGGCCGGCAAGGTCGAGACCGGTGACGACCGCTGGGCGGTCCTCGGCCGCGAACTGCACCTGCGCTACGCGAACGGCGCCGGACGAGCACAGTTGAAGGACGCCGCACTGGGCCGCGCCCTGGCGGTGGCCGGCACCGCACGCAACCTCAACACCGTCCGCAAGCTGATCGAACTGGCGGCCTGATGCCGCTGGTAGCGGCGTCCGGGAGCCTGGCGTGAGCACGATCGGAGTGGTCGGCGGTTCTCTGGCCGGCATGGCAGCGGCGGCGCGGTTGGCGAAGGCCGGCCATCGGGTGCTGTTGTTCGAGGCCGGTGACCGGCTGGGCGGACGCTGGGCCGAGCCCGGTGCCCTGCCGCCGGTGTTCACCTTCCCGGCGCCGTGGCGTGACCTGTTCCGCAAGTCGGGACGTCCGTTCGATGCCGAACTGGCCCGCAGCGGGCACGCGCTGGTGCCGGCAGCGCCGGCCGTCCATCATTTCGCCGACGGGAGTTCGTTGGCACTGCCGGCCGACCGGGGCGACCAGTGGGCGGTGTTGAGCGAAGCCTGGGGCACGCCCGCGGCCGCTCGCTGGCGGGACCTGCTGGACGATCTCGACGAACGCTGGCAGCTGCTGCGCCGGCTCGGGCTCGAGGATGAGTTCACCGAGGCCGCGTTGACCCCGCGGCGCCGTCAGGCTCTCGGCCTGAACCACAGCGTGGCCCGGCTGGCCCGCCGCATCGGTCATCCGCAGGCGGCGGCCCTGCTGCGCTCAACGGCCTGGCGGATCGGGTCACGGCCGGAGCGAACCCCGGCGTTCGTCGCCGTCCGGCTGGCGCTGGAGCGCACCTTCGGCCGTTGGCAGCTCACCCGCGACGGTGCACCGGTGCCGTCCGCCGAGCTGATCGACCTGCTGACCGCACGCCTGGCGTTGCGCCGGGTCGAGGTGCACATCGGGGAGCCGGTGACCGCACTCGCCGAAGGCACCCTCACCACCACGTCCGGCACGGTCGAGGTCGACGCGATCGTCGCGACGGTCAACCCCTGGGAGTATCTGCGGCTGACCGGCGGCGAGCCGACGCTGCGTCGTCGCACCGCCTGGACCCGGCCCGCCCTGGCCCCTCGAATCACCGTGACGCCCACGCAGCCGGAGAGCGCCGAACAAGGATCCGGATCGGGCCGGGCTGATCAAGCCCGATCCGGATCCTTATCTGCTGCTGACGAGAGCCGCTCGGACGACCTGGTCACCGAACACGTCCACCACACCTCGACCGGGGTCAGAGTGGAGTACCGGCTTCCCGGCGGGCCCGGGCAGGTCATCGTCCACGACCACACCGCGGGCACGCCCGATCCGTCGTTCGGCACCCGCTGGACCTCGCCACGCAGCTGGCTACGGCAGCCCCCGCTGCGCCCGGAGACCCCGACGGTCACGCTGGCCGGCGCGTCCAGCCGGGGCGGCAACGATCCGTGGGCGCAGCTGCTGTCGGCGGCGCTAGCCACCTACGTCACCCATGAGAACCTCACCGGTGCCGACATCCGGCCGACCAACAAGGCGGTCAAGGTCCGCTGACACCGCTGGTTCGAGCTTGTCGAGACCGGCGCCGACGGGTCGGCGTCGATCAGAGCAGGAGCAGCACCAGGAGCAGGATCGCCACGGCGATGCCGGTGCCGAGACCGGCGGCCATCATGATCGCGCCCCGGTTGCCGGCGCTCTTGGCCGGTACCAGCTCACCGGGCGCCACACTCCCCTGCTCGATCACCGACGGCACCGCGAAGGTGTCCTTGGCGGGCAGCGCAGAGACCACGTCCGCGACATCGCCCAGGGTGCGGGCGGCGAACACCCGGTCGAGCATCGCCCGGTAGTCGTCGGTGTCGATCGCGCCGCGGGCGAACTCCTCGTTCAGCCGTCCGGCCAGTTCCTCGCGCTCGTCGTCGGTCAGCGGATCCAGCGGCCGCGAACGGTACTTCGACGAGATCGGCAGGTTGTCCACCCACCCAGGCTAGCCGGACGGCGCACCGCTCAGGCGAGCACCGTCATCTCGACCTCGACGTACATCTCCGATTCGGCGGCGCCGGAGTAGATGCCGCGCAGCGGCGGCACGTCGGAGTAGTCGCGTCCGATGCCGACCTCGACGTGGAATTCGCCGGGTGCCGAATCGTTGGTCGGGTCCAGGCCCACCCAGGCGCCGTCCCAGTACTGCAGCCAGGCATGCGATTCGGCCTTGCGGGCCTCGCCCAGCACCGGGTCGGCGGCCGGCATCAGGTAACCCGACACGTAGCGTGCCGGGATGCCGACGCTGCGCAGCGCACCGAGCGCGACGTGCACCATGTCCTGGCAGACCCCCGCCCGGGCCTTCCAGACGTCGCGTGAACTGGTCCGAACATGGGTGACGCCGGGCACGTAGTCCACCCGCTCGCGGATCGTGGCCGCGACGGCGGCAACCGTCTCAGCGGGGCCGGCGTCACGCGCCACCCCGGCGGCGAAGTTGCGCAACTCGGAGCCCGGGTCGATGTGGTCGGTGAGGGTCAGCATCTCGACCATCCGGTCCTCGAGCCCCGGATCGCGCAGCTCGTCCCAGCTGGCCCCGGGCGCCTGCTCCTCGGACCGGGTCACCTCGACGGTGGCGGTCGAGGTCACCCCGAGCCGGGAGTGCCGCTCGCGGATCTCGAACGAGGTCACCTTGGTGCCCCAGTAGTCGCGGTAGCTGAGCACCCACGGCGTCGGCTGAATGTCGATGCGGGACGACAGCACCCACTGCTCGCGGCTGGCCCGCGGGGTCATCCTGACCTCGTTGTGCGACCCCAGCACCGGCTCGCGGTAGGCGTAGCCGGTGTGATGGACGATCCGGATCTGCCTGGTCACTGTTCGCCTCCCCGCCACACAGCGGCTGTGGCGCCCTCGAAATACCGTTGGCTGATCGCCGTGCTGGCCTGGTTGCACACCCATTGCAGGTCGGCCATCCGGCTGGGCAGGTCGTGCAGCACCTCACCCGGTGGCCGGTACTCCAACTCGGCCCGGGCGGTGCCGAGCAGTCGCTGGGCGGCGTCCTCGATGCCGGCCCGCCGTTCGGTCTGGCCGAGATCGGCCAGCGCGTCCTCGGCTGCGGTCAGGGTGAACACCAGCGAGCGCGGGAACAGCCGGTCGAGCAGCAGGAACTCGGCGGCGTCCCGGTCGGTGGTGACGCCGCCGTAGGTGCGCAGGAAGGCGTGATGCGCGCCGCAGCCGCGGAGCAGGTTGTTCCAGGCGCTCTGCGAGCCCGACGTCAGGGACGCCGACTGGATCAGCCGGGCGGTCATGTCGGCCCGCTCGATGGAGCGGCCGAGCACCAGGAACCGCCAGCCCTCGTCGTGGCTCATCGTCGAATCGGCGGTGCCGGAGATGACCGCGCAGCGCTCCCGGATCAGCTTGAACGCGGTGGCCGGACGCATCCGCTGCAGCCGTCCGCCGCGCACCGAGTTCCAGGTGGTGTTGATCGCCTCCCACATCTCGGTCGAGACGGTCTCGCGGGCGCGGCGGGCCGACTCCCGGGCGCCACCCAGCGCGGCCGCCACGGACGCCGGCGAGGCCGCGTCGTAGCAGAGCGCGGTCAGCACGTACTGGGCGTCGGCGGTGCTGCCCTCCGGTGGCGGGCAACCCATCACCTCCAACAGCGACTGGCCGGCGGCGTCCTGGTCGACGCTCGGGTCGTCGAGCAGCAACTGCAAGTGCACGTCGACGATCCGGCAGGTGTATTCGGCCCGCTCCAGGTAGCGGCCGATCCAGAACAGCGACTCGGCGATCCGGCTCAGCATGACGCCTCCGTTCCGCGGCCCTGCTGTTGCTGCTGTTCCTGTTGCTGCTGGACGCCTTCCTCACCGATGTCGACGCGCGGCACGCCGATCGGCGCCGACTTGGGCCTCGACCGTTTCCGTTGCGCCCGGACGCCGTCGCGGGCCAGCACCCAGGTGTCCTTGGAGCCGCCGCCCTGGGACGAGTTCACGATCAGTTCGCCCTCCGGCAGCGCGACCCGGGTGAGGCCGCCGGGCAGCACGTAGATGCTGCTGCCGTTGTTCACCGCGAACGGACGCAGATCGACGTGCCGGGGCCGCATCGAGCCGTCGATCATGGTCGGCACCGTGGACAGCTGCACCACCGGCTGGGCGATCCAGCCGCGCGGGTTGGCCAGCACCGCGGAGCGCAGCTTGTCCAGCTTGCGTTGGCTGGCCACCGGCCCGATCACGATGCCCTTGCCGCCGGAGCCGTCCACCGGCTTCAGCACCAACTCGTCCAGCCGGTCCAGCACCTCCTCGCGGGAGTCCGGATCCTCCATCCGCCAGGTGTCGACGCCGGGAATGACCGGCTCCTCGTTCAGGTAGTAGCGGATCAGGTCGGGCACGTAGGTGTAGACCAGCTTGTCGTCGGCGACGCCGTTGCCGACGAAGTTGGCCAGCGTCACGTTGCCGGCCCGGACGGCGTTGATCAGACCCGCGCAGCCCAGCATCGAGTCGGCCCGGAACGTCGCCGGGTCGAGGAACTCGTCGTCGAGCCGGCGGTAGATGACGTGCACCGGACGCAGCCCCTGGGTGGTGCGCACCCGGACCCGTCCGGCCTGGCAGACCAGGTCACGGCCCTCGACCAGCTCGACGCCCATCATCCGGGCCAGCAGCGCATGCTCGAAGTAGGCGGAGTTGTAGACACCGGGGGTGAGCACCACCACGTTCGGGTCGGAGATGCCGTTCGGTGCGGCGGCCCGCAATGCCGCCAGCAGCTGCAGCGGGTACTGCTCGACCGGACGGATCCGGTGCCGGCTGGTCACCTCGGGCAGCGCCGAGAACATCGCCCGCCGGTTGGTCATCACGTACGACACCCCGGACGGCACCCGCACGTTGTCCTCGAGCACCCGGAAGGTGCCCTCGTTGTCGCGGATCAGGTCGATGCCCGAGACGTGCACCCGGACGCCGTTGGGCGGCACGATGCCGTGCATCACCCGGTGGAAGTGGGGCGAACTGGCCACCACCCGGCGCGGGATCACCCCGTCGTCGAAGACCTTGCCGTCGCTGTACACGTCGGCCAGGAACGCCTCCAGCGCCTTCACCCGCTGGGCGACCCCGGCCTCGACCACCGCCCACTCGTCGGCGAGCAGGATCCGCGGCACGATGTCGAGCGGGAAGGGTCGTTCCTCGCCGCCGATGTCGAAGGTGACTCCCTGGTCGAGGTAGGTGCTCTTCAGGTAGTCGGCTCGCGAGCGGACCTCGTCCGCCTCCAGCTTGCCGAGCTGGCGCAGGGCGGACGAATACGCCGTCCGCACGCTCCCGTCGCCGGCGATCATCTCGTCGAAAGCCGGCCCCGATGCCTGGTAATCCGAGAACAGTGCGCTCACGGGGCTCAGAGTATTGCCGAAATGTTTCGCGGCGGTATCACTCACGCTTTGTGTCCCGCCGAGTCGGGTACCGTGCTCTCACGTCCCGGGTGCGTTCAGGCAGTCCGCACCGGCCGACTCAGCGACGCTGGTCCGAGGCCGGACCGTGCCCCTCAGACAGCCGGATCAGAAGGGTTTCGATGAATTTCCGCAATGTCCAGGCCCCGACTGCCGTGGTGATGGTGCGTCCGCACCGCTTCCGGGTCAACCCGCAGACGCTGGCCGACAACGCGTTCCAGACGCTGCCCACCGGCGAGCTGGCCTCCGACGCGATCGCCGCCGCGGCCAGGCAGGAGTTCGACGCCGCCGTCGACCAGCTCTGCGCGGCCGGCGTCACCGTTCACGTCTTCGACGACTTCGGCCAGCTGGACACCCCGGATTCGGTCTTCCCGAACAACTGGTTCTCCACCCACCACGGCGGACGGATCGCGATCTACCCGATGTACGCGCCGAACCGGCGCCGGGAACGCCGGGCCGACGTGATCGAGTTGCTGAAGAGCACCTACCGCGTTCAGGAGGTGATCGACTACTCGGGCTTGGAGTACGACGACCTGTTCCTGGAGGGCACCGGGGCGATGGTGCTCGACCATGCCGAACGGCTGGCCTACGTGGCCAACTCGCACCGCGCCGACCCGGTCATCCTGGAGCGGTTCTGCACCGCGTTCGGCTACGAGCCGATGGCCTTCCCCACCGCCGGCCCGGACGGCCGCGCCGTCTACCACACCAACGTGATGATGGGCATCGCGTCGGAGTACGTGCTGATCTGCCTGGACGCGATCAGCGAACCGAAGCGGCGCGACCAGGTGGCCGGGCGGCTCGCCGACAGCGGACGCGCGGTGCTGGAACTGAGCTTCGACCAGGTCGCGGACTTCGCCGGCAACACCATCGAGCTGACCGGGACCAACGGACGGGTGCTGGCACTGTCGGCGCGCGCCGCCGGGGCACTCACCGACGCGCAGCGTGCGGTCATCGAGGAATCCGCGACGTTGCTGCCGCTGGACATCCCCACCATCGAGCGGGCCGGCGGGTCGGTGCGCTGCATGATCGCCGGGGTGCACCTCACCCCACGCTGAAGAATGAGACCGTTGGTTGAGCGTGTCGAAACCCTCACCACCGTTGGTTGAGCTTGTCGAAACCACTTACCGGCGTGCCCGCGGTCAGATCCCGACAGGCTCGATCAACGAGGTTCAGTCACGTAGCGCTCGAAGACGGCGATCGGATGATCGGCGGGCAGCGGGCCGGCCGGGTTGTTTGCGAGCCACCAGCGGGCGATCTCGTCGCCGGTCGCCACCCAGCTGTCAACGATCAGATCGAGCAGATCACCCAGCATCGCGGCCCGCGACGGCGTCCCGATCAGTTCGGGGTGCAGATCGAGGACGAACAGCAGACCCTCCGCCCGGTGTGCGGAGAACTCGATCGACCAGTTCGCGAAGACGTCGCCGACCGGCGCGATCCGCGGACTACCGGCCGGGAGAGCCGGATCCAGGTTGAAGGCGAAGTAGGCGGCGTCGTCCAGTTCATGGTGATGCGGCAACTCGACCAGTCCGCAGGGCAGCGTGATCGGCAGGTCGTCGCCCCGCAGCTGCGACGACCAGGTGAAGCCGTCGGCGCGCAGCAGGTCCGCCAGCGCGGGGTGGGCGTCCCCACGCCCGGGCCGGAAACCGACGGCGCGGACGCCGTGCTGCTGCTCGATCCGCTCGCGAGCCTCGACCACGCACCGATGCTGGTCCGCCAGGCTGAGCGTGCCGAAGTCCTCCAGGGCGAGCCCGCTGGTGGCGATCTCGTGCCCGGCGGCGATCACTTCGGCGGTCAACCGGGAGTGCGTCTCCGCGTTGCGGGCCTGCAGGAACCAGCTGGAGCGCAGGCCACGTTCGGCGAGAACGGTGAGCAGCCGCTCCGCCCCTCGGTTCGTTCCGTAGCGCCCCACCGACAGCGACTTCTGCCGGGTCACCGCGGACGGGTCGGCGGCCAGAATGCCCAGCTCGCCCTCCAGCGCGACCGTGATCAGGCAGGCGACGCGGGCACCGGACGGCCAACGGTCACTCATCGGGCGGCGAACTCCGCAGTACGCGCCCAGTCGGCGATCTCGGCGAGGGTGGCGAACCAGGGGTCGGCCGCCCGCAGGGCACCGAGCCACTCGGCGAGCAGCTGCGCGGGACCGGGACGGCCGACGAATTTGGGGTGGAAGATCGTCACCAGACAACCGCCGGCCGCGTGATAGCCGCTCGCCTCCCGCCGCCAGCTGTCCAGCGTGGCCGGATAGGACGCGATCCGCGCCCCACCCGAGGGCCAGTCGGGGTCGCGGGTATAGGCCAGGCTGGCGTAGTCGTCGAGTTCGGAGCGGGCCGGGATCTCGATCAGGTCGGCATCGGCGTGACGGTACGGACGATCGTCGTCGCGCATCGAACTCGAGTAGCTGAAGCCCAGTTCGGCCAGCAGTTGCGGCGTGCCCGGCGTCCAGTCGCCGGACGGCGTGCGAAAACCGACCGCCCGGCTGCCGAGTTCTGCGGAGAAGATCGCCTGACTACGCTCGATGATGGCCCGCTGCCCGGCCAGGTCGTGGTCGGCGAACCGCTCGTGTTGATAGCCGTGATGGGCCACCTCGTGGCCGGCGTCGATCAGCCGCCGGCACTGCACCGGCCAGTGTTCCACCACCCAGGCCGGGACGAAGAAGGTCGCCGGCAGCGGGTCGAGAAGGCGCAGCAGCCGATCCACCCCGCGCCACACCCCGTAGCACTTCTGGCTGAAGTAGGCCGGCCGCCGACGCAGCGAGCCGTCCAGCATCGAGTCGCCGGTGGGGCCGTCCAAGTCGAAGGCAAGACCAACCGCGCTGGTCCGATCATCGGGCCAGCGCGGTTGGGACGTGGGTGAGGATGAACTCACTTGGTGCCGTTGATCACCGGCGTCAGCTTGTATTCCTCCAAGCCCCATTTGGCCAGGATCTTGTCGTACTCGCCGTTGGCCTGGATGTCCTGGAACGCCTTCAGCAGCGCATTCGCGAGCTGCATGTCGTCCTTCATCACGATGGCGCCGAACGGGGTGCCGGGCAGCGGATCGAGGACGACCTTGTACTTGCCCTTCTCGGTGAACTTGTCGAGGTAGGCGATGCCCTCGCCGCCCTGCACGGCCAGGTCGGCCCGACCCTGCTCGATCTGCAACCTGGCTGCGGCGCCCGAGTCGGTGCTGAGCCGCTCGATGGCCGGTTTGCCGGCACTCTCACAGACCTTCTTGCTGACGTCGGCGACCTGGTCGTAGTAGTCGGTCTTGGAGCTGACCGCAACGGTCTTGCCGCAGATGGTGTCCTCACCGGTGTACCCGCCGGCCTTGTCGGTCAGCGCATAGAACCTGCCCTGCGAGTTCAGGTAGTCGACGAAGGTGGCGCTCTTCTGTCGTTCGACGGTGTCCGAAATACCCGACATCACGGTGTCGACCCGACCGGTCGCCACCGAGTTGATCAGCTGATCGAACGGGGTCTCGACCAGTTCGACCTTGACCCCGAGCTGCTTGGCGACCGCATTCGCCAGATCGATGTCGGCGCCGATCGTCTCGTTGGCGTTGTCCGGATTCTTGAACGCCATCGGCGCGTACGCGGGCGACGTCCCAACCTTGAGCGTGCCGCTCTGCGCGATCGCCGGCGGCAGGCCACCGGCCGACGCGTCGGCGCTCGGTGTGGTCTGCGCAGGGACGCAGCCGGACAGGGTGAGCACGGCCAGCGCCGCTCCGGCCGCGACGGTGCGGCCCTTTATCTTGATCATGGTGGCTCCTCTTATGGAAAACGTGGGTTCACAGGATGCGGGACAGGAATGCCTGGGTCCGCGGGTGTTGCGGATTCACCAGCACCTCCTCGGGCGGCCCGAGTTCGACGATCTCACCGTCGGCCATGAACGCGACCCGATCGGCGACATCCTTGGCGAAGCCGATCTCGTGGGTCACCACGATCATGGTCATGCCGGAATCGCCCAGATCGCGCATGACCTGCAGCACCTCGCCCACCAATTCCGGGTCGAGCGCCGAGGTCGGCTCGTCGAACAGCATCAGCTCGGGGTTCATCGCCAGCGCACGCGCGATCGCCACCCGCTGCTGCTGGCCGCCCGACATCTGCCGCGGGTACTGATTGCCGCGATCGCCGAGCCCCACCTTCTCGAGCAAATCCTGGGCTGCCTGCTTCGCCTCGGCGGGCTTGCGCCTCTGCACCTGGACCGGGCCCTCGATGATGTTCTCGATCGCCGTCATATGCGGAAACAGGTTCCAGCGCTGAAACACCATGCCGATCGACCGGCGCTGGCGGGCCGCCTCTTTGTCGGACATCTCGTGCAGCTTGGTGCCCACCTGGCGGTAGCCGATCACTTCCTCGCCCACCCAGATTCGTCCGGCGGAGACCGTTTCTAGATGGTTGATGCAGCGCAGCAGCGTGCTCTTGCCGGAGCCGGAGGCCCCGAGCAGCACCACCACCTCGCCCCGGTTGATCACCAGATCGATGCCGTTCAGCACGTGCAGGGGACCGAAATTCTTGTGCACCCCTTCGATCCGCACCAGTGGCTCCCCCACCGGCACCTGGGACGCGTCCAAAGCCTCTGCGGTCATCTCAGCTCCTCTTGCCCGTGAAGACGGCCCGCAACTTCTGCAGCGGTGTGGGTGGCAGCGCCCGGCTGGACGCACCCTTGGCGAACGCTCGCTCCAAGTAGAACTGCCCGATCGACATCACCGTCGTCGCCGCCAGGTACCAGATCGCGCAGACGATCAGCAGTTCCATGATCTTGCTGTTCACGTAATACACGTGCTGCGCCTGCGAGAGGATCTCGGTCACGCCGATGGCCGAAGCCAGCGAGGTGGTCTTCACCATCGAGATGACCTCGTTGCCGATCGGCGGAATGACCACCCGCATGGCCTGGGGCAGCACGATCCGGCGCATCAGGTGGATGCGGGTCATGCCGATCGCGCTGGCCGCCTCGGTCTGCCCTTCGTCGACCGAGAGGATGCCGGAGCGAATCACCTCGGACGTGTAGGCACCCTGGTTCAGCCCGAGCGCGATGACGGCCGCGACGAACGGTGTCACCACGTTGATGGTCTTCACGATTCCCATGCCCGGGACGAAAAGCACCGGGAAGATCAGCGCGATGTTGAACCACATCAGCAACTGCAGATACACCGGGGTGCCCCGGAAAACCCAGATGTACAGATACGCGACACTCGAAGTGACCGGATTCTTTGACATCCGCATGATCGCGGTGATCACGCCGATCACCAGACCCAGTGCCATCGAGATCACGGTCAGCACCAAGGCGACCAGGATGCCCTCGATCATCACCGGCACGGTCAGGTATTCGGCGACGATCGACCAATCGATCTTGGCATTCGCCATCGCCAGACCGAGCCAGACCAGGAACGCGACGACCAGCACCGCACCCACCCAACGACCGATGTGACGACGTGGGACGACGGTGAGCTCGTCGGCCGCGATGGCCGCCTCGGGTGGTGCCGTACTGGCCGGACCTGTGCTCATGAGTCGTCCCTTCATCGCCGTCGAATCCTCGGTATTTCGGCCGGTCAAGCCCCCTGACGTGCACAACTGCGGGGCGATACTCTCATGTCTCGGCCGATCCCGGCGTTCGCCGTCACGCTAACAGGACACCGGTATCTCAGGCTAGAGATGGACACATTCAAACAATCCCGCAACGAGGCCGAAACAAAGGACGACCGATGGCGGATCTGGCGCCAGAGCCGGCGAGGACACGGTCCCGACGCGCTCCCACCTTGCAGCAGGTGGCGGATGCGGCCGGAGTCTCCCGCTCGACCGCCGCCCGCAGCCTGGGAAACTACGGCACCGTCGACCCCGCCCTGCGTGCGCGCGTGCTCCAGGTGGCCCGCACATTGGGCTACCGGCGCAACGCGCTCGCCAGCAGCGTCAGCTCGGGCCGGTCCTGCACGATCGGGGTGGTGATCTCGGACGTCGAAGATCCACACTTCGCCCGCGCCGTGCGGGGGATCATCGATGCGGCCCGCGACCGCGGCTTCGATGTCATTCTGGCCAACACCGACGAGAAGCTCCAGGCCGAACGTGCCGCGGTCAAAGTCTTCCTGGACAAGCGGGTGGACGGCTTCATCGTCAGCCCGTCGTCCGGAATGATCTCCACCCATCTGGACGAGATCCTGCAGATGCCCCGGCCCCTGGTGCTGATCGACCGGTTCCTGCCCGCACCCGACAGCGACTGGGTGGGCGCCGACGACTACGCCTCGACCTGCGCCGTGATCGAGCGGCTGGCCGGCGAGGGCCACCGCCGGATCGACCTGGTGGCAGCGACCTCGCGTTCCGTGGACGAGATCGAACAGGGCATCAGTCAGCCGATCTCTCCGATCGCGCAACGCATCCAGGCACTCCGGGACGCCACCGCCGCGCTCGGCGTCCGCTACCGGCTGCACACCGGGGCGATGTCGCGCGACTCGACCCGCCAGGTCGTCCGGGCCGCGCTGGACGCCCCGGATCCGCCCACCGCGCTGCTGGCCTCCTACAGCGAGATCGCGCTGACCGCCTTTCAGGAGTTGCAGCAGCGCGGACTGTCGGTGCCCGGGGACCTGTCCTTGGTCAGCCTCGACGACGCCCAATGGATGACGGTCAGTTCACCCGCGATCTCCGCCGTGCAGCGGCCGTCCTACGAGATGGGGGTCCGCGCGGCCGAGGTGCTGCTGGCCCGGCTGGCCGGCGACGGCCCCACCGGACGGCGACACACGCTGCCCAACCTGATCATCGATCGCGAGTCGATCGGAGCCCCCCGTGCGACGGCCGAGTCGTCCAACCCGTAGCGGGCGACGCCGGGCCTACGCCGCCGGCTATGCCGCCCAGCCGATGGACGCCGACCACCGATCGCGCGATCGAGCACTGATGACAGGTTCCGTCACTGCTTTCGTGAAATATCCCGAAAGCAGTACGCACATCGCGAAAGCTGTGGTCGATCGCGCGATCGGACGAGCCCGGCCGGCAGGGCTGAACCCGTCGTACCATTGTCGTGGCACAATCGTGGCATGACGCGACAACGGATCAGCACCACAGTGGACGCCGATCTGCTCGCCCGGGCGCGAGCGCTCGATCTCTCCGGTACCGACGCGAGCATGATCGAGCGCGCGCTGCGGGCGCTTCTGGCCGATGTCCGGGCGGGCGAGATCGACCAGGCCTACGCCGCCGGCTATGCCGCCCAGCCGATGGACACTCCTGACGAGTGGGGCGATCTGGCTAGCTTCGGCACCGCCATCCGCTCGCGCGCTCCTCGATGAGCCCTCCCGAATGGGGCGAAGTCTGGTGGTGCGAGCACCCCGAGATCGGACGCCGTCCCGTCGTGGTGCTCTCCCGAACGGCGGCCATCGCGTCGCGCGGGCTGGCCATGATCGCACCCTGCACGACGACGATCCGCGGCCTGCCCAGCGAGGTTCGACTCGAGCCCGGGGAGGATCCGGCCCCCCGTCCGTGCGTGGTCAACCTCGACTCCGTGGAACAGGTGCCGGTCGGCCTGCTCACCCAGCGGCTCGGACGGCTGGCCGGCGACCGCATGCACGCGGTCTGCGACGCCCTGGCGATCGCCGTGAACTGCGCGGAACGCTGAACCAGGAAGAACCTTCCCTGAACCGGTCCGGCGGTCCTACAGCAGCCCGTCGCTCAGCTGTTCGAAGATGAGCGCCCACCAGTCGTCAGGGTCGGCGAAGGCCGACGAGTCGATCCGTAGCAGCTCCTGTCTGAGGGTCGCCACCGACCGATCGATCGTGTCGTCATCAAGCTGCGGAAAGGTGGCCAGGGTGCTGGCGGCACGGAACAGGAACTCGGCGAAGGAGGCGAGGTCGGCGTTGACGCGGCGGACCGGACCGCCGTCCTCCCGGACCGAGACCACCTCGCCGTCCGGCGGACGGACGCAGATCCTCGATCCGAAATCGGTGCCGAACTGGATGGCTCCCGCTTCCGGTCCCGAGAAGACCGGGCGGAGCGGCCCGGCTGCGAACAAGGGCTCGGCCGCGTCCGGCAGACCCACCTGCACGAGGACGCCGGCAGCACGGCCGATCAGACCCAGGTCCCGCACCAGCCCCGCCGGCCACCTGACCGGGTCGCCCCACACCCGCGCCGCATCCGTGGGGTCGGTCATCGCGGCCCCGGCAGCCTGCCGGCGTCCGCGGACACCACGATCTGGGCGTAGAGCAACCGGCGACCACCATCGGCGAGCGTCGCCGCCACCTGGCGCCAGCGCTTCGACCCGGTCACGGCTCAGTCGGCCAGCGGGCCGAACTTCGCGCCCAGCGCGGCCAGTTCGGCTTCGCCGCCGTCTTCGGCGGTCAGCACCCACAGGCCGTGCTTGGTCACCGTCATGGTGTGCTCCCAGTGGCAGGCGCGGGAGCCGTCCCGGCTGACCACCGTCCAGCCGTCGTCCAGGGTGGCGGTGCCTTCGCCGCCGAGGGTGAGCATCGGCTCGACCGCCAGGCAGATGCCCTCGGTCAGCAGCGGGCCGCGGCCGCGGCGTCCGTGATTGGGGACGTCGGGGGCCTGGTGCATCTGCGAACCGATGCCGTGCCCGGTGAACTCGCGGATGATGCCGTATCGCTCCGGACGGCGGCTGCGCACATAGCCTTCGACGGCCGCCGAGATGTCGCCCACCCTGCCACCGATACGGGCGGCGGCGATGCCGCGCCACATCGACTCCCGGGTGACGTCGCTGAGCCGCTGGTCGTCGGGCCGGGCCCGACCGATGCTGAAGCTGATCGCCGAATCGCCGTGCCAGCCGTCGACGATCGCACCGAAGTCCACCGACACCAGGTCGCCCTCGGCCAGCACCCGCGAGCCCGGGATGCCGTGCACGATCTCGTCGTTGACCGAGATGCAGGTCACCGCGGGGAACGGCGGGATGCCCCAGCCGCCCCCGTAGTTCAGGAACGACGACGTCGCCCCCGCACGGGCGAGTTCGTCGCGGGCCAGCGCGTCCAACTCAGCGGTGGTGACTCCCGCGGTCGCCGCGTCGCGCAGCGCCGCCAGGGTGCGGCCGACCACCAGCCCGGCGCGCCGCATGACGCGTACCTGCTCGGGGGTTTTGACCTCGATGCCGCCTGCCACGGATCAGTGACCGAGCCTCTCGGACAGTGCGGCCAGCACCCGGGCGGAAACCTCTTCGACGGTGCCCATGCCGTCGACCTCGATCAGCAGGCCGCGCTCGCCGTAGACCTCCAGCAGCGGGTCGGTCTGGTCGTGGTAGACCTCCATCCGGTTCCGGATGGTCTCTTCGTTGTCGTCGGGACGGCCCTCGATCTCGGCGCGCTTCAGCATCCGCTGGATGATCGCCTCCTCGTCGGCGGTCAGCGAGATCACCGCGTCGAGGTGGAAGCCGTGGGCCTCCAGCTCCTTGTCGAGCGCCTTCACCTGGCCCACCGTCCGCGGGAAGCCGTCGAGCAGCCAGCCGCCCTTGGCGTCCTCTTCTTCGAGGCGCTGGATGACGATCTGCAGGGTGAGCCGATCGGGAACGTAGCCGCCCTCGGAGATGATCCGCTTGATCCGCTCGCCCAGCGGCGTCCGGTTCGTGATGGCCAACCGGAAGATGTTCCCGGTCGAGATGGCCGGAATGTTGTAGTGCTCGCCGATGATGGCGGCCTGGGTGCCTTTACCGGCACCCGGGGGGCCCATGATCAACAATCGCATTGCGTCCTGCCTCACCGTTGAGCTATCTGAGGAATCCTTCGTAGTTGCGCTGCTGCAGCTGGCTCTCGATCTGCTTGACCGTGTCCAACCCAACGCCGACAACGATCAGAATGCTAGTGCCACCGAAGGGGAAATCGTTCTGCGCGTTGAAAAAGATGAACGCGATGGATGGGATCAGCGAGATCAGGCCCAGGTAGAGCGAGCCGGGAGCGGTCAGCCGCGACAGCACGAACGCCAGGTAGTCCTCGGTCGGCTTGCCGGCCCGGATGCCGGGAATGAAGCCGCCGTACTTCTTCATGTTGTCGGCGACCTCGACCGGGTCGAAGGTGATCGCCACGTAGAAGTAGGTGAACGCGATGATCATCACGAAGAAGATCGTGTTGTACCAGAGCCCGTTGGACTGGACGAGGTGGGTCTGGATCCACCCCGAGACCGGACTGTCCGGCTGGAACTGCGAATACAGCACCGGCAGGTAGAGCATCGACGAGGCGAAGATGACCGGGATGACGCCGGCCTGGTTGACCTTCAGCGGAATGTAGGTGGTGGTGCCGCCGAACAGCCTGCGACCCACCATCCGTTTGGCGTACTGGACCGGGATGCGGCGTTGCGCCTGCTCCATATAGACGACGCCGAGCATCACCAACAGGCCCACCGCCATCACCGCCGAGAACGCCAGCCAGCCGGCGGCGCCTTCGCGGCTCTCCTTGATCGACCACAGCGAGGCCGGGAACTGGGCGGCGATCTGGGTGAAGATCAGGATCGACATGCCGTTGCCGATGCCGCGTTCGGTGACCAGCTCGCCCATCCACATGATCAGGCCGGTGCCCGCGGTCATCGTCATCACCATCACGATGATCGCGAAGATGCCCTTGTCGTAGACCAGGTCACGGGTGCAGCCCTGGAACAGCTGGCCGTTCACGGCGAGGGTGACGAACGCGGTGGCGTTCAGCACGGCCAGCACCAGGGTCAGGTAGCGGGTGTACTGGGTGATCTTGGCGGTGCCGGAGGCGCCTTCCTTCTTCAGCGCCTCCAACCGCGGGATCACCACGGTGAGCAGCTGCAGGATGATGCTCGCGGTGATGTAGGGCATCACGCCCAGCGCGAAGATGGCCAGCTGCAGCAGCGCCCCGCCCGAGAACAGGTTGATCATCGAGTAGAGCCCGGCGTTGGCGCCCGAGGCCGCCTCGACCCGGCACGCGTTCACATTCACCAGGTTCACGTTCGGCGTCGGGATCACGGAGCCGAGCCGGAAGACCGCGAGGATACCGAGGGTGAACAGGATCTTGCGGCGCAGGTCTGGCGTCCTCAGCGCGTTGACGAAGGCCGACAGCATCCGACCAGTACTCCTCTACCCTTGATCAGCGCGCGCGAGAACCGCGCGCAACCCGGCAAACTCTACCAAGTTCCGCAGCCCCGCCCGGACCGAGCCGGAAACGGACATCCGAGGCGCTCGCCGAACGCCGTGGTTCGGCGCCGAAGCGGCACTAGACGGACCAGTGATCCGAGCTCGGCGGCTCGGCGATCGAGGGCCGCTCCCCCACCCGGGCGGTCATCCCGGCCAGGCCCTGGGCCACCTGGGCGCGGGACGCGATCCGGGCGGTCTCGCCGTCCCCGGCAGCCACCGCGGCGGCGATCCGGCGGTAGCGCTCCGCCCAGACCAGGCCGGGTTCCGGTGACTGCGGGCCGTCCAGTCGTTCGACCAGCCGCACCACGCCGGAGAAGCCGGCGAACAGCTCGTTGGCGGTGGCCCGGAGCAGCAGCATGTGGAAGGCCAGTTCGGCCTCGGCGAGCTCGTCGGTGCGTTCCGGACGCCGGCTGCGGCGGACGATCTCGTCGGCCAGCTCGATCAGCCGATCGCGCTGCTCGACGGTGGCGTTGCGGGCGGCCAGTTCAGCGGCCATCGGCTGCAGCGCCGCACGCAGTTCGGTGACGTCGAGCAGCACCCGGTCGTGTTCCTCGCCGCGCAGCCGCCAGCCGACCACCAGCGGGTCGAGCACGTTCCAGCTCGACCGGGGGCGGATGGTGATGCCCACCCGGCGCCGGGAACGCACCATGCCCAGCGATTCCAGGATCCGCATGATCTCGCGGGCGACCGTCCGGGAGACGGTGAACCGTTGCTCCAGGTCGGCCAGGGTCAGCACCGAACCGACCGGGCGGGCGCCGTCCACGATCTCCTGCCCGATCGCGTCCAGGGCAGCGTGGTGCAGGTGAGCGGAGGTCATGGCAGGGATGTTCCCTTTCGATCCCGGTCAGGATAGCGGGCAGCGACCACCGCGCCGGACGCGGTGTCACCGCGCGATTGGCGGGGCACACAGCACGAGGGCGGGACGACCGAACGTCGTCCCGCCCTCGCGATCAGATCAGCTCAGAGCTGGGTGGCGGTGCCCCCGGCAGCCTCGATCTTGGTCTTGGCCGAAGCGGAGAACGCGTGCGCGCTCACCTGCAGGGCGACGGAGAGTTCCCCGTTGCCGAGCACCTTGACCAGGTTGCCGTCGCGGACGGCACCAGCTGCGATTAGATCGGCCACGCCGACCTCACCACCGTTGGGGAACAGCTCGCCGAGCTTGGCGACGTTCACCACCTGGTACTCGACCCGGAACGGGTTCTTGAAGCCGCGCAGCTTGGGCAGCCGCATGTGCAGCGGCATCTGCCCGCCCTCGAAGTTCTGCGGCACGTTCTTACGCGCCCCGGTGCCCTTGGTGCCACGGCCGGCGGTCTTGCCGCCCTTGCCGCCCTCACCACGACCCACCCGGGTCTTCTCGGTCTTGGCACCCGGAGCCGGGCGCAAGTGATGCAACTTCAGCGGCATGTCAGTCGACCTCCTCGACGGTGACCAGGTGCGAGATCGACTTGGCCATGCCCACGAGCTCGGGACGGGCCTCGATCACCACCGAGTCACCGATCCGCTTGAGACCGAGCGAACGCAGGGTCTCGCGCTGGTTCTGCTTGCGACCCACGCCGGACTTGACCTGGGTCACCTTGATCTTGCTCATCAGTGCTTCGCCTCCTCACGGGCGCGCAGCAGCGCGGCCGGGGCGACGTCCGCCACCGGCAGGCCACGACGCTTGGCGACCTGCTCGGGCTCTTCCAGGCTCTTCAGCGCGGCAACGGTGGCGTGCACCACGTTGATCGCGTTGTCCGAGCCCAGCGACTTGGCGAGCACGTCGTGCACACCGGCGCACTCGAGCACGGCGCGCGCCGAGCCGCCGGCGATGACGCCGGTACCCGGGGAAGCCGGACGCAGCATGACCACACCGGCGGCCTTCTCGCCCTGCACCGGGTGCGGGATGGTGCCCTGGATGCGGGGCACCCGGAAGAACGCCTTCTTGGCCTCTTCCACACCCTTGGCGATCGCGGCCGGAACCTCACGGGCCTTGCCGTAACCGACACCCACGGTGCCGTCGCCGTCGCCCACCACGACCAGCGCGGTGAAGCTGAACCGGCGGCCACCCTGGACGACCTTGGCCACCCGGTTGATCGCCACTACCCGCTCGAGGTAGTTGCTCTTGTCCTTATCGGCGTTGTTGCCCCGACGGTCCTCGCGGCCACGACGCTCGCCACCAGCGGCACCGCCTCCGCGGCGCTGGTTTCCATTCATCGTTGTTGTCCTTTCGAGTCCGTCAGAATCCCAGGCCGGCTTCACGGGCGCTGTCGGCCAGCGCCGCGATCCGTCCGTGGTACTTGTTGCCGGCGCGGTCGAAGACCACCGTGGTGACACCCGCGGCCTTGGCGCGGTCGGCTATCAGTGCACCGACCTTCTTGGCCACCTCGGTCTTGTCGCCCTTCGCCTTGCGGACGTCGGCCTCCATCGAGGACGCCGAGGCCAGCGTGCTGCCCGCGGTGTCGTCGATCACCTGGACGAACAGGTGCCGAGCCGAGCGGGTGACGACCAGCCGCGGACGCTCCGGGCTGCCGGCGATCTTCTTGCGGCCCCGGACCTGCCGGCGCAGCCGCGCCGCGACCCGGTCGGCCGTCGCCTTGTTGTTCGACAGCGAGATAGCCATCACTTACCAGCCTTTCCAACCTTGCGGCGAACCCGCTCGCCGGCGTAGCGCACGCCCTTGCCCTTGTAGGGCTCCGGCTTGCGGATCTTGCGGATGTTCGCCGCAACCTCGCCGACGGCCTGCTTGTCGATGCCGTAGACGGTGAACGCCGTCGGCTTCTCGACCGAGAAGGTGATGCCCGCGGGGGCGTTCACCACGACCGGATGGCTGAAACCGAGGTTGAACTCGAGCTGGGTCGGGCCCTTCGCGATGACGCGGTAGCCGACGCCCACGATCTCGAGCTTCTTCTCGTAGCCGGCGGTCACACCGGTGACCATGTTGGCCACCAGGGTCCGGGTCAGTCCATGCAGCGAGCGGCTGATCCGCTCGTCGTCCGGACGGGTCACCTCGAGCTCACCGGCATCGTTGCGACCGATCTTGATCGGCTCGGCCACGGTGTGGGTGAGGGAACCCTTGGGGCCCTTCACCTCGACCTGCTGGCCGTCCAGTTTCACCTCCACGCCCGCCGGGACGGCGATCGGGAGCCTGCCAATTCGCGACATGTCAGTACTCCTCTCTCACCACACGTAGGCGAGCACTTCGCCGCCCACGGACTTGGCGTTCGCCTCGGCGTCGGTGAGCAGGCCCTGGGAGGTCGAGATGATCGCGATCCCCAGGCCGCCCAGCACCTTCGGCAGCTCGTTGGACTTGGCGTAGACCCGCAGGCCGGGCTTGCTGATCCGGCGGACACCGGCGATCGAGCGCTCCCGGTTGGAGCCGTACTTCAGGGTGACGGTCAGCGTCTTGCCGACCTCGCCGGCCGCCGGCTCCTTGACCTCGAAGCCACTGATGTAGCCCTGGGCCTTCAGGATCTCGGCGATGCCGACCTTGATCTTGCTGTGCGGCATCGACGTCGAGTCGTGGTATGCCTGGTTGGCGTTGCGCAGACGCGTCAGCATGTCTGCGATCGGGTCAGTCATGGTCATGACTTGTTTCTTCTTTCTCGGACGGTTTCAGGACGCCGTTTCCCAGGCGCCTGACCTGTTCGGGTGGAGGTGATCAACTCACCAGCTGGATTTGGTCACACCGGGGAGCTGACCGGCGTGCGCCAGTTCCCGCAGGCAGACCCGGCACAGGCCGAACTTGCGGTAGACGGCCTTGGGCCGGCCGCACTTGCTGCACCGGGTGTAGGCGCGGACGCCGAACTTCGGCTTGCGGGCCTGCTTGACCTTCAGCGCTGTCTTGGCCATCTACGTCACTTCCTCTTCAGGGACTTCTTCTGGGCGCTCTTGGAAGCACCCTGCGGACGCCGCTTCTTGGCGACGGCCTTCTTCGGATCGTTCTCCGGGGCCTTGAACGGGAAGCCCAGGTGCTTCAGCAGCGCCCGGCCCTCGTCGTCGTTGGTCGCGGTGGTGACGAAGGTGATGTCCATGCCGCGCACGCGGTCGATCCGGTCCTGATCGATCTCGTGGAACATGACCTGCTCGGTCAGACCGAAGGTGTAGTTGCCCTTGCCGTCGAACTGCCGGGCGGACAGCCCGCGGAAGTCACGGATACGGGGCAGCGCCAGGGTGAGCAGCCGGTCGGCGAACTCCCACATCCGGTCGCCGCGCAGGGTCACGTGGCAACCGATCGGCATGCCTTCGCGCAGCTTGAACTGCGCGATCGACTTGCGGGCCTTGGTCACCGACGGCTTCTGCCCGGTGATCTGGGTGAGGTCGCGCACGGCGCCGTCGATCACCTTGGAGTCGCGGGCCGCGTCGCCGACACCCATGTTGACCACGATCTTGGTCAGCCCGGGGATCTGCATCACGTTGGCGTACTCGAACTCTTTGTGCAGAGCCGGCGCGATCTCCTCGCGGTACTTCTGCTTCAGCCGCGGCAGAGTCTTTTCTGCGGTGGTCGCGGTCATCAGATTTCCTTCCCGGTCTTGCGGGCGACCCGGACGCTCCGGTGAGCGGAGTACTCGGTGCCGTCCGGACGCCGCTTGGTGACCTCGCGACGCTCGTAACCGACGCGGGTCACGACCTCCTTGCCGTCCACCTTCACGACCAACTGCACGTTGGAGGCGTCGATGGGGGCCTCGGTGGTGATGATCCCGCCCTTGTCATTGCCGCCCTGCTGGGAGCGATCCGGGGTGTGCTTCTTGACGACGTTCACACCCTCGACGATCACCCGACCCTGCTCGGGCAGCACCTCGATGATGTCGCCGACCAGACCCTTGTCCTTGCCGGCGATGACCTTGACCCGGTCACCCTTCTTCACATGCAACGAGTTCGCCATGTCACAGCACCTCCGGCGCCAGCGAGATGATGCGCATGTAGCGCTTCTCGCGCAGCTCACGGCCGACCGGTCCGAAGATGCGGGTGCCACGGGGCTCCCCGTCGCCCTTCAGGATCACGGCGGCATTCTCATCGAACTTGATGTAGGAGCCGTCGGGACGACGGGTCTCCTTCACCGTACGGACGATGACGGCCTTGACCACCTCGCCCTTCTTCACGTTTCCGCCCGGGATGGCGTCCTTGACCGTGGCGACGATCTTGTCGCCCAGGCCCGCGTAGCGACGCTTGGAGCCACCGAGCACCCGGATGCAGAGGAGTTCCTTCGCACCGGTGTTGTCCGCGACCTTCAGTCGCGTCTCCTGCTGGATCATTCCTGCCTCACTTGGCCTTCTCGAGGATCTCGATCAGACGCCAGCGCTTCGTCGCTGAGGTCGGACGAGTCTCCATCACTCGGACGCGGTCCCCGACGCCGGCATCGTTCGCCTCGTCGTGGGCCTTCAGCCGTTCGGTCTTGGTCATCACCTTGCCGTACAGCGGATGCTTGACCCGCTGCTCGATGGCGACCACGACGGTCTTGTCCATCTTGTCGGACACCACGACGCCCTCACGGACCTTGCGGGCGCCTTCGCGCTTGCTCTCACTCATTGCTCTCACTTGTCCTGATCGGGATCGGGAACGATGCCGAGGTTGCGCTCCTGCAGCACGGTGTAGACCCGCGCGATGTCCTTGCGGACCTCACGGAGCCGTCCGTGCGACTCGAGCTGACCGGTGGCGGCGGCGAACCGGAGGTTGAACAACTCCTCCTTGAACTCCTTGACCTTGGCGTTGAGCTCGTCGCGGCTGAGGCCGCGCAGGTCGGCAGCGGTGCTGGTCTTCGCCATCAGATCTCACCTGCTTCCCGCTTGATGAACCGTGCCTTGAACGGCAGCTTGTGGATCGCCAGGCGCATGGCCTCGCGGGCCACGTCCTCGGCGACGCCGGACAGCTCGAAGAGCACCCGGCCCGGCTTGATGTTGGCGACCCACCACTCCGGAGAGCCCTTGCCGGAACCCATCCGGGTCTCGGCCGGCTTCTTGGTCAGCGGACGGTCGGGGTAGACGTTGATCCACACCTTGCCGCCACGCTTGATGTGGCGCGTCATCGCGATACGGGCGCTCTCGATCTGACGGTTGGTCAGGTACGAGGACTCCAGGGCCTGGATGCCGTAATCGCCGAACGCCAGTTTGGTACCGCCCTTGGCGGCGCCATCCCGCCGGGGATGGTGCTGCTTGCGGTGCTTGACCCTACGGGGAATCAACATTGCTCAGGCTCCTGCGTTCTCGGTGACAGCCTCGGCCGCGGGGGCCTCGGCAGCCTCGGCGCGACGGCGTCCGCCACGCTCGGGACGGCCGCCCCGGTCGTCGCGACGCGG
>NZ_JASGEN010000001.1:0-44912 GCF_047606365.1 Micropruina sp. | reverse complement strand
GTTCATGGTCGGCTAAACACCGTTGATCGAGCTTGTCGAGATCCATCCCAGGGGTCTCGACAAGCTCGACCGGCGGTGAAGCTCGACCGGCGGTGAAGCGCGACCGGCGGTGCAACTCGACCGGCGGCGGTCAGCTACTACTTCTTGATCGTGAAGCCGGCCGTCGTGCTGCCGCTCAACGAGCCCGGCCCGGTGAGGGTGAAGGTGCGGCTCCTGGAGCCCTTCTTCACCTTGTAGCTCAGTTTGCCGATCAGGGTCGCGTCCGACTGTTCGGTGCGGAGCAGCGCGATCAGTTCGTCGAAGCTGTTGGTCGGGTCGCTGAACTCGTCGTCCCACTCGTCACACTCGGTCTCGCCGTTCTCATCGGCCTGACACGGATCGAAGCTGGTCGCCCCGATCAGCTGCACCGAACCCTTGGTGCGGGCGGACGCCGGCAGGGTGACGCGGAACTTCGCGCCGGCCGTGGTGCCGTCGACCCGATCGTTGCGGACGACCTGGTACACCGGGCGCAGCGAGTACTTGGTGCCCGCCTTGAGCTTGCTGCCGGACAGGTTGACCCAGGTCTTGCCGCTCAGCCGCTGCACCTTCGACACCCGGTAGTTGACGGCGTCCGAAGAGAGCAGTTTGAGGGTGACGGTCACGCCGGTGACGGTCACCTTCTCGTGAACCTGCTGGCTGATCGCCCAGACGTCGTCGGCGGGCGGCGTCCCGATCTCGTCGGGGAAGTAGTACCGGTCGTCGACGACCTGGGAGTTGCTCAGCGTGCCGGTCTTGCCGTTGGCCCGCTTGTAACTGATCGTCCAGCTGACCTTGCCGGTGCCCGAGCTGTACTGATCCAGCTGTTCCATCGCCGCCGTGCCCACGAGTCCGGCGGTGGCCGCGGCGGCGGCGTCCGGGTAGGCCACGGTGGCGACGTACTTGTCGACCTGTACGCCCTTGGGGTTCTGCACCTTCACGGTGAGCGGGAACCCGGTGAGGGCGCCGATGGTTCCGCGGATGCCCGCGGTGCGGTCCTGCGTGAGCACGCCGACCGGGGCGAAGAGCTGGGAGGTCTCCTTATAGGAACCCTGCACGCCGGTGCCGTCCGGGACGACCATCGCGACCGAGGCGTTCGAGATCAGCATCGAGGTCTTCCCCTCGAGGTTCAGCGGATGGCCGAACGCCCACACTGTCTTGCCACAGATCGCCGTCACGGTGCCGATGGAGCCGATCACCATGTCGCCGCTGACCATGGTCGCCGTGATGTTGCCACCCACGACCAACGGCTTCGCCGTCGCGGACTGCTGCGGTGCGGCGGCGAACGTGCCGCTACGCAGCAGGGAGGCGGCGCCGGCCGTGCGCGGCGTCCGGGCGAGGGTGCGGTTGGTGAAGGCGTTCTGGGCAGTCCCGGCGGGCCCAGCGATATTGACCGTCTTCACCTGGGTCAGCTGACCGCCGGCCAGCGACTTCCCGGCGACCCGGGTGCCTGCTGCCGTGACCTTGAGGCTGGCCGCGCTGACCCGTGCGCTCTTCGGCTGGCTGACCACCGTCGTGCCGATCGTCTTCATGTACTCGGCCGGGGTCACCCCCGCAACCGGGAGGTTGTCGGGGCTCAGCGCGTACGAGACTGCGCCGATCAGCCGTCCGTTGCCGTCGTAGACCGGCGAACCGGACATGCCGGCCCAGATGCCGGCCGCCTTGAGCCCGTTGGTGCCGTCGATGGTCGGACTGCTGAGCTTGAACAGCAGCAGGTCCTTGCCCTTGCCGAAGTAGCCCTCGATGAAGCCGATGTAGCTTCCGGTGAATGCTTCGGGGTCGGTGCCGCGTACCACGGTCTTACCGCTGACGGTGCGCCCGGCGGCCCAGCCACGGGCCTCACTCACCGGAACGTAGGGCTGGCTGCCGTCGCTGCAGAAGGCGGGGCTGGCTGCCTGGGCGGGGGGTGCCGCGCTGACCAGGCCCACACTCAGGGCACCGGCGAGAACAACCGCACCCAGGTGACGTGACCAGCGTGGGAATCGGGGCCGGCGAGCAGCTGCGGCGAGCGGGCGCGCGGCATCGGTCGGATCAGTCATTGATCCGGCTCCTGTCCTGTCCGGGAGGGGGTGAGATCAGGCGGACCGCAGGCGGCGACGACATCGGACAGGGCGGCCCCCGAACTAGTCCCCGCACGGCCCGCGCTCAACGTAGCAGGCAGCACCAAGCACCTTCACGGGCGCTAAGGAAAAGTTCAGCGGACGGTTAGAAGCCGCGTTGATCGACAGCTCACGCTCGTTGAATGTGTCGCTGCATACCGCTGGTTGAGCTTGTCGAAACCTAAGGAGGCGCTGATCATTCACGTCATCCCGGGCTCCGACCCGGGATCTCAAGGTGGGAGAGCGGCCGCCGAACCCTCTGGATGAGATCCCGGATCGAGTCCGGGATGACATTGAGACAAGCTCGACCAGCGGTGTCCGATCTCACCTCGAGGACGGTCCCGCCGTCCGAGGCGAGGCCCAACCGGAGGCATGCAGCCGGGCGAAGGCGTCCAGCAGCAGGTCCAGGGTGAAGGCGAACTCGTAGTGGCTGTCGCAGCCGGCGCCACCTGTGCGTTCCAGCGAGTCGAGGGTGATCGCGACGATGTGCGGGAAACGTTCCCGCGCCACCCGTTCCAGTTCCGCGGAGTTCTCCGGGGTGCTGGTGGCGGCATCGTCGAAGGCTTCCGGGCTGAATCCCCAGATGCGGTGCCCCAGGGCGTGCATGGCGTGATGGGTGAGATCGGCCGACAGGCCGCCGCCCAGTAGGTCGCCGGCGACGGCGTCCATGTGGGCGAGCACGGTCGGGGTCCGGTGCCGGCTGGCCTCGATCGCGGACCGCAGCCACGGGTGCAGCACCAATGCGTCGCGGGCGCCGAGGATTCGGAACCGGGCCGATTCGCGCCAGTCCAGACCCGTTTCGGGGACGGGATAGCCGGCGACGACCGTGTCGATCATGCCGGCCACCAGGGCGTCCTTGCTTGCCACGTGCTTGTACAGGGCCATCGGAACCACGCCGAGTTCGGCGGCCAGGCTGCGCATGCTGAGGCCGTCGAGGCCCTTCTGGTCAGCCAGCCGGACGGCCGCGGCGAGCACCCGGCCCCGGTCGAGGGGGAGGCGTGGCGCAGACTCCGTTGACATGGTGTACATCGTACGCCTAGCCTGTGGTGTACGCCGTACACCTAGGAGGTTCGGATGTCCGCCGATCGTCGCCTCAGCCTTGTGGCCGGGTTGTGCTACCTGGTCACCTTCGTCACCTCGATACCCGCGTTGGTGCTCAAGCAGCCTTACCTGGACGGCGCGCCCGGTGCTGATCCGACGGCGCTGCGGGCGGCGTCCGGGCTGGAGATCGTGCTGGCCCTGGCCTGCCTGGGAACTGCGGTGGCGTTGTTCCCGATCGTCCGCCGAAGCTCCGAGCCGCTGGCGCTCGGCTTCCTGGGCTCGCGCACGCTCGAGGCCGGGCTGGTGCTGCTCGGCGTGGCCGGCATGCTGGCCGTGTCATCCGTCGGTTCGGACGCCTCGGCGCGGGCGGCGCTGGTCGCACTGCATGACTGGGCGTTCCTGATCGGGCCGGGCCTGCTGCCCGCAGTCAACGCGGCACTGCTGGGTTCGGCGCTGCTGCAGGCCCGGCTGGTGCCTCGGGTGATTCCGCTGGTGGGTTTGGTCGGCGCTCCGCTGCTGACCGTCAGCGCTTGTGGAACGCTGTTCGGCTGGTTCGACCAGGTGTCGGCGTGGGGTGCTGTCGGTGCTCTGCCGATCGCGCTGTGGGAGCTGGCGCTCGGTTTGTGGCTGACCTTCCGCGGCGTCCGTGAGCCCGGGTTGGCCGAGTCGCCGGCGGGCTACTCGGTGTCCGGGGTTGCGGCCAGGTAGACCCAGCGGCTGCCGCGCCGGACGAACGCCGACCGTTCGGTGAGCGCGCCGGTGTGTCCATCGAGGCGGAAGTGAGCGACGAAGCCGACGATGCCCATCATGTCGTCGGGACCGCCGTCCACCTGGTCGACGACGTCAAGGCCGGTCCACTGGCGGTCGTCCAACTCCAGGGTGTCCGGACGGGTGCGTGGATGCCACGTCCGCAGCAGGTATTCGGCATCGGCGAGCGTGAACGCGGTGTAGCGGGACCGCATCAGCGCCTCCGCGGTGGGCGGCCACTCCTCGCGGCGCAGGTACGGCGCGCAGCATTCGGCGTAACGTCCGCCGCCGCAGGGACAATTGGCGGTTCCGGGCAGATCGGTCATTGCGCCAATCGTGTCACGAAGTACTCGCCCGGACGGACGTCGACAAATTTCGGCGAATCGGCAGGTCGGAGGGAAATATGACGGCTCGTTGCGGTCCATCCCGTGCCACCGATGGACAAGTGTTCCGCGGCTTCGCGTGTCTCTAGGCCTGTTCAGGTCGAGCCCCTGAGCTGGTATAGAGCCCGGGAATGTCGGTCCCGGCTGAGAGAGTGCGCTCGTGACTGACAAGGTGCCCGCGCTCACCGATCCGCCCGAGGGGTATGCCGACTGGCTGACGGACCTGAAGGATCGGATCCAGGCTGCCCAGCAACGCGCGGCCCTGGCGGTCAACATCGAACTCATCGGGCTCTACTGGCAGATCGGCCGCGACATCCTCGACCGGCAGGCCGAGCAAGGATGGGGCGCCAAAGTCGTCGACCGGCTCTCACATGACCTCCGGGAGGCGTTCCCGGGTCTGGGTGGGTTCTCGCGGGCCAACCTCATGTACATGCGGGCTTTCGCGGAGGCGTGGCCGGATGGCGCAATCGTCCAACAGCCTGTTGGACAAATCCCGTGGGGTCACAACATTGTCCTGCTGACCAAGCTCAAGGACACCAGCACACGACTCGCCTACGCGGCGGCCACGGTCAAGCACGGCTGGTCGCGGAACACCTTGGTGATGCACGTTGAGGCCCGGACCCTTGAGCGGCAAGGCAAAGCGATCACCAACTTCGCCCGCACGCTGCCGTCGGTGCACTCCGACCTTGCGCACGAGACATTGAAGGACCCGTACAAGCTGGACTTCCTCGGGCTCGATGCGGGTGCGAGGGAGCGTGAAATCGAGCAGGCCCTGGTGGACCACGTTGCCGACTTCCTCATCGAGTTGGGTGCTGGCTTCGCCTACGTCGGGAGGCAGGTGCACTTGGAGGTCGGCGGCGACGAATTCTTCATCGACTTGCTCTTCTACCACCTGAGAATCCGTGCCTACGTCGTCATCGAGATCAAGGCCGGAAAGTTCAGGCCTGAGCATGTTGGCCAACTCGGGTTCTATATGACGGCTGTCGATGCACAGGTCAAGCATGAGGATGACGCTGCGACGATCGGCCTGCTCCTCTGCAAGACCAAGAACGAGGTAGTGGCCGAGTATGCACTTCGTGACAATGCTCGCCCCCTGGGGGTCTCGGAGTTTCAACTTGCAGAGGCGTTGCCTGAGCAATTGCAGACCAGCCTGCCGACCATCGAGCAGATCGAGCGTGAGTTGGCAGGCGGAGTGCAGTGACCGTTGCGATGACGAAGCATTAGCGACTGAGGCTGACTTCGCACCCCAGAGACATGATCTGCGGCATAGGCTGGCGCGCGACGCGGGGGAGGGATGCGATGAGTTCGATGGAAGCGGTTCTCGAGGTGGGTTGGGACGCTCCCGAATCGGTCTATGACCGGGGCGCGGCCACCTATGACGCGATGGTGAGTTCCCGGCTGTACAACCGTCTGGCCTGGGGGACGGACCCCGCCGACTACGCCGCCTTCGCACGCGAGGCGGTCGACTCCGGGGAAGGCCCGCTGCTCGACGTGGCGGCCGGCACCGCGACCGCAACGGCAGGCGCCTACCTGGCGAGTGCGCGGCCGGTGGTGCTCACCGACCGATCCAAGGGCATGCTCGACCTGGCCACGCGCCGGCTGACCGTTGACGGACGTTTGCGGCCCGACACCCGCTTCGTTCAGGCGGACGCTTTCGCGTTGCCGTTTCCGCCGGGCGGCTTCGAGACGGTGCTCTGCCTGGGCTTTCTGCACCTGGTCGACGACATCGTGCCGTTCGTGGACGGCCTGCGCGCCCAACTTCGACCCGGCGGCCGGCTGTTCGTGAGCTCGCTGGTTGCGGCGACGCCGGTCGGGACGCGCTACATCCGTTTCCTGCATCGCCTCGGCGAGATGGCCACGCCGAGGACGGCGGACGAACTCGCCGACCTGTTCGGTGTCCCGGTGCGCCGACGCGGTTCGATGGCGTACCTGACGTTGGGCGCCCGAACGGGGGAGTGAGCCAGATGGGGCTCGGGAAGATCCGCGACCGGCTAGCTCCGTTGCCGCTGCCCGATCTCACCGGACGCCGCGCCGTCGTCACGGGTGCGAGTGCCGGCATCGGGCTCGCCACCGCCACTGCATTGGCTGGTGCGGGTGCCACGGTCGTGCTCGCCGTCCGTAGTCGGCAGCGTGGTGAGGACGCCGCGGGCTTGATCCGGCGGCACCATCCGGACGCCGATCTGAGGGTGGAGTTGGTGGAGCTCGGCTCACTGACCAGCATCGCCGAGGCGGCGAAGCGGATCGGCGCCCACCCCGTCCACCTGCTGGTGAACAACGCGGGCCTGGGCAGCAGCGATCCCTCGGCGCTCACCGAGGACGGCTTCGACCTCCAGATCGGGGTGAACCACCTCGGCGCCTGGGCATTGACCGCCCGGCTGTTCCCGGTGCTGAAGGAATCGGGCGGCGCCCGGGTGGTGACCCTCGGCTCGACCATGTCCGAACGTGGCCGGATCGAGGCCGACTTCGGCCGTCCGACCGGTTCCACCGTCCGCTCCTACTGTGACTCCAAGCTTGCTGCGGTCGTCTTCGCGACCGAGCTTCGCCGACGTGCCGCCGGGGCGCACGTCGACGTCCTCGCGGTACCGGCCCACCCGGGTTGGTGTGACACCGCGATCTTCGCCAATGGCGGCCCGCCCGCTTTCGTCAGCGTGATCGGCCGCCTCACCGGCGCCATTCAGACGCCTGCCGATGGTGCGCAGCCGGTATTGCTGGCCGCCACGGTGCCACGTCCGGGCGACTACTACGGTCCGCTGGAGCATCGTGGCTCGGCGGGACCGGCGGGGGTGGTGGCACTGCCCGCCCCGGCTCTCGACCCCGAGGTCGGCCCACGCCTGTGGGAACGCTCCACAGAACTCACCGGAGTCGGTTTCGACTTCTAGGAAAGCGCTGGTCATTCGCGTCGCCCGAGGTCTCGACAAGCTCGACCCACGGAGTTCGACGCTCCCTGACCGGCCTCGCAGTAGAATCCGACCCATGGCCGAGACCCGCAAGTACCGTCCCTCCGGCAGCCTCGTCGGGGACGCGGTGCGTGCGGCGCTGGGCGAGAGCGTCCGTCCGGTGGCGCCGGGTGGCCGGCCGGATCCGACCGAGAAGACCGCGAAGGCAGAGCCCGAGAGCTCGCCGGCGGTCACCGTCCGCACCTTCACCTTCGGCGCCCCGCGCCGTCCGGACAGCGCAGACCAATGACCAGGAACACCGCCCGGCTGCGTCGCTGGTTGCGGCGGCATGAAGGGTTCGCGGGACGGATCAACGCCGTCGGCTGGGACTACGTCTCGAACAACTGCGAGAACCGACGCATCTCACACAACGCGACGGCGCTGCCCAAGGCGCCCTGAGGTCGATCGTCGGACGAGCATGCCCGACCAGGCCCGCAGCCCGCTACGAAGAACTCAGTTTGGGCAGCAGCGCGGTCGGCTCCTCGTCCGTTTCGTCTTCGGGGGGCGTGGCGCTCCCCGGCAGCCGGACGATGAACTCGGCGCCGCCCTCGGCTGAGCGGCCCGCCTTCACCCAGCCGCCGTGCGCCTTGATGGTCTGCGCCACGATGGACAGGCCCAGGCCCGAACCGGGGGTGTTCCGGGCGGTGGGCGAGCGCCAGAACCGGTCGAACACGTGCGGCAGGTCCTCTTCGGCGATCCCGGGACCCTGATCGGAGATCCGCAGCCGGTCGCCCTCCAGCAGCACGTGGATGGTGCCGCCCTGGGGCGAGAATTTGACCGCGTTGTCGAGCAGATTGGTGATCGCCCGCTCCAGGGTGTCCGGTTCGCCGATCAGATACAGCGGGTTGAGTTCGACGTCGAAGGTCAGTGACGGCCCGCGCCGCTTCGCCCGGGCGATCGCGCTGCGCACCACGTCGCGCAGGTCGATCGGCTCGGGGTGCGGCTGTACCACGTCGTCACGGCTGAGCTGGACGAGGTCGCCGACCAGGGTGGTGAACTCGCCCAGCTGGGCGGCGATGTCGCGCAGGATGTCCGCCCGGGCACCCTCGGGCAGCATCCGGCTGCGCTCGTCGGCGACCAGCAGCTCCACATTGGTGCGCAGCGAGGTGAGCGGGGTGCGCAGCTCGTGGCCGGCGTCCGCGATCAGCCGCCGTTGCCGTTCCCGCGACGACTGCAGGGTGCCGAGCATGGTGTTGAACGAGCGGCCCAGATCGGCGAGTTCGCCGCCGCCCTCGATCCCGATCGGGGTCAGTTCATTGGTATCGGTGACGTGGGTGACGGCCTCGTTCAGTCGTCGGATCGGCCGGATCGCCGAGCGGGCGATGACGAAGCCGATGGCGCTGGAGACCCCCACGCCGAGGAAACCGAAGATGGCCAGCGACCAGCCCAGCGTCGCCATGATGTTGTTGGTGGCCTCCAGCGGACGCCCCAGCACCAGCGCGTAATTCTCGGTGCCGGCCTTCAGCGGCACCGCGACGATCCGGTACGGCTGACCGTTGGACGCCTCACCGGTGCGTGCCGACGAACCCTGCTGGCGGCGCGCCACCGAGAGTTCTTCGACGCCGGGAACCAGACTCACCGTGGCGCCCGGCAGGGTGCTCACCCGGTTGTCGGCGCGGACCAGCATGACCGTGACGTTGGCCGCCTTCAGGGCGTTGGTGTCCAGGCCGCCCATGCCCTCGATGTCGACCGCCACCCAGTTCGCGGTCACCGCCGCGACGTCGACCAGCTCACTGTCGAGCTGGTTGTAGACGGTCACCCGAGTGATCAGCCACGCGGCCACACCGGTGAGCGCGACGGCGGTCGCCACGGCGAGCGCCACCAGGACGGCGAGCCGGTCCCGCAGCGGCCAGTCTCGGGCGGCGAGCAACCGGTTCAACCAACCTGTTGTCACGGGGGAGTCTCGCGCAGCACGTACCCGATGCCGCGGACGGTGTGGATCAGCCGGCTTTCACCCTCCCCCTCGGTCTTGCGTCGCAGATAGCCGATGTAGACCTCGAGCGAGTTGGCGGTGGTGGGGAAGTCGAAGCCCCAGACCTCGTTGAGCAGCCAGCCGCGCTCGAGCACCTTGCGCGGATGCTCCAGGAAGGTTTGCAGCAGGGCGAACTCGGTGCGGGTCAGGCTGATCCGGCGTCCGGCGCGCTGCACCTCGCGGGTCTGCGGATCGAGGGACAGGTCGGCGAAGGTCAGCACTTCGCTGTCGGCGTGCTCCTGCTCGGCCGGCTTGGACCGCCGGGTGAGGGCACGCAGCCGGGCCAGCAGCTCGTCCAGTGCGAACGGCTTCGCCATGTAGTCGTCGGCGCCGGCGTCCAGGCCGTCGACCCGGTCGTTGACCGCATCACGGGCGGTGAGCACCAGGATCGGCACGTCGTTTCCCGTGGAACGCAGCATCCGGGTGGTCTCCAGGCCGTCCAGCCGGGGCATCATGACGTCCATGATCACGGCGTCCGGACGCAGCGCGGAGAGCCGAGCCAGCGCCTCCAGACCGTCGCCCGCCGCGGTTACCTCGTAGCCCGAGTACTGCAGCGAGCGGGCCAATGAGTCCCGGACGGCCTGATCGTCGTCGACAACGAGGATGTGCATAGGGTTCAGCCTGCCATGTTGGGCCGCCGTGGGGTGTGGCGACCGGCCCGATGCTATCCGACGAGCTCTCGGACTCGCTCCAGGACGCCCGGCATCGCGGCCTCGACGGCGGCCAGGGTGCCGCGGAAACCGTCCGCCGAGCCGTACCAGGGATCAGGGACGCCCGAGCCGGGTGCGGCGTCCGGATCGAAGTCGGTGAGCAGGGCGAGGTTGTCGGCGTCCGGGACGAGTCGGCGCATCCGCGACAGATGCAGGTCTTCCATGGCGACCACCAGGTCGGCGTCGCGGATCTCGGCGGCGGTGATCTGGTGGGCGCGGTGGCCACCCGTGGAGTAGCCGGCCTGGGCCAGGACGCGCTGCGCCCGCGGGTCGATGGGTTCGCCGAGCTCTTCGCTGGACGTGCCGGCCGAGGTGAACCGCACCCCTTCCAGGCCTTCGCGTTCGGCTAGGCCGCGGGCCACTCGTTCGGCCATCGGCGAGCGGCAGATGTTGCCCCAGCAGACGAAGATGACGTCGATCACGTCAGCGGTTCACGTCGCTCTTGGAGGTGAACGACGAGTTCAGGATGAACGACACCAGCGACACGATCAGTGCCCCCCAGAAGGCGGACCAGAAGCCGTCGACATGCCAACCGATGTGCAGCTGCTCACCCACCCAGGCGGTGAGCCAGAGCAGCAACGCGTTGATCACCAGCAGGAACAGGCCCAGGGTGAGCAGCAGCAGCGGCGCGGAGGCGAATTTGAACAGTGGCTTCACGATCGCGTTCACCAGACCGAAGATGATCGCGACCCCGATGATCACGATCAGATTGTTCTGCGGTTGGTCACTGTCCATGTGGATCCCCGGCACCACCCAGGTGGCGAACGCGAGGGCGGCAGCGCTGAACAGGAAACGCATCACCATGGCGGCGATTCTGTCATGGCAGAGTTCTCCTATCGAATCGACCGACAGATGGGCTCGCCGTGAACCTGCGCCAGCGTCACTTCCTCAAGGAGCTTGACTACACCCCCGCCGAATGGCGGGAGTTGCTCGACCTGACCGCCGAGTTGAAGAAGGCGCGGAAGGCCCGACGCGAGGTCAAGCGGCTGGACGGCCTGACCCTCGCACTGATCTTCGAGAAGCCGTCCACCCGGACCCGTTCGTCGTTCGAGGTGGCCGCCTACCACCAGGGCGCCAACGTTAGCTATTTCGACGAGACCGGTGCCCACATGGGTCACAAGGAATCGATCGCCGACACCGCGCGGGTGCTCTCGCGCTTCTACGACGGCATCCAGTACCGCGGCTCGCGGCAGCAGATCGTCGAGACCCTCGCCGAACACAGCAGCGTCCCGGTGTGGAACGGCCTGACCGACGAATGGCACCCGACCCAGAGCCTGTGCGACATGTTCACCATGCGTGAGTCGTCCGGGCTGGACGACCGCGACATCAGCTTCGCCTACGTCGGCGACGCCCGGTTCAACCAGGGCCGCTCGCTGCTGATCGCCGGCGCGATGATGGGCATGGACGTCCGGATCGTCGCGCCGGAGGCGCTGCAGCCCGACCCGGAACTGGTGGAGACCGCACGCCGGATCGGCGCGGCCACCGGGGCCCGGGTGACCATCACCGAGGAGGTATCGGCGGTGAAGGGCGTCGACTTCGTGCACACCGACATCTGGGTGTCGATGGGCGAACCGAAACAGGTCTGGGCCGATCGGATCGAGCTGCTCACCCCGTACCGGGTGACCACCGAACTGCTGGAGCGCACCGAGAACCCGGACGTGAAGTTCATGCACTGCCTGCCCAGCTATCACGACCTGGACACCACGGTCTCGCAGCAGATCCTGGACGAGACCGGCCGCGAGGTGTTCGAGGTGACCGAGGAGGTCTTCGAGTCGCCGGCGTCGGTGGTGTTCGATCAGGCCGAGAACCGGCTGCACACCATCAAGGCGATCCTGGTGGCCACGCTGGCCGGCCACTGACCGCGGACGCCGTCACCCCCCACCGCTCCTCGAACTATTTAGGGATGTGCTGATCAAAGCCCGCCGTCGTCATCCCGGACTTGATCCGGGATCTCTCCTCGCCTGAGATCCCGGGTCGGAGCCCGGGATGACGTGAATGGTCGGCGCTTCCCCAAGTAGTTCGGCGAGCGTTGGGCGGCTCAGCTGTTCCAGCGCAGGACCGCCCAGGATTCCTTCTCGCGGCCCAGGATGGACAGGCTGGCGGTCTCGACCGGGAAGGCCTGACCGAAGATCAGCGGGAAGTCGAGCCAGCACAGCGCCAGCACTCGGGAGGCGTGCCCGTGGCCGAAGCAGATCGCCTTGTCGACGCCTGATTCGCGGACGCGGCGGACGACCCGGCTGAGCCGTTCGCGGACTTGGTCGGCGGTCTCGCCGTTGGGGGCGCCGTTGAACCAGAGCCGCCAGCCGGGGTGATGGTGGGCACGGATGTCGGCCGATGTGATCCCTTCGTAGTCGCCGTAGTTCCACTCCTGCAGGTCGTCGGTCACCTCGTAGTCGGTGAAACCGGCGAGTTCGGCGGTGCGCCGGGCGCGTAGTCGCGGGCTGGTCAGCACCAGCCCGAACTCGCTCGGATCGAGCCGCGTCCGCAGTGCCCTGGCCTGCGCCTCGCCCTCGGCGGTGAGGTCGATGTCGGTGTAGGAGGTGTGCTGGCCGGACTTGCTCCATTCGGTCTGTCCGTGGCGGATCAGGTACAGCAGTGTCATGGAGGCACCGTAACCGCAGAGCGCTGCTCGATGGGGAACAATCGCACAGTTTGGACCTGTCTGTACGGATAATACGTAACGGTATAGACAAAGCAGGTGGCCTGTTGCATGCTGAGGCTGTCCTGGATGCCGAAGAAGCCCAGGTTCATCACCAGGATCTGCGGCATCGACATCAACGGCTTGGTCCGGACGACGCTCACCCTGGTGTCGGTGCTCATGTGGTGGCACGGGATCGACGGCGGTGCTAGTGCGATGACCGAGTTGCTGACGCGGCCTGATCTACCAACGGCGGTGTTCACAGAATTCGACGAGCTCGCGGTCGGCGCCCTGTGGGCGCTGCGCAGGGCCGGTCTCCGGGTGCCGCAGGACGTCTCGGTGGTCGGCATCGACAACGCCGAGATGGCCGAGTTCGTTGATCTCACCACTGTCGCTCAGGACGTCGGTGCGCAGGGCCGAGCAGCCGCGCGTATGCTGCGGCAGCTATTGGGCGATGAACCCGGCACTCCGGCCGCGGAGACCGTTCTCCATCCGGCCCGTCTGTTGTTGCAGGGCAAAACCTGCCCGCCGGCCTCTGCAAGGCGTCCCGCGGTCTCCGTTGAGGACGCATGCGACTGACCCCTCGGGTCGGTCCGACCTCGGGTTCCGCGCGCCAATCGCTCGCCGAACTATTTGGGCTCGCCGCTGGATTCAGCGAGCGGGATAGTTCAGGGAGCGTTGGACGGAACTCAGAGTGATGAGACGGCACTCAGCCGGCGGCCGCGGCGTCCCTGGAGGACACGGCCCATAGCTCGGGTCAAAGAGTGGCGAGCCATGCCGACGCGAGTGGCGCATGTGCTCTCGCCAAGCAACCGCGGTCGCGAGCCGCCTAAATTGTCCGGACTATCCAGTCTGGTATGGACAGAACGGTCACATCGCCCTACCCTTGCGCTATCGCTCCACGTGGCCAGTACTGCGGTGAAAGCGGGTTAGCCCCGAGGCAGTGCTGAAAGCTCGTCGGTCAGAGAGGACTGGGAATGCGTGCTGGTGTGTCGCTAGCCCGCCGACCAGCGACCCGATCCCGGCCGCATTGAGTGCGTCTCGCCACGAAGAGCGGTGCTGGGTGCGGTGCCCCCGCGGAGCGTGGCACCGACTTTCCCCAGGGGTGTGCTGCCTGTCGCGGCCCGGGAGGGAGCGGAGCCGGGCGTGCCTCGGTCTCGTCCACCCGACTTCTACTAGGAGAAATAGGAGAAAGTAATGACAGCAAGTGCGCCGGCCGAAAGCCGGCACTTCATCGAACGAATCGGTCTCCCCCGCAACCTGGCCTGGGGCTTCCTCGGTCTGTTGTTCTTCATGATTGGCGACGGCGTCGAGTCCGGGTTCATCGCTCCCTTCCTGGCGGAGAGCGGGGCTGGGGACGCGACTCGTGCGGCCGTCGTCATCACTGCCTACGGCCTTACGGTCACCCTGGGTGCCTGGCTCGCCGGCGCCTTGTCGGATGTGTGGGGCCCGCGCCGGGTGATGATGATCGGCCTCGGGGTCTGGGGCGTGATGGAGGTTGTCTTCCTGGCGGTTGCGGTCCCCTCCGGGAACTTCACCCTGCTTCTGGTCGCCTACGGACTCCGCGGTTTCGGCTATCCGCTGTTCGCATACGGCTTCCTGGTCTGGGTTCTGGCCGCCAGCCCATCCAACCGGCTCGGATCGGCGGTCGGATGGTTCTACTTCGCCTTCACCGGCGGACTACCCACCCTGGGATCCCTGCTGGCCAGCGGTACCGAACCGATCATCGGCAAATACATGACGTTGTGGATTTCGCTGGGGATGGTGGTCGCTGGCGGCATAGTCTCCCTTGCCGGCCTCCGCAACGCTCACGGTGGCGGGCGCCTCGCTGACCCGCACGTCACCACCGGGCAGAGTATCCTGAACAGCGTGGCGATCGCCTTCAAGCGCCCACGGGTCGGGCTTGGCTGCGTCATTCGGATCATCAACACTGCCCCGCAGTTTGGTTTTCTGGTCTTTCTTCCCATGGTCTTTGCCGATCAGCTCGGATTCGGAACCCCGGGCTGGTTGCTGTTGGTCTTCACGATCGGTTTCGCGAACATCTTCGCCAATCTCTTCTTCGGCATTCTGAGCGACAAGCTGGGGTGGCACCGTACCCTGCGCTGGGGCGGCTGCTTCGCCTCCGCGGCCAGCGCGCTCGCGTTCTACTTCGTGCCGATGCACGTCAGTCAGGAGTACTGGGTTGCGGTGGCCTGTGCGGCCTTCTTCGGTATCACTCTGGCGGGCTTCACTCCGATCTCAGTGTTGATGTCGCTGATGGCGCCCGATCAGAAGGGCAACTCGATCGCCGTCCTAAACCTGGGTGCTGGTGCGGCCACCTTCGTCGGCCCAGGCATCGTCGCAGCCTTTCTCGGCCTGGTCGGCCCGGGTGGGGTGACGATCATCTTCGCCGCGCTCTACGTGATCGCCGGAATCGCCGTCAGCGGGCTCAAGCTGCCCAAGGAGGCGCTGGACGCCGTTGCGCACGGAGAGACGATGGAGGAGGTTCACGAGGCCCACGACGCCTGACCTTTCCGCATTCGTCGGTGACGCGGTTTTCCTACCGCGTCACCGACGAATGCGTTTGGGGACACGCGGCGCCGTTGGCTATCGCGCACCTGAGGAGAGGTCACCGACCACCCGGGTTGCTGGCCGAGGAGCCGGCCAAGGCAAGTGCCACTGACGCATGAGTCGCTAGTGGGTCGCCGCAGGCCACGGCCCGGCTCGCCCGCTTGATCGGTTCAAGAAGCACTGATCGATGATATGCCGAGCGAGGACGTGCAACCCCTGGGATGAGCAGCGCGCCCGCCCTCCGCGCCGCGGCCGGACATGATCGGTCAGCGTTTCCTTCAGTACCCGAGGGCGTCCTTTGCGGCTCGGTGCTGTTGCATGATGACTGGCTCCGCCGGGCTGTCCGGGATCTGCTCCGACCGTGGCGGCCAAACCGGGAACTCACCGGTGAGCGCCACTGCGGCTTGCATCCCAGCTCCCTTGGCAACGTACTCACCCGGCCTCGGCACCAAGACCGGCACATCCACCAGCTGGGTCAGGACCTTCTGCACGGCGGAACTCTTCGCCGCGCCACCGATCAACACCAGTCGGTTCACCGGTACTTGGCAAGCCCGAATCGAGTCCAGCAGCACAACTTGGCTCGCCAGCATGCCCTCGATCGTCGCCCGCGCGAAGTTCTCCCTGGTGAAGTTCTCCAGCGAAGCACCGTGCAGCGAAGCCCGTGCATGCGGCAGATCCGGCGTCCGCTCTCCTTCGAAGTACGGCAACAGCGTCAGGCCATCCGCGCCGGGCTCGGCTGCCAGGGCTAGCGCGTCCAGCGCCCGGTACGAACACCCAAGTACCTTCTTAGCTGCGTCGATGTCGCGTGACGCGTTCATCGCCGCGGCTCGAGGTAGGAAGTCACCGGTGGCGTCGGCATAGTTGCTCACGTATCCGGTGTAGTCGTGTATCAGGCTCCTGGTGTGTGCGTAGACGACGCCGGAGGTGCCCAGTGACATCACGGCATCGCCGGCGTCCAGTCCCAACGCAAGGGCTGCGGCCGCGTTGTCGCCACTACCCACACCCACCGGAACGCCGGCCGGAATGCCCGGGATCCCGGCGGCCGTGACCCCGGCGCGATCCCGCGGCCCCAGTACACGAGGGAGGGACACGCGCCGTCCGAAGGCCATCTCGAACAGGTCCCAGCAGTACTCGTCCGTGTCCGGCGACCAGTAGGCCGTGCCGCTGGCGTCGGAACGGTCGGTGGTCAGCAGGTCGAAGTCCGGGTTGCCGGGACCGCCGCCCATCAGCCGCCAGGTCAGCCAGTCGTGGGGGAGCGCGATCGCTGCGACTCTGGCGGCATTCTCGGGTTCGTTGTTGCGTAGCCAGCGCACTTTGGTGATCGTGTCCGACAGGGTCAGCCGCGAGCCCGTCCGTCGGATCCATTCGTCGGCACCGAGTTCATCGTTCAGCTCGCGCACCTGTGGGTGGGACGAGGTGTCGTTCCACAGCAGGGCATCGCGCACCGAGCCGCCGTCCTGGCCGATGAAGGTCGTGCTGTGGCCGTGGCCGCTGACCGCGATCGCAGCGACGTCATCGAGCCCGCCCGCGTCGGCAACAGCAATCATCAGCGCATCCCACCAACGGTCGGGATCCACCCAGGTGCCGCGTGGGTGACTTGCGCGGCCCTCGCGAATCACCGCCCCGGTGCTTAGGTCGACAACGGCCACCTTGCAGCTCTGGGTCGATGAATCTACGCCTGCGACTAGAGGCATGGGACTCCTCCCTGGGTGCGCGCTGGACGAGGTTTGTAAGGCACCGGGGACGAGACGGTAGCCCAGCTGCGATCGAACTGTCGAGCACGCTTACCGATCAGAACGTATCGTACGTACAGACCGTACCATGCGGTATGATGCCGTGACGACCTCGACTTTGGCCGTGGCGAGTGCGACCGCCAGAAGGCCGTTCCGGCCGCGGTCGTGACCAATATTCCAGCGAAGGAGTGTCCATGTGCAGCCAAGCGAAGCGAGGCGAGCGCCTGTCGGGGCCAAGCCAGCGAGCGATCACCCGTGATTCGGTCCAGCGCGGCAACGGAGCGAATTGATGCGTGGGTTCAGCTATCGAGGCAAAGACGTGGGGGCCGTGCTGATGGAGGTGCCCACGCCGCAACCAGCAGCCGGGGAACTGCGGGTTCGAGTCGAAGCAACCACGATCTGCGGGACTGACCTACGCACTATCCGTGGTGAAAAGGACAAGGGCATCAAACCCGGGGTGATCCTCGGCCATGAAGTCAGCGGATACGTGGACGCTATCGGTGCTGGGGTGACCGGGTTCGACGAGGGTGATCAAGTCATCGTGTCGGCGAGCATCTTCTGCGGGCTTTGCAGGCAATGTCGCCGAGGTCAGGAGCACCTTTGCGATCGGCATCGCGTTGTTGGTCACCACTACGACGGCGGTCTCGCCGATCACATGTTGATTCCGCGTGCCGCGCTTGAGGGCGAGCTTGTGCTGAAGGCGCCGAGGGAACTGGACCCGGCTGAGGTAGCGCTGGCGGAACCGCTCTCGTGCTGCCTGAACGGACTGGACAACTACCGAGTCGAGCTCGGCGACACAGTGGTCGTCGTCGGCGGTGGGGCGATTGGGCTGCTTCACCTGCAGTTGGCCCTGCTGTCCGGCGCCCAGCAGGTGATCGTGTCCGACCCGTCGCCCAGTCGGCGGCAACAAGCCGAGGTACTCGGAGCCACGCACACCGTCGACCCGATGAACGAGGACCTGGCTGGGGTTATCGCGGACCTGACCGACGGCGAGGGCGCGGATGTGGCGGTGTTGTGTATCGGTGTCCCGCAGCTGGTCGATGACTGCCTGCGCCTGGTGCGCAAGCGTGGTCGGGTGTGCGTCTTCGCCGGTTTGGCTGGTGAAGGACGTTCCTCGATCGCCGCCAACCTGATCCACTACCGGGAGGTGGTGGTAGTGGGTTCGTCCAATGCCGGACGGCACAACGTAGCTCGCGCTCTCGACCTCATCGTCAAGGGGGCTATCGATACAAAAGCAATGGTCACCCATCGGTTCGGCCTGTCAAAGGTGGAAGAGGCGGTGGAGTTCGTCGGGTCCGGCGCGGGTATCAAGATCGCCGTGGTGCCCGATTGAGGTCGTGGTAACTGGCCGGCAGCGCGCTCCGCCGGTTGGGGGTTCCAGCCGCACGGTGTTTCCCACCCGCGCTGCCCAGGCCGCGACTTCGCAGGACGATCCCACTCGTCCTCCCTTTCACTCGTCACCACTAGTCACTCAGATTCGTACAGAGCGGGCCCCGATCGTCGGCCCGTGCTCCTGGGCAAAGAAGCTCACAGGAAGGAACGCCACTATGGCGACAGACAACAGGCTGGTCATTGGAATCGACTTCGGCACCGGAAGCTCGAAAGGGGTGCTCGCCAGAGCCTCCGGCGAGGTGATCGCCACGTCCACGAAGCCGCACCGGACGTCGATGCCGAAGCCCGGGTTCTTCGAACATGACGCAAACGAGGTCTGGTGGGCTGACTTCAAGGCCATCATCGCCGACCTCCTAGCCGAGGCGGACGGACCGATCGCCGCCATCACCACGTCAGGAATCGGCCCATGCAGCGTGTTCTGCGATGCCAATGGTGAGCCTTTGCGCCCCGCGATCCTGTACGGCGTGGACACGCGGGCGACCAAGGAGGTCGAGGAACTCACCGCAAGCATCGGGACCTCGGCGCTCCTTGATCGTTGCGGCAACCTGTTGGGCTCACAGGCGCACGGCCCCAAGATGCTGTGGACGGTGCGCAACGAGCCCGAGGTGTGGGAGAAGGCCAAGTACTTCTTCATGGCGCAGACCTACATCGCGTTCAAGTTGACTGGTGCCTACGTGATCGATCACCAGTCGGTGTCGATGTTCGAGCCGATGTACTCGCCGAAGACGCAGGATTGGATTCCCGAGTGGTGCGAGTTGGTCGCTCCAGGCATGGCCTTGCCGGAGCTGAAGTACTCCAATGAGATCGCTGGCTACATCACCGCCGAAGGCGCCGCGCTGAGCGGTCTGCCCGAAGGTATCCCCGTAGGCGTCGGTGGGACAGATGCATATGTCGAGGGGCTTAGCGTCGGCGTCAAGGATCCAGGCGACGTCGTGCTGATGTATGGCTCGACGATGGCACTCAGCCTGATTGCCGACCACGTGATGACTAGCCCGGAGTTGTGGTCGCTCACCGGCCTATACCGGGATTCGTTCACTCTGATCGGCGCCTTGTCGGCCTCAGGTGCGCTGACTAGCTGGCTCGGTGACTTCACCGGCTCCGATTTCGGTGCATTGAGCGCGCAGGCTGTGGAGGCCGGGCCGGGTTCCAACGGTCTGCTCGCGTTGCCGTACTTCGCAGGGGAACGAACTCCAATCAGTGACCCAATGGCGCGCGGTGTGATTGCGGGTCTAACCCTGACATCCAGCAGGGGTGACGTATACCGCGCCTTGTTGGAGGCCTCGGCCTATGGTGCCCGGCATCTGCTGGAAGCTATCCGGGCTGCTGAGGGTGAAGACAAGCGCATCGTGGCGGTCGGCGGTGGCACCACCGGAGGTCTGTGGACGCAGATCGTCTCCGACGTCCTGGGTATTGAGCAGGTACTACCAAAACTGGCCATCGGCGCCAGCTATGGTGACGCGCTCATCTCAGCCCAGATCATCGGGGCGGCGGACGAGTCCACCACCTGGATGGAGGCTGCCGGGCACGTGTTACCCAACCCGGCCAACAAGCAGCTCTACGACGACTTCTATGGCCGCTACCGAGAGTTGTACCCGGCGACCAGAGACGTCGCGCACTTCCTGTCCGCCTTCCAGCTGGCCAAGTGACTTTGGGTAGTCCCACTGCAGGAGTCTGTGGGGTCGATGATTCGGTTCGGCCCCACAGCGCAGGCCCACTCAAGTGGCACTTCCCGGGCGTCGCCCGAACCAAGGGGGCATCCGACCCTTCCGCTACCATGAACGGCAGCACAGCCGCTTGTCGTGGACGGAGTTTGCCGGATGTCTTCTCCCGAGCCCATCGGGTCTGCACACATCGAGCGACAGTCGGAGGTGCCCTACTATCAGCAGCTTGCGCGCACGCTGGAGGAGCGGCTTCAATCGGGCCAGATCGCGCCCAATGCTCGGCTGCCAAGCGAGAACGCACTGTGTCAGGAATTTGGGCTCTCGCGGGCGACTGTGCGCCAGGCGTTGCAGCAGCTCGAGGCCCAGGGCATGGTTCGTCGGGTGACGAACCGCGGCGTCTTCGCCAGTAGTCAAGAGGTTCAGCTCGGCTGGACGATCCAGGACAGCGAGTTCCTGGAGAACGCGCTCACTCATCAGAATCGTTCGGTATCGACGCAGGTAATCCGTTCCGGCCCCGAGACCCTTCCGAGCTTCGCGCAGCAAGGGTTGGGGCTTCCTGTCGATGCCGAGGGCTTCAGCCTGACGCGGCTGCGCTTTCTTGATGGAGTGCCTACGGTTTTCAGCACCAACTACTTTCCCCAACGGGTGGGTGCGGTTGTCGCGCAGGCAACCGACACGCTGGCGGGCACCGGTTCTCTGACGAGCCTGTTGAGAGCCGCCGGCTATAGGCTGCAGGGGGTGCATCGTTTCGTGTCCGCGGTCCTGCCTCCTACGGAGGTCGCAGAGGCGCTGCAGATCGCGCCCGGAACACCACTGGTGCGGATTCGATCCACATCCTGGACGAGCGATGGCTACTGCTTCGACGTCTACGAGACGTATGTCAACACCGACGTTGTGCAGTTGGAACTGGCTATTGCTGCCGTCCCTCGCGCTCCGCGACAGTAGCCAACCACAGGTGAAGCCCGCACTCTTGGGCTGGTGTGCCAAAACCCAGGCATCTGGATTTTGCCTGGCTGATCCGACGACGGGTCGGCGCTCTTCAACGTGCTGATGTTGAGGGCGGATCGATGTGTCCCGTGCCCTCGGGGTGTGCCGGTCCAGCTCTGGGAATGCCCGAAAACCACGCCCCTTCTCTCTCGTCGACCGCTTGACTCGATCGCGGTACCGATTATACGGTTGGTACGTACAATCCGTACAGACGGGTGTGGTTCGCATCTCGATGATGTCGACGCCCATCCGTCCCGGCGGCCCGTAGACCCATCTCGTCATATGACGCTGTAGCCGTGGGTGTTCCACGCCGTGTCGCCGACATTCGACTGAGAGGACGATCTAAATGGGACTGGTTTCGGGACTTCGAGTTATCGACGAGTGCCTTTCGAAGGGCCTAGTGGCGGGGGCGTTCAACACCACGAACCTCGAAACAACGATGGGTATCGTGCGCGCCGTCGAGGCCACCCGCGTGCCCACGTTCGTGCAGGTGGCGCCGACGAACATCACGTTGTCTGGGTTCGAGTACATCCACGACATGGTGAGCCGGCGGCTCAAGGACGTGGACGTGCCAGTCGCGCTGCACCTCGACCATGGCCGCACGCTCGATGACGTGAAGGACTCGTTGGCGGCCGGCTTCACCTCGGTGATGCTCGACGGCGCGGAGCATCCGTTCGACAAGAACGTTGCTCTGACCCAGCAGGCTCGCGCCTTGACCCCGACCGAGTACGCACTGGAGGCGGAACTGGGCAGCATCGGAGGCAAGGAGGATGAGATCGGTCCCGAGTTCGCCGCCACGACCGACCCCAACGAGGTGCCGGCGTTCGTCCAAGCCGTCGGGTGCGACATGCTCGCCGTGTCGGTGGGTAACGTCCACGGCTATGCACCGAACGCCCGGGTGGATTTCGACCTGTTGGGCAAGGTCAAGGAGGCCAGTTCCGTGCCTCTGGTCATCCACGGAGGCTCGGGCCTGCCGGTCGAGCAGTTCGGGCGCTTCCACGAGTTCAACGTGGTCAAGGTGAACATCGCCAGCGACCTGCGCAACGCGATGATCCGATCCTTCGGTGAAGCCTATGTGGCCAATCCGAACGAGCATTCCCTGATTCGGGTGTCGACCCAGGCGGTCGCGGCGATCGCCGACGTGGTCGAGCGGCGCATCCGACACTTCAACCCGCGGCTGGGCGCCTGAGCCGGCTCCTTCACCCGATTTACACCACATCAGGCATGCCCGTTCGAGGAGGATGAGTGAAACCGACCGCAACGATCGACATCGGAACGACCCGGGTGAAGTTCTGCCTGTTCGACGCTGCTGGCCGGCTCGTTCGGGCCGAAGCGGTGCCGACGCCGAGCAGCCGGGATGCCTGGGGCCCGGTCTACGACCTCGACGCACTGGCGTCGTTGATCTCGGCCTTCTTCGGGAGTCTGAGTGCGGATGAGCGCCGCACGCTTGCAAAAGTGGCGTTCTGTGGGGTCGGGGAGTCGGGCGGCCTGGTGGCCTCAGATCTCAGCCTGCGATCTCCGATGATCCTGTGGCACGATCAGCGCGGCGCCCCGTGGCTCAACCGGCTGACGGCGGCCGAGCGGGCCGGGATCTACCGGGTGACCGGCCTGCCGGTGAATCCCAACTACGGCCTGTCGAAGGCGGCCTGGGCGGTTGAGGCCGCCGGGCGTAGCGGGGGAGATGCCTGTTGGCTCAACATATCGGAGTACCTGGCCGCCACGCTGACCGGTGAGCGCTGGGCCGAGCACTCGCTGGCCAGCCGGACGATGGCCCTCGACCTGATCGAATTGGCCTGGTCGGCGGAGGTCTGTGGATTGGTGGGCATTGACACCAGCCTTTTTCCCGATCTGCACCCGGCTGCCGACGGGCGTCCGATCGCGGCCCACCAAGCAGCAGCACTGGGACTGCCTGCGACCGTTGAGGTGCATGTCGTCGGGCACGACCACATCGTGGGCGGGGTGGGTGCTGACCTGCAGCACGGTGAGCTGCTGAACTCGACCGGAACGACCGAGGGTCTGCTGCTACTGGTCGAGCGTCCGTCGTTGGGCGAGGCGACCGCACAGACCAAGCTCGCCAACGGCAGGGGATGCGGGGGCGACGACTTCACCCTGTTCGCCTCGATCCCGACCGGCGGGGCCGCGTTCGAGGGCCTCCAGCGCATGCTCGGCATGTCTGCGGACGCGCTGGCTGCGCTCACCGATGACCTTGCCCGGCGATACCTGGCCGGCGACATCGACCCGTCCGCTGTGCCCGTGGTGGTCCCACAGTTCCGGGGCAGCCCACCGCCGGAGAAGTCCCATGATGCGCGTGGCCTGATTGCCGGGCTGTCGACCGACACTGGCGTCGAGGACGTGGTATTTGGCTGCTTCCTCGGTCAGGCCATCCAGTTCCGCAAGGTGCTCGACCTGTTCGGCCTACCGGTGAGTGGCGTGAAGGTGATCGGCCCGGCCAGCCGGAACGCACTCTGGCTCCAACTCAAGGCGGACGTCCTTGATGTCGAGCTCAGCGTCTCCACTTTCCCCGAAGTGGTCTCCCGCGGTGCGCAGGCGCTGGTCTCGGGCGAGCATAGCGAGTGGGAGACCAGCGAACCCTGGACGGTGACGCCCGACGGAGATCGTCGTCGCCGCATTGATGAGTGGTACGAGGACGCCCGTCGAACCATGCGGCGGATACAGGCCCTGGACTGGTAGGCGCTGGCGGGCTCACCGCCGGGCCACAACGGGAGCGGTTCGAGCGCCCGAGGAACGAGTGCGCCGACGAACCCTTTTATGACCGCTCTTCGCGGCGGCGTCGTGGGCATCGGAAAGCCGCAATGTGTCAGTAGTTGTGGACACAACTTGGCATTCACTCATCTCTGGGAGATCACTAGCCTCGATTGAGTAGGGGGTTTTCATCACGTGGATGTGAACGGGCGCCAAAAGAGCACGCTGAATCACCTGCTGTCAGCTCGCGATTATGTGACGGCAGGCGAACTCGCGACTCGACTCGGCGTTTCCGTGCGCACCATTTATCGCGATATTGCGGCGATCAACGCCGTTGCTCCCGTGGTGGTCAACGCCCCCGGCAAGGGAATCAGGATCGACTATGCGGCCTTCACTGCAGAGGCCGAGCGGATCGCGAAGGGCAAGGGGAGTCGTGGGCTCTCCCTCGAGGCCCGTCGCCGTTCGATCCTGCTGATGCTGCTGGTCTCCGCTCCCCAGCCACGCTCCGTGCTGGAGTTCTCCGAAGCGTTCCACGTGGGGACGTCCTCAATCCAGAAAGACCTGACCCACGTCGCCCGATTGGCGGCCGAGAAGCGCCTGGCGCTGACTGCCGACAGCAAGGGAACCAGGCTGGTCGGGGTCGAGAGCGATATTCGCGACGCCATCGCCGATGTCATGGTGCCGCTCATCGTGCGCGACGACGCGATGCCGGACGAGGTGGGCAGCGAATTGGAATTCCTGCGCAGCCAGGGAATCTTCGGCGAATCGGATCTCGATCGAATTGCGGAAGCGGTCGGCGCGGTCGAGGAGGATTATTCGCTCCATCTCGAGAATCCCTACTACATCAACCTGGTCACCCATCTGCTGATCGTGGTCGAGCGAATACGGCAGGCCAGCAACAATGGTGAGCCTGCGGATTCATTGCTGGACGAGCGGGCGAGGCGTGCGTCCATGCACGATCGGGCGCTCGCCGCCGCTGCCGTCGACCTGCTCCGCCACCTTGAGTCCGCACTCGACCTGGCGATTCCGCACTGGGAGGCCAGCCACGTCTACGCGTTCCTCCAGGGATCTGACTCCAGGCCCGATGAAGCCGTGGGCGCGGACCTCGAGGGGGACGTGCCGGCCGACGACGCACTGCAGTTCACCGCGGAGTTGATCGGCAGAGTATCGACGGCCCTGGGGCTCCCGTTGACGGACGACCGGAAGCTCCTGGACAAGCTGGTGCTGCACGTCAAGCCCATGCTGTTCCGGACGGCGCACGGCGTCCAGATCCGCAATCCGATCTTGGACGACGTCCGCCACCAGTTCCCCGACCTGCTGGCTCTGGTGGTCGCCAGCCTGGGCGGGCTCGAGGCCGACCGCGGGCTCAACCGCTCGAGCGAGTCGGAGGCGGCGTACCTGGTGCTCTACTTCCAGCAGGCCCTCGATCGCGCCCGGTGGCAGCTCCGGGTCGTCGTGGTGTGCTCGACCGGCCGCGGGACGGCCCTGTTCCTGCGCAGCCGGATCGAGCGCAGGTTCCCCGACTGGCACATCGTCGAACTCGTCGGGGTCCGCGACCTGGAGCGCGTGGTCGCGCGGATCAACTCGGCCTCGGATATCGACTTGGTGATCTCCACCATTCCGCTCGACGGCCTGCCGATCCCGACGGCCGTGGTGAACTCGCTCCTTACGCCGCTCGATGTCGACATCCTGATCGCCAACGCGGCGAAGGTTGGCTGGGTGCCGTCATGAGCGAGCAGTTGTGGACCTTCGACACCCGTGGCTCGGGTGACCCGGTGGGGCGCTCCCTGACCGCCCTGGCTGAGGTCGGCATGATCACCGATGTCCCGGCGGCCGCCGACCTCATCCGAGAACGCGAAGCCGACGGTTCCACATACGTGGGGCGGGGAACCGCGCTGCCGCACCTCGTCGGGGACGCCGCGCGCTCATCCGGGGTGCTGGCCACGCGATGCGACCCGACGGAATGGGGCGATGCCGAGGTGTGCCTGCTGGTCTTCCTGATCGCGCCGAGCGTCGCTGCCCTCGGCGAGGGCCGGATCGAGAGCGTCCTGCGCCGGCTCGTGGCCATCGGGCTCGACGCGCCGTCGGACCGGCACGCCCATCAGCAGACCCTCCAACTCCTGACGGAGTTGGGAGCCCGAGACATCGAAAGAGAGAAGGAAACATGGGCGTAGTCAGAGCACGATTGTGCGGCCGGATCGGTGCACTCGAAGCCGCGAATCCGGAGGCCGGGGCGAAGGCCCGCCGGTTCGCGACGGGGCTGGCCTCATGATCACGATCGGCGGGCAGAGCCTGATCTTCGAACCCGGCCAGGTGATCATCGCAATTGATGCGGCGACCTCCATGGAGGCGATCCGTCCGCTCAGCCAACGCCTTATCGAGGCGGAACTGGTGGCCCCCGACTTCCTGACACACATCATGGCCCGCGAGGCGACGTTCCCAACGGGCCTGCCCACCGAGCCGGTGGGTGTCGCCATCCCACACACCGACCCCGAGCACGTGCACGCCAGCGCCATGGCGGTCGGCGTCCTGAGCCGTCCCGTCGACTTTGGCGTGATGGGGGCCGGTGACGACGAGGTCACCCCAGTATCGGTGATCTTCCTGCTGGCCATCGCGCCGGGCACCGGGCACATGAACGTGCTGGGTTCGCTCATTCGCCTCATTCAGGACGCGGAATTCCTCGGCGGCCTCAGTAATTCGTCCGCGCCCAGCATTCACGCCGCCATCGTCGACGAGTTCAGCAAGAACTCGCAGAACAAGTAAAGGAAACAGATATGGCCAACAAGAAGAAGATCCTGTTCGTTTGTGCAACGGGTGTCGCCACCTCCACCGAGGTGGCAGAGCGAGTGACGCGCTTCCTCAAGGAGAACGGCATCGAATGCGATGCCGAGCAGACCAACGTCGCTGCGGTGCAGAGCCGTGCCCAGGGCGCCGACCTGGTGATCGCCACCACCAAGATTCCCTACGAGTTGGGTGTGCCGACGCTGCGCGGTCTCCCGCTGATCACCGGGGTTGGCGAGGAAGCTCTCCTCGCCAAGATCAAGGAAATCATGCAGGGCTGATCAGAAATGGGAGACTTCACGCAATCTCTTTACGACGCGGTCCAGTATTTCCTCGGGTTCGGGCCGACTGTCATGCTGCCGATCATGCTCTTTCTGGTCGGCCTCATCTTCAGGACGCCGCCGGCTCAAGCGCTGAAATCGGCGCTGCTCGTCGGCATCGGTTTCGTCGGCGTCTACGCGATCTTCTCGATCCTCACCGAGAACATTGCGGGGGCCGCGAAGGCGATGGTTGACCGCATCGGCGTTGATCTCTCCATCGTCGATCTCGGCTGGCCGCCACTGGCAGCGATCACCTGGGGCGGGCCGATCGCGCCCTTCGTGATCCCGTTGACCCTGGTGATCAACATCGGCCTGATCTCACTGCGGTGGACGAAGACGCTCGATGTGGACATCTGGAACTACTGGCACTTCGCACTGGCCGGAACCCTGGTCTACTACGCGACCGGGAATTTCTTCCTGGGGCTGCTCGGTGCCGCAGTGGTGGCCGTCATCATTCTGAAGATCGCCGACTGGTCGGCGCCGATGGTGTCCAAGACCTTCGGGTTGGAGGGAATCTCGCTGCCCACCCTGTCGTCGGCGGTCTTCTTCCCCGTCGGGTTGTTCTTCAACTGGGTGATCGATCGGATTCCCGGCCTGAGGAACATCACGATCAAGCCGGAAACGATCCAGCGCAGGCTCGGTGTGTTCGGTGAACCGATGATGATTGGCACGATTCTCGGAGTGCTGCTCGGCATCGCGGCGGGCTACGACGTCCAAGGGGTGCTCACCCTGGGTATCAACCTGGGTGCCGTCATGTTCATCTTGCCCAAGATGGTCGCCATCCTGATGGAGGGCCTGCTGCCGCTGTCGAGTTCGGTCAAGGGCTGGCTGTCCAAGCGCTTCCCGGATCGCCCTGATCTCTACATCGGCCTCGACATCGCCGTCGCGGTCGGCGAGTCCGCGGTCATCGCAACCGGCCTGCTGCTGGTGCCGATCTCGCTGGTGCTGGCGTTCATCGTCCCCGGCAACGGTGTGCTGCCACTGGGCGACCTGGCCAACCTGGCCGTCTTCGCCTCCATGATCGTGCTGGCCTGCCGGGCGAATGTGTTCCGCGCCCTGCTGATTAGTATCCCGATCCTCATCGGCAACCTGTTGATCGCCACCGCCATCGCGCCGGTCATCACGAATATGGCCACCGCGGTCAAATTCGACTTGAGCGGCGCGAGCCAGGTGTCCGGCTTCCTGGACGGTGGTAACCCGCTCCGGTTCTGGCTGGTCCAGATCTTCAGCGGGCAATGGATCGCACTGGCACTCATACCGGTGGTCGGCCTTCTGGTGTGGTTCACCTACAAGAAGACCAAGGCCGAGGTGTACGCGGCCGACGAAGAGGTTGCCGCTCACAACTGATGTGGGAACGACCGGCTGGCGTCCGGTCTGACCAACGACGTGGGCGGCCTGGGTAGCCAGGCCGTCCATCTCGCCGACTGGGACGGATCGAGAGACTTGGCCGTCGCCGCGGATCCTGTTGATTAACCGCACGTCGAACCCCCCTCGAACCGAAACCGGTCGGCGAGCGATCGAGATCAGCCGGCGGCTGCGGCGTCCCGGCCCTGGAAGGCGCGTTCCATCGCCTGGGCCGGCCAGTATTGCTTGAGCAACTCCTTGCCGCGGCGCTTCACCGCCCGCTTGTCGACGCCCCGACCCCGGTCGATCACGGACGTGACCAGGCCCGAGCCGGTCAGCAGCGCGGCCAGGGACGCCACGTGCGCGTCGGGTGTCGCGCCGAACAGGAACACCGCGTCGAGCTGTTCGTACAGGGTTGCCTCGTAGCGTCCGTCTACGCTCACCCAGCGGGTGGTCGGCACCAAACCGAGCACGCGATGCGGCGTCCGGCTGACCAGTTCGGCCTGGGCGAGACGTTCGTAGACCGCGTCGACAGCCTTGTGATCGACCAGTTTGCGGCTCAGCCGTTCGACCAGCGTGGACAGGTACCAGTTCGGTTTGCCGCTGATCACGGTGAGTGCCTCGGCGAGCAGGGAATCGGCCGGCCAGGCGGCGTCCGGGACGGCGACGACACGGTTCTTCCGCACCGACTCACCCGGTTCGGTGGTGCGGACGTTGCCGGCGAGCGCCAGGTCGCTGAGCAGTCCGCCGGCCACCAGCAGGTCGGTGTAGCGGGCCAGTTTGCGGCCGCTGGTGTCGTCGGTGCCGAGCAGCAGGATGTCCTCGGTCAGCAGCATGGTGCCCCTCTCGGTAGCCCGCGGTGGGATTGAATGACAACGATCATGCCCGGTGCTGCAACGCGGCGCCCCGTTGCCGCGTGTGTGCAGGGTATGACGCTTGTACAGGAGGCGCCGGTGACCGTGAGTCGGTTCGAGGACTACGTCGCCACCCGGTCGGTGGCGCTGCAGCGCTTCGCCTACCTGATCACCCGCAACGCCGAGGACGCACGCGACCTGGTGCAGGACGCGCTGCTCGGCCTGTATCCACGATGGACGCGGGTGAGCGGCGCCGGCGACGTGGACGCCTACGTCAAGCGCAGCATCGTCAACGCGAGCATCAGCCGCTGGCGCCGCACCGGCCGTGAGCAGGTGAGCGACGAACTGCATGCCGTCACCCCCGACCATGCCGGCGACGTCACGGACGCCGAACTCGCCTGGCAGCTGTGCGAAAGCCTGCCGCCGCTGCAACGGGCCGCGGTCGCGCTGCGCTTCTACGACGACCTGGAGTACGCCGAGATCGCGTCGATCCTCGGCTGTGCCGAGGCAACCGCCCGCTCCCACGTGCACCGGGCCCTGACCCGGCTGCGCACCCAACTGATCGAGGACGACACCGATGACTGAGCGCAACACGCCCGACGAGGATCGGGGCGACCGGGCTGAGCGGGCCTTCCGGGACGCGCTGCAGCAGCACGCCGACGAGCCCGACTTCCAGCCCTTGGAACTTCCCAAGACCGTGGCCTCCCGGAGTGGATTGCCGCGCTGGCTACCGGTGGCGGCCGCGGTCGTGCTGGTCGCGGCCGTGGCGATCCCGCTGGCGATCAGCCGGTTCTCGGGCAGCTCGCCGAGTTCGGCCGTGCCGGCCGCCGCGCCCGAGAGCACACCCAGCGATGCGGAGCCGACGGCGTCGGCACTGGCATCCAGGCCCGGGTGGCGCTGGGAGTCGTACCGGGTGCTCAGCTACCAGGTGCCGGACCGCTGGGGTTACGACTTCGCCCTGGGGACGGCCTGGTGCGCAGGGCGACCCCAGCGGCCTTCCGAGCCATTCGTGGCGCTTGCCCCCGAGCTGTTGCCGGTCAGGGCCGTCGGCTGTCCGCGGAACCTGCCCGCGAAAGATCTGCAAACCTTCGTGACAGTGCGTCAGGTGACCGCCACCGATCGCGGCTGGGACCTGCCACAGGGCTGGACGGCGACCACCAGTGAAGAGGTGGACGGCTATGTGGTCGAGGTCGTGCACACCGATGCCTACGCCACGGTGGCCGACCAGATCATCGCGTCCGTCCGGCCCATTGGCGCGATCGATCCGAACGGCTGCCCCGCCCGGAGCGCCCTGGATCCCAAGGTGGTGAACTCGTCGGTGGCGGGCAAGGCGTCGGTGCCGGTCACGCTGTGCCAGTACGACCTCGCGAGCACGCCCGGGCAACTGGTGGCTTCGAAGGCGCTGGCGGACAACGACGACGATCTGGACTACAACGCCCGGCAGGTGAGGGCAGCGCTCGCGAAGGCACCCAAGGGCAGCGGTCCGGACGATACGTCCTGCGAGGTGGTCGGCGACACCGCCGTCCTGGTCCGGCTGCAGGACGGCTCCGTCCCGTCGCTCGGGTCGGACGTCGTGGTGCGCTACGCGGGCTGCCAGGGAAACGGCATCTTCACCGCCACAGGTAGCCACAAGCTGACCTTCGAGGCCTGCCACGCCGTGCTCCAGCGACCGCTGATCTTCATCAGCGGCCACGGTCGTGCCGCGACGCTGTGCGTGCCGCCGAAGGAAGCGGTCGACGGGCCGACCCCCAGCAGGTCGCCGACCGCGTCGGTTCCGGCACCGACCCCGCTCCCGTCGCAGAGCCGTAAGTGACGGGGTAGCTGCCGCCGCCAGTCGAGCTTGTCGGAAGCCTAAGTTCTGGTCTCGACAAGCTCGACCAACGAGGGGGTTAGAGCACGCCGCAGTCGATCAGCCAGTTCCGGGTGTCGGCGTCGTCGACCCACAGGTGCGCGCGCCATCCGGCCTCCAGTGCGCCTTCGACGTTCTCGGGGCGGTCGTCGACAAAGGCGATCTCGGACGCCGCCACCCCCAGGTCGGCGGCGGCATGGTCGTAGATCTCCCGCCGCGGCTTGGCTACCCCGATCAACGCCGACACATAGACCCGGTCGAAGTGCCGGCGCCAGGGTGCCGCCTCGATCGCGTCGCCGAGCACCCGAGGTGCGTTGGAGAGCAGGCCGGTGAGCCGTCCGGACGCCTTGGTGTCGGCGATCAACTGCTCGGCCGAGGGCCGGATCCGGGTCCAGATCGTGGCGTCGGTGGTGGCCAGCAGTTCCACGTTGTCGGTGGAGGCCGGCAATCCGAGCCGGGTCAGGAACGGTCCCCAGTAGGCCTCGTCCGGTGCGCCCTCGTCGTAGTCGCGGCGCCCCTCCCAGTAGCCGGCGGCGAAGTCGTCGGTGGTGACCCCGAGCAGGCCGGCCGGATGGGAGTGGATGTCGGGCGGTGAGGCGAGCACCTGCCCCAAATCGAAGACGACGGCGCGAATCATCGGACCATCATGGCGTCTTCCGCCGTTGGCTTCTCGTCATCCCGGCCTTCTCGTCATCCCGGCGGACGCCGGGATCTCGGCACCGGCTTGACTGCCCGGTCCCGAGATCCCGGGGCGGAGCCCGGGATGACGAGGTGACTCAGAACACGATGACGGCGCGGTGGTCGGTGCGGGTGTCCGCCCAGGCAGTGGCGATGTCGTCCAACGGATAGCCGACGGCGTCGACCTGGACGGCGCCCGAGGCGATCAGCTCGGCGTAGCTCGCCGCGGCCGTGGCCAGCACGTCGTGGGTGACCGAACCGGCCCCGCTGCCGCGCAGGGTCACCGACCGGCTGCGCAGCACCGCTGCAGGTACCGACGCAGTGGCACCGGCTGCTGCGCCGATCTCGACGTAGGTCACCGGGTGGGCGACGTTAGCGAGTCCGCGGGTGCCCAGCGCGGTCAGCGCCACCTCGGCGACCGGACCCCAGAGGAAGTCCAACACCAGATCGGGCTGGTACTCGGCGACCGCATCGCCGAGCGCGTCGGCGTCCAGCGAGACGGTGGCGCAGTTACCGAGTGCGGCTGTCCGCGCCAGGGCGTCCGGATTGCGGCCGGCGGCCAGTACCCGCGTGACGCCCAGCGCCCGGCAGTTCTGAACGGCGAGCCGGCCGGCGCTACCGGTGGCGCCCAGCACCAGCACGGACGCCTGCTCGGGGTTCGTGAGGTAGCTGGTGAGCGGTAGCCAGGACGACATTCCTGGGTTCATTCCGGCGGCCAGGGCCACCGGGTCGGCCTGGTCGGGCACCGGCAGGGTGAGCCGGACGGCGGCCCGCTCGGCGAAGGTGCCGTAGGGATCGGTGGTGAAGCCGGTGTAGCACAGGGTGCCGTCGGAACGCCGGGCGACCGCGTCCACCCCGGGGATCTTCGGCCAACTGTCGGTCGAGCCGTAGTGGCGTCCGGAGACCAGGCTGCGGACTACCGGATGGATGCCGGCCGCGACGATCTCGACGAGTTCGGCGCCGGGAGCGAGCTCGGGTTCGGCGAACGTGCCGGCGACCGGGGCCTCACCGGGAGCGGTGACGACTGCTGCACGCATTGCAACCTCCATTGAACGATGTTAAATGCTTACCTCGCCAGTATCGCTTAACATTGTTCAATGATCAAGGCGGGCGGTGTCGGACGCGGATTGACCCGCGAGCAGATCGTGGCGGCGGCGTTCGAGGTACTCGATGAGCACGGCCTCGACGGACTCACCATGCGCCGGGTGGCGGGGCGGCTCGGCGTCCAGGCGGCGGCGCTGTACTGGCACGTCTCGGACAAGGCGGATCTGCTCGACGAGATGGGCACCAGCATGTGGCGCACGGCGACCGTCCCGCTGTTCCAGGAGCCCGATCAGGACATCGGGCGAGGGCTCACCGAAGCCGCTCGGTCATTGCGTTCGACCATGCTCGCGCACCGCGACGGGGCCACGGTGTTCGCCGGCCGGCGGCTCACCGACGTCAGCCTGATCCAGGTGCAGGAACGACCGCTGGCGGCGCTGGTGGAGGCCGGCCGGAGCCTCGAGGACGTCCTGGACACCTGGCAGATCGTGATGCACTTCACTATCGGCTGGACGGCGGAGGAGCAGGGCGTCCGGCAGGCCCGGGAGGCCGATCCGCACAGCTACGACCTTGCCGAACGCGACGCCCGGCTCGGTGCCGAGGACCATCCGTTGATGGCGCAGGCCGGACGGCTGATGTTCGCCGACCCCGAGGCACGCTTCGAGAGCGTGCTGTCCCGGCTGGTCGGTGCGCTCACCCGAAACTGAGTCGCGGCCCGGCCTCCGCTGGTCGAGCTTGTCGAGACCCTGCTCGGGTGACCAAAAGAACCGTCCCCACGGTCACCGGGGACGGTTCCCACGGTCACCGGGGACGGTTCCGACGGTCACCGGGGACGGTTCCCACGGTCACCAATTGGGACGAAAAGAACCGTCCCCTCGTACCGGAAGTTTGTCGGAGGCGGCTGTCATGATGTCGGGATGGCGACCTGGATCGGTGGAACCGACGATCGTCCGGCCCGGTTCTTCTCCGGCCCGGACGCCTTCGACGCCTGGCTGGCCGAGAACCACGACCGCGAGACTGAGTTGTGGATGGGGCTGTTCAAGAAGCACGCCGCCGATCGTGGGCTGACCTGGCCGGATGCCGTCCCGGTCGCGTTGTGCTGGGGCTGGATCGACTCCTCGATGCATCGGCTGGACGAGGACACCGTCCGGCAGCGCTGGACGCCGCGCAAACCGGGCAGCAACTGGAGCCAGGTGAACATCGCCCTGGTCGGCGAGTTGACGGCGGCCGGGAAGATGCGGCCACCGGGCGTCGCGGCGTTCGACCGCCGGCGTCCCGATCAGGCCCCTTACAGCTACGAACGCGGCGGTGAACTCGCCCTGCCCGATGACTACGAGGCGGCCCTGCGAGCCGATCCGGCGGCGGTGGCGTTCTTCTACGAGCGGGCGACGGCGTCCTACCGACGGGTCTGCGTCGGCTGGGTGATGCAGGCGAAGACCGAAGTCACCCGGCAGAAGCGGCTTGCCGAGTTGATCGCCGACTCGGCCGCCGGCCGGCTGATCAGACCGCAGCGCTACGGCGAGATCCCGAAGTGGGCGCGCTCGGAATAGTGCCGACTCGATGTCGATAGTCGCTGACTAGGGTGACCTGCACACCCCGAAGGAGCGCGTCGTGTACGGATTCCTGCCTCGCCTGACTACGCCACCCGAGATCGTCGTGCCGCCGCCGGCACGACTGCACCGGTTGGCCGGTCCGCCGGTGGAGCCCGCTGCCGAGCCCGCGGCGCTGGGGTTGTCGCTACCCCGGATCGACTCACCGGAACTCTTCCAGGCCATCTCGCAACCGGCTGCCGATCTCGTCGCGAACGGACGCCTGGCGAAGGTCTTCGTCGACCGGCGGGAGCCGGATGCTCCACACGTCGCCTTCGTGAACGGCAACTTCACCCGCAACGGCAGCACCCCGGACGCCGCCAAGTACCACTACCTGTTCGGACGTGAAATCTTCCAGATCCCCGAAGGCCTGGACGAGTTCAACCGGCTCACCTATTTCACTCCAGGCCCGAAGCGCTACGTCGCCGGTGTCCTGCACAGCTACAGCTTGACCGGCCGGCCAGCCGTGCTCGGCATTCAGTTCTATCCGCAGGACGTCATCGCCGAGGAGGACCTGCGCGACGCCGTCCTCGAGATCGCCGGGCAGATCGACCTGCCCGGCATGGCGCTGGCCTTCGTCCAGACCGGCACCCAGCAGACCACGGCGCGAGTGGCGTCCGATCTGGCGGGCGCCGGCATCGAGGTGCTCACCCTGGACGACATCCTCGGCTCGGTCACCTACATTCCGCTCAACCAGGCCGAGGCGTGGGGCTGGCTGCGGATCTTCCCCGCCGACCCGGACGAGCTGCGGCCCACCGACATCGTGGTGCTCGACCAGTTGCCGCTGGACCTGTCGGTGGTCGCCGGGGTGCTGACCCGGGCCGTCCAGGACACCAACTCGCACGTCAACCTGAAGTCGAAGGAGCGCAACACACCCAACGCGGTGCTCCGCGACGCCGGTCCGCAGCATCCACGGCTCGCTCCGTTCGCCGACACCCCGGTGCACTACGTCGTCCGTGGCGATGACTTCGCGATCGAGCCGACCACCGCCGAGGTTGTCGCCGCCAAGCTGGCCGAGCGGCTGGATCGTCCGGTGGTGCAGATCGGCTGGGAGCCGGAAACCGACCTGCGCAGCTACGACGAGATCGGGCAGGGGAGCGCCGCCGGCACGCTGGCCGCCGCACCCCGCTACGGGTCCAAAGCAGCCAACCTGGGGTTCCTCGCCCATCGCCAGGTGCTCGGACGCGCCGATCAGGCCGGGACGCCGAGTGCCCGGCTCGGCTACGACCTCACCCCGCAGGGCTTCGGCGTGCCGTTCCAGTGGTACGCCGACCTGGTCGCCCATCCGCCGAATGTGGGGTTGCGGGAGGCCCTCGACGTTCTGATCGGCCGGGAGGCTGCCGGCGACCTCGCTCCGCGCGAACTGCGTGACCTGGTCGCCGCCGTGCAGGACGCGTTCCTGGCCGCCGAGTTTCCGCCACGACAGCTGGAGACGATTCGGGCCCGGGTGGACGGCCTCGGGGTGAAGAAGCTGAAGGTGCGGTCGTCGGCCAACGCCGAGGACATTCCGGGCTTCGACGGCGCCGGGCTACACGACAGCTACTCGGTGAAGACCAAGGTCAAGGACCTCCCCGGCCAGGTCTGCATCGTGAAAGAGGAACAAGACGACGGAGGCGAGAGCAAGCGGAAGGTCGACCCGCGGGCGCTCGGCTGCGCACTCAAGGGCGTCTACGCCAGCCTGTGGAACAAGCGGGCCGTCGAGGAGCGCTCGTTCGCCCGGATCGATCAGCGCAGCGTCGCGATGGGGCTGGCGCTGGTGCCCGCCTACGACAGCGAGGCCGACGTGGTGGCCAACGCCGTCGTGGTCACCCGGGTGCTCAACACCGACGCGGTCTACGGCTACTCGCTGTCGATCCAGCAGGGCAACAACCTGGTCACCAACCCCGACCCGGACACCCACAGCGAGCTGACCATCGCCGCCTTCCTCGCCGACACCGAGCCGATCAGCTTCACCGTGACCCGCTTCGCCAAGCCCACGGCGTCCGGGCCGGCGCGGACGACGCCGGTGCTGGCCAGCGACCAACTCACCGCGCTGGTCGACCTGGTGCGGACGATCGAACGCGCCTACTGCCGAGCCAAACCCGGCTACTACCCGGGCCCCTGCTCCCAGGTGACGTCGGACAACACCAAGCCACGCTCGCTCGATCTGGAGATCAAGGTGCTCGCCGACGGACGCTTCGTGGTGAAGCAGGTCCGCGAGTTCGGTGGACGTTGAGGCATTCCGAGGACGGCCGCCGTTGGTCGAGCTTGTCGAGACCCGGGTCTTGAGATCCCGGGTCGGAGCCCGGGATGACGAGCAGGACGGTTCGACAGGGCGGGCCGCTACAGCCCGAGCATCTCGATCGCGGCCCTGGCGGCGTTGTGGCCGCCGACACCGCTGACCCCGCCGCCGCGGCGGGCGCCGGCGCCGCAGAGCAGGATGCCGTCGTGACCCGAGTCCACACCCCAGCGCCGGGCGGGGGTGTCCAGCGGGTCATCAGCGTCGGCCCAGGGCCAGGACAGCCCGCCGTGGAAGATGTTGCCGCCGGGCATCGCCAGGGCGTCCTCGATGTCGCGGGTGGTCTTCACTTCAAGGCACAGCTCGCCGTTGCCGTCGTGGGCCAGCAGCGGCTCGACCGGTTCGGCCAGCACCGATTCCAGGGTGCTCAGCACGGCGGTCCGCAGCAACCCGCGTAGCTCGTCGTTGCCGTACTGATCGACCAGCCGGTCGGGTAGGTGCAGGCCGAACAGGGTCAGGGTCTGCCAGCCCTTGGCCTGCAGTTCGGGGCCGAGAATGCTCGGGTCGGCCAGCGAATGGCAGTAGATCTCGGCCGGCAGCGGATCGGGAATGCGCCCGGCCCCGGCGGCGGAGAATGCCGCCTCGAGCTGGGTCATCGACTCGTTGATGTGGAAGGTGCCGCCGAACGCCGCCTCCGACGGCAGCTCCTGACGGAGCCGGGGCAGCCGGGTGAGCAGCATGTTGACCTTCACCTGCGCTCCCTCGACCCGCTCGGAAGTCTCGCCGAGCAGCCGTGACAGCACGGACGGCGCGGCGCCGCAGAGCACCAGATCCGCCGTCAGGCGATGCTCGTCGTCGCCCTCACGCCAGGTGACCTCGCCGTCCGGAGTCAGGGCGGTCACCTCGGCGCCGGTGATGATCCTGGCGCCGGCAGCGCGGGCCGTCCCCTCCAGACTGGTGCTGACCACGCCCATGCCGCCGATCGGGACGTCCCAGTCGCCGGTGCCGCCGCCGATCACGTGATAGAGGAAGCAGCGGTTCTGTTCCAGCGAGGCGTCGTTCATCGACGCGTAGGTGCCGATCAGGCCGTCGGTGGCGATCACGCCGCGGACCAGGTCGTCGGCGACCGAGCTCTCGATCAGCTCAGCGATCGGCCGCTCGATCAACGCCGACCAGTCCGCTCCGACAAGCTCTTTCGCCTGCGCCTGAGTGGGCAGCGGGTCGGTCAGGGTGGGGAACAGGGCACGCGCTGCGACCCCCGTCCGGTCATAGACGGACGCGAAACCGTCGACGTCGGCGGCCGCGCCGATCGACGCGAACGAAGCGCGGGTGGCCGCCAGGTCACCGTTGTCGATCAACAGGCCGCGGTCGGTGCCGGGCACCGGGGTGTAGGACGAGTAGCGCCGCCGGGCCAGTCGCAACGGAATGCCCAGGTCGTCGATCACCTGCTTCGGCATCAGGCTGACCAGGTAGGCGTAGCGGGACAGCCGGGCGTCGACGCCGGGGAACGCGGGTGCCGACAGGGCCGCGCCGCCGACGTGGTCCAGCCGCTCCAGCAGGGTCACGGACGCGCCCGCGCGGGCCAGGTAGGCCGCCGCGGTGAGGGCGTTGTGACCGCCGCCGATGATCGCGATCGTCTTCTGCATCGAATGCCTCACTCGTCAGGTCTTGTCAGGGGTCGACCGGCCGGCGCGGTCTCCCGCCATTGTGGCTAGTGGCGGACGTGCCCGCAGCGACTGGCCGCGTCCGCGAGACACCGCCCAGCGAGCCACCCGCCGTCCGCGCGCGGGTGCCGGCTACTCGGCCACGCCGTCGGGCTCGGGCGAGCCGACGCCGGCCAGCGAGCCCATCCGGACTGACACCCGCTGTGCGGCCTGGGCCGCCATCGGCCCGATCTCGCGGACCTTGGCCGGCGTCATTCGCGAGGCCAGCGCCGACACACTCATCGCGCCCACCACCCGCTCGTCGACGCCGAAGATCGGTGCCGCGACACAACGCACCTCCGGCTCGTTCTCGCGATCGTCGATCGAGTACCCGCGGCGCCGGATCGCCTGCAGTTCGCGGCGCAGGTCGTCGGGGGCGGTGATCGTCCGTTCGGTGACCGGCAGCAGCGGCTCGGCGAGCACCGCCGCGACCACCTCTTCGGCCGAGTGCGCCAGGATCGCCTTGCCGACCGCCGTGCAGTAGGCCGGTACGCTCGCGCCGATCCGGGACGCCATCCGCACCGTCGACTCGTTCTCCACCTTGTCGACGTAGACCACGTTGGTGCCGCTGAGCACCACCAGGTGACAGGTGAACTGGGTGGTCCGGGTCAGCTGCCGCAACTCCGGACGGGCCACCGTGCGCAGGTCGATCTCCCGCAGGTATGCCTGACCGAGGTGCAGGCAGCCGTAGCCGAGCCGGAACCGGCCGGATTCGGCGTCCCGTTCCAGCAGGTTCTCCTCCAGCAACGGGGTCACCAGGCGCAGCACGGTGCTCTTGTTCACCCCGGTCAGCTCGCTGAGCTCGGCCAGGGTCAGCCATGGCCCGTTCAGCCCGTGCCGGGCCACGGCACGCAGCAACAGCAGTGCCTTGCGCAGCGATGCCGACGAATTGCGCTCGGCCGGTGAGCGTTCGGCCACGCCGGAGCGGGTCTTCGTCGGCCGCTCAGTCATGGCAGGTCGCTCGCGACCAGGCCGGCCGGCCCCTCGACCAGGTGCAGCGTGCCGGCCACCCCGGGGCGTTTCTGCCAGGGCAGCGGACCGGACAGCGGTCGGTACTCCAGCCCCATCGCCGACAGCCGGGCGAAGTGCGCGGTCTCCAGGCGGCGGGCGAAATCGGCGTAGTCGCGGGTCTCGGCCGGCGACCAGAGGTTCTCGGCCAATGCGCACAGCCTTGGAAAGGCCGCGTACTGGACCCGTCGCGGACTGTCCAGGTGCTCGGTCCACAGATTGCCCTGGGCACCCAGCAACCGGCCCGGCAGGGCGTCGTCCAGTCCACTGGGGATCGGGTCGAAGTCGTACACCGACTCCAGTGTGGTGACCCGGCCCACCGGGATCGGCTCGTCGGGCGAATCCGACTGGGCGTAGTCGAAGTAGAGGTGCCGCTCGGGGCACATCACCACGTCGAACCCCTTGGCGAGTGCTTCCAGCCCGCGCGAGTACTCCCGCCAGCAGTGGATCAGTGCGCCGCGATCGAGGTCGCCCTCGGCCGCCTCGTCCCAGAACGCCGGACGCCGTCCGTGCGCCCGCAGGTGGTCGGCCAGCGCGTCCAGGAACCAGAAGTGCAGCCCGCCCACGTCGGGCAGACCCAGGTCGGCGGCCCGCTGCCGGGCGGCCGGGCTGGCCTCCCACTGGGTCAGCGGCACCTCGTCGCCGCCGAGCCCGACCCACGGCGCCGGGAACAGCTGAAGCACCTCGTCCAGCACGTTGCGGTAGAAGTCGATGGTTTCCGGCGACGGGTCGATGACCAGGTCATTGACGCCCCAGCGGTCCCAGACGTCGGGGGCTGCGTCGTCGGGCAACCCCGCCAGCCAGGGGTAGGCGGCGATCGCGGACTGGCTATGGCCCGGCACGTCGATCTCGGGAATGATCGTGACGTGCCGCTGGGCGGCGAAGGCCACGATCTCGCGCAGATCGCCCTGGGTGTAGAAGCCGCCGTGCGGGGTCTCGTCGTAGTGCCCGGCCCGCCAATCGCCGCGGGCGCTGCGGGAGCGCCAGGCTCCTCGCCGGGTCAGCCCGGGGTAGCGGCGGATCTCGATCCGCCAGCCCTGGTCGTCGGTCAGGTGCAGGTGCAACACGTTCAGCTTGTGCGCCGCCAGCGCCTCGATCATCACCAGCAGGTCGTTCTTCGGAATGAAGTGCCGGGCCACGTCCAGCATCACCCCGCGATAGCCACAGCGCGGCGCGTCGGTGATGGTGACCGCAGGCAGCGTCCAACTCGGCTCGGACGCCGGCGCACGCCGGAAGGCGGGCTCGCCGAGCAGCTGCAGCAGGGTCTGGACGGCGTAGTAGGCACCGGGTTCGCCGGGCGCCTCGATCTGCACCCGTCCGGACGTGGTGTCCAGCCGGTAACCCTCGTTGTGCTGGACGGTGGCCGGCCCGTCCGCGACATCGGCGACGTAGCGCAGCACGATGTCGGCGTCGTCGCCGGACGCGGTCGGCAGCTCCCAGCCGGTGGCCGCGCCCAGGGTCTGCCGCAGCAGCCGGGCGGCGCCGGCCAGTTGCGGGTCGTAGCAGAGTGAGGTGGCGGCCCCGGGCAAGGTGCCGGGGCCGCCGTGTTCACTCGTTTCCAGAGGTGCGGGTACGAGCAGGTGGTTCATCCCTTGACGGCACCTGCCAGGCCCGACACCAGCTTGCGCTGCACGGCGATGAAGAAGATCAGCACGGGGATCGTCATGATCACCGATCCTGCCATGATCGCGCCCCAGTCGTTCTCGTCGGGCTTGAAGAAGGTCAGGATCGCCAACGGCAGCGTCTGGTTCTCCTGTGCCGAGATGATGAACGTCTTGGCGAACAGGAAGTCGTTCCAGGTGGAGATGAACGAGAACACCGAGCAGGCCACCACGCCCGGTGCCACCAGCGGGAACAGGATGGTCCTCACGAAGGTGAAGCCGGACGCCCCGTCCAGCCGGGCCGCCTCCTCCAATTCCACCGGCACCGCCGCGACGAAGCCGCGCAGCATCCAGACCGCGAACGGGATCGCGAAACCGACATGCACCACGACCAGGGAACCCAGATGGTTCAGGCCGATGGCCGGGATCACCTGACCGGCCTGCCGCATCATGAAGAACATCGGAATGGTCAGCGCCTCGATCGGCACCATCTGCGCCACCAGGATGGTGATCAGCAGGGTGGTGCGCAGCTTGAACTGGTAGCGGGTCAGCGCCACCGCGGCGAGGAACGCCAGGATGGTTGAGACCAGCACCACGGCCAGGGCGACGATCAGCGAGTTCATGAAGTAGCGGGCGAAGTCGTTCACCTCGAGCACCCGCAGGAACGAACTCACCGACGGGCTGGTGGTGAACGGCGTGGAATCGCCGGCATCGATCGCGGCCTTCGGCTTCAGCGCCGACAGCAGCATCCAGTACAGCGGGAAGGCGACGATCAGGGCGATCACCAGGCCGACCGTGTCGGCCAGCCACTTGACCCGCTTGCGCTCACCCACCACAGCGGTCGATTCGATGAGGCTCATAGTTCCTCCCCTCCGCGTCGGATCGTCCGCAGGTAGATCAGGGTGATCAGCAGCAGAAGGATGGTCATGATCACGCCGATGGCGGCGCCCAACCCGTACAGGCTGGCCGCGAACGCCTGCTGATAGGCGTACACGTTGAGGACCTGGTTCTGGTTCGCGACGCCGCCGCCGTTGGTCATGATGTAGATCTGGGCGAACAGCTTGAAGTCCCAGATGATCGACTGGATGACCACGATCATCATGATCGGACGCAGGATCGGCAGCATGATCAGCCGGGCGATCTGCGGCATGGTGGCCCCGTCGAGCCGGGCCGCCTCGATCACCTCGGTCGGGATCGCCTGGATGCCGGCGTAGATGGTGACCATCACGAATGGGAATGAACACCAGACCACCTCGCTGGCGACCAGCCCGAACGCGCTCAGCTTGTCGTAGGTCCACGAGTAGCCGGCGAACTGGCTGAGGCCCATGCCGACCAGGGTCTTGTTGACCAGGCCCACGGTCGGCTCGAACAGGAACAGCCAGACGGCGCTACCGGTCACCGCCGGCGTCGCCCAGGCGCCCATCGACACCACGAACAGGACGTTGCGCACCCAGGGCCGCAGGTTGGTTGCCAGCACCGCCAGACAACCGCCGACCAGGATGGTCACCACCACCAGCACGCCGGCGAACACCACGGTGTTGGCCAGCACCGACCAGAACTGCGGGTCGTTGAACAGCTGCTGGTAGTTGCCCAGGCCGAGGAACTCCAGCGGCGCGTTGCCGCTCACCTGGGCCTGCCGGTAGTCGTACATGGAGATGTTGATCAGCTGGTAGATCGGGTAGCCGAGCAGCCCGAGCATGACCAGGAACGCCGGAGTCAGATACACCCAGGGTTCGATCGGACGGGAACGCAGCCCCGACCGTCCAGCAGGGCGCTTGCCCTGCTGGACCGGAAGGGTGGGGGTTGCGGTGGTCATCAGGAACCGAACACCTTGTCCATCGCCGTGGCGGCGTCGGTGGTTGCGACCTCGACGGTGGCCTGCCCGGAGGCGACCTTCTGGTACATGCCGGTGAAGATGCCCTGTGCGTCGATGGTGGCCCAGTGCTCGGTGACCGGGACGAACTTGGTGCCGGCCGCGAGGGTGTCGACGAACGGCTTCAGGTAGGCGTTGTCCTTCGCCACCTGCTGCTGGACGTCGCCGAAGGTCGGCAGGTTGCCCATCGCCTTGAACATCTTCTCCTGGTACTTCTTGCTGGCCAGGATCTTCACGAAGTCGGCCGACAGCGTCCGGTTCTGGGTCTTGCTGAAGATGCCCAGGTTGTTGCCGCCGGCGAATGCCGGGGCGATCTCGCCCGCCTTGGTGCCGGGCAGGGCGACCACGCCGAACTTGTCCTTGACCTTGCTCTCGGCCACCGACTTGTAGTTGAAGTCGCCACCGATGGTCATCGCGGCCTCACCGGCGTTGAAGGCGGTGACGGCTGCACCGCCGGTCATCTCGGCACAGGTCTGCGGCGGGCAGATGTCGGCCTTCAGCAGGTTGGTGTACGCGGTGACGCCCTTGCGGGAGGCCTCTGTGGTGAGCGCCGAGGTGAACTTGCCGCCGCTCTCGGTGGCGATCTCGCCGCCGTAGGCCCACAGGTAGGGCATCGCCGAGAACTGCGACTTGCCGCCCACGGCGATGCCGAGCGTGCCGGAGTTCTTCTCGCGCAGCGTGCGGGCCGCCTTCTCCACCTCGTCCAGGGTGGTCGGAACGCTCAGCCCGGCGTCCTTGAGCAGGTCGGTGCGGTAGTAGAGGGCACGGACGCCGACGAACCACGGGATGCCGTACTTCTTACCGCCCACCTCGGTGGTGGCGAGGATCTTGGCGTCGAGATCCTTGCCCTCGTCCCAGCCCTGGATCACATCGGTGACGTCGCCCAGACCGCCGGCGGCCACGTAGTTGGCCAGGTCGGTGTTGCCGAACTCGGCAACGTCCGGGGCGCTGGACGGGTCGTTGAACGCTGCCTTGAACCGCTCGGCCCGGCTCTCCACCGGGATGTACTGGACGTCGACCTTGCTGCCGCTGTGGGCCGCCTCGAACTCCTTGATCGCCTCGTTGACGACCTCGGTCTTCGGGTCCTGGTTGACCTCCGAGAACAGCCAGACGCGCAAGGTGCCGCTGGTGTTGTCCGCGGTCGGACCGCCGCCTCCGGCGGTCGGCGGCGCACAGGCGGTCAGGCCTAGTGCGGAGACGGCAATCGCGGCTGTGGCGAGCCGGAGAATCTTCATGTGTTCCTCCTTGAACTGGGGACGGGGCGCAAGGCGTCCCGGATGGCGCAAAGAGTACGGACAGCCGCGGTGCCCTCGACAACAGATGCAGGGCAACGTTTTGCAATGCAGTACGACACGATTTCGGCTTCCGGTGACCAAGGGGACGGTTCCTTTGGTCACCGGGGACGGTTCTCCCGGTCACCGGGGACGGTTCCTTTGGTCACCCATGCTCGGTGGGAACCTCTAAGCCTGCGCGGTGAGAGTTTGTCGGCGGCACGTGGCAGCCTGGGGACCAGGAGGTGCTCCCATGCAACCCAAGGAAGTGCTGTTGAGCTATCTCGAGCGCGGCCGCGAGGCGATGCTCTGGAAGCTGGATGGGCTGAGCGAGTACGACGTGCGGCGTCCGATGACACCGACCGGAACCAACCTGCTGGGGCTGGTGAAACACCTGGCCAGCGTCGAGTTGGGCTATCTCGGTGAGGTGATGGGACGGCCGTGCGGCATTCCGCTGCCTTGGTTCGACGAGGATCAGCCGGCCAACGCCGACCTGTACGCGACGGCCGACGAGACCCGCGAGCAGTTCGTCGAGCTGTATCACAGCGCCAGCCGGCACACCGCGGCGACAGTGGCGGCCCTCGACCTGGATGCGCCGGGTCGCGTCCCGTGGTGGGGCGAACGTGGCGACGTGACGCTGCACCAGGTACTGGTGCACGTGATCGCCGAGACCCAGCGGCACGTCGGCCAGGCCGACATCATTCGCGAATACATCGACGGGGCTGCCGGGCTGTCGCCGCGCGTCGACAACCTGTCCGACCTGGACGCCGAGGGCTGGCGTCGGCACTACGACGAGCTGCAGGCGATCGCCGAACAGTTCCGGACGCTCTAGATTCCCCAGCCAGGGTCGAGAGCCGGCCCGGACGCCGGAGTCCTCCGGGCCCGCTCCAACTCGATCGCGAGTTGCACCAGTCGCTGCCCGAGCGCCGACAACGGAGGTTCCACCGGCCAGACCGCCCGCAGCGGACGCTCGACGACCAGGCCGTCCACCATCACCGCCCGCAGTTCGCCGGCGCTCACCGCGGCCTGCACCGCGTGCTCGCTGAGCACCGCTGGAGCCGCTCCGGCGATGACCGCCACCCGGACCGCGGCGTTGCTGGCCAGCTCCAGCGCGGGCGTGGCGGTGGGCCGTCCGCCGAGGGCGCGCTCCAGCGCGATCCGGGTGCCCGATCCGGGCTCGCGGACCACCAGCGGCGTCTCCATCAGCTCGGCCAG